>NZ_JBEOXV010000007.1:0-264080 GCF_040296785.1 Kitasatospora sp. NPDC002040 | reverse complement strand
GTTCGCCAGCAGCCGCTGCTGCTCGTCGGCGGTCGGGATCAGCGCCTTGTCCAGGTCGTTCCAGTTCGACTGGCCGTTGGTGCCGGGGGAGCCCGGGGGCGGGCGGGGTGGGGGGCGGGGCGGCGGCCTCGGCGGGGGCGGCCGCCGCGGCGCGGCGGAGCAGGCCGGGGCCGAACCGCCCGACGCAGCCCAGCAGCGGCTCCCTGACCTCGGCCGCGCCGAAGGCGGTGCCGAGGGCGGCGAAGACGGTCAGCACCGTCAGACCGCCGACCAGGGTGGCCAGCAGCGGGTTCCGGGTCAGCCCGTCGGCCAGGTAGCCGACCGCGGCGGCGCCCACCGCGGCGGCCAGCAGCCGGGACTGACCGGTGATCACCTTCGGCACCCGGAGCGCGATCCCGCGCAGCAGCAGGCCGCGCAGCAGCAGCGCGGCGGTGGTGGTGATCCCGGCGGCGTTCCCGGCCGCCAGGCCGAGGCCGCCGTAGTGCGGGGTGGCGGCGAGGCCGACCGTGACGGTGACCACCAGGCCGAGGGCCATCGCCCCGACCGGGTACCAGTCCAGCCTGGTCACCCGGAAGCTGCGGGGGTCCTCGTCCGCCCGGCGGACCACCGGGCGGACCGAGAAGTACGGCCGGACCATCACGCCGATCAGCGCCTGGGCGGGGAGGCCGAAGCTGTAGACCCGGATCACGGCGGCGGTGGCGGCGGTGTCGTGGGCGGTGAAGGCGCCGCGCTCGAACAGCAGGGCCACCACCGAGGGCGCACAGGCCATCAGGAACGCGGTGCCGACCAGGACCAGCGCGGTGGCCTGGCCGATGTCCTTCTCCACCCGGTCCCGGGCCGTCTTGAGGTCGCCCGCGGCGAGTGCGCGGGCGACCAGGGGGAAGGTGACGGTGCAGATCAGGATGGCGGCGGTCATGGCGAGTTGGGAGACCTTGGCCGCGTAGTTCAGGTGCGAGATGGTGCCCGGCGGCAGCCCGGAGCCGAGGTGGCGCTCGATGAAGACCTGGGACTGCCGGGTGAGGGTGAAGCCCGCGACCGGCAGTATGGCCAGCGGGATCAGCACCAGGCCGGCCGCGCCCCGGCGGGACTTGCGGGGCCGGCGGCGGCCCGCCCGCAGGCCGACCCTGATCCGGCGCAGGAACGGGCCGATCAGCACCCCCGCCATCAGCAGGCTGCCGAAGGCGACGCCGATCGCGGCCGAGCGGACGCCCCAGGCGGTGTGGCCGACCAGCAGCACACCGAGGATGGCCAGGTTGTACGCGACGTAGATGCCGGCCGGGGCGGTGAAGCTGTGGTGCGCCCGCAGCGCGCTGCCCAGGTAGCCCGCCACGCCGAACGGCAGGATGGTGAGCGCGGTGATCCGGGTGCAGGTGACGGCCAGTTCGGGGTCGACCAGGCCGGGGGCCAGGAAGCGGACCAGCTGCGGGGCCCCGACCAGGGTCGCCACCGAGAGGCTGCACAGCGTCAGCAGCAGCCAGGGCAGGGTGGCCCGGACCAGCTGCCGGACCGGGTCGGGGCCCTTGGGGTTCTCCTCGCGCAGCACCAGGGCCAGGCTGAACGCCGGGACCATCAGGAACGCCATCGCGTCCTCGATCAGCAGCGGCGCGGCGGTCTCCGGCACGGTCCAGGCCACCAGGAAGGCGTCGGTGCCCTGGTTGGCCCCGAAGTACCGGGCCAGCAGGAGGTCGCGCAGCAGGCCGAAGGCCGACCCGGCCGCGGTGAGCAGGGCGGTGACCCCGAAGGCCTTGGCGAGGAAGTCGCGCCGGGGCGCCGGGGCGCCCGGCGGTGCGGCCGGCTCGGCGACGGCGACGTGCTGGTCCGTGCTCATGTCTGGGTTGCCTCACCGGCGTTCGGGCCAGGCAGCGCCGTACGGGCGGCAAGGCCGAGGATCACCGAGGTGAGCACCGTGGTGGTCCCCCCGATGTCCGCGTACAGGAAGTCCACCAGCACCCAGACCAGCAGCCCGAGGGCCGCCAGCCGGGGGCCGTCGACCGTGGGACTGCGGGCGGTGCCGGGCAGCGGCGGCAGCCCCTCCGGGGCCGAACCACCCACTCGCATCAGGCAGTTGACCAGCAGGGTGAGGAAGAGCGCGAGATAGGCGAGGACGCCGATCAGGCCCTGCTCGCTCAGCACCAGGAAGTACATGTTGTGCGGCGAGAGCAGCGGCTCGCGGGTGAAGCCGATCTGCGAGTCGGCCGCGTCGCTGCCCGAGGAGAGCCGCAACGGGGCGTGGCTGTCCCGGAGTTGCTGGAACGCCTTGGGTCCGGCCCCGGCGATCGGGTGGTCCTGCCAGATCCGGCCCGCGGTGCCCCAGAGGTCGTAGCGGTCGGTCACCGACTGGTCGGGGGTGTCGGAGACGGCGCCGATGCTGGAGAGCCTGCTGGTGACCCCGGAGCCGCCGAGGCCGAGACCGCCGACCAGCACCACCGCGGCGGCGGCGGTCAGCACCGCGCCCCGGAGCGCCAGTCGGGCGTCGGCCCGGAGCAGGACCACGGCGGCGGCGGCCGCGCAGGCGATCCAGCTGCCCCGGCTGAAGGAGACCGCGAGCGGGAAGACCAGGAAGCCGGCGGCGGCCCAGCAGCCGATCCGCAGGCGGCGGTTGCCGCCGGGGCCGCGCTCCCCCAGGGCCAGGGCCAGGGCGGCCAGCAGCCCGAAGCAGACCACGGTGGACATCGCCATGATGTCCAGCGCCCCGAAGGTGCCGATGGCCCGGATCGGCTGCCCGGTGTACGAGGCGCCCGTCCCGGTCAGGAACTGCTTGGCACCGACCACGCCCTGCACCAGGGCGGCCAGCACCAGGGAGCCGAGCACGAGTTGCTGGTCCCGCCGGTCCCGGAGCGAGCAGAGCACGGCGGCGGGCACCAGCACGAAGACCTGGACCAGCCGGACGAAGCCGGTGACGCTGGCGAACGGGTCGATCGAGTGCACGGTGGCCACCCCGGCCGAGCAGACCACCGCCCCGAACAGCACGCAGACGGTGCGGTTCAGGGCCGGCAGCCGGCCGCGCAGCAGGCCCGCGCCCATGGTGGCGACCAGCGCCAGCGAGGCCAGGTCGGCGGCGGTGACGTGCACGGCCGCGGTGACGTCCTTGTCCCCGGTCGGCACGCAGACCAGCAGCACGGTGGCGGCGGCCAGCAGACTGGGGCGGGCGGCGAACCTGCGGGGTAACACCAGCCCCTGAGGGAGGGTCAGGGCCACCGGTTCAGCTCCCGTCCGGATGCAGCATCAGGGCGGCGGTGCGGAACAGCAGCTTCACGTCGAGCCACAGGCTCCAGCTCTCGATGTAGCGGTTGTCGAACCGGGCCCGGTCCTCGATCGAGGTGTCCCCGCGCAGGCCGTTGGCCTGGGCCAGGCCGGTCAGGCCGACCGGGACCCGGTGCCGGTCGGCGTACTCGGGGTACGCCTGGCTGAACCGCATGACGAAGTACGGGCGTTCGGGCCGGGGGCCGACCAGGCTCATGTCGCCGCGGAGCACGTTCCACAGCTGCGGGAGCTCGTCCAGCGAGCTGTGCCGGAGGAAGTGGCCGACCCGGCTCATCCGGTGGTCCTGGGCGATGTTCCAGTGGGTGGCCGACTCGTGCTCGTTGGCCGGGCGCAGGGTGCGGAACTTCAGCAGGGTGAAGACCCGGCCGTCCAGCCCGGTGCGCTGCTGGCGGAAGAGCACGCCGGGGCCGGTGTCCAGCCGGACCGCGATCGCGCAGACCGCGAGCAGCGGGGCGACCAGCAGCAGGCCGAACAGGGCGGCGGTGATGTCGAGGGCCCGCTTGGCGATCCAGGGGTGGCGACGCATCGCGGGGCGGTCGAGCTGGAGGCAGGGGAAGCCCCAGAGGTGGTCCCCCCGGTCCTTCGCGGCCACCGCGCCGTACTCGCGCAGGGCCGGGACCAGCCAGACCTGGCAGCCCAGCCGGGCGGCCTCGCGCAGCGCGGCGGCGGTCTCGGCCTCGTCGGTGGCGCCTTCGGTGGCCACCACGTGGTGCACCCGGTGGCGGCGGATCGCCCGCTCCAGCATCTCGCGGCCGCCCAGCACCGGGAGCTTGGTGTCCTCGGCGAGCAGCACCGGATCGGGGTCGAGGAAGCCGACCGGGCGCAGCCCGTACTCCCGCCGCTCGGTCAGGGCGGCGGCCACCTGCTGACCCAGCTGCCCGGCGCCGAGCACCAGGGCGGGCCGGGGCCGGCGGCGGCGGGCCTTGCGGACCAGGTGGTAGACGAAGGCCCGGCCGGTGGCGGCGATCAGCAGCAGTGCGGCCACCAGGCCGAGCAGCCGCAGCGGGGTGGCCGGGCCACTGTCCGGCCAGCCGTCCAGGCAGGCGGAGAGGGTCACCGCGAAGGCCGTCGCGACGGCGGCGCGGGCGGCCAGGGCGGGGAACTCGTCCAGGGCGGAGAGGGTGAGCCGGTTGCGGTACAGCCCGCCGGCCAGGTTGAGCGGGAGCAGCAGTGGCAGGACGGCGGCGGCCCCGAGCAGTGGTCGCTCCGGGTCGGTGGCGGTGAGCACGGTCGCGGCGTACACCGCGACCCCGTCGGCGGCCAGCAGCCCCAGCGGGCGGGCCAGCCGGGACCGGAACGGTCGGCGGTGGCGCCCGAGCGCCGGAGCGGACCTGGCCGGCACCGGACGGCGCGGCGGGCGCCGGTCGAGGAGCTCGGTGGTGACCCTGCGGGAGGGCGGCAGGGGCTGGCCCGGCCGTGGCACACTCTCGTGGTCAATGGTCATCAGCGCACGAACTCCCCTGCTGTGTACCCGCCTTGACGGGACACCCGGACCCGGAGTCGGACCGACGAGTAAATCCCGGCCGACGGATGCGGTCCAGGTAGCACCTGCTGCCAAGGGCGGCATTCGGGCATTTCCGAGAACCGCACCCAGAAATGACAACGAAGCAGGCAAAATCAGACAATACCGAACGCTGGCTTGATTGCAGGAAGTTGACTTGCCATTTCATTCCACCCGCCCATTAATCAGACTTTCGGACTTTGAATCCTCGGGTCACCCGGTCGAGATGCGAACACGGCAGCACCTTCGCGGCGAGCATTCACGGTCTGAGAAACGATCAGGACCGCCCCGGGACACGGGTATCGCGGCGCACTGCCGCGCGGGGGCCGGGGACGGCATCTCGAAGAACGTTTCGATAGAGCGCCTCCACCTGGCGCACCACCCCTCGGACATCGTGATGATCGGACATTCGTTCCCGGGCGAGCAGTCCGATCCGTTCGCACTCGATCGGATCTTTCAGCGCCCGCACGATCAGACGTGCGAGTTCGGTCGGATTCTCCGGCTCGACCAGACCGGTCCCGATCAGCTCCGGCGGCAGGCACTCCCGTGCACCGGGCACGTCCGAGAGCAGCACCGGACGGGCGGTGGCCATCGCCTCCAGCGGCGCCAGCGCCATCCCCTCCCAGCGCGAGGGCAGCACCACCAGGTCGGCGGCGGCCAGCCAGGGCCGGGGGTCGGTGACGTCCCCCGCCAGCCGGACCCGGGCCGGGTCGGGGAGGTCGCGCACCCGGTCGGCCAGCGCGGTGGCGTCCGGACCGCCGCCGACCAGCGCCAGCCGGGCCGCCGGCAGCCGCTCGGCCACGGCCGGCCAGGCGTCGAGCAGCACGTCCTGGCCCTTCTGCCGGCAGAGCCGTCCGACGCAGACCGCGAGCGGGTCGTCCAGGTCGAGGCCGAGCGACATCCGGGCGGCCCGGCGGGCCGCCGAGTCGGCGGGCGCGTGGTGCCGCAGGTCCACCCCGTTCGGGATCACCTGCCAACGGGCCGTCAGCCCGGCCCGCTCCCCGTCCTGCCGCTCCTGCTCACTGACGCAGAGCACCGCCCTGGCCCACCGGGTCGCGTACCGCTCCCAGCGCAGGCTGGCCGCCGCCACCGGACCCTCCACAGCGGCGAACGACCAGGCGTGCGGCTGGAACACGGTCGGGACGGCCCCCCGGACGGCCAGCCGGCCCGCCAGTCCCGCCTTGGCGCTGTGCAGGTGCAGCACGTCCGGGTTGGCACCGCGGACGATCCGGCGCAGCCGCCACGCCTCCCCCGGCGTTCCCGGGCCCGGCGCGCGGCCCGCCTGCCAGTCCAGCACCAGGGCCCCGGCCGCGGCCGCCTCCTGCGCGAGCCGCCCCTCGGCGGGGCAGGCCACCAGCACCCGGCAGCCCGCCTCGCGCTGCCCCCGCACCAGGTCGACCACGACCCGGGCAACGCCACCGTCAACGGGCTGGGAAACATGAAGGATCGTCATATGCACGGCTGCGAGCCTAGGTTGACCGGCACGCTCCGTGACGCCCCAGTCACCCGGACCGGGGATCAGAACCACTCGTTCGAGAAATCAGGCCACTTCGGTCGCCAGCGCGACCAGCACCTGGTCGTGGATCCGGTTCAGCCCCTTGGGCGCGAAGGTCCGCTCGAAGAAGCCGCCGATCCCGGTGGCGCCCTTCCAGCTCGCCTGCACGGTGACCTTGCTGCCGGTGCCCGCCCCGACCACGGTCCAGGTGATCACCATCGAGGAGTTGGCGTCCGTCTCCATCAGCGTCCGGGTGCCCGGCTCGGACACCGAGAAGAGGCAGTCCCGGACTCGCTTCTCGGTGGCCTGGAGCCGCCAGTGCACCAGCGTCCCGGCCCCGGTGCCGCCCTCGCGCACCTCGTACTCGCTGTACTGCGCCGGCAGCAGCTTCGGCCGGGTCACCGCGTAGTCGGCCAGCGCCTCGAACACCCGCTCGGGGGTGGCCGGGTAGTTGCGCTCGGTGGTGGCGTACACCTGTCCCATGATCCGTACTCCTCTGACTGCTCCGGTACTGCGGATTGATCCAAGCCAACCACAGCGGTCCCCGGGTTAGGCTGGCCGGTGTGCTGACCGAGGTGACCGCTCTCCGCTATCTGGACCCGCTCCGGGCCGGTGGCTCCGTGCCCGGCATCGTCGAGACCGACGACCTGGGCACCTACGTGGTGAAGTTCAGCGGCGCCGCCCAGGGCCACAAGGCGCTGATCGCCGAGGTGGTCGTCGGCGAGCTGGCCCGGCGGCTCGGCCTGCGGGTGCCGCAGCTGGTCCTGGTCGACTTCGACCCCGAAGTGGCCGCGCACGAGCCGGACCCGGAGATCCAGGACATCCTGCGCGGCAGTGCCGGGCGCAACCTGGGCATGGACTACCTGCCGGGCGCCCGGGACTTCGAGCCCGGGATGATCGAGGTCGACCCGGTCGAGGCCGGCCGGGTGGTCTGGCTGGACGCCCTCACCGGCAACGTCGACCGCAGCTGCCGCAACCCCAATCTGATGGTCTGGCACGGGCGGCTCTGGCTGATCGACAACGGCGCCGGGCTGGTCTTCCACCACCGCTGGTCCGGCGCGGCGGCCTCGCTGCTCAAGCGGTACGACCTCAGCGACCACGCGCTCGGCAGCCATCACCCGGACGTCCGGGCCGCCGACGCCGAGCTGGCCCCGCAGGTCACCGCCGGGCTGCTCCGCGAGGTGGTCGCCCTGGTGCCCGAGGAGTGGCTCGGCGACGAGCCGGGCTTCGACTCGGTGGAGCAGCTCCGCGAGGCGTACGTCACCCAACTCGCCGCCCGCGCGGCCGAGTCGGCCGCCTGGCTGCCCGACGGCTTCGCCACGCCCGAGCAGCTCCGGCGGACCGCCGCCGAACGGGCGGCCGCCACCCGGGCGGGCCGCCCGGCCTGGCTCCAGGAGGTGCCGGACCTGTCCGGCTGGCCGCAGACCCGCTGAGCCGGCCCGAGCGCGAACGCCCGGGCCGGCTGCTCAACACGGTTCGGCCGTAAGTCAGTTCACCAGCGCCACCACTGCACCGCGGCCGCCGCGTCGACGATGCCGGCGCCGTAGAAGCCGTTCCGCCCGGTGCCGCCCTCGCAGACCGCCTTCCAGGCGCCGTCGCCGCTCGGATCGAAGACCGCCGGGCAGGCGTGCTCGTCCGCCTCGTTGGTCAGCAGCCGCCGGAGCTGCTCGGGCCCGGCCCACGGGTGGCTGGAGGCGAGCAGGGCCGCGACCCCGGCCGCGTGCGGGGAGGCCATCGAAGTCCCCTGCATGTAGCCGTACTTGCTGCCCCGGACGGTGGAGAGGATCCGGCCGTTCTTCGCCGGGGTGTTCGGGATCTGGTACCGGGAGTCACCGCCGGGAGCGGCCACCGTGATCTTGCCCTGGCCGTAGCTGGAGAAGAAGGACTTGTCCCCGTTCACACCGACCGAGGCCACGTTCACCACGTCCGGCAGCTCGGTCGGCAGGCTCAGGCAGCTGCTGTCCACCGGCCGGGGCAGCGGCACCGTGTCGTCGGGGCTGCTGCTGTCGGTGGTCTTGTGGGCCAGGTCGATGTTCTCGTTGCCCGCCGCCGCGACGCTCAGCACGCCGTTGCGGCCGGCGAAGGCCACCGCCCGCTTGACCGCGGTGAGGATGGCCGCCTGGTCCGGGTCGTTCGCGCAGTTGAACAGCCAAGGGTCCACGTAGTAGCTGTTGTTGGTGACCTGGAAGTGGTGCTCACCGGCCCAGACGAAGCCGCAGACCGCGTACTCCGGGAAGATGAAGCCGCCGTTGTCGACCACCTTCACCGCCGCGAGCCGGACGTTCGGGGCCACGCCGAGCACGCCCTTGCCGTTCTTGGCGGCGGCGATGGTGCCCGCGACATGGGTGCCGTGGTCGCTGCTGGTGGGCTGCCAGGCCGCCCAGTCGGTGTTCGGCTTCCCGCTGTCGATGCAGGAGACCGACTGTCCGGCGTCGATGTTGGCGGCGAGGTCCTCGTGGGTGCCGTCGATGCCGGAGTCGAGCACGCCGACCACCACCCGGCGGCTGCCGAGGCTGGTCCGGTGCGCCTCGGGAACGCCGATGGTGCCCAGCGACCACTGGTCGGCCTGGAGCGGCTCGTCCGGTCCGGCGGCCAGCAACCCGACCGGCGGCTCGGCGAGTTCGACGGTGTCGTCGCCGATGCCGGCCGTGACGGCGCTGGTCCGGCTGGCGCCGACCGAGTCGATCTGGTGGGAGGCGCGCAGCGAGGCCGCGAAGGCCGGGTTGTCGGACCGGGCGATGATCACGCCGATCTGCTCGTAGGACTGCACCACGGTGCCGCCGAGCCGGCCGATCGCCCGTTCGGCCAGCTTGACCTGGCCGTGATTGGCCTTGGTGTTGACCAGATAGTTGAGCAGGGGCCCGGTCTCGCCCGCCGCGGCGGTCGTGTCCGCCGCGGCCGCGGTGCCGACCGGCAGCGTCAGCGCACCCGCCGCCAGGGCCAGCCCCGCCACCGCGGATCTGAACCGGCCTGTCCGAGGAACTCTCATAGGGGTTGGCCCTCCCGAGTCTCCGCCCGCGCCTGCTGGTGGCAGGTGCGTGAACTGCCCCGGGACGCTAGTGATCCCGGGCGGCGTCCGCAAGAGGTCCGCACGCGTGTCCGCGCCACTGCACACGGCTGGGTGCACGACCGATCGGCCGTGCACCCAGCCGGAACTGACTCCGCGTCAGTTAACCGAACAGCTCCCCGTAGGTGGCCATCGCGGTCGCGATGTCCGCCTGGGCCCAGAACCGGTGGTAGGTGAAGACCGGGGCCGGGCCGCCGTCCAGGTAGGCCTGGACCTTGGCGAAGGCGGGGTCGTTCTTGTAGAAGGAACGCATCGAGAGGAAGGTCGACGCGGAGTTGACCGGGTCACCGTTGGGCATGGTGCCGGTCCAGCCGGAGGGCACCGGGACGGCATCCTTGAAGCGGATGTAGTCCGTCCGGGTCTCCGGCACCGCGATGCCCAGGGCGTCCTGGTGGCTGCCCCACATCCCGTCCAGCAGCTTCTGCGCCGCCGTCTTCGCGGCCGCGTTGCCGGACTTGGCGGCGTAGTAGGAGAGCAGCTTGGCGTAGGAGCCGGCCACGCCGACGTCCTCGGTGTAGTCCACCACGCTCACGTGCAGGGCGGTGTTGGCACCGGGTGCGGCGGCGTTCCAGCTGTCCGGCTTGCCGCTCCAGGCCAGCGTGGACGGGATCCGGTAGGTGCCGTCGGCGTTGAAGGTGGTCTTGCCGAGCGCCCAGGTGACCCACTTGTCCAGCACGGCCTTGGCCTTGGCGTCACCGCTGGCGTAGTAGTACTCGGCTACCCGCTCCAGGCCCCAGGTCTGGAACCCGAACCACTGGTTGCTCGGCGGGTCGTGGTAGACCGGCGCCTCGTCGTAGTACATCCCGTAGAAGGTCGGGGTACCGGCCGGCGGGGCGGCGTAGCTGCCGTCCCAGCTGTTGGTCGCCCCGCCCGCGATCGCGCCCTCGCTGGACTGGAGCCACTGCACGAACTCCATCTGGCGGGTCAGGCTGGTGGCCCAGTCCGCCTTCCCGGTGGCCGACTTGGGGGCCAGCGCGGGGTCGTTCACCAGGGCGTAGGCGGCCATCGGGTTCTGGTAGCCGCCGTGCGCGGCGCCGTCGCCGATCCGCCAGGCCCAGCCGGCCGAGGTGTCGTAGGCGCCGCCCCAGGCGTAGTACCAGGAGAGCAGGTAGTGCGAGGAGTCCTTGCCGCTGCCCGCCGCACAGGTGGACGGACCGACGCAGTTGCCGATCTTCTTGAAGTACTTGTCGAAGAACGAGTACCGCAGGTAGTCGCCCATCTTGCCCGCCTTGGCGACGGTGGTCGACACCTGGCCGCCGTTGCCCTGGGCCTTGGCCCAGGTGTCCGCCCAGTAGGCGGCCTGGACGGCGCGCGCGTCGGCGTCGGGCGCGTCGGTGAACTTCCACTGCTTGGCGTACGAGGCGTCCTTGACGAACAGGTCCAGGTAGCCGTTCCTGCCGCCATAGGCGAACTTGTCGCAGGTCGGCTGCGGGACGGTCTCCCAGACCGACTCCTGCGAGCCGCGCTGGTAGGTGTTGATGTACGAGGGGCCGGTGTCGGTCGGCCCCGCCTCGCACTTGCCGGGCGAGTTGCCGAAGCCGTAGACGTTGTCGACGTCCTGCAGCCAGTGCATCCCGTAGATGTCACTGGTGCCGTACGCACTGGACAGCTCGGCCGCGATCGGGTCCTGACCGGCCGTCACCGAGGTGTTCAGCGGCGCCGGGTAGTCGCTCGGCAGCGGCATCTCCGGAGCGTACGTGGCCGGCTTGGCGGCGTTGTAGGAGCCGTTGGTCGGCTGATCCGCGTGGGTGGGGATCATGTAGGTCTCCATGAGCGTCCACGCCGCGTTGAACTTCGACCAGTCCTTGCTGATCCGACCGTACTGCGCCTCCAGCCAGAGCAGGTAGCTGTACGCCTCCGAGGTGGTCTGGTGGCCGTGGTCCGGCGCCTCGACCAGCAGGGTCTCGACCGAGTGGTACGGGATGCCCTCGGGCGAGAAGTAGCCGTTCGCCGGGTCCTTCAGCTTGCTGTAGAGCTGGAGGAAGCGGTCGTCGTACACGCCCGCGCCGGCCGCCAGTTCGGTCACCGTGACGGCTGCGGCGGTGTGGCCGGCGGCCGTGGCGGTGAAGGTCGCCGAGCCGGTGCCGGTCGCGTCGGCGGTGAGCGTGACCGTCTGCGCGGTGGCCCAGTTGGCGGGCGTGAAGGTCAGGCTCGCCCCGCCGCTGACGGTCAGTCCGGTGTTGCCCGAGGTACGGGCCGTGGTGACCGTGACGTTCGCGGTGGGCTGGGCGGAGAGCCTGACCGCGAAGGTGCCGGTCTTCCCCTGGGCGACCGAGAGGCTGACCGGCGTCACGGTGACGGCGGGCCCGGCCGCGACGGTGATCCCCGACGGGGCGGACTCGCCGACGGCGCCGGTGCTGTCGTACGCCTTGGCGTAGACCGAGTGGCCGCCGGAGGCCGCACCGGTCCAACTGAAGGCGTACGGCGCGGTGGTGTCGGTGGCCAGCAGGGTGGTGTTGTCGTAGAACTCCACCTTGCTGATGCTCGCGCCGTCGCTCGCCGTCGCGGTGGCCGCCAGCGGAACAGCGGCTCCGGCGGCGTAACCCGACCCGGGCGCCGGGCTGGTGAGCGCGGTGACCGGGGGCTGGTGGGCACCCGTGCAGGTGGTGCCGTTGACGGTGAAGGCGGTGGGTGCGGTGTTGGTGCCGGTGTAGGCGAACTGGGCGCCCGCGGTGACGTTCCCGCCGGGGGCGATGGTGGTGTTCCAGGCCGGGTTGGCGACGGTGACGTTCTTGCCGCTCTGGCTCCAGGTCCCGTTCCAGCCGGTGCCGGAGAGGGTCTGGTTGCCGGTGTAGGCGTAGCCGAGGCTCCAACCGGTGACGGCGGCGGTACCGACATTGCTGATCTTCACGTTGGTCGTGAAGCCGGAACCCCAGTCATTCGTGGAGTACTCGACCGCGCACTGGACCACGGCCGCCGAGGCGGGGGTCCCGACCATGGTGGTGAGCCCGGCGGCGAGCAGCGCGAGGGCTGCGCCGAGCGCGGGCAGGCGGGAACTGCGGAAGGTGGGGGGTGGCATCTGACGGCTCCTGCGGGTGGGGGAACGGGTCGCTGAGCACGAGGCATGGCACTCGCAAACTGTGGGAGCGCTCCCAAGGATCGGCAGCGTCGGACGAGGTGTCAAGAGATTGCGCAGCCAGGGCAGTTGGCAACTCCGGTCCGGCTGGCTATCTTTCTGGTCGGGCCTGTGGGAGCGCGCCCATATTTCATCAGTTGCTAGGAGCGGGACATGTCCCTGCGCCACACCGCGCTCGCCCTCGGGGCCGCGCTGGCCGCCGCCGTCGCCCTGGTCGGCCCGATCGCCGGCTCGTCGTCGGCCGCCGCCGTCGCCTGTACGGTCGAGTACTCCACGAATGACTGGGGTTCCGGCTTCACGACCAACGTGAAGATCAGCAATGTCGGTACCGCCGCCGTCACCGGTTGGAGCCTCGGCTACGCCTACACCGGCAACCAGACCCTCTCCGGCACCGGCTGGAACGGGACCTGGAGCCAGAGCGGCAAGAACGTCACCGTCGCCAACCCGGCCTGGAACACCACCATCGCCCCCGGCGGGAACGTCACCGCGGGCGCCCAGTTCGCCTACACCGGCACCAACACCGCACCCACCGCCTTCACCGTCAACGGGGTGGCGTGCAACGGCGGGACGGGCACTCCGACGCCCACGCCGACACCCACACCCACGCCGTCGCCGTCTCCCTCTTCGTCGCCGACCACCCCGCCCCCCGCCGGGGTCGCGCCCGACCTCAAGGTCTCCGGCAACTCCCTGGTGAACGCGGCCGGTTCACCCGTCGTCCTGCACGGCGTCAACCGCTCGGGCACCGAGTACATGTGCGTCCAGGGCTACGGCATCTTCGACGGCCCGGTGGACGCCGCCGCCATCGCCGCGATCAAGAGCTGGAAGGTCAACGCCGTCCGGGTCCCGCTCAACGAGGACTGCTGGCTCGGCCAGTCGAACGTCAACGCGGCCTACGGCGGCGCCAACTACCGCAACGCGATCAAGGGTTGGGTCGACTCACTGCGCACGGCCGGCCTGACCCCGATCGTCGAGATGCACTGGAGCCGGGGCCGCTACACCGGCAACTCGGCCGGCTGCTCCGACGTCAACGCCACCTGCCAGAAGCCGATGCCGGGGGCCGAAGCGGTGCCGTTCTGGAGCTCGGTCGCCGAGACCTTCAAGGGCACCACCTCGGTGGTCTTCGACCTGTTCAACGAGCCGTACGCGGAGCGGTCCGAGTCCTCACTCGCCCAGGGCTGGCTCTGCTGGCGGGACGGCGGCGCCGCCTGCCCCGGCATCGGCTACCAGGTGAGCGGCATGCAGACCCTGGTCAACACCGTCCGGGCGACCGGCGCCACCAACGTGATCCTGCTCGGCGGCCTGGCCTACTCCAACGACCTGGGCCAGTGGCTCGCCCACAAGCCCACCGACCCGACCGGCAACCTGGGCGCGGCCTGGCACGTGTACAACTTCAACACCTGCTCCACCGCCGCCTGCTGGGACTCCACGCTGGCCCCGGTCGCGGCCAAGGTCCCGCTGCTCGCCGGTGAGATCGGCGAGAACACCTGTGGCCACGCCTTCATCGACCAGGTGATGTCGTGGCTCGACAGCAAGCGGATCTCCTACCTTGGCTGGACCTGGAACACCTGGAACTGCAGCTCCGGCCCGGCCCTGATCACCGGCTACGACGGCACCCCGACCGGCTTCGGCGTCGGCTTCCGCGACCACCTGCTCTCGCTCGGCTGACCCGGCCCTCCCCCGGACCGGCCGGCCCCGCTCGTGCGAGGGTCGGCCGGTACGGGTGCCGTCCGAGCAGCGGCCAGGGCCGGGCCGGGTAGCCGGCAGGACTCAGTAGCGGTCGACCGTGGCGGCGATGACCTGCTCCGGGGTGCGGCCGGCGAAGAGCTCGACCTCGGCCCGGCGGACGGCCAGGACCGCCGCGTACAGCGGCTCGCCGAGGGCGTCGCGGAGGACCGGGTCGGACTCGAAGGCGTCCGCCGCCGCGGCCAGGCTGCCGGGGAGGCGTTCGACGGTGCCGAGGCCGGCCGGGTCGCCGTTCACCTCGTCGGGGAGGGGCTTGCCACCGGCCATGCCGTCGAGTCCGGCGGCCAGGACGGCGCCGATCATCAGGTAGGGGTTGGCGGTGGCGTCGAAGCACTTCAGCTCGGCGTTGGCCTGGCCGGCCGTCGAGCCGGTGATCAGCCGGAGGGCGGCCTCCCGGTTCTCCAGGCCCCAGCAGCGGTACGGGCCGGACCAGCGGGAGGGCTGGAGCCGCAGGTAGCTGGCCATACTGGGGGCGCCGAGCGCGAGCAGCGCGGGCAGGTGGTCGAGCAGGCCGGCCAGGAAGGTCTCGGCCTCCCGGTGCAGCCCGTACGGCCCGGGGCCGCCCGCGCCGAGGTTGCCGCCGTCGCGCCAGAGGCTGAGGTGCAGGTGGCCGCCGTTGCCGACGCCGTCCGGGGTGAGTGCCGGGGCGAAGGTGGCCCGCAGGCCGTGCCGGGCCGACACCGCCCTGATCGTGTGCCGCACCAGCAGGGTGGTGTCGGCCGCCCCGACCGGGTCCTCCGGCGCGACCGAGACCTCGAACTGGCCGGGAGCGTACTCGGGGTGGAGCTGGAGCACCGTCAGCTGCTGGGCCGTCAGGGCGTTGAGCACGTCCCGGAGGTAGTCGGACAGCTCGGTGAACCGGTGCATGCCGTACGCCGGTGCGGTGGTGACCGGGGCCCCGGCGGCGTCGGTGAGGACCCACTCGACCTCGATGCCCGCCAGTGCCGTACAGCCTGCGCGCCGCTCCAGCTCCGCCGCCATCCGGCGGGCGAACTGCCGCTGGCAGCCGGGGTGCGGCGTGCCGTCCTGCGCGTACCGGTCCGCCGGGGCCCAGGCCCAGCCCGGCTGGGCGGCCAGCGGGACCAGCCGGTCCAGGTCGGGCACCAGCCGCAGGTCGCCGTCCGGCCCCTGGCTGAACGGGCTGCTGGTGATCGAGTCGTCCAGCAGGAAGACGTCGAAGCAGGGCGCCGCACCGACCCCCCACTCGGCGGCGTGCTCCAACTGCCCCACCGGGAAGGCCTTCACCCGGCTGATCCCCGCGTTGTCCACCCAGCTGGTGGCGACGCCGTCCACGCCCTGCTCGGTCAGCACGGCGGCAGCCGCCCGGGCCTGCACGGCCCGCTCCGCGCGGGTGGCATTGGTGTCCATACGTCCCATGCTGCCGCCCACCCCGGTTCTAACCCCGGTGTCCGGCCGCCCACTTCACCCGAACAGCGGCATCCGACCACTCCTGCGGGGAGACCTCCGGCCGGCTCAGTCCGCCGGGGCGAAGCGGGCGATCAGGTCGCCGGCGGTGAGGCGGTCGAGGGCGGGGGCGGCGTCGAGGGGGCCGGGGAAGAGGCGGTAGGCGGTGCCGGTCGGGGTGGCGGGGAGGTCGGCCTCCAGGAGGGCGAGGAAGGCGTGCCGGTCGGTCAGCACGTCGGGGTCGAACTCGCCGGTGGCGTCGGGGTGGTGGCGGTCGCGGAGGCGGGTGGCGAAGGTGCTGACGGGCTCGCCGGGGGCGCGGTGGTAGGTGGAGACGGTGGCGCCGGAGCGGACCAGGACCCGGTCGGTGCCGGCGGCCGCGGTGGCGACGGCCAGGTCCCAGAGGGTGGCCCGGGCGCCGGGGGCGAAGTGGGCGAGGACGTCGGAGGCGAGCACGCCGAGGCGGCCGGAGTGGCGGCGGACGTCGTGGAGGCCGCCGTCGCCGCCGAGGCTGAGGTCGGTCCAGGTCCAGTGCCGCTCGGCCAGGTCGATCACCATCGGGAGGGCCACCTTGGCCGCGCCGGCCAGGTCGAGCCGCTGGGTGACGGCCTTCGGGTCAAGCAGGCCCGGCGACCGGCCGCGCTCGCCCAGGGTCATGAAACCGGTGTAGGCGTCCGGGAGTTCGTCGAAGGCGATGTCGTTGTAGCTGAACACCACCACCACGGCGTAGCGGGCACCGGAGCCGGCCAGACCGGCCAGGTCGAGGTCGACGAACTCGGTCGCGCCGTTCGGGGCCGAGGTGAAGTCGCCGGAGTGCACGGCCGTCCGGGCGCCGTGCACCAGCTTGGTGTAGTCGCACAGGCCGACCAGCTCCCAGTCCTCCCCGTAGAACGCGACCGAGAGGTCGAGGTCCACCCGGACGCCCTTGGGCTGGAGCCAGTGCAGGAAGAGCCGCAGCCGGCCGCCGGCCGGCAGCGCGAGCCGGCTGCCGCGCGGGACCGCGACCAGCGAGCGGGCACTGGCCCGCTCCGCGGTGGGCACGGTCAGACCGGTCAACTCCTGGTCGAGGACCGCGAGATCGAACCGCTCCTGCCCACCGGCCCGACGGAGCAGCTCGGCCTCGATCAGCGCGCAGACCGGCTCGCCGACCGACCCGGGCAGCGCTGCGCCCCAGTCGGTGCGGGCATGGGTACGGGCGGTGTGGCCGCGCGGGAAGTACAGCCGGCGCTCGTTGTCGGGACGGGGCGCGCGCAGTCGCCCGTACGCGCCGAGCAGCGGGCCGGGGGCGACCCGGCGCAGGGCGTCCGGGAGCGCGGCGAGCAGCTCGGGCGGGCACGGGGCGTCGGGCGCCCAGCGGTGGTGGGTGCGGAGCAGGTGGTGCAGCCGCCGGGCCAACTCGCCCGGACGGTGGACCAGGAGGGCCAGCGCACCGGGTACGTCGCCGGTGCCGAGCGCGGCCTCCACCCGGGAGGCGAAGGTGGTGACGGTCAGCCGGTTCCGCCCGCCGGCGGTACCGGCCGTGGGCAGCGGGGCCTCCATCAGCCGGGCGCCGAGCGGGTGCTGGAGCAGGTCGGTGCCCCGGACCACCGCGAAGGCGGCGGCCGCGTTCGGGTGGCGGCGGTGGTGCTCGTACGGGTGCAGCACCTCGCCCGCCCGCTGCCAGGCGGTGCGGTGGCGCAGCATGTCCTCGGCGGCGCCGGCCGGCGGCAGTGCGTCCAGGGCGGCGAGCAGCGCGCGGCGGAGCGGGCGGGGCAGGTTGCGCAGGCGCGGCGGCTTGTCGGCGAGCAGGTCCGGCTCGGCGCCGGACCAGGCCCAGAGCAGGCGCAGCACATCGGTGGCGGTGGTGAGCCGGGCGGGCAGTGCGGCGGGCAGGTCTCGGTGCAGGAGCTCGGCCAGCACGGTGGCCTTGGTCTCCCGGACCGGGATCTGCTCGGGCAGCCAACTGTCGTATTCCGCCGGGGCGTTGTCGAGCAGGACGGCGAGGTCGTCCCGGTCCTGCGGGCTGAGCGGGGTCTGCCGCAGCAGCAGCCGGCCCAGCTCCGCACCGGCGGCGACGGCGGGGTCGGCGGCCAGGCGGAGCGGGCGCAGCACGGCGCCGGCCGGGATCTCCCGGCTCGCGACCGGTGCGTCCTGGTCGGCCAGTACCGTCCCGCAGAGCGGGCAGGCCGTGACCGGCTCCAGGTCGTCGAGGCAGTCCCCGCAGACCAGGTGCCCGCACGGCGCGAGCAGCTCGGTGCCCGGGCCGAGGTCGCACCAGCCGCATTCGAGATCGGGCCGGTCGAGCAGGTAGGCGGCCATCCGGGCCGAGTACAGGGAGTGCACGTCGCGCGGCACGCTGTCCGGGAAGCCGCGGAACAGCGGCTGGTGGCGGCGCTCGTTGCCGGTCAGCCGGTCGATCCGGGCGAGCAGTACGCCGCCGGTCTCCTTGAGCCCGGTCGGGCTCAGCCGGGCCAGCGCGCCGTACAGCGGAGCGGTGAGCCGGTAGCCGCGCAGCACGAGGTCGGACTCCAGCACGGCCAGTCCGTCCCGGCTGCGCCGGTCCGGTTCGGCGCCCGGGCGGGCGGGGACGCGGACCAGGCCCTGGCGGTGCAGCAGGAGTGTGTCGAGATCGCGGCTCATCGCGGTGGTTTCTTCCCCCTCGGGACGCCTCACGGGGCGGTGCCCCGGGCGGAGATGTCAGTGCGGGGGCGGAGAATGGGCGCACTCGGATTCATTTGCAGTGAGTGAGAAGGAAGCACGCCGCGGAGCCGCCCCCGCACCACCGATCCTAGTCACCCACCGTGCTGTCAACCCACTGGTTTTCAGCTGTGGCGCAGGTCACACGATCACACGAAATATCCGGGGACATCCTCCCCGTTTGACGCTATGTTCGAGATATCCGGGGAACGAGTCCCCGGTACGGGGGACCGAGGGGAGTTGGACCATGACTGTCACCGCCGCCGAGAAGGCGACCGCGCCACGCCTGCGGGCCGACGCCTCTCGCAACCGGGCGCGGATCATCGCCGCCGCCCGGGAGGCCTTCGTCGAGCAGGGCCCCGACGTGCCCCTCGACGAGATCGCCCGCCGGGCGGGGGTCGGCAACGCGACGGTGTACCGGAACTTCGCCGACCGGCGCGAGCTGATCCACCACGTCACGCTCTCCGTGATGAACCGGGTGATCGGCCACGCCGAGGCCGCGATGGCCGAGGAGGCGGACGCGTTCGAAGCGGTGAGCCGCTTCACCCACGCTGCCGCCGAGGAGCGGATCAGCGCGCTCTGCCCGATGATCTCGGAGCACGGCAACCCGGACGACCCCGAGCTGGAGGAGACCGGTGAGCTGCTGCGGGCCACGGTGATCGAGCTGATCACCCGGGCCCAGCGGGCCGGCCTGTTCCGGGCCGACATCGGCGTCGGCGACTACCTCATCGCGGTCACCCAGCTCACCCGGCCGCTGCCCGGCAGCAACTGCCTCGCCGCGGACGACTTCTCCCACCGCCACCTCCAGATCCTGCTCGACGGGATGCGGGCCCCGGCCCGCTCCGAACTGCCAGGTCGCGCTGCGACCTTGGAGGACCTCCGCCGATCCAACTGACGTCCCGTCTCCTTTCTGCGCCGTCCACGCGATCCGGCGCGTCCAGCACTCCAGCTCGCACAGAACCTCGCACCTAAGTGGGTACCACCTTGTCCGGAACCGTTTCGCCTCCCGATCCCCGCCGCTGGAAGGCACTCGCCTTCATCGGCCTCGCACAGCTGATGGTCGTCCTCGACGCCACCATCGTGAACATCGCGCTCCCCTCCGCCCAGACCGACCTGGGCATCACCGACGGCAACCGCCAGTGGGTCATCACGGCCTACGCGCTCGCCTTCGGCAGCCTGCTCCTGTTCGGCGGCCGGGTCGCCGACCTGTGGGGCCGTCGCCGCACCTTCATCGTCGGCCTGACCGGCTTCGCGCTGGCCTCCGCGCTCGGCGGTGCCGCCGCCAACACCGCGATGCTGCTCGGCGCCCGCGCCCTGCAGGGCGTCTTCGGCGCGCTGCTCGCCCCGGCCGCCCTCTCGCTGCTCGCGGTGATGTTCACCGACGGCAAGGAGCGGGCCAAGGCCTTCGGCATCTACGGTGCGATCGCCGGTGGCGGTGGCGCCATCGGCCTGATCCTCGGCGGCCTGCTCACCGAGTACCTGAACTGGCGCTGGACCTTCTTCGTCAACATCCCGTTCGCCGTGGTCGCCATCGCCGGCGCCGTCATGGTGATCCGGGAGCCGGCCGAGGGCCGCAACGCCAGCAAGCTGGACATCCCCGGCGTGCTGCTGGTCACCACCGGCCTGGTCGCGCTGGTCTACGGCTTCACCCGGGCCGAGTCGGACGGCTGGGCCTCCGGTGTGACGATCGGCCTGTTCGTCGCCTCCGCCGTGCTGCTGGCGCTGTTCGTCCTGGTCGAGTCCAAGGTCAAGGCCCCGCTGCTGCCGCTGCGGGTGGTCCTGGAGCGCAACCGGGCCGGCGTCTACCTCTCGCTCGGTGTCGCGATCATCGGGATGTTCGGGCTGTTCCTCTTCCTCACCTACTACCTGCAGGTGGTGCTGGACTACAGCCCGGTGCTCACCGGTGTCGCGTTCCTGCCGATGGTGGCGGGCATGATCATCGGCTCCACCCAGATCGGCGCCCGGATGATGACCCGGGTCGCCCCGCGCAAGCTGATGGCCCCCGGTTTCGCGGTCGGCGCGCTCGGCCTGCTGATCCTCACCCAGATCAGCACCGACACCTCCTACCCGGCGGTCATCCTGCCCGGCCTGGTGCTGATGGGCCTCGGCATGGGCACCGCGTTCATGCCGGCCATGAGCCTGGCCACCTTCGGCGTCGAGCCGCGGGACTCCGGCGTGGCCTCGGCCATGGTCAACACCTCCCAGCAGGTCGGCGGCGCCATCGGCACCGCGCTGCTGAACACCATCGCGGCCAGCGCCACCACCGCGTACTTCACCTCGCACGCGGCCGGCGCCACCAACCCGAAGGCGCTCCAGCTGGACGCCATGGTGAACGGCTTCCAGGTCGCGATCTGGTGGGCCTTCGGCATCATGCTGCTGGCCGGCGCGATCGCCGCGGTCCTGATCAACACCGGCCGCCCCGACGCCCACCAGGCCGAGGGCGCGGGCGCCGAGGACGCGATCCCGGTGCTGGTGCACTGATCCACTCCCCGCAGTCGGCCGACGGCCCCGCATCCAGTCCGGATGCGGGGCCGTCGGCCGTTCGCGTCACACCCCGCCGAACCCCTTCCCTACTTCTGGGTAACCTCGCTACAGTGACCGCACGCACCACCGCCGGGCTTCGGGAGCCGCACCGGCGGGGCCGCCGTCCGTCCGTGCCATCGCACGCTTTCCGGACGCGGTACGGGACTTCAGCGCCCTCCAGGTGACAGACCCAGCGACACCTCTCGGTGCGCCTGAGTACCACGGCACAGCCGCAGCACGGCCGGAGCGGACCGGCCTGCTGCGCGCCGCCGCAACCGTCATCACCTCTCCCCGCTCCGCCGTACCCTCCTCCCTGCCCCGACGGCCACCGCTCGACGACGAGCGGGTGCGCCCGGCCGGGACGGGCGGAGCGGGGCCCCATGACAAGGAGTCAGGACAATGGAGCGTCCCTTCCCCACCGTCGCGGTCGTCGGGCTCGGCACCATGGGCGCCGGCATCGCCGTCGCCGTTGCGCACAGCGGCCGCCGGGTGATCGGCATCGAGGCCAACCCCGACAGCGCGGCCCGTGCACTGGCCCGGATCGAGCAGTCCACCGCCGAGGCGGTGCGCCGCGAGCGGCTGACCGAGCCGGAGCGCACCGCACTGCTGGCGCTGATCTCGGTCGGCGACCGGCTGGAGGCGGCCGCGGCCGCCGACCTGGTGATCGAGGAGGTCCCCGAGCAGCTGGAGCTGAAGCGGGAGATCTTCGCCGAGCTGGACCGGATCTGCCCGCCCGGGACGGTGCTGGCGACCGGTACCACCGCGCTCTCGGTGACCCGGATCGCCGCCGCCACCGCCCGCCCGGAGCGGGTGCTCGGCCTGCACTTCTTCAACCCGGTGCACACCATGAAGCTGGTCGAGGTGGTCCGCACCGTCCTGACCACCCCTCAGGTCGCCGAGCAGGCGGCCGACTTCGCCCGCGAGCTGGGCAAGGAGCCGGTCGCGGCCGGCGACCGGCCCGGATTCGTGGTGAACGGGCTGCTGTTCGCCTACCTCAACCAGGCCGCCGCGATGTTCGAGTCCAAGTACGCCACCCGGGAGGACATCGACGCCGCGATGCGGCTCGGCTGCGGCCTGCCGATGGGCCCGCTGGCGCTGCTCGACCTGATCGGCGTGGACACCGCGCGGACGGTGCTGGAAGCGATGTACGAGCAGTCCAGGGACCGGCTGCACGCCCCCGCCCCGATCCTCGGCCAGCTGGTCGCGGCCGGGCTGCTCGGCCGCAAGACCGGCCGCGGCTTCTACACCTACGAGGCGCCCGGCTCCTCCAAGGTGGTCGCCGACTCCGGCGCCGCCGCGGCGGCCCGGGTGGCCGGGCGCGAGGTGCGCACGGTCGGGGTCTGCGGCTCCGGCACCATGGCCATCGGCATCGCCGAGGTGTTCGCCAAGGCCGGTTACCAGGTGGTGCTGACCGCCCGCAGCCAGGAGAAGGCCGACCGGGCCAAGGGCCGGCTGGCCCGTTCGCTGGACCGCTCGGTGGAGAAGGGCCGGCTGACGGCCGATCAGCGCGAGGCCGCGCTGGACCTGGTCACCCCCAGCGGCCGGTACGCCGAGCTGGCCGACGCCGACCTGGTGGTCGAGGCGGTGGCCGAGGACCTGGCGGTCAAGCGCGAGTTGTTCGCCGCCCTGGACAAGATCTGCAAGCCCGGCGCGGTGCTCGCCACCACCACCTCCAGCCTGCCGGTGATCAGCTGCGCGACCGCCACCTCGCGGCCGCAGGACGTGGTCGGCATGCACTTCTTCAACCCGGCCCCGGCGATGAAGCTGGTCGAGGTGGTCTCCACCGTGCTGACCTCGCCCGACGTCACCAGCACCGTGCTGGCGATCTGCGGCACGGTGAAGAAGCACGCCGTGGAGTGCGGCGACCGGGCCGGGTTCATCGTCAACGCACTGCTCTTCCCGTACCTGAACGACGCGGTCCGGATGCTCCAGGAGCACTACGCGACGGTGGACGACATCGACACCGCGATGAAGCTCGGCTGCGGCTACCCGATGGGCCCGTTCGAGCTGCTGGACGTGGTCGGGCTGGACGTCTCGCTCACCATCGAGCAGGTGCTGCACCAGGAGTTCCGCGAGCCGGGCCTGGCCGCCGCACCCCTGCTGGAGCACCTCGTCGCGGCCGGCTGCCTGGGCCGCAAGACCGGTCGCGGCTTCCGCGACCACGCCCGCCGATGACCGGCCAGCCGGCGCCGCAGGGCGGCGGTCCCGGCGCTCTGCCGGGTGGTCAGCACCCGCCCGCCGGGCGGCCGGTGCGGCCCGCCTGGGGTCCGGGCTCGGTGGCCGGGCGCTGGCCCCGCCCGGTGGTGGCCGCCCCGGTGCCGCCACTGCGCCGGACAAAGGCCGTGGTCCCGCCACCCGGTACGTGTAGCGTTCCGGCCATGGACCGGGAACAGTCATCCGAACAGTCAGCCCCGGAGCGTCCGGGGGGCGTCCGGCCGGCCACCGAGGTCGGCGCCGGCAACCGCCGGGCGGCCGCCCAGCGGCAGCAGATGCGCCAGGACCTCGCCTCCGCCGCGATGGAGCTGTTCGCCACCCAGGGGTACGAGGAGACCACGGTCGACCAGATCGCGGCCGCCGCCGGGGTGGCCCGGCGGACCTTCTTCCGGTACTTCAGGTCCAAGGAGGAGGCGATCTTCCCGGACCACGACGACACCCTGGTCCGGGTGGCCGACCTGCTGGCCAGCGCCGACTCCGAGGAGCACCCGCTGGACGTGGTCTGCCGGGGCATCAAGGAGGTGCTCCGGATGTACGCCTCCACCCCGGGCGTCTCGGTGGCCAGGTACCAGCTGATCCGCCAGGTCGGGGCGCTGCGCGAGCGGGAGATCGCGGTGGTCTCCCGGTACGAGCGGCTGTTCACCCGCTACCTGCTGGGCCGCTTCGACGCGGCCGAGGAGATCCCGCCGGGCTGGCAGCGCGGCGGGGACGACGACTCGATGCTGGCCGAGGTCTCGGCGGCGGCCGTGGTCGCGGCGCACAACCACGTGCTGCGGCGCTGGCTCCGGGCCGGCGGCCTGGGGGACGTGGAGGCGCAGCTCGACCACTCCTTCGACGTGATCCGCGGCACCTTCTGGGCCACCGCCCCGAACGGCGTGCGGCGCCGTGGCACCACCGTGGCACCCGGTGCCACTGTGACACCCGGGTCGACGTTCGAGGCCGCCGCCGTGAGCGCACTGAGTGCCAGCCCCGGGGGTGAGGTCCTCATCACAGTGACCCGGACGGACGCTCCGCTGGAGCAGGTGGTGGACCGGATCAGGGCCGCCCTGACTTCGGCCGCCGGCTGAGGTTTACGCAGGTCAGAGCAGTTTTGGAGGGCCCGTCCCGGTACGCCGGGGCGGGCCTTCCGTGTGCCCGCTGCGACCCGGCCGCAGCGTTGTCCAGATCACTCGAACTGATGACACCCAGTGTCTTTACGAGTGGCACAGGGTGCCACTACCTTGTTCCTCACCAGTCGCGGCGCCGCGGCTCCCCACCTCGGCGCGCCGTGTCCGGCTGCGACACCACCACCCGTCGCAACCACCCCAGCCTTCCCATCCCAGACCGAACCAGCGAAGCCGGTGTCCGCTCCCGGCTCCCCCAGACGCCCTGTGCGCCCTCACACAGGTACGCCTTCGGAGGCAGCCATGAAGGAAATCCTCGACGCGATCCTCAGCACCGACAGCACCCCGGCGGACTTCGCCGGGCTCAAGCTGCCGGAGTCCTACAAGGCGGTGACGCTCCACAAGGACGAGGAGCAGATGTTCGCCGGCCAGGACAGCCGCGACAAGGACCCGCGCCAGTCCCTCCACCTCGACGAGGTGGCCCTGCCCGAGCTCGGCCCCGGCGAGGCCCTGGTCGCGGTGATGGCCAGCTCGGTCAACTACAACACCGTGTGGAGCTCGATCTTCGAGCCGGTCTCCACCTTCGGCTTCCTGGAGCGGTACGGCCGCCTCTCGCCGTTGACGAAGCGTCACGACCTGCCGTACCACATCCTCGGCTCCGACCTGGCGGGCGTGGTGCTGCGCACCGGCGCCGGCGTCAACGCCTGGAAGCCGGGCGACGAGGTCGTCGCGCACTGCCTCTCGGTCGAGCTGGAGTCCCCGGACGGCCACAACGACACGATGATGGACCCGGAGCAGCGGATCTGGGGCTTCGAGACCAACTTCGGCGGCCTGGCCCAGATCGCCCTGGTGAAGACCAACCAGCTGCTGCCCAAGCCGAAGCACCTCACCTGGGAGGAGGCCGCCTCCCCCGGCCTGGTCAACTCCACCGCCTACCGCCAGCTCGTCTCGCGCAACGGCGCGGGCATGAAGCAGGGCGACAACGTGCTGATCTGGGGCGCCAGCGGCGGCCTCGGCTCGTACGCAACCCAGTACGCACTGGCCGGCGGCGCCACCCCGATCTGCGTGGTCTCCAGCCAGGCCAAGGCCGACATCTGCCGGGCCATGGGCGCCGAGGCGATCATCGACCGCTCCGCCGAGGGCTACAAGTTCTGGAAGGACGAGAACAACCAGGACCCGCGCGAGTGGAAGCGCCTGGGCGGGAAGATCCGCGAGTTCACCGGCGGCGAGGACGTCGACATCGTCTTCGAGCACCCGGGCCGCGAGACCTTCGGCGCCTCGGTCTACGTCACCCGCAAGGGCGGCACCATCGTCACCTGCGCCTCCACCTCGGGCTTCATGCACCAGTACGACAACCGCTACCTGTGGATGTCGCTGAAGCGCATCGTCGGCTCGCACTTCGCGAACTACCGCGAGGCGTTCGAGGCCAACCGCCTGGTCGCCAAGGGCAAGATCCACCCGACCGTCTCCAAGGTCTACACCCTGGAGCAGACCGGGCAGGCCGCCCTCGACGTGCACCACAACAAGCACCAGGGCAAGGTCGGCGTGCTCTGCCTGGCCCCGGAGGAGGGCCTGGGCGTCCGCAACCAGGAGCTGCGCGAGCAGCACCTGCCGGCGATCAACCTGTTCCGCGAGGTCTCCGAGCGGACCGAACAGCAGAGCCGGAACATCTGATGGCCGACCGGGACCGTCCGTGGCTGATGCGGACCTACGCGGGCCACTCGACCGCGAGTGACTCCAACGCGCTCTACCGGAAGAACCTGGCGAAGGGTCAGACCGGGCTCTCGGTCGCCTTCGACCTGCCCACCCAGACCGGCTACGACTCGGACCACATCCTGGCCCGCGGCGAGGTCGGCCGGGTCGGGGTGCCGGTCGGCCACGTCGGCGACATGCGGACGCTGTTCGACGGCATCCCGGTCGAGCAGACCAACACCTCGATGACGATCAACGCCACCGCCATGTGGCTGCTGGCGCTCTACCAGGTGGTGGCCGAGGAGCAGGGCGCCGACATCGCCAAGCTCACCGGCACCACCCAGAACGACATCGTCAAGGAGTACCTCTCGCGCGGGACGCACGTCTTCCCGCCCGGGCCCTCGGTGCGCCTGATCACCGACATGATCGCCTACACGGTCGGGAACATCCCGAAGTGGAATCCGATCAACATCTGCAGCTACCACCTCCAGGAGGCCGGGGCCACCCCGGTCCAGGAGATCGCGTACTCGATGTGCACGGCGATCTCGGTGCTGGACGCGGTCCGCGACTCCGGGCAGGTCCCGGCCGAGCGGATGGGCGAGGTGGTGGCCCGGATCAGCTTCTTCGTGAACGCGGGCGTCCGCTTCGTCGAGGAGATGTGCAAGATGCGCGCCTTCGCCCGGCTCTGGGAGAAGGTCACGCTGGAGCGCTACGGCATCCAGGACCCGAAGCAGCGCCGGTTCCGCTACGGCGTCCAGGTCAACTCGCTCGGCCTGACCGAGGCCCAGCCGGAGAACAACGTCCAGCGGATCGTGCTGGAGATGCTCGCCGTCACCCTCTCCAAGGACGCCCGCGCCCGCGCCGTCCAACTCCCGGCCTGGAACGAGGCGCTGGG
The DNA here is from genome assembly GCF_040296785.1 of Kitasatospora sp. NPDC002040. Taxonomy (NCBI): domain Bacteria; kingdom Bacillati; phylum Actinomycetota; class Actinomycetes; order Kitasatosporales; family Streptomycetaceae; genus Kitasatospora; species Kitasatospora sp. NPDC002040. Next base: position 237,427 of record NZ_JBEOXV010000007.1, on the reverse strand, counting down.
CCTGCCCCGGCCGTGGGACCAGCAGTGGTCGCTGCGGATCCAGCAGGTGCTGGCCTTCGAGTCCGACCTGCTGGAGTACGGCGACATCTTCAACGGCTCCGAGGTGATCGAGACCAAGACCGCCGAGCTGCTGGCCGGCGCCGAGGCCGAGATCGAGAAGGTGCTGGAGATGGGCGGGGTGATCCCGGCCGTCGAGTCGGGCTACCTCAAGTCCAACCTGGTCGCCTCGCACGCGGCCCGGCGGGCCCGGATCGAGTCCGGCGAGGACAGGATCGTCGGGGTGAACTGCTACCAGACCACCGAGGACAGCCCGCTCACCGCGGACCTGGACACCGCCATCATGGTGGTCGACCCGGCCTCCGAGCAGTCCGTCCTGACGGCCCTTCAGCAGTGGCGCGCCGAGCGGGACGAGGCGGCCGCCCAGGCCGCCCTGGCGGCCCTCAAGGAGACCGCGGCCGGTACGGACAACCTGATGGCCGCCACGCTCGCCTGCGCCCGCGCAGGGGTCACCACGGGCGAGTGGTCCTTCGCCCTGCGGGACGTCTTCGGCGAGTACCGGGCGCCCACCGGCGTCGGCGGCGCACCGGTCGCGGTCCCGGCCGAGCCCGGCGGCGAGCTGGCGGCCGTCCGGGAGGCCGTCGCGGCCACCGCCGCCGAGCTCGGCACCGGCAAGCTCCGCCTGCTGGTCGGCAAGCCCGGCCTGGACGGGCACTCCAACGGCGCCGAGCAGATCGCCGTCCGGGCCCGCGACGCCGGCTTCGAGGTGGTCTACCAGGGCATCCGGCTGACGCCCGAGCAGATCGTCTCCGCCGCCGTCGCCGAGGACGTGCACTGCGTCGGCCTGTCGATCCTGTCAGGGGCCCACCCCGAGCTGGTGCCGGACGTCCTGCACCGGCTGCGCCGGGCCGGGGTGGAGGATGTGCCGGTGATCGTCGGTGGCATCATCCCCGCAGCGGACGGCGAGGCCCTCAAGGCCGCCGGCGTCGCTGCCGTCTTCACCCCGAAGGACTTCGGCATCACCACCATCATCGGCCGGATCGTCGACGAGATCCGGCTCGCCAACAGGCTCCAGCCCTGGGCCGCGACCTCGACCGCCGCGACCGGCTGACCCGGAAGGACCGAAACACCCTCATGAGCAACGTGAACCGCCTCCGCCCCCGCCGTTCCTGCCTGGCCGTCCCGGGCAGCAACCCGCGCTTCCTGGAGAAGGCCCAGGGCCTCCCGGCCGACCAGGTCTTCCTCGACCTGGAGGACGCCTGCGCCCCGCTGGTCAAGGAGAGCGCCCGGCACAACATCGTCGACGCCCTCAACAACGGCGACTGGGGCAACAAGACCAAGGTCGTCCGGGTCAACGACTGGACCACGCACTGGACCTACCGGGACGTCATCACCGTGGTCGAGGGCGCCGGCCCGAACCTCGACTGCATCATGCTGCCGAAGGTGCAGGACGCCACCCAGGTCAAGGCGCTCGACCTGCTGCTCACCCAGATCGAGAAGACCATGGGCTTCGAGGTCGGCAAGATCGGCATCGAGGCGCAGATCGAGAACGCCAAGGGCCTGGTGAACGTCGACGAGATCGCCGCCGCCTCGCCCCGGCTGGAGACCATCATCTTCGGCCCGGCCGACTTCATGGCCTCGATCAACATGAAGACCCTGGTGGTCGGCATGCAGCCGCCCGGCTACCCGGCCGACGCCTACCACTACATCCTGATGCGGATTCTGATGGCCGCCCGGATGCACGACCTGCAGGCGATCGACGGCCCGTTCCTGCAGATCCGCAACCCCGACGGCTACCGCGAGGTGGCCGGCCGCGCCGCCGCCCTCGGCTTCGACGGCAAGTGGGTGCTGCACCCGGACCAGGTCGGTGCGGCGAACGAGATCTTCTCCCCCGCGCAGGAGGACTACGACCACGCCGAGCTGATCCTCGACGCGTACGACTGGTGCACCTCCGAGGCGGGCGGCGCCAAGGGCTCCGCGATGCTCGGCGACGAGATGATCGACGAGGCCAGCCGCAAGATGGCCCTGGTCATCGCGGGCAAGGGCCGGGCGGCCGGCATGCAGCGCACCTCCAAGTTCGAGATCCCGGAGGCCTGACGTGCAGTTCGGACGCACCTACGAGGAGTTCGAGGTCGGCGCGGTCTACAAGCACTGGCCCGGGAAGACCGTCACCGAGTACGACGACCACCTGTTCTGTCTGCTCACCATGAACCACCACCCGCTGCACCTGGACGCCAACTACGCGACCACCACCGTGCAGGGCCAGAACGTCGTGGTCGGCAACTACGTCTACTCGCTGCTGCTCGGCATGAGCGTCGAGGACGTCTCCGGCAAGGCGCTCGCCAACCTGGAGGTGGAGTCGCTGCGGCACATCGCGCCGACCTTCCACGGTGACACCATCTACGGCGAGACCGTGGTGCTCGACAAGAACATGACCTCGAAGCCCGACCGCGGCATCGTCCACGTCGAGACCAAGGGCTACAAGCAGGACGGCACGGTCGTCTGCGTCTTCCGCCGCAAGGTGATGGTGCCGACCGAGCAGTACCTCGAGGAGCGCGGCGGCGACCAGCCCGGCCGCCCCGAGCCCCTCTCCTAGGACCCCGGCCGAAGGACCGCCGTCATCGGTCCTTCCCCGGTGCACGGGGGGCTCCACGGAAGTCACGCCCGTGGAGCCCCCGCAACCACCCTCACCCTCTTAGACATTCGGAGCCGCACGATGGGACGCCTCGCACAGACCGACGGCCTCACCGAGATCCAGCGGGACATCCTCGCCACCGTGCGGGACTTTGTCGACAAGGAGATCATTCCGGTCGCGACCGAGCTGGAGCACAAGGACGAGTACCCCACCGCGATCGTGGAGGGGATGAAGCAGCTCGGCCTCTTCGGCCTCACCATCCCGGAGGAGTTCGGCGGGCTCGGCGAGTCGCTGCTCACCTACGCGCTCGTGGTCGAGGAGATCGCCCGTGGCTGGATGTCGGTCTCCGGCATCGTCAACACCCACTTCATCGTGGCCCACATGATCAACGCCCACGGCACCCAGGAGCAGAAGGAGTACTTCCTGCCCCGGATGGCGGCCGGCGAGATCCGCGGCGCCTTCTCGATGTCCGAGCCGGGCCTCGGCTCCGACGTCGCCGCGATCTCCACCAAGGGCGTCCGGGACGGCGACGAGTACGTCCTGAACGGCCAGAAGATGTGGCTGACCAACGGCGGCACCTCCACCCTGGTCGCGGTGCTCTGCAAGACCGACGAGGGCGGCTCCAGCCCCTACAAGAACATGACCACCTTCCTGATCGAGAAGACGCCGGGCTTCGGACCGAACCCGACCGTCCCGGGCCTGACCGTGCCCGGCAAGATCGAGAAGATGGGCTACAAGGGCGTCGACACCACCGAGCTGGTGCTCCAGGACGTACGCATTCCGGCCAACCGCGTGCTCGGCGGCGTCCCCGGCAAGGGCTTCTACCAGATGATGGACGGCGTCGAGGTCGGCCGGGTCAACGTGGCCGCCCGCGGCTGCGGCGTGGCCCGCCGCGCCTTCGAGCTCGGCATCACCTACGCCCAGCAGCGCTCCACCTTCGGCAAGAAGATCGCCGAGCACCAGGCGATCCAGTTCAAGCTGGCCGAGATGGCCACCAAGGTCGAGGCCGCGCACCAGATGATGGTGATGGCCGCCCGCAAGAAGGACGGCGGCGAGCGGAACGACCTGGAGGCCGGAATGGCCAAGTACCTGGCCTCCGAGTACTGCAAGGAGGTCGTCGAGGACTCGTTCCGGATCCACGGCGGCTACGGCTTCTCCAAGGAGTACGAGATCGAGCGGCTCTACCGGGAGGCCCCGATGCTGCTGATCGGTGAAGGTACGGCGGAGATCCAGAAGATGATCGTCGGGCGCCGGCTCCTGGAGGAGTACCGCCTGGCGGACTGAGACCGCCCCGCACTCCCGGGCCCGGCGTGCCGGCCGGTCCCGGGCGGAGCCGTAGGGCGCGTACCAGGCGGTATGCGCCCTACGGCTGCATCCGCACGCCCCCGGAGACCCCTCCATCGGGCGCGTACGCACTGAGACATGGGTCACGCGGCACGTCGGAGCCCTTGGGGAACCGGCGTCGGCCGAGCTACGGTCGTATACATAGCAGGCACGGATCGGCACCGCACAGGACACCTCAAGCAGCAGGCGGCTTGCCCACCTACCGCCTGGTCCCGATAGCATCCTCCGGGACAGCACGCCGTCCCTTTATCACTCGATCCCCGCGGTGGCCCCCGTCCAGGTGCCGAGCTCTGCCAGTCGGGGCCCGCGACTAAGGTATTCGATGCCCATCAGCCCGTCCCCTCACTCCTCCGCTCCGGCCGGCGATGCCCTCGCCGCGGCCAACGGTCGGCGCCCTCGCGTCACCATCGCGCGAGGAGCCACCCCCTGGTTCGTCCCCACGCTCGCCACCGCCGCCCTCACCACCGCCCTCACCAGGCGGAGCGGCAAGTGGGCCGTGGCGGCGGTGCCGGCCTGTGCGCTCAGCGCGGGCATGCTGTGGTTCTTCCGCGACCCCGAGCGTGAGATCGGGACCGGCAGGGTCATCTCGCCCGCCGACGGTGTCGTGCAGTCGATCGACGCCTGGCCGGACGGCCGCACCCGCGTGGCGATCTTCATGAGCCCGCTCAACGTGCACGTCAACCGCGCGCCGCTGCCCGGCACCGTGACGTCCGTCGAGCACGTCGCCGGCGGTTTCGTCCCGGCGTTCAACAAGGACAGCGACCAGAACGAGCGGGTCGTGTGGCACTTCGACACCGAGCTCGGCGACATCGAGATGGTGCAGATCGCGGGGGCCGTGGCCCGTCGCATCGTGCCGTACGTCGACGCCGGTACCAAGGTCGAGCAGGGCGAGCGGATCGGTCTGATCCGGTTCGGTTCCCGGGTCGACACCTACCTGCCGGCCGGCGTCGAGGTCGGCGTCGAGGTCGGCCAGAAGACCACTGCCGGGGTGACGCGCCTTGACCGTGACTGATCCTGAGACGCTAGTCGGCCTCAACGACGACGAGGAGACGGACCTGCGCCGCCGCCGCTGGGCGCGCGACCGCGAGCTCCGTGCTCCGCGTTCGCCGCAGCACCTCTCGACCGCCGACTTCCTGACCCTGGGGAACGCCGTCTGCGGCTTCCTGGCGATCTACTCGATCACCACCGGGGTCCTGATGCCGCACATCACCGGCGCTTCCGCCGCCGGCCCCGACAAGCACAGCGCCGCCACCGCGGTGACGCTGCTGCTGATCGGTTCGATGTGCGACCTGTTCGACGGCCTGGTGGCCCGCAGGCTGCGCTCCTCGGCGCTGGGTGCGGAGCTCGACAACCTGGCCGACCTGATCAGCTTCGGCATCGCCCCCGCCTACTTCGTCGCGGTCTGGGGCATCGTCAGCCCCGGGCAGGACCAGCGCTTCTCCGCGCTGATCGCGCTCACCGTGCTGCTCGCGGTGGTGCTCCGGCTGGCCCGGTTCTCGGCGGTCAAGATGCAGCCGGGGATCTTCCAGGGCATGCCCTGCCCGATGGGCGCCATGACGGTGATCGCGATCGTCCTGCTGGACCCGCCGTTCGTGCCGGGCCTGCTGATGATCTTCGGCGTGGCGTACCTGATGGTGAGCCGGATCGAGTACCCGAAGCCGCAGGGCCTGCTGGCCACCGCCACGCTCTGCTGGATCGTGGTCTCGATCGGCTGCCTCGCGGCCTGGGCGGCCGGTCTGCCCGGCGGCAACACCCTGATGCACATCGGCGCGATCGCCCAGATCACGCTGGCCGCCATGGCCCCCCTCCTGGTCATCCGCCGCAAGGTGGGCCAGAAGGTCGGGGACGTCCGCGCCCGCCGCGCGGAGTCGCGCGGCTGCTGACGCCAGGCACACGACGAAGGGCCCCGATCCGGAACCGGATCGGGGCCCTTCGCGTTGGCTTCGGTGCACCTGCTGGGAAGGCCGGAGGCTAGGCGCCGCCCTTGTGGACGCTGAAGGCGCTGCGGCGGGCCGCCCGGGCCACGGCGGGGTCGGGGTGGACCCCGGCGACCGCGGTGAGGACGGAGGCGGCGCGGGGGTGGCCGGACTGGCGGGCCCGGTTGAAGAGCCGGACCGGCTCCCCGGCCGAGGCGCCCTCGACGTGGCCGACCAGCAGGCCGGTCTCGCCGTGGTCGAGCACGGCGGCGGCCGTGTCGACCCAGAGCCAGGCGGCGTCCTCGGCCGTCAGGACGTCCGAGGGCAGGACGCCGACCTCGTCGGACTGCTCGGCCAGCCAGAGCAGCGCGTAGGGCCGCAGCACGGCCTCGTCCACGGCTGCCCGGACCGCCTGCTCGGCGGTGCCCCCGGCGACCCGCAGCGCCTCGAAGGCGAGGCCGCGCAGCAGCGCGTCGTCGCCCCGGGCGGCGTCCAGCAGTTCGGCCACCGCGCGGTCCACCGGCCGGGCCGCGACCCAGGCGCGGTACTCGGCCCTGGCGGGGCCGGGCGAGTAGTTGGCGCAGGCGTCCAGGAGCTCCAGCGCGTCCTGCTCGATGTGCCCGGCGGCGGTCTGCGCGACGGTGCAGATCTCCTCCAGCTTGGCCCGGACCGCCCAGTGGCCGAGCGGGGAGAGCTCGGCCGCCTCGTCCTGGCGGGAGAGGGCGCCGACGGCGGCCAGGCCGTCCAGCATCCAGTCCAGCACCGCGGCCACGTCGGCCGGCGAGTGCGGGGTGTCGATCTGCGGCTCGCGGCAGGTGCCGCGGACGGCGGAGACGGCGGAGGCGGCGTGTGGGACGGGCGACAGCGGGGTGGCCCCGGCGGCGACCCGGCGCTCGTCCAGGCCCCGGCGGAGCAGCTCCAGCAGCTCGCTGTCGGCCACCGGGCCGTCCACCAGGTGCAGGAAGGAGAGCAGCTGGGGCGCCTGGTCCACGGCCTGTCCGGCCAGCACGGCGAAGACGCCCCGCATCGCGGCGGGCGGCATCGGGGCGACCAGCGTCCAGGCGTCGAAGAGCGCGGACCAGCCGCGGATCACGGCCTCGTCGTCGTGCTCCCACGCGTGCAGGCGCCACCCGGGGGTGGCACCGCCGTCGCGGGCCTCGACCAGGCCGACCAGCAGGGCCTGGCCCCAGGCGTTGGCGGCGGCGCCGACGGTCATGGCGAGGGCGCGGCCGGCGGCGCGGGCGTCCTCGGGGAGGAGCTCACCGCGCTTGTCGACCTCGTCGAGTTCGCCGGCCCAGCGGGCGATCCGGACCGCGTCGGCCAGCATCCGGCGGGCCAGCGGGGCCAGCTCGGCGGGTGCGGGGAAGCCGTCCGGCACCGGCGAGCGGCCTCGGCCGGGCTTGGGTGCGGGGGTACGGCGGCGGGGGGTGGGGGTGCTGCCCGGCTGTGCGGTGTCACCGCGGCGGGCCGTGCCGGGGAGACGGGTCACCGTCGCCCCGGTACCGATCGTCGGCGGGAGCGGGGCATCACGGTCGCGCGAATTCCGAGACGTCACGCCGTGCAGTCTTCCCCGTGCGTGGGCCTTCTGTCACATCGCCTTTTCACGAGCCGGGGGCAAACCAGACGCCAACGGTCATTTCACGGTCCGCACGGCGGCCCGGGGCGGCCCTGGAGCACCGGCCCTAGAGCAGCGGGGTGAGCCAGCGGCGGAGGGTCTCCGTGTATCCGGCCGGGTCGGCGTTCCAGAGCGCCGCGTGCTCGGCGTGCGGGACGGGGTGCAGGCTGACCAGGTCGCCGCGCAGGTCGGCCAGCCGGGCGGCGGCGTCCCAGGGGGCGATCGAGTCGGCGGGGCTGTGCAGCAGCAGGGTCGGCACGTGCAGGTCGGCCCCGGCGGCGAGCCGGGCGAAACCGGCCAGGTCGACCCCGGAGCGGCCCTCGGCGGCCAGGGCACCGAGTTCGGCCAGCGGGGCGGGCACGCCGGCCCGGGCGCGTTCCCGCCGGACGGTCTGGGACCAGTCCAGCACCGGGGAGTCGAGCACCAGCCCGGCGATCGCGTCCCGCCAGGCCGTCCTGGCGGCGGCCTGGAGCACCATGGTGGCCCCGACCGACCAGCCGTACAGGATCACCCGGCCCGCGCCGCTGTCGAGGGCGAGCCGGATCGCCGCGTCGACGTCCTGCCACTCCGTCTCGCCGAAGTGCCCGAGCCGGTCCGGCGAGGCGGGTGCGCCCGCGTCGCCCCGGTAGGTGACCGCCAGCGCGGGCAGCTGGAGCCGGTGCAGCACCGGGAGCACCGGCAGTGCCTGCGAGCGGTCGGCGCCGGGGCCGTGCACCAGGATCACCCAGGTACCGCGCTTGCCGTCGACGTACCAGGCGGGCAGGGTGCCGAGTTCGCCCTCGGCCGCGGTGTCGGTGTAGTGCAGGCCGAGTGCCGAGCGCGGGTCGCCGGTGAGGACCCGGGGCGTCAGTTCGACCTCGGTGCCGGGCGCCAGCACCCCGCTGTCGACGCGTTCCAGCCGGCGGGTGACGGTCTGCGGACCGGTGCCGAGCACCGCGCCGACCACCGCGTGGCCGCCGTCCTTCCACTCCAGCGCGTATTGGCCGGGGCGGGCGGTGGCGATGCCGCGGGTGAGCACCACTTCGCCGGCGGCCAGGCCGTGCACCCGAAGGTCGGCCCCCGCCCCGGATTCGGCGACACGCGGTCGCAGCACTCCGTCGGACGCCCTGCGGCCGAGCAGCAGGACGGCTGCGGTACCGGCTCCGACTGCGGCGGCGGCGACCATGGCCGCGGTTCCCCAACGCATTGCGCTCCCCGGTGTGCTGTGGACGGGACGATGCGGTCCATTCCACCGGCGCCGGTGGCGCGCTGCCACCGGGAGGGGGCCGTCCGGGAGCCGACGGCCCGTCAGACCGGGATCTCGGTCCGGTGCGCGGCGAGCAGCTCCCAGAACCGCTGCGCGTGCGGCTTCACCGGCTGCTGGTCGGCCGGGGCCGGGGCGGAGCCCCAGTGCATCGGCACCAGGTACTCGCCCTGGAGCTCCGCCAGCGTCTGCTCCAGCACCTGCCGGGGCACCGGCACCAGCCGGGCCACCGGCTTCACCTGGGACTGCCAGCGCCCCTCCACGCACTGCTTCAGGCACCGGTCGAGCTCGTCCTGACGGTGGGTCACCCGCACCAGCATCCGCAGTCCGATGCCCAGCGCGTGGGCCAGCTCGTACGTCTGCTCGGCGTCGCCGACCCACTTGCCGGCCAGCTCGGCCTGTTCGTAGGTGCGCAGCGCGATGCCGATCCGGCGGGCGGCCTGGTCCTGGGTCAGCTCCCGGGCCACCCGGAAGTCCCGCAGGGTGGCCGGCGCGGCGCCCATCAGCTGGGCGGGCGGGCACCAGAGCGCCCGGGAGAGCGCGATGAACTCCTCCTCGGACGGCCGGAACTCGCCGGTCTCCCAGCCGATCACGTGCATCGGCAGCAGCCGCACCCCGTGCGCGGCCATCCCCTCCGCGACCTGGTCCGGGGTCAGGCCGAGCCCGGCCCGATGGGCCCGGGCCGCCGTCGGCGAGAAGGGCACGGGCGCGGGGGTGGGCGGTCTGCGTCGCATGCCACCAGACGCTAGGCCCGCACCCGTCGCCCCGATCACCCGCTGAACACACGAAGCCCCCGGGCCCCCCTCACCGGGCCTTTGGCGGATCGCACCAATGCTGACGCCCGATCAGCCCTCCTACTCGGAGGTAGGCACACGTTCGATCAACCAGTACGTCCGCCCGGGGCGCTGCTCCGCCGCGCGGGCGGTGCCGACTTCGGTCGGGCAGGGCGCCCCGACGGCGGAGCCGCCCGTCCGCAGCACCACGAGCCCAGGTCTGCTTGCCGAAGAGCTGCTCGAGTGTCGCGGGGCTCGGCACACGTTCGATCAACCAGTGCCTCACCCGGGGCCCAGGGCGCTGCCGAGGTGCGGCTCCGCCGCGCGGGCGGCGCCCCGGGCTTGTGGGTGAGGTCTCAGTTCTGCTTGCCGAAGAGCTGCTCGAGCGTGGCCGGGCTCGGCACCTCGCCGCTCGGCGTGAGCTGGTCGACCGCGCCCGGGAGCTGGGCGGCGAGCCGGTCGGCGGCCTCCTCGCGGGAGAGGCCGGCCTGCTGCGCCAGCGCGTCCAGCTCCTGGTCGGGCAGGGCGGCGGCGAGTTCGGCGCCGCTCACCGGGTGGTTGTCGCCGGTGCCGACCCAGGACTGGGCCTGCGACCCCAGCCCGCCCTGGGTCAGCTGCTGCAGCAGCGCGCCCAGGCCGCCGGACGCTCCCTTGCTGCCGCCGAGCGCTCCCAGCAGCAGGCCGAGCAGATTCCCCGCACCCCCGCCTCCACTTCCGCCCCCGCTTCCCCCGCCGCCGAGCAGTCCCCCGAGAAGTTTGCCGAGATCGGTCATGACCGTCCTCCAGTCCGGACGCGGACCTGCGCCGCGCCAGGGCCAGCTTCACCCGGCCCGGCACCCCCCGCACGGCGGGGCGAACGTCCGTGTGACCAACCCCTCCGCGCCCTTTGTTGACGGCCGATCGAGGCGCGTGATGGGATCCTTCAGCCAAACGGAGGCAAGTAGAGGAAGCCGGTGCGAATCCGGCGCGGTCCCGCCACTGTCACCGGGGAGCACGCTCGACATATGGTCACGACGGCCCGCCCAGGCGGCTGTTGGAAGGCCCGAGGGTGTGTCGGACCCGGAAGCCAGGAGACTCTCGCCCCCGGTACGTCGATCCAGGGCGCGGACCCTGAGTGAGGACACGCACGCCATGCCGCCTGCCCAGGACCGCGACGACCTCCCCCCGTCGTGCGCAGGCTGACCCCCGCGCTCCCCTTCCTGCTCGGCTCCGTCACCGGCTACCTCGCCGACGCGCAGTTCGCCGACCCCCGCCGGGGCCACCCCGTGGCCGTGTTCGGCTCGGCCGCGTCCCGGCTGGAGCGCCGGCTGTGGCGCGACCACCGTCCGGCCGGGGCCGCGTACACGGCCGCCTGCGTGGGCACCGTCGCGGCCGGGGCCGTGCTCGCGGAGCGGGCCCTGAAGGACGCCCCGGTCGCCCGGGCCGTCCTCGCCGCCGCCGCGACCTGGACGGTGCTGGGCGGCACCTCGCTGACCCGGGAGGCCCGCACCATCGGCCGTTCGCTCCGGCAGCACGACCTGGCCGCCGCCCGCGAGCGCCTGCCGCACCTGTGCGGGCGGGACCCGAGCGCGCTGGACGGGCCGCAGATCGCCCGCGCCGTGGTGGAGTCGGTGGCCGAGAACACCGCCGACGCCGTGGTGAACGCGCTCACCTGGGGCGCGCTGGCCGGCACGCCGGGTCTGCTCGCCTTCCGGGCCGTCAACACCCTGGACGCGATGGTGGGCCACCGCTCCCCGCGCCACCTGCGGTTCGGCTGGGCCTCGGCCCGCCTGGACGACCTGGCCGGGTGGCCGGGTGCCCGGCTGACCGCACTGCTCACGGTGGCGGCCGCGCCCGAGCCGCGCACCGCCTGGCGGGTCTGGCGCCGTGACGGCTCGTCACACCCCAGCCCGAACGCGGGCCAGGCCGAATCGGCCTTCGCCGGAGCACTCGGCGTCCAGCTGGGCGGCACGCTGCGGTACGGGGAGCGTGTCGAGCACCGGCCGGTACTCGGCGGCGAGCTGCGGCCGGTGACGGTCGATGACATCGAACGGGCCTGCACGCTCTCCCGGCGGGTCGGCGCCCTGGCACTGGCGGTCACCGTGACCGGCCGGGCACTGTACTCGTGGAGGAAGCGATGAACGCTCTGCTGGTCGCCGGGACGACCTCCGACGCGGGCAAGAGCGTGGTCACCGCGGGCATCTGCCGCTGGCTGGCCCGACAGGGTGTCAGCGTGGCGCCGTTCAAGGCGCAGAACATGTCGCTGAACTCCTTCGTCACCGCCGACGGCGCCGAGATCGGCCGCGCGCAGGCGATGCAGGCACAGGCCGCCCGGGTGGAGCCGGAGGCGGCGATGAACCCGGTGCTGCTCAAGCCGGGCGCGGACGGCCGCAGCCAGGTGGTGCTGCTCGGCAAGGCGGTCGCCGAGGTCGGCGCGCTGGACTACCGCGAGCGCAAGCCGGTCCTGCTGGAGCGGGCACTGGAGTGCCTGGCCGACCTGCGCAGCCGGTACGAGGTGGTGGTCTGCGAGGGTGCGGGCTCGCCCGCCGAGATCAACCTGCGGGACCGCGACATCGCCAACATGGGCCTGGCCACGGCGGCGAAGCTGCCGGTGGTGGTGGTCGGCGACATCGACCGGGGCGGCGTCTTCGCCGCGATGTACGGGACGCTGGCGCTGCTGTCGGCCGAGGACCAGGCGCTGGTGGCGGGCTGGTTCGTGAACAAGTTCCGGGGCGACGCCCGGCTGCTGGCGCCCGGCCTGGAGATGCTGCGCGAGCTGACGGGGCGTCCGGTGCTCGGCACGCTGCCGATGCTGTCCGGCCTGTGGCTGGACGCCGAGGACTCGCTGGACCTGACCACGGTGGTGGACCAGGGCTCGGTCCGCGGCCCGGTCGGGGCGGACGTGCTGCGGGTCGCGGTGGTCCGCTTCCCCCGGCTGTCCAACTTCACCGACCTGGACGCGCTGGCGCAGGAACCGGGCGTGCTGGTCCGCTGGGCCACCCGGGCCGAGGAGCTGGCCGACGCCGACCTGGTGGTGCTGCCCGGCACCCGGGCCACCGTGGCGGACCTGGCCTGGCTGCGCGAGCGCGGGATCGAGCCGGTGCTGAAGGCCCGGGCGGCCGCCGGGCGGCCGGTGCTCGGGGTCTGCGGCGGGTACCAGATGCTCGGTCAGGTGATCGAGGACGCGGTCGAGTCGAAGGCCGGGACGGTCCAGGGGCTCGGCCTGCTGCCGACCCGGGTGGTGTTCGGCCGGGAGAAGGTGCTGGCCCGTCCGGTCGGCGAGGCCTTCGGCGAGCGGGTCGAGGGGTACGAGATCCACCACGGCGTGGTGACGGTCGAGGGCGGGGAACCGTTCCTGGACGGCTGCCGGGTCGGGTCCGTCCGGGGCACCACCTGGCACGGTGCGCTGGAGAACGACGGCTTCCGCCGGGCGCTGCTGCGCGAGGTGGCGGAGCAGGCGGGCCGGGCCTTCGTCCCGGCGCCGGACACCTCCTTCGCCGCCGCGCGCGAGGAGCGCCTGGACCGCCTGGGCGACCTGATCGAGGAGCACGCCGACACCGACGCCCTGTGGAAGCTGATCGAGGGCGGTGCACCCGCCCACCTGCCGTTCGTCCCACCCGGGGCACCCCGAGCTACGGAGACCGACCGATGACCGACGTGCGTTACCCCTTCACCGCGATCGTCGGCATGGCCGACCTGCGGCTCGGGCTGCTGCTGAACGCCGTCTCGCCGGCCGTCGGCGGCGTGCTGGTCCGGGGTGAGAAGGGCACCGCCAAGTCGACCATGGTGCGGGCCCTGGCCGGGCTGCTGCCGTCGATCGACACGGTGCCGGGCTGCCGGTTCGCCTGTGACCCCGCGTCACCCGACCAGCAGTGCCCGGACGGTCCGCACACCCCGGCCGGTGGCGACAGCCGTCCGGCGTACCTGGTCGAGCTGCCGGTCGGCGTCTCGGAGGACCGGATCGTCGGCTCGCTCGACCTGGAGCGCGCACTGGCCGAGGGCGTCAAGGCGTACGAGCCGGGCCTGCTGGCCCGGGCGCACCGGGGCGTGCTCTACATCGACGAGGTGAACCTGCTCCAGGACCACGTGGTGGACCTGCTGCTGGACGCCGCCGCGATGGGCCGTTCCTACGTGGAGCGCGAGGGCGTGTCGGTCCGGCACGCGGCCCGGTTCCTGCTGGTCGGCACGATGAACCCGGAGGAGGGCGAGCTGCGGCCGCAGCTGCTGGACCGGTTCGGGCTGACGGTGGAGATCGCGGCCACCCGGGAGCCGGACGAGCGGGCCGAGGTGGTCCGCCGCCGGCTGGCGTACGACGCCGACCCGGACGGCTTCGCCGCCCGGTTCGCGGCCGAGGAGCAGGAGCTGGCCGAACGGATCACCACCGCACGGGAGTTGCTGCCCCGGGTCGAGCTGACCGATGTGGCGCTGCGTCAGATCACGGCCGTCTGCGCCGCGTTCGAGGTGGACGGGCTGCGCGCGGACATCGTGATGGCCCGCACCGCAGTCGCCCTGGCCGCCTGGGAGGGGCGGACGGAGGTGAACGAACAGGACGTCCGCAAGGCCGCCCAGCTCGCCCTGCCGCACCGTCGGCGGCGGAACCCGTTCGACGCACCGGGGTTGGACGAGGAGCAGCTCGACCGCACCCTGGACGAGCACTCCGACGGCCCCGACGAGGGCCCCGAGGACGACGGCCCGGACGGCGGCGGCCCGGACGGTGACGGCGGCGGTGCCCCCGAGCCGCAGGGCGACGCCCCCGACGGCTCGGCAGCGGCCGAAGAGCCCGCCGCGGAGCCGGAGTTGCCCGCGCAGGCGCAGGGCGGCGGCAGCAAGGCGCCGGTGGCCTCGGCCGGGGAGCCGTACCGGACCCGGCTGTTCAAGGTGCCCGGCACCGGCAAGGGCGCCCAGGGGCGCCGCTCCCCCGCCGAGACCGACGGCGGGCACACCATCCGGGCCCGGCGGCCGCAGGGCCACCTGAGCCGGCTGCACCTGAGCGCCACCCTGCAGGCCGCCGCGCCGCACCAGGCGGCGCGCGGGCGGGACTCGCGGGCGCTGGTGCTGCGCAAGGACGACTTCCGCGAACAGGTGCGCCAGGGACGGGAGTCCAACCTGGTGCTGTTCGTGGTGGACGCCTCCGGGTCGATGGCGGCCCGGCAGCGGATGACCGCCGTCAAGGGCGCGGTGCTCTCGCTGCTGATGGACGCCTACCAGCGGCGGGACAAGATCGGCATGATCACCTTCCGGGGCACCGGCGCCGAGCTGGCGCTGCCGCCCACCTCCTCGGTCGAGGTCGGCGCCGCCCGGCTGGAACAGCTCCCCACCGGGGGGCGGACCCCGCTGGCCGCCGGGCTGCTCCGGGCGCACGAGACGCTCCGGCTGGAGCGGATGCGCGACCCGCACCGCCGCCCGCTGCTGGTGGTGGTGACCGACGGCCGGGCCACCGGCGGCAAGGACGCGCTGGCCCAGTCCGGCCGGGCGGCCGGGCTGCTGGCCGCCCAGGGCGTGGCGAGCGTGGTGCTGGACTGCGAGTCCGGCCACGTCCGGCTCGGCCTGGCGCACACCCTGGCGGCCCAGCTGAACGCCTCCGCCGTCACCCTGGACGACCTCAGGGCCGAGGGCGTCGCCGCCCTGGTGCACGCGCACCGGCCCTCCCCATCGATGCGAAAGGCAGCCTGACCCATGCCCAAGGGCCAGCCCGAGACCGTCCCCGACGACGGCCTGACCACCCGCCAGCGCCGTACCCAACCGATCACCGCCGTGCACACCGGCCCCGGCAAGGGGAAGTCCACCGCCGCCTTCGGGATGGCGCTGCGGGCCTGGAACCAGGGCTGGCCGGTCGGGGTGTTCCAGTTCGTCAAGTCGGCCAAGTGGAAGGTCGGCGAGGAGAACGCGCTCAAGGTGCTCGGCGCCTCCGGCGAGGGCGGCACCGTCGCCTGGCACAAGATGGGCGAGGGCTGGTCCTGGGTCCAGCGCTCCGCGGACATGGTCGAGTCCAGCGAGGAGGCGGCCAAGGAGGGCTGGGAGCAGGTCAAGCGCGACCTGGCCGCCGAGACCTACCGCTTCTACGTGCTGGACGAGTTCACCTACCCCATGCACTGGGGCTGGGTCGACGTGAACGAGGTGGTCGAGGTGCTGCGCAACCGCCCCGGCAACCAGCACGTGGTGATCACCGGCCGGTACGCCAAGGACGAGCTGCTCGAACTCGCCGACCTGGTGACCGAGATGACCAAGCTGAAGCACCCCATGGACGCCGGCCGCAAGGGCCAGCGCGGTATCGAGTGGTAGTCCGTTGAACAACATCCCCCGCCTGGTGATCGCCGCCCCCTCCTCGGGGGCGGGCAAGACCACCGTGGCCACCGGCCTGATGGCCGCCCTCGCCGCGCGCGGCCTGGCGGTCTCCCCGCACAAGGTCGGCCCCGACTACATCGACCCCGGCTACCACGCGCTGGCCGCCGGGCGGCCGGGCCGCAACCTGGACGCCTTCATGTGCGGGCCCGAGCGGATCGCCCCGCTCTTCCTGCACGGCGCCGCCGGGGCCGACGTGGCCGTGGTCGAGGGCGTGATGGGCCTGTACGACGGGGCCGCAGGGCGGGGGGAGCTGGCCTCCACGGCCCATGTCGCCAAGCTGCTCCGGGCCCCCGTGGTGCTGGTGGTGGACGCCTCCTCGCAGTCCCGTTCGGTGGCCGCGCTGGTGCACGGCTTCGCCTCCTGGGACCCGGAGGTCCGGCTCGCCGGGGTGATCCTCAACCGGGTCGCCTCGGACCGGCACGAACAGCTGCTCCGGGAGGCGCTGGAGGAGGGCGGCGGGGTGGAGGTGCTCGGCTGCGTCCGGCGCTCGGCCGCCGTCGCCACGCCGTCCCGGCACCTGGGCCTGATCCCCGCGGTCGAGCGCTCGGCGGACGCGGTACGGGCGGTACGGGACATGGGCGAGCTGATCGGCGCCTCGGTCGACCTGGACGCGCTGCTCGAACTCGCGCGCAGCGCACCTCCGTTGGACGCCGAGCCGTGGTCGGCCGGGCAGGAGGTCGAGCGGGTGCCGGGCCGGCCGAGGGTCGCCCTGGCGGCCGGGGCGGCGTTCTCGTTCTCGTACGCCGAGAACGCCGAACTGCTGGCCGCGGCAGGTGCCGAGGTGGTCCCGTTCGACCCGCTGCAGGCGGCCGAACTGCCCGCCGGGGTGGCTGGGTTGGTGATCGGCGGCGGCTTCCCCGAGCTGTACGTCAAGGAGCTCAGCGCCAACGCCGGGCTGCGCGCCTCGATCGCCGCGCTGGCGGCCGCCGGGGCGCCGGTCAGTGCCGAGTGCGCCGGACTGCTCTACCTCGGGCAGGAGTTGGACGGCCTGCCGATGTGCGGCGTGCTGGAGTCCTCGGCCCGGATGACCGAGCGGCTCACCCTCGGCTACCGGGAGGCGGTCGCACTCACCGACAGCGTGCTGGCGCCGACCGGCTCCCGGCTGCGCGGGCACGAGTTCCACCGGACGGTCTGCGAGCCGGGCGCGGGCAAGCAGCCGGCCTGGGGCTGGCGCGGTCCGGCCGGGAACTGCACCGAGGGCTTCGTCAGCGGCTCGGTGCACGCCTCGTACCTGCACCTGCACTGGGCCGGGGCACCCGAGCTGGCCGCCCGGTTCGTCCGGGCGGCCGCCGACTACTCGGCTGCGAGCGGGAGTTCGTAGATCAGCTCCCGGCCGTCCTCCTCGTCCCACTGCTCGCCGACGTGGACGAAGCCGAAGGCGGCCACGGTGGCCAGCGAGGCGGCGTTGTCCGGGCTGATGGTGGCCCGGACCACGGTCACCTCGGGCTCGACGCCGGCCCGTCGGATCAGCGCGGCCAGGATCGCCTTGGCGTACCCCTGGCGGCGCAGCTCCGGCGAGACGCCGTAGCCGACCTCGACCATGCCGCGCTCGTCCGGCGGGCCGTGGAAGCCCGCGCCGCCGACCACCAGGCCGCCGTCGTAGACGGCCCGGGTCACCCAGTCGGCGCTGGACGGGTCCTCGCCGGTCTGGCGGTAGCGGCGGGCCCAGGTCCCGCGCATCCGCTCGCCGGTCAGGAAGTCGTCGAACGGGAGGCCGGCCCCGGCCTCGGCGGCGGCCCGGTCACCCGCCATCAGGGCGGCCATCACGGCGCGGGGCACCCGTACCAGGCTGACCTGCTTGGTGGCGGCCGGGTCGGAGGTCCAGGGTGCTGATCGATCTGTCACAGTGCGGATGTTCGTCCACCCGTGCACGGCTGTCCAACCCATTTCGTCCAGTTCGCGAGGAGTCCCGATGACGATGCAGCACACCTACACCGTTCGGGTGGAGTGGACCGGGAACACCGGGACCGGAACCGCAGGCCACCGCTCCTACGCCCGTGCGCACGAGATCACCGCCCGCGGCCTGCCGGCCATCCAGGGCAGTGCCGACCCGGCCTTCCACGGCGACCCGAGCCGGTGGAACCCGGAGCAGCTGCTGCTCGCCGCGCTGGCCCAGTGCCACCTGATGTCGTACCTGTACTTCTGCGCCGCCGACGGGGTCGTGGTCACGGCCTACACCGACCAGCCGGTCGGCACGCTGACCCGGAGCGGGGTGAGCGGGCAGTTCAGCGAGGCGGTGCTGCACCCGGTGGTCGAGGTGGCGGAGGCCGGGATGGTGGACCGGGCCCTGGCCCTGCACACCGACGCCAACCGGGCCTGCTTCATCGCCAACTCGGTGAACTTCCCGGTGCACCACCGACCGGTGGTCACCGTCCGGGCCGGGGCCTGAGGCCGTGCGCCGCCCTGCGCTCACCGTCGGTGTCGGCGCCCGCAGCGGCGTGCCGGCGGCCGAACTGCTCGACCTGATCGACGCCGCGCTGGCCGCGCTCGGGCGGACCCGTCGGGACGTCGGCCGGCTGGCCACCGTCGCCGCGAAGACCACCGAACCCGGCCTGCTCGCCGCCGCCCGGACCCTTGCCGTCCCCCTGGTCGGCCACCACGCCGAGGAGTTGGCCACCGTGCCCGTGCCGAACCCGTCCGCAGCCGCCCGCAGTGCCACCGGCACGCCCAGCGTGGCCGAGGCCGCCGCCCTGCTCTCCGCCGCGCCCGACGGCCGACTGCTGGCGGCCAAGCGGAAGTCGGCGAACGCGACGGTGGCCGTCGCGGGGCCCGGGCCCGATCTGCGGCACCACGGCGACGCCGAGGTCCGCTCCTCCGGCCTGGTCGACCTGGCGGTCAACGTCCGCACCGGCACCCCGCCGGCCTGGCTCCGCGAGCACCTGGCCGCCACCCTGGCCGACCTCGCCGCCTACCCCGAGGGCAGCGCCGCCCGGGCCGCCGTCGCCGCCCGGCACGGCCGACCGGTGGCGGAGGTGCTGCTCACCGCCGGGGCGGCCGAGGCGTTCGTCCTGCTGGCCCGGGTACTGGCGCCCCGTCATGCGGTGGTCGTGCATCCGCAGTTCACCGAGCCGGAGGCGGCGCTGCGGGACGCCGGGCACCGGGTGCACCGGGTGCTGCTCTCCCCCGCCGACGGGTTCCGGCTCACCCCGGGCGCCGTCCCCGAGGAGGCCGACCTGGTGGTGGTCGGCAACCCGACCAACCCGACCTCCGTGCTCCATCCCGGTCTGGCCGGACTGGCCCGCCCGGGGCGGACGCTGGTGGTGGACGAGGCGTTCATCGACACCGTCCCCGGCGAGCGCGAGAGCCTGGCCGCCGTCCGCGACCTGCCCGGTGAGGTGGTGGTACTGCGCAGCCTGACCAAGACCTGGGGTCTGGCCGGCCTGCGGATCGGCTACGTCCTCGGGCCCGCCGAACTGATCGCCCGGCTCGGCGCCGCCCAGCCGCTCTGGCCGGTCTCCACCCCCGCCCTGGCCGCCGCCGAGGCCTGCAGCGCACCCGCCGCACTGGCCGAGGCGGAGGCCGCCTCGCACACCATCGCCGCCCAACGCGCCCATCTGCTGCGGGGATTGGCGGACATCCCGGCCCTCACCGTGCACGGCGACCCGGCCGCCTCCTTCGTCCTGGTGCACACCCCCGGCGCGGACCTGCTCCGGGACCGCCTGCGCGCGGCCGGCTTCGCCGTCCGCCGGGGCGACACCTTCCCGGGGCTCGGCCCCGACTGGCTGCGGATCGCAGTACGGGACGAGGCCACCACCGACCGCTTCCTCAGGGTGCTCTCAGATCTCACCCGGAACTGACCACCCGGCCCTCAGCCGCCTGCCACCGCGCTCTCATCCGGCGTTCCTAGGCTCCCGGCCATCGGAGCAGGACACCGGAGGAGCAGCGCCATGGAACACGACCACCACGAAGGCCAACGGGTCAGCCGCCGAACCGCGTTGGCGGGCTTCGGCAGCATCGGCCTCGGCGCGCTGCTGGCGGCGTGCAGCGGTACGGAGTCGACCGGCGCGGGCGCTGCTGTCCCGTCGAGCAGTGCCACCACGGCCTCCACCGATGACCTGGCCGCTCTGTTCGCCGGTGCGGGCACCTGCACGCTCACGCCCGGCACCACCCAGGGCCCGTACTACTTCGACGCCGACCGGATCCGCAGCGACATCCGCGAGGACCGCCCGGGCACCCGGCTCCGGCTGGCCGTGCGGGTGCAGGACAGCGAGGCCTGCGGGCCGCTGCCCGACGCGGTGGTGGAGATCTGGCACTGCGACGCGGCCGGGCTGTACTCGGGCGCCGAGTCGCTCTCCTCCGGCGGCGGGGGCGGCGGGGGCCCGGGCGGAAGTGCACCGCCCTCCGGCGCACCGACCGGCGCACCGCCGTCCGACGGCGGCGCAGGCGGCGGAGCAGCAGGTGGCGGCGCCGGGGGCGACCTCACCCCGCAGGACGACAAGCGCTACCTGCGCGGCGCCCAGGTCACCGACGCCGACGGCATCGTCCGGTTCACCACCGTCTGGCCGGGCTGGTACGTCGGCCGCACCGTCCACATCCACGCCATGGTGCACATCGACAACGACCGCACCCTGACCACCCAGTTGATGATGGACGAGACCCTGAACTCGAAGGTCTTCGCCCAGGCGCCGTACTCCGGGCACACCGGCCGGGACACCTTCAACCAGGGCGACTCGATCTACCGGGACGCCATGCTCCTCAAGGTCACCGAGGACGGCGACGGCTACCTCGGCGTGATCACCTTCGGCGTCGACCCGGACCACGACGGCAGCTAGCCGGCGGGCCGTCAACCGCCGCGGCGGAGCAGCACGGTGAGGGTCTGCCGGGCGTCCCGGCGGCGCTGCGCGCTCCGGGCGGTGACCGAGGTGACGGCCAGCCCCGCGAGGGTGAGGGTGTAGCCGGCGGCGAGCGTGGTGAGGGCGAGAGCGCCCGGTTCGAGCAGTGTGACGAGCGTGGGCATGGCTGATGAACCCTTCGGCTGGGAGGGGGACTTGCGGGCGGTCGGTCAGTTACCGACCAGGTCGAGCAGGTGGTCGGCGATGTTCTCCGGCGGCAGGCTGAACGAGCCGCACATGTCGTCGCGCAGGGTCTGCCGGTTGCCGAGCGACTCGCGCAGCGCGTGGTCGGGCCCGGCCGGCAGGTCGTCCGGGCCCGGCAGGTACTGGCAGACCCAGGGAGCGTCCCGGAAGTAGCCGGGTATGGTCGGCGGGGTCGGCGGCAGCATGCCGGGTTCGGCCTCCAGCCGGGCGGCCTGGTCGAACCAGTGCTCGGCGTCGCGCATCTCGCCGAGCCGGATGTGGTGCAGGTAGAGGCAGTAGGTGGCGGTGCAGTCCCCTGCACCGGCGGCGAACTGCCACCACCACTGGGCCTCGAAGGGCTGGCCCGTGAGGTGCAGCAGGCAGGCGAAGACCAGGCCGCCCCTGGGGTCGATCCGGTCGCCCTCCAGGCTAGACAGCCAGTCGTAGGCCCCGGGCTGGTGCAGGACCAGGGTGGCGAGGGCGGTGAGGTCGCGTTCGGCGTGGTCGTGGAAGCTCAGCCCGTCCCGGTCCGGCCGGTCCACGCCGGGTGCGGCGGCGGCCGGTAACCCGGCGGCGTGGGCCGCGAGGCGCTCGGCGGCGTACTGGCGGCCGGCCTGGAGGTCGTACCGGGGCTGCGGGAGGTCGGGGTCGGGGGCGACGGCATTCAGCAGGCGGTCGAGGTGGCCGGTCACGGGGAGCACTCCTCGTCGTGCGTCGTCGGGCCCGGCGACCTGAGCAGCCGTCGGGGCCTGAGCCTGGTTTCGATCTTGTTCCGCGCCTGCGAGGTCAGCGAGCGCACGGTGGGCTCCTCGATGCCCATCGCCGCGGCGGTCTCGGCGACGGACCAGCCGTTGACGTAGCGCAGCACCATCACGTCGAACTTGGCCCCGGACAGCCCGAGCAGGGCGGCACCCAGGGTCATCCCCTCCTCCAACTCGGCCACGCAGGCGCCGAGGTCGTGCAGGAACGCCTCGGCCTGGTCGCGCAGCCGGATCGAGAAGGCGATCCGCTCGACCAGGGCCAGGTGCTCCTGGCGGCGGTCGCGTTCGGCCTCGACCACGTGCCTGAGCATCCGCCAGCCGTAGCGGGCCGGGTTCGGCTGGGTGAGCACGTGCTCCCAGCGCACCACCAGGGCGGCGAACACGTCGTCGACGAGCTGCTGGGCCACCGCCGGACTGCCGAGGTTGGCCAGGGTGTAGCGGAAGTACGGCTCGCCGTGCAGCTCCTGGAAGGCCTGGAAGCTGATCGGCAGCACGAGTTCGGGGTGGGTGCCGGCCGGTTCGGCCGAGGTGGCGTCGTTCATTCAGGCCTCCCCGGTCGGGTCCGTGACGGCACCGCGCGGGAGGACGGGGGGACGGCTGGTCATCTGAGGGTTCCTTCGGGGGGTCCGGTGCGCGCCGGTTCGGAGGGTGGAGCGCGCTCTCCGTTGCATCAAATCGCCCGGACACCGGCTTCGTTCATCGCCCGAAGGTAAAAAGATATGGACGGTCGAACTCCGAAGTTTATCGATCAACTCCGGTGTCCCACCGGCCTCATGAGTCTCCGTCAGCCAGCTCTCCGGCCCACTCCGCGAGCAGCGCGAAGTCGGCCTGCTGCAGCCCCACCCGGTGGTCGATCCGTACCGTCAGCGCGGGCCCCGGGTGGTGGGCGGCGATCCACTCCGTGTCGCGCTCCTCCAGCTCGTCGTCCACCCAGGCGAACGGCCGGCCGGCCGCCCAGGCGACCAGCTGCCGGGTCTTCCAGTGCAGGTCCTCGGGATCGCCCTGGTGCATGGACGACCATTCCACGTACGGGAGTTCGGGCAGGCCGAGCAATGGTGAGATCCAGGTGTTGGCCTCGTCCTTCCAAGTGGTGCACCAGACCAGCTCGTACGGCAGCGCCAGCAGCGCCGGGCCGTGCCCGGGGTGCAGCCAGAGCCGGAGCGGGCGGACCCGGTCGGCCGGGCGGTGCTGCCACTGCATCTGCCGGGCGATCCAGGAGGCGGGCCTGACCCGGTGGGTCAGGTAGCCGTCGGGGCGGCGGTGCGGCTTGGCGGTGTACGGGTTCAACGGGCCGTCCACGTCGAGCAGGAGCAGGGGGCGGGGCATCGGGTCTCCTCGAGGCGGCGGCGGCGGTGGGGGCACCGTAGTCGGGCGGGGCGGGGGACGCCTCCGGTTTTTGTCGGGGGGCTTGTGGCGAGGGGCGGGCGGCGGGACCGTGGTGGCCGTACGCCGTCAACTCCCCCTTCGCCGGAGGCCCCGATGCAGCTGACCCGCCGTACGCTCCTCAGCACTGCCGCCGCCACGCTGGTAGCCGGTGCGCTCGGCACCGGACCGGCGGGCGCCGCCCCGCAGGCGCGGGTGGGGGCGTCCTGGATGGCGGGGCTGCCGGACGGGCGGTCGCTGCTGCGGATGACGATCCCGGGGACGCACGACTCCTGCTGCACCGATCCCGCCAACGGCACCGAGTGGTCGCACACCCAGAACTGGGGCGTACCGGAGCAGTTGGAGCGCGGCATCCGCTTCCTGGACATCCGCTGCAACGGTCTGGCGGGTGCGCCGGACGCGTTCGGGATCTACCACTCGGGCTGGTACCAGGGCACCACCTTCGACCAGGTGCTGAACCAGTGCCGGAGCTTTCTGGCCGCGCACCCCGGCGAGGTGCTGCTGATGCGGGTGAAGAAGGAGAACGGGACCAACAACGACGTCGGCGCGGACTTCGCCCGGATCTTCAACGGCTACCTGGACACCAAGGGCTACCGGCCGCTGTTCTGGACCGCCCCGCGGGTGCCCGCCCTCGGCGAGGCGCGCGGCCGGATCGTGCTGCTGGCCGACTTCGCCAACGACTGGCCGGTGCTGCACTGGCCGGGCGGGGACAACGGCTTCCTGTCCAACGACGTGATCGACCTGCAGGACCGGTACACCGCGATCAGCAGCGGCACGAAGTGGTCCTCGTACGTGCAGCGGCAGTTCGACAAGGCCTTCAACGACCAGGGCTCGGCGAAGCTCTACCTCAACTTCGCCAGCATCGGGAACGGCGAGTGGCCGAAGTACTCCTCGCAGACCGTCATGCAGAAGGTCTGGGAGTACCTGGAGGCCCGCAAGCAGCAGCGGGCGAACCTCGGGGTGGTGCCGATGGACTTCCCCGACTTCCACACCAACGCGCTCCAGCTCCTGATCGACAAGAACTTCATCTGACCGGCTCCGTCAGCCCGTTGCCGCTCCGCCGTCATCCCTTCCGGCGAACCGGGGCGTGTCCGGCGCGGATCGGGCCGGGTGGCGGCGGCCGGGGCGGGATGATCGCGGATGGTTCCGGAACGCCCTGGGAGAGAGAGCTCATGATTCGCAAGACCGCCGCCTCCGTGTCCGCCGTCGCACTCGCCGTGCTGGGGGCGGCGCCCGCCGTCGCCTGGGCCGCCCCCGACACCACCGGCGCGGCCCTGGACACCACCTGCTCGGAGGTCGGCAAGCTCGGCACCCAGGGCCCGGTCGCGATGACCGCGATGGCCACCGAGGCGCTCCCGGTGGGCGGGTTGATGCAGAAGTGCACCGACAGCGCCCTCTCGGTGGACGGCGACGCCGAGCTGATGCACGCGCTCAGCGGCGCCCCGTCGCTGGCCGGCAGCGGTCCGCTGCTGCTCGGCTGAGGCCGCCGGAAGGACAGGCCGGGAGGACGGGCCGGAGGGGCAGGCCGGGGCGGGCTAGCGTGCGGGCAGCTGCTGGACCGCCCAGCCGTTGCCGTCCGGGTCCGCGAAGAAGACGAAGGAGCCCCACGGGAACTCCTGCACCTCGCTCACCGCGACGCCCCGCCCGCTGAGTTCGGCGTGCGCGGCGTGGATGTCGGCGACCACCAGCTGCAGCCCCTGGGCCGAGCCGGGCGGGGTGTCCAGCAGTCCCGTCCCCAGCGCGATCGAACAGGCCGACCCCGGGGGCGTGAGCTGGACGAAGCGGATCGTGTCGCTGACCGTGTGGTCGTGGTCGGCGGTGAAGCCGACCTGGTCGGTGTAGAAGGCCTTGGCCCGGTCCACGTCCGAGACCGGGACCGCCACCAGTTCGAGTTTCCAGTCCATGCGGCCGACGCTACCGAACCCCGCCCGCCCCGCCCCGTTCGACACGCACGGCGGCCCAGGCCCGGGCGGCGGCGATCCGGTCGGTGGCGCTGGGGTGGGTGGCGAAGAGCAGCTGGAGCAGCCGGGGCGGGTCGACGTCGGAGATGTTGGTGACCGCGAGGCGCCGCTGCATCGCGATGAACTGCTCGGGGTCCGAGGTGAGTTCGAGGGCGTGGCGGTCGGCCCTGGTCTCGATCCGGCGGCTCGCCGCGCACTGGAACGGCCCGGCCAGGGTGCCGAGCACGGTGGCGCAGGCCGCGAACAGGAAGAGCGAGCGCGGGTCGGCCGCCGAGTCGGCGGAGGCCGCGTCGAGCAGCGGCCGCCAGGAGGTGAGCAGCCCGAGCAGGGCGACCGCGACGGCTGCGCCGAGCGAGCCGAGCAGGGTGCCGGTGAGCACGTCCCGGTGCTTGACGTGGCCGAGTTCGTGGGCCACCACGAGTTCGACCTCGCGCGGCGCCGCGGTGGAGAGCAGGGTGTCGTACGCGACGATCCGGCGGGTGGCGCCGAGGCCGGAGACGTACGCGTTGAGCGCGGTGGTGCGGCGGGAGGCGTCGGCGACCAGCACCTCGCGCACCCGGACCCGGTCGCGCTCGGCCAAGTCCAGCAGGGCGGTGCGCAGTTCACCCTCCGGCATCGGGGTGAAGCGGTTGAACAGCGGCTCGACCAGCAGCGGGAAGAGGAACGAGAGCAGCGGCACCAGTACGGCCGCGAGCAGCGCGGCGGGCAGCCACCAGCCGTCCGGCGAGCGGTCGGTGAGCGCGTACAGCCCGTACCCGACCGGCAGCGCCAGCACCAGGCCGAGGGCCAGCCCGCGCAGCAGGTCCACCGCCCAGCCGGCCCAGCCCTGGGTGACCAGCCCGTACTCCCGGCGGATCAGGTGCAGCCGGGCGGCGAACGGGAGTCGGGCCAGTTCGCCGAGCAGCAGCAGGGCGGCCACCCCGGCCGGCACCTGCGCCGTCCGGGAGCCGCCGAACAGGTCACCGGCCGCCGTGACCAGCCCGGCCCCGGCGGGAGTGAGTCCGAGCAGCAGCGGCAGCAGCAGCCCGACGGCGCGGGCGCCGAGCACCCAGGGCAGCTGGGCCCGGCGCAGCGCCCGGCCCCGGGCCGCCTGCCCGGGAGTGAAGTCGGGGGCGGCGGGGAGGGAGTCCATGGGAGTCAAGGGTGGCAGAACGACGGCGGCCCGTCCTCCCCGCGAAGGGGTGGACGGGCCGCGCGAAGTGACTGGCGTTCAGCCGGATCAGACCTGGCCGGCCTTCTCCAGGGCGGAGCAGCAGGTGTTCACGATCAGGCGGGTGACCACGTACGGGTCGACGTTCGCGTTCGGGCGACGGTCCTCGATGTAGCCCTTGCGGTCGACCTCGACCTGCCACGGGATGCGGACCGAGGCGCCGCGGTCGGACGCGCCGTAGGAGTACACGTTCCACGGGGCGGTCTCGTGCTTGCCGGTCAGGCGGGACTGGATGTCGTCACCGTACTGGTTGACGTGCTCCAGGACCTTCTCCTGCGAGGCACCGAGCGACTCGCACGCGGTGATGATGGCGTCGTAGCCCTCACGCATCGACCGGGTGGAGAAGTTGGTGTGCGCGCCCGCGCCGTTCCAGTCGCCGCGGACCGGCTTGGCGTCCAGGGTCGCGTCGATGCCGAACTCCTCGGCGGTGCGGTAGAGCAGGTAGCGGGCGATCCACAGGTCGTCCGAGACGGTCAGCGCGTCGACCGGGCCGATCTGGAACTCCCACTGGCCGGGCATGACCTCGGCGTTGATGCCGCAGATCGCCAGGCCGGCGTCGATGCAGCGGTCGAGGTGCAGCTCGACGATCTCGCGACCGAAGACCTCCTCGGCGCCGATGCCGCAGTAGTAGCCACCCTGCGGGGCCGGGTAACCGCCCTCCGGGAAACCGAGCGGACGGGAGCCCTTGAAGAAGGTGTACTCCTGCTCGATGCCGAAGATGGCCTCCTGGCTCTCGAACTGCTCGGCGATCGGACGCAGCAGCGCACGGGTGTTGGACTCGTGCGGGGTGCCGTCGGTCTCGAAGACCTCACAGAGGACCAGGATGTTGTCGCCGCCGCGGATCGGGTCCTTGACGACCTTCACCGGCTCGAGCACACGGTCCGAGGCGTGACCCTCGGCCTGGTTGGTCGAAGAACCGTCGAAGCCCCAGGTGGGGATCTTGTCCGCGTTCGGCAGCACCCGAGTCTTGGAACGGAGCTTGGCGGTCGGCTTGGTGCCGTCGATCCAGATGTACTCGGCCTTGATTGCCATTGCGGTGAACCTCACTGCTTGGGTGGTGGGTGCCCGCGTAGCGTCGCAAGCCGCCGTTTCCCGGTTGTTCCTCCCGTGTAACGCCCATGTGAACCAACCGTCCGCAGCGGCACGACCACCGTCGGAAAGTGTCATGTCCGGATGGTGGACGGGTCGGTCCACCCCTTGATCAGTGCCGGCGGGCGTGCGCGCGACGGCGCCGGGTCAGCCGGAGCGCCACCGCCCCGACCGCCAGCAGGGTGCCCGAAGCGGCCAGCACGGTACCCGTCCCGCTGCTGCCGGTGGCGGCCAGCGACTGGCCCTCCCCCGGCTTGGTCGCCACCGCCGGGACCGCCCGGTTCGCCTTGGTCGGCGCCGCGCTCGGGGACACCGCGCCCGGCGACGGGGCGGGGACGGGCTTCTCGCAGCTGACCGAGGCCACCGTGATCCTTCCGCTGACCTTGGCCACGTTCAGGTTGAGCGGGTTGACGTCCACCTGCACCTCCAGGGCCGAGGCGGCGGCCGTGGAGGAGGTGGTGCTCTTCCCGGAGAACTCGATGTCGACCACCCCGACGCCGGGGACCTCCACATGGGTCGGCTTGCTCAGCCCGAGCGCGACGGACTTGCCGAGCACGGAGATCCGGGCCGGCGAGGTCACCTTGGCGGTCGGCGGCCCGTCCACCGGGCAGGTGACCTCCGCGCTCAGCGCCTCCAGCTGGAGCAGGGCCGCACCCAGCAGGCCCGGCGCCCGGACGTCGGCATCCACCAGCTCGACCTTGGCGGCGGCGCCGGTGGCGTCCGCCCTGGTGGTGGACTTGCCGACGTCGGCCCGCACCAGCGTGACCGGCCGTCCCTGGTCCACGCCGTCCACCTTCGCGGTCAGCACCGAACCGTTCAGACTGGCCGGGGACTCCACCTTGTTCAGCGAGATCCTGACCGGTACGGCCGCCGCCCCGCCCACCAGGGCCACCTTCAGGTCGAGCTCGGCCGTGACGGCGGCCGCCTTGCCCGGGGAGCCGGGGACCGGCTCGGCCGCGTGCGCGGCGCCGGGGAGGAGCAGCGCGGCGGTCAGGGCGGTGGCGGCCGAGGTACGGAGGACGGAGCGGCGCACGGGCATGACGGAGGAACCCCCAGGGAGGAAGAGTGGGCAGAGCGGGCCGCGGACGCTCCCCGGCGCAGGCACGGGGAGGGGGCTGGTGCTCTCGACTGCCGACAGTCTCTTCGAACAATCCGTCACATGAGTAACACTGTGCGTCAGTTCACTCTTTCGGGTTGAGTTGACGCGGAGTGCTGACCGAGAAGCCCTACGGCAGGCGCCAGTCGACCGGCTGGGCGCCCTGGCCGGCCAGCAGCTGGTTGGCCCGGCTGAACGGGCGGGAGCCGAAGAAGCCGCCGCTCGCCGACATCGGGCTCGGGTGGGCGGACTCGACGGCCGGCACCTCGCCGAGCAACGGGCGCAGCTTGCGGGCGTCCCGCCCCCAGAGGATCGCCACCAGCGGCCCGCCCCGGGCCACCAGCGCGCGGATCGCCTGCTCGGTGACCTTCTCCCAGCCCTTGTCCCGGTGCGCGGCCGGCTTGCCGGGCGCGGTGGTCAGCGCCCGGTTCAGCAGCAGCACGCCCCGGTCCGTCCACGGGGTCAGGTCACCGTTGGCCGGCGGCGGGAAGCCCAGGTCGCGGCCGTACTCCTGGAAGATGTTGATCAGGCTGCCCGGGATCGGCCGCACCTCGGGCGCGACCGAGAAGCTCAGCCCGACGGCATGGCCCGGCGTCGGGTACGGGTCCTGACCCATGATCAGCACCCGGACGGAGTCGAACGGCTGCTGGAACGCCCGCAGCACATTGGGCCCGGACGGCAGGTACGTCCGCCCCGCCGCCAGCTCCCCGCGCAGGAAGTCCCCCATCGCGGCGACCTGCCCGGCCACCGGCGCCAGCGCCTCGGCCCAGCCGGGTTCGACAATCTCGTTCAACGGACGTGCAGCCATACGGGTCAGCCTATCGGCCACCGGACCCGGTCCTTCACGCCCTCCCTCGGACGATCCGGCCGCGCAGCACGATCAGTTGCGGGTCGGCCAGGACGCGGACGTCCGCGCGGGGGTCGGCGGCGTAGACGACCAGGTCGGCCGGGGCGCCCTCGGTGAGGCCCGGGCGGCCGAGCCACTTGCGGGCGGTCCAGGTGGCGGCGCCCAGTGCGGCGAGCGGCGACAGGCCGGCCCTGACCAACTCGGCCACCTCGTCGGCGACCAGGCCGTGCGCGAGCGAGCCGCCCGCGTCGGTGCCGACGTAGATCGGGACCCCGGCGTCGTGGGCCGCGCCCACGGTGTCGTAGCGCCGCTCGTGCAGCCGCCGCATGTGCGCCGACCAGGCCGGGAACTTCTCCTCGCCGCCCGCCGCCAGCTTCGGGAAGGTCGCGATGTTCACCAGCGTCGGCACGATCGCCACCCCGGCGGCGGCGAACTGCGGGATCAACTCCTCGGTCAGACCGGTCGCGTGCTCCACACAGTCGATCCCGGCGGCCAGCAGGTCGGGCAGCGAGTCGGCGGCGAAGCAGTGCGCGGTGACCCGGGCGCCCTCCTGGTGCGCGGCGGCGATCGCCTCCCGCAGCGCGTCCCCCGGCCAGCAGGCGGCCAGGTCGCCCGTCCCCCGGTCGATCCAGTCGCCGACCAGCTTGACCCAGCCGTCGCCGCGCCTGGCCTCGGCCCGGACGTACGCGGCCAGGTCGCCGGGCTCGATCTCGTGCGCGTAGTTGCGGATGTAGCGCCGGGTCCGGGCGATGTGGCGGCCGGCCCGGATGATCCGGGGCAGGTCCTCCCGGGCGTCCACCCAGCGGGTGTCGGCGGCCGAACCGGCGTCGCGGATCAGCAGGGTGCCCGCGTCCCGGTCGGTGATCGCCTGCTGCTCGCCGGTCGCGGCGTCCACGGCGCCGTGCGCGTCCAGCCCGACGTGGCAGTGCGCGTCGACCAGCCCGGGCACCGCCCAGCCCTGCACCGTCCGGGCCGCACCGGCGGGCCGTTGGTACGTCACCCGGCCACCCACCACCCAGAGTTCGTCCCGGACGTCCTCGGGGCCGACCAGCACCCGGCCCTTGACGTGCAGCACCGCAGCATCACTCATGCCCGCACTCTACCGAGGCCGGTACGTGCCACCGAAGGACGGACCAGGGCAAAATGGCCCCAGCCCGTCCCCTCCGAAAGGCCGTCCCATGAGCCCCTTCCTCGACCTGCCGCCGCTGGGCGCCGCACAGTTCGCCGCGATCGAGGACCAGGTCGGTGAACTGCTGCGGACCCGGGCCGACGTGATCGTCACCCAGGGCGAGGCGCTGCTCCCGCTGGAGGCGGCGATCCGCGGTGCGGCCCACCCGGGCTCCACCGCGCTCAACATCGTCACCGGGCCGTACGGGCAGACCTTCGGGAACTGGCTCCGGGACTGCGGCGCCAAGGTGGTGGACCTGGTGGTGCCGTTCAGCACGGCCGTGACGGCCGATCAGGTCGCCGAGGCGCTGGCGGGCCGGCCGGAGATCGACTTCGTCTCGCTGGTGCACGCCGAGGCGGCCACCGGCAACACCAACCCGGTGGCGGAGATCGCCGAGGTGGTGCGGGCGCACGGGGCGCTGCTGATGCTGGACGCGGTGGCCTCGGTGGCGGCCGAGCCGCTGCTGACCGACGCCTGGGGCGTGGACCTCTGTGTGATCGGCGGCCAGAAGGCGATGGCGGGCCCGGCCGGGGTCTCCGCCGTCTCGGTCAGCGACCGGGCCTGGGAGCGGATCCGCGCCAACCCGGCCGCGCCGCGCCGCTCGTACCTCTCGCTGCTGGACTGGAAGGAGCGCTGGACGGACGCCGGACGCACCGCCCTGCCGCACGCCCCGGCCCAGTTGGAGATGCTGGCGCTCGGCGCCTGCCTGGACCGGATCGGGGCCGACACCCTGGACGCCACCATCGCCCGGCACCGGGCGGCGGCCGCCGCCACCCGGGCGGGGGTGCGGGCGCTGGGCACCCTGGAACTGTTCGTCCCCGAGGACCGCGACGCCGCGCCGGTCGCCACCACGATCCGTACCCCGTCCGGCCTGGACGCCACCGCCCTCGTGGCCGCCCTCGACCCGGCACTACCGGTGCAGGCCGGCGGCGGCGCGCTCGCCTCCGGGATGCTCCGGGTCAACCACTACGGCCGCGCGGCCGACCTGGGGACGGTGCTGGCCTGCCTGGGTGCCCTGGCCGAACTGACTCAGGGTGCGGACGGGGCCGTCGCGGCGGCCGAAGCGGCCTGGTCGGCCGCGCTCGCGGGCTGAGTCCGCGTCAGCGGCAGCACCGCCAGTGCGCTGAGCCCGTAGCAGAGGGCCACCGCGCCGAACAGCAGCTGCGGTTCGCGGTCGTAGAGCACCGCCGCCAGGTAGCCGGAGGGGACGGCGGCCAGGGCGGTGGCGGTCTTGATGGCGGAGGAGAGTTCGGCGCGGTCGAGGACGGGGATCGCGCTGACCACCAGGGCGTCCCGGTAGGACTCCAGCAGGAACGGACCGGCGGCGGTCAGCACGGTGCTGAGCAGCAGCACCGGCAGGCCACCGCTCGGCACCGCGAGGAAGGCCAGCCAGCCGGCCGTGCTCAGCAGCAGGCCGGCCAGGATCGAGCGGGCCGGCGGACGGTGCTGCCAGCGGGGCATCGGGCCCAGGTAGCAGGCGAAGGCGGTGACGGCGGCCACGGCGGGCAGGGCGGCGATCGCGGCGGTGCCGTAGTGCAGGTTGTCGGCGAGGTGGACCACCTGGAACAGGTTGATCTGCACGGCCAGGTTGGTGAGCAGGCAGAGCACCACCACCGGCCACAACTGCCGGGAGCGGCAGGCCAGTCCGAGCATCCGCAGGCCGCGGGCGACGCCGCTGGGCAGCGAGCCGCGCGGGGCGGCGGCGGACTGGTGCCCGGCGGCGGTCTCGGTGGTGAGGCGGTTCCGGATCAGGAACAGCGCGGTCATGCTGACGCCGCCGAGCAGGTAGACCCAGCGCAGCGTGGGCAGGGTGCCGAACCGGGCCATCGCGATGCCCGCCAGCGGGGTGAGCAGGCCGGCCGCCATCACCACGAGCTTGATCGCCGCGAAGATCCGCGGCCGCTGCCGCTCGGTGGCGTCCTCGGTGACCAACAGGAAGAACGAGAGGTCGACCACCCGGCCGAACGAGGCGCAGAGCGCGGCCAGCAGGAAGAGCCAGAAGCCGTCGGCGAACGCCCAGATGAACATCGGCACCGACCAGGAGAGCAGGTCGAAGACCAGCGTGGTCCGCCTGCGCCCCAGCCGGTCGGTGACGGTGCCCGCCAACAGCTGCACGCAGCAGGCGAGATAGAGCCCGAGCGAGGCGATCAGGCCGATCTCCAGCGTGCTCAGCCCGGCGGTCTTCTGGTAGAGCGTCGCGTAGTAGATCGAGATGGTGCCGGGGACGGCCCAGAGCGGCTCCCAGCGGATCGAGTGCCGGGCGTTCGGGGGAAGGTCGGCGATCAGCATCGGTACTCCTGCCACGTGGCTGGTGCGCCCTCACCCATGGGAGTGGTGAGGGCGCACCGGGGGGAGGGGTGGTCAGCGGTGCTTGAACCAACTCGCGGCGGTGGTGACCTTGTTGGAGTAGTCGAACAGCGCCTGGTTCTCCCAGGCGTTGCCGGAGGCGGCGTCGGCCGGGTCCCAGCCGTTGCCGGGGACGGCGGTCCAGGCCGGCTCCCAGTAGAAGACGCCCAGGCCACGGCCATTGGGGACGGCCTCGACCACGTTCATCACGTCGCGCAGGTTGGCGGCCTGTCCGGCCTGGGTGGCGGGGTAGCCGCTCTGCACGTTCGCCGCGAGGAAGTTGTTCTCCAGCGCATCGTTGTCGGCGGTGGTGAAGGCGTACGCGGTCTCGGCCACGAAGACCGGCTTGCCGTAGCGGGCGGCCGCGTCGTCGAGGGTGGTCTGCAGGTCGTTCAGCGGGCCGTGCCAGTAGTTGTAGTAGGAGAGCCCGATCAGGTCGAAGGGCACGCCGTTGGCCACCGCGTTGTCGAAGAAGGTCCGGGTGCCCGCCAGGTCGCCGCCCTTGGCGAGGTGCAGCGCGACCTTGGTCGAACCGCTCACCGCCTTGGCCGCGTTGGCGCCCTGCTTGAGCAGGCCGGCCAGGGCGGACCAGTTCGCGGTGGAGCCGGTGGGGAGCAGCATCCCGCCGTTGATCTCGTTGCCGATCTGCACCAGGTCCGCCGTGGTGCCCTGCGCCTTCAGGGCGTTCAGCACGTCGTAGGTGTGGTTGTAGACGGCGGTGTTGAGCTGGGCGGTGCTGTACGAGGCCCAGGCGGCAGGCTTGTCCTGCTGGCCGGGGTGGGCCCAGTGGTCGGAGTAGTGGAAGTCGACCAGGACGCCCATGCCGAGGGCCTTGGCCCGCTTGGCCATGGCCAGCACCTGGGTCCTGGTGTTGTAGCCGTCGGCCGGGTTCACCCAGACCTTGAGGCGGACGTAGTTCATCCCGTTGGAGTTCAGGATGGTCATCGCGTCGCCGGTGCTGCCGGCGGCGTTCCTGTACACGCCGCCCTTCGCCTCGCTCTTGGCGAGCGTGGACAGGTCGCCGCCCTTGACGGCGAGGCCGGTGGAGCCCGGGGTGAAGGTGAGGTCGTCGACGTTCAGCCAGTTCCCGGCGTTGGCATCGGAGTTGATGCTGACGGTGCACTGGCCGCCGGTGACGGCGATCGAGGTGACCAGCCGGATCCAGCCGCCGTTGGCGGTGGGCGGCAGGTCGGTGCGCTGCTCGGCGGAGCCGCAGTTGCGCAGCACGAGGTAGGCGGAGTTCTGTCCGCCGCTGGAGCGGACCCACGCGGTGAGCGTGTAGGTGCCGTTGGTCAGCCCGGAGAGGTACTGGTACGTCTCGACCTTGTAGGCGGCGGCGTTCCAGTGGGTCAGCCGGTACGAACCGGCGTGGCCGCCCGCCTCGGTGAAGGAGGAGGCGTTCTGTCCGGCGGCGGAGTACGTCGACCAGCCGCTGGGGGCGGCGGTGGCCGAACCGTCGGACTCGAAGCCGGGGTTGGTGAGGCTGGTGGCGGCGAGAGCGCTCGGGGCGGGGAGCGCGACCGCACCGGCGGTGGCGAGCAGGAGTGTGGCGGCGCCGCTGCTCAGCAGGCGCAGGAGTCCCTGGTGCATCGTCATCCTTGGCGATGAGGTGGGGTGGGGGAGGTACTGCCACGAGGGTGGGTGCCGACCGGTGGCGATCCGGGCGTACGGCCCCGGCGCCGATACCGGGCGGTGCGGCCGGTGGGGCGCCCCACGACGAAGGGGGGCGCCCCACCGGGTGGCCGGTCCGGGGGAGCCGGTCCGGCCGGTCCTGTCGTCGCCGACCCTCAGCGGCTCCGACAGGCGGTCTCGGTTCGGGTCGTCAGAGCTGCACGACCCGGGTGGAGTTGGCGGGGACAGTCAGCCGGCCGGAGACGGCGGTGCCGGTGAGGAGCTCCACCCCGGCGCCGTCCAGCGGCAGTTCGACGTCGGCCGCACCGTGGTTGATCGCGAAGAGGTAGCGGCCGTGCTCGCCGACCCGCTCCACCAGCTCGACGTCGCGCGGGAGTTCACGCTCGGCCAGGCCGGCGTCGGCGCAGGCCCGGGCCAGCACGGTGTCCAGGTCAGCCCCGTGCAGCCGACTGGAGACGTACCAGGCGGTGCCGTCGCCGAGCGCGTGCCGGGTGACGGCGGGGTGCCCGGCGGCGGGGCCGTCGGCGTACGTCCAGACCGGTTCGGCGCCGCGCGGGACGACGAACTCGGACCACACGTCGCCGGTCAACCCGGGCCCGCCGCCGATCAGTCGGACCGTCTCGCCGACCCGCAGCGGCGCGAACTCCTCGACCGTGAGGCCGAGTACGTCGCGCAGCGCACCCGGGTGCGGCCCCGGCTGGACGGTGTCGTGCTCGTCCACGATGCCGGAGAAGTAGGAGACCGCCAGGGTGCCGCCGTTCGCCACGTACTCCCGGAGGTTGAGCGAGGCGGCCTCGGTCATCAGGTACAGCGCCGGGACCAGGACCAGCGGATACCCGCTGAGGTCGGCCTCGGGGTGCGCGAAGTCGACGGTCAGGTGCCGGTCCCAGGCGGCGGCGTACCAGGCGTCGGCCCGCTCGCGGGCGTCCAGGTCCTCGCTCGGCCGCCACTCCAGCTTCTGCGCCCACCAGGACTGCCAGTCCCAGAGGATCGCCGCGTCGGCCCTGACCCGGCTGCCCCGGACGGCGCCGAGCGAGCCCAGGTCGGCGCCGAGCGCGACCACCTCGCGCCAGATCCGGCTGTCGGTGCCCGCGTGCGGCAGCATCGCGGAGTGGAACTTCTCGGCGCCGTAGCGGGAGGCCCGCCACTGGAAGAACATCGCGCCGTCCGAGCCGCGGGCGACGTGCGCCAGGCTGTTGCGGGCCAGTTCGCCGGGCTGCTTGACCAGGTTGCGGGGCTGCCAGTTGACCGCGCCGGTGGAGTGTTCGAGCAGCAGCCACGGGCGGCCGCCGGCCACCGAGCGGGTCAGGTCCGCCGACATGGCCAGGTTGATGTGGTTGCGGGGCGCTTCGGCGACCAGGTAGTGGTCGTTGGAGACGATGTCCACCTCCCGACCCCAGGCCCAGTAGTCCAGTGACTCGCACTGGGACAGCGCGGTCATGAAGTTGGTGGTGACCGGGATGCCGGGTGAGAGGCGGTGCAGTAGGTCCCGCTCGCGCTTGAAGTTGGCCAGGATCGCGTCGTTGGTGAACCGGGCCCAGTCCAGCTGCTGCGCCGGGTTGCCGGCCGTGGGGGTGGTGCGGGGCGGCCTGATGTCGTCCCAGCGGTTGTAGCGCTGACCCCAGAAGGCGGTGCCCCAGGCCGAGTTGAGCTCGGACAGGGTCTGGTACCGGTCGGCCAGCCAGCGCCGGAAGTGGGCGGCGGAGGTCTCGCAGTAGCAGGCGCTGACCGGCACGCCGTACTCGTTGTGCACGTGCCAGAGCGCGACCGCCGGGTGGCTGCCGTACCGGAGGCCGAGCTGCTCGGTGATGCCCGCGGCGGCCTCCTGGTAGGCCGGTGAGCTGTGGCAGATCGCGCCGCGCCCGCCGAACTCGTACCGCAGGCCGTCCCTGGTCACCGGCAGTGCCTCGGGGTGCTCGCGGTAGAACCAGGCGGGCGGGACCACGGTGGGGGTGCCCAGGTCGGCCCGGATGCCGTTGGCGTGCAGCAGGTCCAGCAGCCGGTCCAGCCAGCCGAAGTCGTAGCTGCCGCGCTCGGTCTCCAGCAGGGCCCAGGAGAAGATGCCCACGCTGACCATGGTGACCCCGGCCTCGCGCATCAGCCGGACGTCCTCCCGCCAGACCTCCTCGGGCCACTGCTCCGGGTTCCAGTCCCCGCCGAAGGCGAGCGCGTCCAGCCCGGCGGGCCAGGTCAGCGGGTGTTCCATGTCAGGCTCCAGGAGAGTTTCTGTGAACGTGCACAGTCGTGGGCCGCTGTGTCTCGCCTAGATAACCGTACGACTCCAAGCATTGACAAGTGTCTGGCTGGTTTCCGTACTGTGAACGTGCACAGTCGATGGTCGCGGCCCCCACGCCGCTCCGGCTGTCCCCCACTTCTCCCCCTGCAGCAGTGATCCTCGGGAGGATCCCCATGAACCGTCGCGTCCTCGCCCCGGCCGCCCTCGCCCTGACCGGGGTGCTCGCGCTCGCCGCCTGCTCCGGCTCGGCCGACACCGGGGGCAAGGCGGCCAGCGGCCCGGTGAACCTGACCTTCTGGTCCTGGACCCCGAACATGGACAAGGTGGTGGCGCTCTGGAACCAGGGCCACCCCGACATCCAGGTCAGCGTCCAGAAGCAGGCCAGCGGCGACGACCTGGTGACCAAGACCATCACCGCCGCCAAGGCCGGCAACGCCCCAGACCTGGTCCAGGCCGAGTTCCAGGCGCTGCCCACGCTGGTCTCCAACGACGTGCTGGCCGACATCGCCGCGCAGGCGGCCCCGGTGAAGAGCCAGTTCGCGGCCGGCGTCTGGCAGCAGGTCTCGCTCGGCACCGACGCGGTGTACGCGATCCCGCAGGACACCGCCCCGCTGGCGCTCTACTACCGCGCCGACCTGTTCCAGCAGTACGGCCTCAAGGTGCCCGCCACCTGGACCGAGTTCGCCGACGCCGCACGGCAGTTGAAGCAGAAGGACGCCACGAAGGCGCTGACCACCTTCTCCGCCAACGACTCCGGCCTGTTCGCCGGGCTGGCCCAGCAGGCCGGCGCCAAGTGGTGGACCGCCGCCGGGGAGACCTGGAAGGTCGGCATCGACGACGCCGCCACCCGGAAGGTCGCCGAGTTCTGGGGCGGCCTGGTCAAGGAGGGCGCCGTCGACAACCAGCCGATGTACACCCCCGCCTGGAGCAAGGCGCTGAACGACGGCAGTCAGATCGCCTGGGTCAGCGCGGTCTGGGCGCCCGGCGTCCTCACCAGCTCCGCCCCCGACACCAAGGGCAAGTGGGCGATGGCCCCGCTGCCGCAGTGGACCGCGGGCGAGTCGGTCACCGGCAGCTGGGGCGGCTCCACCACCGGCGTCACCACCGGCGCGAAGAAGGCCGGACACGCCGACGCCGCCGCACAGTTCGCCACCTGGCTGAACACCGACCCGACCGCCGTCGCCGCCCTGGTCAAGGAGGCGGGCATCTACCCGGCCGCCACCTCGGCGCAGACCGGCGCCGCCCTGGCCACCGCCCCGGAGTTCTTCGCCAACCAGGCCGACTTCTACCCGAAGGCCGCCGAGCTCGCCAAGGGCACCGCCCCGGCCGCCTGGGGCCCGAACGTCAACGTCGCCTACTCCACCTTCAAGGACGCCTTCGGCAAGGCGGCCCAGGACAAGGGCGACTTCGGCGCCGCGCTGACCGCGATGCAGCAGGCCACCGTCGCGGACCTGAAGAAGAACGGCTTCAAGACCGAAGGCTGACCGGCCCGTCGACCAGGCCCGGGGCTGATCCGTCGTCAGCCCCGGGTGCCCTCCCGAACCCAAGGACCGCCATGGCGCCCCCGCAGCCCAGGCCGACCAGGCGACTCGCCCCGTACGCCTTCCTCGCCCCCGCCACCCTGCTGTTCTCCCTGTTCTTCGCCCTGCCGATCGGTTACGCGGTCTACCTGAGCTTCCGCGCGGTCCGGGTCAAGGGCCTCGGCCTGGGCTCCGGCGCCCGCACCGAGGTGTGGGCCGGGTTCGGCAACTACACCTCCGCCCTGAGCGACCCCGAACTGCTCGGTGGGGCCGGCCGGACCCTGGTCTACGGCGCGCTGCTGGTGCCCGCGATGCTCGGCGCCGCGCTGTTCTTCGCGCTGCTGCTCGACACCCCGGCGATCCGGTTCGGCTCCTTCTCCCGGCTGGCGATCTTCCTGCCGTACGCGGTGCCCGGCATCGTGGCCTCGCTGCTCTGGGGCTTCCTCTACCTGCCGACCGTCAGCCCCGGCTACTTCCTGCTCACCGAGGCCGGGATGTCGGGCCCCGACCTGCTCTCCGGCAACGGCCTGTACGTCGCGCTGGCCAACATCGCGGTCTGGGGCGGCACCGGCTTCAACATGATCGTCATCTACACCTCGCTCCGGTCCATCCCGGTCGAGCTGTACGAGGCGGCCCGGCTGGACGGCTGCTCGGAGCTGAAGGTCGCCCTGCGGATCAAGATCCCGATGGTGCTGCCCTCGCTGGTACTGACCTTCTTCTTCTCGATGATCGCCACCCTCCAGGTGTTCAGCGAGCCGATGACGCTCAAGCCGATGACCAACGCGCTCAGCTCCACCTGGAGTCCGCTGATGAAGGTCTACCGGGACGCGTTCGTCCAGGGCGACATCCACTCCGCCGCCGCCACCTCGGTGATCATCGCGGTGGGCACCCTGCTGATCTCCTTCGGCTTCCTCAAGCTGGTCAACAAGCGCACCGACGGGGGCAGCTGATGCGTACCAAGTCGACCCGGTGGATCCCCACCCTGATCCTGCTGCTCGGCGCCGCCTACTGCCTGGTGCCGATCATCTGGGTGGTGACGGCCTCGACCAAGAGCGGCCAGGAGCTGTTCACCACCTTCACCTTCGCGCCCGGCACCGGCTTCCTGGACAACCTGGCCGAGCTCTCCTCCTACCGGGACGGCGTCTACTGGCGCTGGATGCTCAACTCCGCGCTGTACGCGGGCTTCGGCGCGCTGCTGTCCGCCGCGCTCTCCGGGGTGACCGGCTACGCGCTGGCCAAGTACCGCTTCCGGGGCCGGAACGCGCTGTTCAGCATCCTGCTCGCCGGGGTGCTGATGCCGCCGATCACGCTGGCCATCCCGCAGTACCTGCTGATGGCCGAGGCCGGACTGGCCGACAGCTACTGGTCCGTACTGCTGCCCAGCATCCTCAGCCCGTACGGCATCTACCTGGCCCGGATCTACGCCGCCGCCGCGATCCCGGACGAGGTGGTCGAGGCCGCCCGGGTGGACGGGGCACGGGAGTTCCGGCTGTTCCGCAGCGTGGCGCTGCCGATGATGGTGCCCGGCCTGGTCACCGTCTTCCTGTTCCAGTTCGTGGCGATCTGGAACAACTTCCTGCTGCCGTACATCATGCTCGGCGACGACGCGAAGTTCCCGGTCACCGTGGGCCTGTACTCGCTGCTGCAGCAGGGGGCCAACGCGCCCGCGCTGTACACCCTGGTGATCACCGGGGCACTGCTGTCGATCGTCCCGCTGGTCGCACTCTTCCTGGGACTCCAGCGCTACTGGCGCATCGATCTGCTCTCCGGCGCCGTAAAGTCCTGACTGTCCGCCAGCACCAGCACGCAAGGAATCCCATGACGGAGCCAGCCTCCCGGGGACGGTCGGCCGGCCGCACCCGCCGGCCGCCGACCATCCACGACGTCGCCGCCGAGGCGGGCGTCTCACGCGGCACCGTCTCCCGCGTCCTCCAGGGCGGGCACAACGTCAGCCCCGCCGCCCTGGAGGCGGTGAACGCGGCGATCAGGAAGCTCGGCTACGTGGTCAACCGGGCCGCCCGGAGCCTGGTCACCCAGCGCTCCGGCTCGGTCGCCTTCCTGCTCACCGAACCGCAGGAGCGCTTCTTCGAGGACCCCAACTTCGTCACCCTGCTGCGGGGTTGCACCGCCGCACTGGCCGAGCACGACATCCCGCTGATGCTGATGACGGCCGGCACCGAGGCCGAACGCCGCCGGATCACCCGCTACCTGGCGGCCGGCCACGCCGACGGCGTGCTGCTGGTCTCCACCCACGCCGGCAACCCGATCCTGGCCGAGCTCCGGCAGGCCGAACTCCCGGTGGTCTCCTGCGGCCGGCCGCTCGGCCACCGCGGCCGGCTCGCCTACGTCGCCGCCGACGACCGGGACGGCGCCCGGGAGATGGTCCGTCACCTGCTGGACTCCGGCCGCCGCCGGGTGGCCACCGTGACCGGCCCGCAGGACACCCCCGGCGGGGTCGAACGGCTGG
Organism: Kitasatospora sp. NPDC002040; assembly: GCF_040296785.1. Taxonomy (NCBI): domain Bacteria; kingdom Bacillati; phylum Actinomycetota; class Actinomycetes; order Kitasatosporales; family Streptomycetaceae; genus Kitasatospora; species Kitasatospora sp. NPDC002040. The sequence goes on along the minus strand of NZ_JBEOXV010000007.1, from coordinate 196,849 downwards.
CCGGCTACCGCGAGGTGCTGGCCGAGTACGGCCTCCCGTACGAGGACCGCCTGGTCGCCGAGGGCGACTACAGCCGCGCGGGCGGCGAGGCCGCCACCGACCTGCTGCTGAGCCGCTCCCCCGACCTGGACGCCCTCTTCGTCGCCTCCGACCTGATGGCCGACGGCGCCCTCACCGCGCTCGCCCGGGCCGGCCGCACCGTCCCCGACGACGTGGCCCTCGGCGGCTTCGACGACTCCTCGGTGGCCCTGACCACCCGCCCCCCGCTGACGACGATCAGGCAGCCCTGGGACCGGATCAGCGAGGAGATGGTCCGCCTGCTCCTGGCCCAGATCGCCGGCGACGACCCGTCCACCGTGATCCTCCCGACCGAGCTGGTGGTCCGCGGCTCCGCGTGAGCGGTTTTCGGACAGCACGCCGTGTTGCCTGGCAGTAACAACTGGGCGCAGCAGGGGTGTCAGCAGGGAGGATCTGCGGCCCTGTGATGGTGGGGCAGGATATTTTACGGCCGGTTCGGGTATGACGCGTGCACGTCGATGCTGCGTAGCCTCTCTGGTCGGCGGCCCCTCACCGCCGCACCCCCCACGGCTTCACCAGGAGAGCAGATGCGTCCTGCCCGTTCCTTCACCCGTGCCTCCAGCCGCCTGCTCGGCGTCGCCGCCCTGGCCGGGATGCTGACCGCAGGCCAGTTCGCCGTGCCGTCCTCGCTCGGTGCGTTCGGCGCGTCGAGCGCCGCCGCCTGTACGACGGACGCCGGGGACAACGCCGCGGCCCGGCAGATCAAGGGCGGCCACACCGCCGAGCCGAACGCGGTCACCGACGCCCAGGCCAAGGCGATGGACGCGGACCTGAGCGCGAAGGTGGCCCAGCTGCAGAAGTCGGCGAAGGGTCAGCAGCTGCTCTCGGGCGGCGCGCTGGCGTCCACCAGCATCCCGGTCTACTTCCACGTGGTGCACAGCGGCAGCACCGGCAAGCTCACCGCGACCGACATCAGCAAGCAGATCGCGGTGCTGAACGCGGCCTACGGCGGCCAGGGTGCGGGCAACACCGCCACTCCGTTCGCGTTCTCGCTGGCCGGCACCGACTACACCGACAACTCGGGCTGGTACAACGGCATCACGCCGGGCTCCGCCGCCGAGAAGAGCATGAAGACCAGCCTGCGCAAGGGTGCCGCCAACGCGCTCAACATCTACACCGCCAGCCTCGGCGACGACCTGCTCGGCTGGGCCACCTTCCCGAGCTCCTACAAGTCGAACCCGAAGGACGACGGCGTGGTCATGCTGGACGCCTCGCTCCCGGGCGGCTCGGCGACCAACTACAACGAGGGCGACACCGCCACCCACGAGGTCGGCCACTGGATGGGGCTCTACCACACCTTCCAGGGCGGTTGCAGCGGCAACGGCGACTACGTCTCCGACACCCCCGCCGAGAAGACCGCAGCCTTCGAGTGCCCGACCGGCCGCGACTCCTGCACCAACAAGCCCGGCCTGGACCCGATCAAGAACTTCATGGACTACACCTACGACTCCTGCATGACCCAGTTCACCCCGGGCCAGGTCGCCCGGATGAACAGCTCCTGGGCCTCGTACCGCGCCTGACCCCGCGACGGCCGACGGGCACTCCTCCTGCCGGAGGGGTGCCCGTCGGTCGTTGTTCGTCCGAGCGCCTCCTGAAAATCACCTTCGGCGGCCAGAGTTGTCTGTACAACTTCTGGCTCTGGAGGCCCGACGATGACGCTCTCGCCGTACTGGCTGCGCGACAACTGCCCCTGCACCGACTGCCGCGACCTGCGCACGGGGCAGAAGCTGTTCCAGATCACCGACCTGCCGGGCGACCTGACGGTCCGTACGTCGGCCGAGGCGGACGGGGTGCTGGCAGTCGAGTGGTCGGACGGGCACGCCTCCCGCTACCCGCTCGACTTCCTGGCCGGCGACCAGGACGGGCCGGGTGACGACGGGCGCACCGAGCAGGGCCGACCGCTCTGGGCCGCCGCCGACTTCGCCGCTGGGCTGCCGGCCGCCGACTGGGCCGACTACCTGGCCGATCCGGCCGAAATCCTGCGCGCGGTGCGGAAGTTCGGCTTCGCGCTGCTGCGGGACGTACCGGTGGTCGAGCAGCAGGTGCTGACGGTGGCCCGGACCTTCGGGTACGTCCGGGAGACCAACTACGGCGAGCTGTTCGACGTCCGGGTCGAGGCCGATCCCAACAACCTGGCCTTCACCAACGTGGCGATCGCCCCGCACACCGACAACCCGTACCGCGACCCGGTGCCGACCCTGCAACTGCTGCACTGCCTGCGCAACGAGGCCGAGGGCGGTGACTCGGGCCTGGTGGACGGCTTCCGGGCGGCGGCCCTGCTGCGGACCGAGAGCCCGGCGGACTTCGCGGTGCTGACCGGTACGCCGGTGCCGTTCGTGTTCCGCGACCGGGGTACCGAACTGCGGGCGGACCGGCCGCTGATCGAGGTGGACGCGCTGGGGCGGATCCGCGAGGTGCGGTTCAACAACCGCTCGATCGGGACGCTGCGGGTGTCCGACCCGGACGCCTTCTACGCGGCGTACCGGCGGTTCGCCGAGATCACCCTGCGGCCCGAGCTGCAGCTGGAGTTCCGGCTCGGGCCCGGTGACTGCCTGATCTTCGACAACACCCGCCTGCTGCACGCCAGGACGGCGTTCGAGCAGGACGGCGCCCGGCACCTCCAGGGCTGCTACGCCGACCTGGACTCGCTCGCCTCCACCCTCGCGGTGCTGGAGCGGCGGGCCGCCGCGCTCGACTCGATCGCGGAGCTGTTCGCGGGCGAGGGCGCCGGGGAGTACCTGGGCGAGGCGGTGACGATGGCCGAGCACATGCTCCAGTCCGGTGCGCTGGCCGAGGCCGCCGGCGCACCCGACCACCTGGTGGCCGCCGCCCTGCTGCACGACATCGGCCACTTCGGCGGCTCCGGGCTGGAGTTGATGGCCGGGCAGGACAACCGGCACAGCCACACCGGTGCGGACTGGCTCGCCCGCTGGTTCGGGCCCGAGGTGACCGAGCCGATCCGGCTGCACGTGGCCGCGAAGCGGTACCTGTGCGCGGTCGAGCCCTCGTACCTGGCGCTGCTCTCCGAGGCCTCGGTCTTCACCCTCCAGGTGCAGGGCGGACCGATGACGGACCAGGAGGCCGCCGCCTTCGCCGCCCTCCCGGGTGCGGCCGATGCCGTCACCGTCCGGCGCTGGGACGACGAGGCCAAGGTCGCCGACGCGGCCACCCCCGGGTTCGACCACTTCCGCCCGCTGCTGGCCCGGCTGCTGGGGTAGCACCCCGACGGTCGGTGAACGAACGGCGATGTGAGAGGCTACTGCGCTCCGACCACCGTTCTGACCTGGGGGAACCCGTGCCGACCCACCGCCGCCGCCACCTGATCGCCGCCGTCGCGGCACTCGCGCTGGCCGGTCTGGCCGGGTGCGGCACGGCCGACCGGGCCGGTACGGCGGCACCCGCGACGACGGCAGCGGCGGCCGCGTCCCCGACCGCCTCGGCCGGGCCCTCGTTCGATCCCGGGATGGCACTGGCGCTCAGCATCGGGAAGCCCTACTCCGCAACCGTCCTGCTGACCTCCACCATCGACGGGAAGCCCGGGTTCACCGGATCCGGGCGGATGAACAACGGCGACCTGTTCACCGGCCGGATCGAGATGCGCGCCGCCGAGCCGTCGGCGGACGGGCGGACGGTGCACTTCGAGTCGGTGCTCACCGAGACCTCGGCGTACGCCAGGGACCTGGCCGGCCCCGGTCCCTGGCGGAAGCTGCCGCGCTCGGCCGACGCCACCCTGGCCGACTACGGTGCCTTCGCCAGGGCGCTGGCCACCCGTGGGGCGGAGGCCCGCAAGGGGCCCGAACTGCTGGACGGCGTCCCGGCCTACCGGTTCGCCGGGCGGTTCGAGTCGGCGGAGCTCGAAACCCTCGACCCCCGCACCGCCCGGAGCCTGGCGGCCAAGGGCGTGGCCGGCTTCGACTGCGACCTGTGGATCGACCGACAGGGCCGGACGGTGCGGTTCGAGCAGCGGGTGGAGCTGTCGGGTCTTCGGGCGCTGAACACCGCGGTCTTCCGGGAGTTCGGCGAGCCCGAGACGTTCACCGCGCCGGACGGTTCCTGATCGGCCCGGGGGTCAGTCGCTCTCCCGTGCGTGCCGCGAAAGGGCGGACGAGGCCAGGGAGTTGTGGATGCTGAAGGCGACGGTGCCGGGGAGGTAGCGGTCCTGCGACCACTCCACCGGGGTGCCGGTGGGGTCGGTGGTGCGGCGCTTCTCGCGCAGCAGCGGGCTGCCCCGGCGGCAGGTGAGCAGGCGGGCGTCGTCGGCGTTGGCGGCGACCACGTCGATGGTGTGGTCGGCGTCGGTGAAGAGGATGCCGTGCTCGCGCAGCGGCTCGGTGTGCGAGACCACGTCCGGGGGGAGCTGGGCCACCAGCTCACCGACCCGGGGCGGATAGACCGTTCGCTCCACCATCACGGGGGTGCCGGAGAGGGTGCGCAGACGGAGCGTGACGTAGACCTCGGAACCGGGCTCCAGCCGGAGCTGCTCGCGTTCGGCGGCGTCGGCGGGGCGGCGGACCAGGGATTCGAGCCGGCCGCCGGGCTCCTCGCCCATCGAGCGGGCCCAGTGGGTGAAGGAGAGCAGTTCGGAGAAGCTCTGCACCCGGGCGGTGCCGAGCACCACCCGGCGGGTGCCGCGACGGGATGTGACCAGTCCGTCGGCGCGGAGCACGGCGAGGGCCTGGCGGACGGTGCCCCGGGAGACGCCGTACTGCTCGGCCAGGGCGCCCTCGGCGGGCAGCCGTCCGGCGTCGCCGTACGAGCCGGAGGTGATGGCTTCGCGCAGGTCGGCGGCCACCTTGCGGTAGAGCGAGCCGGTGGCGCGGTCCTGGTCGAGTGCCACGTGCGTCAAAGTCCTTCCCTGCGCGGTGTCCTGTCCACCCAGATGGTGCACGGACGCCACCGACTGTAGCCGCTGCTGATCACCGCGCCGAGGTCGGCCGACACCGTTCCCGCAGCCGCCCCCTGTACTGGGGCATCCGTTCACCTTCCCGTCACCGGGCTCCGGCGTACTTACCCCGGCAGCCAAGTTGGCTGGCCAACTTGGCACAGCGTCAGCTGTTTCCCACGCTGTCCCCCCTCCCTCGAGAACTCCCCTTACTCAGGAGATCCACCCGTGATCACGTCCCGCACCCGTGCCGCCGCCTTCGCGGCCGTGCTGACCGCCGCCGCGCTCTCCCTGTCCGCCTGCGGCTCGGCGGGCTCGACCGCCAAGTCCGGTGACACCGCCCCGAAGGCCGGCACCAAGGAGGCCAAGGACGCCACCTCCGCGGCCGATCTCGGCGGCATGGACGGCCTGATCGCCGCCGCCAAGAAGGAGGGGAAGCTGCACGTCATCACGCTCCCCCGGAACTGGGCGAACTACGGCAAGATCATCGACGGCTACAAGGCCAAGTACGGCATCGAGGTCGAGGAGGAGAACCCGGACGGCTCCAGCCAGGACGAGATCAACGCGATCAACTCCCGCAAGGGCCAGGACCGCGCCCCCGACGTGGTCGACCTCGGCAGCGCCTTCGCCATCCAGGCGGTCAAGGACGGCCTGCTGGCCCCGTACAAGGTCGCGAGCTTCGACAAGGTCGCCGAGACCATGAAGGACGCCACCGGCGCCCGGGTGAACGACTACGGCGGCTACATCTCGATCGGCTGCGACGCCAAGAAGGTCGCGGTCTGCCCGAAGACCTTCGCCGACCTGCTCAAGCCCGAGTACAAGGGCAAGGTCGCGCTGAACGGCAACCCGACCAAGTCCGGCTCGGCCTTCGGCGGCGTCTACGCGGCCGCGCTGGCCAACGGCGGTTCGCTGGACAACATCCAGCCCGGCATCGACTGGTTCGGCAAGCTGAAGCAGTCCGGCAACTTCAACCCGGTCGAGTCCACCCCGGCCACCATCGAGAAGGGTGAGACCCCGATCTCGATCGACTGGTCCTACCTGAACGCCGGTTACACCGACCAGTTCAAGCCCAAGGGCATCGACTGGCAGGTCTCGATCCCGTCCGACGGCAGCTACGCCCAGTACTACAACCAGGGCATCAACAAGTTCGCCCCGCACCCGGCCGCCGCCCGCCTGTGGCAGGAGTACCTGTTCAGCGTCGAGGGCCAGAACCTCTTCCTGGGCGGCTACGCCAACCCGGCGCTGTTCGACGCGCTGAAGAAGGACGGCACCCTGGACGCGGCCGCCGCGGCCAAGCTGCCCGTGATCGAGAAGCCGTTCACCGTCTTCCCGACCCCGGAGCAGGTCACGGCCGCGAAGAAGGTCGTGACCGAGAACTGGACCAAGGCGATCGCGGGCTGATCACCGAAATGACCACGGCTCCCACCCCGGTGCCGGCCCCTGCCGCCGCCGAGCTCACCGAGCTCGGCGGCGGTGCGGGGGTCCCCACCGCAGCCCCCTCCCCCGCCCCCCGTCCGCTGGTCCGGTCCCTGCGTCGCCTCGGCGGCTCCTGGCTGGCCACCGTCCCGCTGCTGCTGTTCTTCCTGATCAGCTTCGGCCTGCCGGCCGTCGCGATCATCAGCGGCGCGTTCACCACCTCCAGTGACGCCGAGACCGGCGCCGGTGCCTTCACCACCGCCAACCTCACCGACTCGGTCCAGGGCGCCTACCTGACCGCGCTGTGGAGCAGCGTCAAGCTCTCCGCGCTGACCGCGCTGCTCGGCACCCTGATCGGCCTGCCGATCGCCCAGGCGGTCGTCACCTCCCGGTTCCGCGCGCTGCGCGAGGCAGTGCTCACCGCCTCCGGCGTGCTGGCCAACTTCGGCGGCCTGCCGCTGGCGTTCGCCTTCGTCGCGACCCTGGGCAACGCCGGTGAGATCACCCAGCTGTTCGGGCTGACCGAGCACGGCTGGACCCTCTACTCCTTCACCGGTCTGACCATCGTGTACCTGTACTTCCTGGTGCCGCTGATGGTGCTCACCATCACCCCGGCCCTGGACGGTCTGCGGACCCAGTGGCGCGAGGCCGCGCACAACAACCGGGCCACCGCGTTCCAGTACTGGCGGCACGTCGCGCTGCCGATCCTGTTCCCCTCGCTGCTCGGCGGCTTCGTGCTGCTGTTCGGCAGCGCCTTCGCCGCGTACGCCACGGCGGCCGCGATGGTCGGCGCCACCGTGCCGCTGGTCAGCCGCTCGATCGCGGACGCGCTCTCCGGCAACGTGCTGGTCGGCCAGGGCAACCTGGCGCTCGCGCTGAGCCTGGACATGATCCTGGTCGCCGTCCTGGTGATGGCCGTCTACCTCCCCCTCCAGCGTCGGAGCGCACGATGGCTCAGCTGATCTCCAAACTGCGCATCTGGCGCGGCCTCGTCCTGCTGCTGGCCGGGGTGTACTTCCTGGTGCCGATGGCGGCCTCGGTCTGGTTCTCCGTCGACAGCCGGGACGGCATCGACTTCGCCGCCTACACCGGCCTGTTGAGCGCCCCCGGCTTCACCAAGAGCCTGCTGCTCACGCTGGAGCTGGCCGGCCTCACGGTCGTCGTGCTGCTGCTCCTGCTGGTGCCCGCGCTGATCGCGGTCCGGCTCGGCTCGCCCCGGCTCCGCTCGGTGCTCGAAGTGGTCTGCACCCTCCCGCTGGTGGTCCCCCCGGTGGCACTCACCGCCGGGCTGATCGGCGTGCTGCGCTGGGGCCCGGACTACCTGATGGACACCCCGTTCTTCCAGACCATGGTGTTCATCCAGGACCCCGAGTTCCCGCTGGTGCTGGTGATCGCGTACGTGCTGATGTCGCTGCCGCTCGCGTACCGGGCGCTGGACGCCGGGCTGCGCGCGCTGGACGTCCGCACCCTGGTCGAGGCCGCCCGCAACTGCGGTGCGAGCTGGCCGCGCGCGGTGGTCACGGTGGTGCTGCCGAACCTGCGCGGCGCGCTGCTGAACGCCTCGTTCCTCACCCTGGCCCTGGTGCTCGGGGAGTTCACCGCCTCCTCGATCCTCGGCTACGAGCCGTTCGCGGTCTGGATCTACACGGTCGGCAACAGCCAGGGCCAGATGTCCGTCGCGGTCTCCGTGCTGAGCCTGCTGATCACCTGGGTGCTCCTGCTCCTGCTGTCCGCGGCCGGCCGTGAGCGGCGCCGGAAGACCACCTCCCACTGACCCCCTGCGGAGACAACCCCCATGAGCACCACCACTGTTGACAAGAAGACGGCCGTCGGCGCCACCGTCGAGTTCCGGGCCCTGCGCCGGTCCTTCGGTGCCACCACCGCGCTGGACGGCCTGGACCTGACCATCAACCCGGGCGAGCTGGTGGCCCTGCTCGGCCCGTCCGGCTGCGGCAAGACCACCGCGCTGCGGATCCTGGCCGGCTTCGAGACGCACGACTCGGGCCAGGTCCTGGTGGACGGCGAGGACATCACCGGAGTGCCCGCGCACCGCCGGGACGCCGGCATGGTGTTCCAGTCCTACAGCCTCTTCCCGCACCTGACCGCCGCCGACAACGTGGCCTTCGGGCTGCGGATGCGCGGCGCCGCCAAGGCCGAACGCCGCGGCCGTGCCAAGGAGTTGCTGGAGCTGGTCGGCCTGCCCCAGCACGCCGACCGCTACCCGCACCAGCTCTCCGGCGGCCAGCAGCAGCGAATCGCGCTGGCCCGCGCGCTGGCCCTGCAGCCGCGGGTGCTGCTGCTGGACGAGCCGCTGTCCGCCCTCGACGCCAAGGTCCGGCTGAACCTGCGGGACGAGATCCGGCGGCTGCAGCAGGAGCTGGGCATCACCACCCTGTTCGTGACGCACGACCAGGAGGAGGCGCTCTCGATGGCCGACCGGGTCGCCGTGCTGCGGGCCGGGCAGCTGGAGCAGTGCGCCACCCCGTCCGAGCTGTACGCCCGCCCGGCCACCGCGTTCGTGGCCGAGTTCGTCGGCACCATGAGCCGGATCCCGTGCGCCCGTTCCGGCGAATCGGTGGCCCTGTTCGGCCGGAACTTCCCGGTCGACGGCACCCTGCCGTACGACGGTGAACTCGACGTGCTGGTACGGCCGGAGAACGTCGGCCTGACCGCCTCGGCGACCGGTGCCGCGCTGGTCGTGGGCGCCTCGTTCCTCGGCAGCGTCACCCGGCTCACCGTACGGTTGGCCGACGGCACCGAGGTGAAGGCCGACCTGCCGACCGAGGCCGCCGCCGCGCTGCCGATCGGCAGCAGCGCCGAACTCACCCTGCCGGACCGCCCGGTGCTGGTCGACCGCCGCACCGCCTGAACCACCACCGAAGGTACCGCCATGCCTGAGCCCGTCTCCCCCAAGCCCGCCGCCGTCCTGTTCGACATGGACGGCACCCTGGTCGACACCGAGCACCTCTGGTGGCAGGCCGCCGTCGAGTGCGCGGCCGAGCTCGACCTCGCCCTGACCGACGCCGACCTGCCCGAGGTGCTCGGGCAGGCGGTAGAGCACACCGCCGCGCACCTGCACCGCGCCAGCCGCACCACCCTCAGCGAGCTCGAACTCGCCGTGCGGCTGAACGACTCGTTCACCGGGAAGGTGGCCGCCGAGGTGGTCCCCCGCCCCGGCGCGCTGGCCCTGCTGGCCGCGCTGCGGGACGCCGCCGTACCGACCGCCCTGGTCTCCGCCTCGCCCCGCCGGGTGGTCGACCTGGTGCTCGGCACCCTGGGCAGCAGCTGGTTCGCCGTCACCCTGGCCGCCGAGGACACCCCGCGCACCAAGCCCCAGCCCGATCCCTACCTGGCCGCCGCCGCCCGGCTCGGCCTGGACCCGGCGGACTGCGTCGCGGTCGAGGACACCCCGACCGGGGTCGCCTCCGCCCACGCGGCGGGCTGCGCGGTGCTGGCCGTACCGTCCGCCGTGCCGATCGCGGCCGCCGAGCGGATCACCCTGCTGGACAGCCTGGAGCAGGCCGACCTGGCCCTGCTGGCCGGGCTCACCGGGCTGCGCTGATGCCGTACCTGCTGCTCGCGCTGGCCATCCTGAGCGAGGTCTGCGCCACCAGCTGCCTCAAACTCACCGAGGGATTCAGCCGGTTGTGGCCGAGCATCGGGGTGGGGCTGGGCTACGCGCTCTCCTTCCTGCTGCTCGGCCGGGCGCTCAAGCACATCCCGGTCTCGATCGCGTACGCCGTCTGGTCCGGTGCGGGCACCGCCGCCGTGGCGGCGATCGGGGTGGTGGCCTTCGGCGAGCAGCTCGGCAAGGCGCAGTGGATCGGCATCGCGCTGGTGATCATCGGCGTGGTGGTGCTGAACCTCCGCAGCAGCCACTGAGGCATCCGCCGAGTTCCCGGTCCTCCCGTCGGGCCGTCATGTCCTGTTCACGTGAAGTCCCCCGGGACTGGAGTGAATTGGGTCGGTTGTACAGCCAACTCGACCCAGCCGCACCAGCGTTGGTGCGGCGGACAGGAGCTCCGTGGCGACCGGCAGCACGCTCGCGCTCAGCACTCCGACCAGCCCCACCGAAGGTGACAAGCTCACCTTCCACTGGGTCACCGACGTACCCGACAGCAAGAACTGGGTCGGCATCTACGACGGCACCCGCCTGCCCGGCACCGGCTCCTCGCTGCTCTGGAAGTACACCCCGGGCGGCTCGGGCGACGTACAGCTGGACACCTCGGCGCTGACCGGCGGACCGTACACCGCCTACCTGCTGGCCAAGGACGGCTACGGCATCCTGGCCCAGACCGCGCCGTTCTCGTTCAAGCCCAAGCCCGCCCCGGTCCGCCCGCACCTGGCGGTGGACGCGCTCACCGCCACCCCGGTCGCCCCCGGCGGGGCGGTGGGCGTCAAGCTCGGCGGCCTCTGGGTCCGGGCGTCCGGCGCGGTCACCTTCCGCCGGACCGGCGGGGTGTCCTGGCTGTCCGTCAGCTCCGCCGGGCAGGTCACCGGCACCGCCCCCGCGACAGCCCTGGCCGACCCGGCCGTGCTCACGGTCGAGGCCAAGGACACCGCCGGCAACACCGACACCCTCACCCTGCTGGTGCCGGTCCAGGCCGCCACCGCGCCGCTCCGGCTCAAGGTCGCGGCCTGGAACCTGGCCAACGCCGGGGCCGCGTTCACCGACCCGGTGGAGAAGCAGCTCCGGGTGCTGCTCACCCAGGGGATCGACGTGGTCGCCCTCCAGGAGACGGCCGGTACCGCCGCGCAGACCCTGGCCACCGCGCTCGGCTGGTACGCCCAGCAGACGGCCGGCAGCGTGGGCATCCTCAGCCGGTACCCGCTGACCGCCGCGACCACGCCGGCCCTGCCCGCCGTCGGGGTCACCGTCCAGCTGCCGGGCGGGCGTTCGGTCCGGCTCTGGGGCGCGCACCTGGACGAGACGGCGTACGGCCCGTACGCGATCCAGGACGGCCAGACCGCCGCCCAGGTGGCGGCCGCCGAAGCCGCGTCCACCCGGGGGCAGCAGGCCACCGCACTGGCCACCGCCGTGAAGGCGGACATCACCGCCGGCGCGGCCGTGCTGCTGGCCGCCGGGCTGGCCTCCCCCTCGCACCTGGACTGGACGGCCGCCACCGGCAAGCCGCTCAACTGGCCGGTGACGACGGCCCTGCAGAGCGCCGGACTGACGGACGCGTACCGGGCTGCGCACCCCGACCCGGTGTCCTCCCCCGGCGCGACCTGGTCGCCGACCCGGAAGCTGCGCGGCAGCAAGCCCGAGCCGCAGGACCGGATCGACCAGGTCCAGTACGCGGGCCCGCTCACCCTGGTCGAGGCGCACACCCTGACCACCGGCCGCCCGCAGCCCGACCCGGCTGCCACCGGCAACGAATGGCCTTCCGACACCGCCGCCGCCGTCGCGACCTTCACCCTCTGAAAGGCCGTTACCGATGACCGAGTTCAGCCGTCGCACCTTCGTCGGGGCCACCGCAGCGGCGGGCGCCGCCGCCCTGGTCGGCCTGCCCGCCGAGACCGCCTCCGCCGCCACCGTCACCCCCGGCTCCGTCGGGCTCTCCGGCACGGTCGCCGACATCCGGCACGTGGTGATCCTGATGCAGGAGAACCGCTCCTTCGACCACTACTTCGGCACCCTGAACGGCGTCCGCGGCTTCGACGACAAGCAGGCGCTCCAGTTCCCCGACGGCGGCAACGTGTTCCGCCAGCCCGACGCGGGCCGCAGCGACGGCGGCGTGATGCTGCCGTACCGGATGGACACCAGCAAGTACAACGCGCAGAACGCCGGCGGCCTCGCCCACGACTGGGCCACCGGCCACCAGGCCATCAACAACGGCGCGATGAACAAGTGGATCGCCGCCAAGGGCGAGCGCACGATGGGGTACTTCACCCGCGCCGACGTGCCCTACCAGTACGCGCTGGCCGACGCGTTCACGATCTGCGACGCCTACTTCACCTCACTGGCCGGGCCCACCGACCCGAACCGGCTCTACCTCTGGACCGGCACCTCCGGCCCCGGCGTGGACGGCACCACCGGCCCGTGGATCGACAACACCCCGGTCACCGACAACCCGGTGGCGGACTGGACCACCTACGCCGAGCGGCTGCACGCCGCCGGGGTGAGCTGGCGGGTCTACCACAACCCGAGCAAGGACGAGCGGACCGGCGACTACGACGACAACGCGCTCTCCTACTTCAAGCAGTTCCACAACTTCCCCGCCACCGACCCGCGGTACATCAACGCGATGACCAAGTTCGACCTGACCGCCTTCGACCAGCACTGCAAGGCGGGCACCCTGCCCACCGTCTCCTGGCTGGTGGCCCCGTACCTGTTCAGCGAGCACCCGGCGGCCAACCCCAACTACGGTGCGCACTGGGTCAACACCGCGCTCCAGTCGCTGATGGCCAACCCGGAGGTCTGGAAGCACACCGCCTACCTGGTGATGTACGACGAGAACGACGGCTACTTCGACCACATGGTGCCGCCCACCCCCGAGCCCGGCACCCCCGCCGAGTTCACCCAGGGCCGGGCGATCGGCTTCGGCAACCGGGTGCCGCTCTGGGTCGCCTCCCCCTGGTCGCGCGGCGGCTGGGTCAACTCCCAGGTCTTCGACCACACTTCGGTGCTCCGACTGCTGGAGGTCGTGACCGGTGTGCAGGAGCCCAACATCTCCGCCTGGCGCCGCGCCGTCAGCGGCGACCTCACCAGCTGCTTCGACTTCGGTGCCCCCGACCTCTCGATACCGGCCCTGCCCGACACCGCCGCGCTGATGGCCAAGGCCGACGCCGCCGCCTCGCTCCCGGCGGTCAAACTCCCCGCCACCGGCGCCCAGGCGATGCCGGTCCAGGAGCAGGGCGCCCGGCCGCACCGCCGCCTGCCGTACCGGCCCTGGGCCGACGTCGCGGTCGACCGGACCACCGGCAGGCTGACCTGCACGCTGGCCAACTCGGGCACGGTGGCGTTCCACTTCACGGTCTACCCGAACATCGCCTACGCCTTCGCGGGCACCCCGTACACGGTCGCTCCCGGCGCCACCGCGAGCTACGTCTGGGACACCGCCGCCACCGACGGCCGGTACGACTTCACCGTCCACGGCCCGGACGGCTTCGTCCGCCGCTTCGCCGGTTCGGTGGTGCCGGCCGGACAGGCCGACGTGGCCGTCCCGGTGGTGACCGCCGCCGTCTCCGGCAGCGCCCTCACCCTGACGCTGACCAACGCCGGGCAGACGCCCGCGTACTTCGCCGCCACCCCGAACGACTTCGCCACCCCGGCCCAGTCCGCCTGGGTCCCGGCGAACTCCACCCGCACCCTGAACTGGGCGCTCGACAACGGCCGTTACGACGTCACCGTGACCGCCGCCACCGGCACCCGCTTCGCCCAGCGCTATGCGGGCACGCTGCACTGACCCGGCGCAAATCCGGGTGACCCGCGGGCCCCGGGCGACCTACCCTCGGCGAATGGAGATCACCGCCGGGCTGCTGAACGTGGTGGACATCGAGGCCACCTGCTGGGAGGGCATGCCCCCGGTCGGCTCGGTCAGCGAGATCATCGAGATCGGGCTGACCGTGGTCGACCTCGACAGCAGGGAGCGGGTGGGGCGGCACCGGATCGTGGTGCGCCCCGCCCGCTCCTCGGTCAGCGCGTTCTGCACCGAGCTGACCGGGCTGACCCAGGCCGAGGTGGACGGCGGCGTCAGCTTCGCCGAGGCCTGCCGCCGGCTGGCCGCCGAGCACCGCAGCGGGGCGCTCCCGTGGGCGAGTTGGGGCGACTACGACCGCCTCCAGTTCACCCGCCAGTGCGCGGCCACCCGAGTCGCCTACCCGTTCGGACGGCGGCACGTGAACGCCAAGGCGGTCTTCGCCGAGGCGTACGGCCTGCGCAAGCGGCCCGGCATGGCACAGGCCCTCCGCATCGCCGGCCTCCCGCTGGAGGGACGCCACCACCGGGGCGAGGACGACGCCTGGAACATCGGCGCCCTGGTGCTCGACCTGGCCGCCCGCGACGGTTGGCCGGGCACGCCCGGCACGCCCGGGGCGGCCTGAACGCCCGGAGTTGTCGGGGCCCCTCGGTACGATCCGCGCCATGAGAGCTTCGGGCACGTTCACCGTGAAGAGCTTCGTCCCGGCCGAGCTGACGGTGGATCCGGTCATCGAGACCGCGATCCCGGTCGGCGTCGCGACCCTGACGAAGGAGTTCGAGGGCGAGATCATCGGCCGCTCCAGCACGATCTTCACCGGCGCGTACGACCAGGCGGCCGGGGTCGGCACCTACCTGGCGATGGAGTCCTTCGAGGGCTCGCTGAACGGGCACTTCGGCGCGTTCAACTTCGTCCACTCGATGACCACCACCGGGGGCGAGCCGAGCGACCGGTTCTTCCTGATCGTGCCCGCCAGCGGGACGGGCAAGCTGACGGGCATCACGGGTGGCGGCGGCCTCAAGGTGGAGGCCGACGGCACCCACCGGATCTGGTTCGACTACGAGATCGCCTGAGTCCTCACCCGGCGGGCTCCGGCACGATCGCGAACGCCTCGATCTCCAGCAGCAGTTCCGGCAGGAACAGCCCGGCCACCTGGACGGCCGAGCTGGCCGGGGCGTGCGCGGGGTCCAGCGCCTCGTCCCACGCGGTCCGGACGGCCGGCAGGTGGGCGATGTCGGTGACGAAGACGGTCAGCTTGGCCAGGTGCTCGAATCCGGCCCCGGCGGCGGCCAGGCAACTGCCGATGTTCGCGAAGACCTGCCGGGCCTGGGCCAGCGCGTCGCCCTCGCCCACCAGTCGGCCCTTCGCGTCCAACGCCACCTGTCCGGCGACGAACACCTGGCGTCCGACGCCGGACACGACGTGGCTGTAGCGGGTGCTGGGGGCGACCCCGGCGGGGTCGGCGACACGGTCGAGCTGAGGCATGACGGACCTTTCGAGCAGCTGATGACGTCCCGTCATCCTTCCCCCCGTACCGGCGTTCCGACAGCGAATAACCGGTCCGTCCCGGCCGGGCGGATGACATCCGTCATACCGTCCCGGTGACCGTCGGCGCTGCCGGGGGCGGCCGCTCCGGCGACAGACTGGTGCCACCGGCGGGGCGAGCGGCGCGAGGTCGGACGGGGTACTTCGGGGGACGGGATGACCAGCACCACCATCACCAAGCGGACCAGTACGGTTCCCACCGACGGCGAGGCGCGGTCGGTCGAGGCGCGGCCCACGGTCGCGGAACTGCGGCTCCCGGACTGGTACTTCGCCTTCGAGGCCGTGCTGGCCGGCGCGTACGACCTGATCAGCGCCTTCCCGTCGAGCTGGCCGGCCCTGGTCGCGCTGGGGGTGGTCAACCTGACGGTGTCGCTGACCGTGCTGCGGACCAGGCTCAAGCTGGCGAAGCTGATGTGGCGGGGCAAGGGGACGCGCAGGCTGGCCTTCGCGCTGCTGGGAGTGCGGATCGGCCTGCACGTCGTGCTCGGCCTGCTCGGCCTGGCGATCGGTGGGACGCTGGGCCACCTGGCGCTCGGGCTGCTGATGTCCGCGCTGACCATCGCCCTGCTGGTGCACGCCCAGCGCACCTCACTGCGGGCACTGGTGGCGGACGGCCGCGTGCTCGCCTGACCGGGCGCCGGCCCCGGGCCCGGCCGCGAGCGGCTCCGGCGGGACCGGGGTCCGGTACGGGGCCCTTCAGACCGAGGGCGGGGGCACGGCGCCGGACGGCGGCTGCTCGAACAGGCGGGCGGTGCGGCCGGTGAACTCGTACGGGAGCCGGAACGCGGCCGCCGCCTCGTACCGGTCGACCAGCCCGGACAGCTCCTGTTCGACGTCGCCCCAGTCACCGGCGTCGACCGGCGGGCGGTGGGTCCAGGGCAGCGGCTCCAGGCCGAGGGTCGTGAAGTTCCGCCAGGCCCCGGCGAGTTCGGCCCGCGCGGGGGCCAGCGCGGCCCCGCCGACCTGGTCGGCGAGCAGCTGCTCCAGCCCGGGCGGCAGCGGGCCGGCCGCGGCCAGCGTGATCCGGATCCGGAACACCGGGCCGAGGTAGCGGCGGATCGCGTCCTCGAAGAAGTCCCGGCCCGCCTCGGCCGCCCGGTCGGCGGAACGGGAGCCCTGCCAGCGCGGACCCCCGGCCACCGGGCCGGCCAGCCGGCCGTACAGCTCGGCGAACTGGTGGAACAGCAGCCCGGCCTCGGGCAGCAGTCGGACCGGTTCGAGCGCCACCGAGAGCGCGGTGGGTACCGGCTGCCTGGCCAGCTCGGTCCAGAGCAGCTCCCAGGAGCGGCCGCTGGGCGCGAACGGCCGGGCGGTGGCGGCCTGTCGGCGCGTCGATCCGGCCCGGGCGATGGTCCTGATGTCGATCCGCTTGCGGATCTCCCGCAGGTCGACCGTGCCGGACGGGCCGCCGCCAGGACCGATGGCGGTCAACTCCGGTTCCACGGCAGTCGGTTCGGCCACCACATGGGCGGGCAGGCCGGCCACGGCGGCCCGGACGGCGGCGGCCGCCGCCGCCGGGGTCGGCGCGTCGGCCCGGGCCAGCAGGGCGACCCGGAGCGGGCCGCCCGTCCCGCCGGTGCACCGCAGCTCGAACCGGCCGCCGGGGCGGCACAGCCCGCCCAGCCAGGCCAGCTCGACGGCCTCGGTCTCGGTCCTGCGCTGCTCCTCGCCGAGCACGGTGCCGACCCGGCGCCCGGCCGGCCCGAGCACCGTCCCGAGCGCCGGGGCGAGCCGCAGCGCCGTCCAGGCGGTGTACCCGCCGGCCCCGCCAGCGGTGATCAGCGGCCGATCCGCCGTCACCGCGGACCGACCCGTCCCGGCGGCGCGACCGGCCCGGCCGTCGGGATGCAGCTGCCGGGGAAGCCGGCCGTACCGGTTCTGAACATATGAGTTCTCCCTGGCGGTCCGTCAGATCGCGGGTGCGGTCGACATGTTCGCACATCGACGCGTCCCTGTCAGAGGAAGCCGCGGCACGGTCGGGACCGGGTGGTGACACCTGCCCCAGGCGACCGGGACAGCGGGTTCCGCACCATGGTGGGCAGAACGGACCCCCGCAGCCCGAGGAGGAGAACGGCATGCGGCCGACCCCCACCCCCACGGCCACCGGCTACGCCGGTGAGCTGATCGTCGCGGCGCCCGGCGGCGCCTCGGACGTCTACGCGATGCACGGCGGCAAGGCCGTCGCGCGCTGGAAGTGCCTGGCCCGCAGGCTCGGCCTGGAGGGCACCTGGGAGGCGATCGAGATCTCCACCCTGCCCCCCGGGGCCGAGTGCGGCGTGCACCACCACAGCCGGACCGAGGAGCTGTACTTCGTGGTCGCCGGGACCGGGGAGCTGCTGCTGGACGGACGGCTGCGCACCGTCCCGCCGGGCACCCTGATCACCAACCCGGTCGGCACCCGGCACCGGCTGAACAACCCCGGCGCCGAGGACCTGCACTGGATCGTCATCGAGGTGATCGGTCCGCAGGTCGCCACGATCCTGACCGGCGACCCCGGCCACTCCGGAAGGAACACCATGAGCAGTGCCACCGTCATCGACCTCGAAGCGCACGGTCCGGTGGACCTCACCACCCTGCTGAGCGGCCCGCTCCGCGAGGCCAGGCTGGTCACGCTCCGTCCCGGCGAGCGGGAGACGCTCCGGTCGGACGACCGGGAGCACACCCTGTTCGTGCTGGACGGCACCGGGACGGCGGTCGCCGGGGAGACCGAGGTGGACCTGGCCCCCGGCACCGGGGTGACCCTGCCGCTGGGCAGCGCGGTCGAGCTGCGGGCCGACGGGCGCCCGCTCCGGTTCTTCACCGCCAGTCTGGGCGTGCCGGACGCCAAGGACGGCCGGCGGGTGTCCGGAGGGAGCACGGCATGATCATCTCGCGAACGGGCAACGCCCCCGCCACGCTGCGCGACGACGCGGTGCGCAGCTCCGGCCAGTCCCTGGCCCGACGTGGCTTCTTCCACAGTGAGACCGAGTCGGTGGACCACCTGCGGCTGGCCCCCGGCAGCCGGATCGACGGCCGGGGCCGGGCGGGCACCGAGGAGATCTGGTTCGTGGTCAGCGGCGGCGGCCGGCTGGTCACCGCCGACGGCAGCACCCTGCCGCTCCAGCGCAACGCGCTCGCGGTCTGCGAGCTCGGCAGCGGCGCCGTCCTGCACGCGGGCCCGGACGGCCTGACCGCACTCCTGGTCGCCGTGGTCCCGCCCGGGCTGACCGACGCGATGCCGGTCAGGTTCCCGGCCGGCGGATGACCGCGGGGGCCGGTCCGGGGCCCACTCCCCGGACCGGCCCCACGGCGGCGGTCAGCCGGCCAGCAGCAGCGCGGGCAGCTCCGCGATCGAGCCCAGCACGTGGGTGGCACCGTCCGCGAGCAGCCGCTCCCGGTCGTGCGCACCGGTCAGCACCCCGGCCACCACCGAGGCGCCGGAGCGCACACCGGTGAGCATGTCGTAGCCGGTGTCACCGACCACCGCGAGCTCGCGGACCGAGTCGGTGCCGGTGCGCAGCAGCGCGGTGAGCGCCAGGTCGGGGTAGGGGCGACCCCGGCCCGCCTCGGCCGGACAGAGCGTCAGATCGGCGATGTCCTGCCAGCCGAGCGCACCGAGGATCTGGTCCTGGGTGGCCCTGGAGAACCCGGTGGTGAGCACCACCTTGCGCCCGGCGGCGCGGAGTTCGGCGATCGCCTCGGCCGCACCGGGCAGCGCGGCGCAGTGCCCGGCGTCGACCAGCCGGTGGTAGGCGGCCTCGAAGGCCAGGTTGGCCTGCTGGGCCCTGGCCTCCTCGCCGAACAGGTGGCGGAAGACCGAGATCTTCGACTCGCCCATGGTGGCGCGGACGTGCTCCAGCATCCGCTGGTGCTCGGCGCTGCCGGCCTCGACGCCGAGCTCGTCGGCGGCGGCCTGGAAGGCGCGCTCGACCAGGCCGTCGTCGGCCACGGTGGTGCCGGCCATGTCGAGCACGACCAGAGAGATGTCAGTCATCAGCGAACTACCCTTACAGGTTGGTGAGTTGGGCGGTGGTCTCGGCGATGGCGGGCGAGCAGGTCATGCCGCGGCCGCCGGGGCCGGTGACCAGCCAGACGCCGCTGCGCAGCTGCTCGCGGTGGACCACCCGGGTGGTGTCGACGCACTGGGCGTAGACGCCGGCCCAGCGGTGGCGGATCCGGGGCAGCGGACGGCCGAGCAGCTCCTCGGCCACGGCGGCCAGGTGCTCGTACGGCTCCTCGACCACGTCGAAGTTGAACGGCTGGTCGTACTCGTGGGTGTCACCGATGGTCAGACCGCCGTCGCGGCGCTGGACCATCAGCAGCTGCATCTTGTGCTCGGCGGCCACCGGGCCCTGCGGCTGGGCGGCGCGCAGCTCCTCCAGGGCCGGCCCGGCGAAGGCCGGGTAGTAGCGGAAGCTGTCGCCGTCGGCGACCGAGGTGGGCATCGACTCGCCCAGCGGGTCGGTCTGCATCATCTGCAACCGCACCTTGCGGACCGGCAGTTCGGGCGCCAGCTCGCGGACCAGGCCGCCCAGCCAGGCACCGGTGCAGAGGATCACCAGATCGCCCTGGTGGGTCTGCCCGTGGTCGTCCCGGACCGCGTTCTCGCCGACCACCTCGCGCACCTCCCGTCCCGGCAGGAAGGTGTAGCGGCCGGTGGCCTCCAGCGCGGCGCGCAGCGCGGGCTGGGCCACCCGGGGCTCGACGGCCGCGTCCCGGTCGCAGTGCAGCGCGCCGAGCAGCTTGCCGCGCAGGGCGGGGTTGGCGGCTCTGGTCTGCTCGGCGTCGAGCAGCCGGTAGCCCCGCTCCTTGGCGTCCGGGCGCAGCAACGCCTGTTCCGCCACCGCGAGTTCGGCCTCGGTGCGGACGACGGTCAGCGATCCGTTGCCGCGGAACCACAGCCCGGGCACCTTGGCGCCGATGCCCTCCCAGAGCTCGCGCGCCCGCAGCGCGGTCTCCAGCTCCTCCCCGGCGGCCCGGCCGCTGACCCAGACCAGGCCGAAGTTGCGCACCGAAGCACCGCGCGCCTCGCTCTCGCGCTCCAGGTGGACGACTTCGTGGCCGCGCTCGACGGCCTGCCAGGCGTGCATGGTCCCCAGCACGCCCGCTCCTACGACGATGACTCTCATGGCGGCCAGACTGGAGCGCCCAGGTGTCCTACGGGCGTCCGAACGGCAGCGAGGAGATTAACCGGCTCGCAAGAGTTGTACATACAACCTGGGCGGCCGGTCCGACCGGAGGGCCGTCAGCGCAGCACCCGGGCGGAGAGGTAGTTGCGGCGCCCGAAGCGCGGTTCGTCCACCGCCGTCAGCTCCTCCACCTGGAACCGGTACAGCGCGGCCGCCCCGGCGCCGGCCAGGTACTGCCGCCGCAGCTCCGGGTCCCGCCCGAAGTCCGGGTAGCGGGCCTGGTAGGCGGCGAAGGCCGCCTCGGCCTGGTGGCCCCAGGCCTCGCCCGCGCTGCCGGTGAACTGGATGCCGCGCAGCTGCTCGCCGAAGACCGGCGGCGGCAGGAAGACGGTCGCGGCGGCCCTGGCCTCCTCGGTCAGGTGCAGGCTGTGCCGGGTCGAGCGCTCGCTGACGAAGTAGAGCACCAGGTCGTCGTCGTAGGCGAAGAAGGCGAGGTTCGCGTGCGGGCCGCGCTCGGGCCCGGTGGTGGCCAGGGTGAGCACCATGCTCTCGGCCAGCAGGCCCTCGACCCCCTTGGCCAACTCCGGTGCGGGCCAGTCGCCCTGGGTCATTTCGAGCCGGAACGCCATGGGTGCCCCCTCAAGGACCGAGCCGGGCCGGGGAGTTCCCGGACCGGCTCACATGCTCTCCCCGGGCCCGGGGTCGCACAAGAGGACCGTCAGCGGCGGACCGGCACCGCCGGGGCGCCGGGTCCGGCGCCGAGGAACGGACCGAGCGGTCCGCTGCGGCCCCGGTCCACCAGCGGCGCCGCCCGGGCCGCGAGCAGCGCGAGCGGGACGGCCACCAGGATGCCGACCAGCGCGCCCGCCAGCACGTCGTGCGGGTAGTGCACGCCCACCCAGACCCGGGAGGCGGCCATCAGCAGCGCGGCCGCCGCGCAGACCCAGCCCAGCGCCCGGAAGGCGAACCAGAGCGCGGTCGCGGTGGCGAAGGCGATCACCGCGTGGTTGCTCGGGAAGGACCAGTCGCCCGGCGCCGGGCAGACCTCCAACGTGGCCGTCCCCGGCCGCTGCTGACAGGGCCTCACCTCCTCCACCAGGCCCTTCAGCACCGTGTTGACCAGGTAGGCGGCGACCACGATCAGCGGGGCGGCCAGCACCCGGGCCATCACCACCGGGTCGGCGCTCCGGGCCCGCCACCAGCCGTAGAGCATGAACAGCGCGAAGACCGCCAGGCCGACGTCCGACCAGATCCGGACCGCCTGGTCGAACCAGTCCGGGGCGCCGTCCGCCCAGCCGACCACGGTGGACCAGAGGCCGCCGTCGATCCCACTGCCGTCGTAGGCGAGCGGCCCGGATCCGAACGTCTCATGAACAATGGGGATCACAAGGACAACTACTACCAGACCGCCACCAGGAACCCGATATCCGGCGAAGCATCACAGATCGTCTCCATACCGAACGGTCGAAAGATTTGCCAAGACCTCCATTCGGCGGGCCTGCGGTCGTAACCTGTCCCGTGACACCACGGGACGGGGAGGCACCGGTTTGCTGGAGAGTCATCGCGCGGTCCCGCAGCCTCGCCGGACCCCGGAGGCCCTCGACCTGGCCAGAGTGCACGACGAGGTGCTGTCCGACACCGCCGAGGCCCCCGAGCCCCGGCCCGAGATCGGCGACTCCTGGGAGCGGCTGCGCCGGCTCGGGCTCGACCCCGAACGCGGCCGCAACGCCTACCGGCTGAGCCTGGCCGAGGTGGAGCACCGGCGCCGGGAGACCCACCTCTCCGACATCCTCCCGGTGCTCCGCTCCACCCTGCTGCTCCCCACCAGCGGCACCCCGCTGATCCTGGCGATCAGCGACGGCGAGGGCCACGTGCTCTGGCACGAGGGCGAACGCCCGCTGCTGCGCACCGCCGACGGCATCGGCTTCGAGACCGGCGCCCGCTGGGTCGAGGACGAGGTCGGCACCAACGGCATCGGCATGGCGCTGCGCATCCGCCGGCCGATGCAGGTGCACTCCGCCGAGCACTACCTGCGCAGCCACCACAACTGGACCTGCGTCGCCGCCCCGATCCACGACCCGCGCACCGGACAGCTGCTCGGCGCGGTCAACCTCAGCGGGCCGGCCCGCACCATGGCCCCGTACCTGCTGCAGCTCGCCGCCACCGCGGCCCGGCTGGCCGAGGCCGAGCTGAGGGCCCGTCAGCTGGAGGCGCTGCACCGGCTGCGCACCGTGGCCACCCCGCTGCTGGCCAAGGTCGACCAGCCCGCCCTGGTGGTGGACAGCGCGGGCTGGACCGCCGCCGCGATCGGCCTGCCGCCGGTCCCCCGGCTCCGGCTGCCCGCCGGCGGGCTCGGCTCCTCGCCCCGGCTCTGGCTACCGACCATCGGCGAGTGCGCGGTCGAGCCGCTGGCCGACGGCTGGCTGATCCGCCCGCTGGGCGGCGGCACCGACCCGGACGGCCTGAGCGAGCAGACCGAGGGGGCCAGGATCACGCTGGACCTGCGCCGCAGCACCCGGCCCGAACTCGCCGTCTCCGGCGCGGTGGGCAGCTGGTCGCACACCCTCAGCCCCCGGCACGCCGAACTGCTGCTGCTGCTCGCGGTGCACCGGGAGGGGCTGAGCGCCGCCGGGCTGGCCGAGGCGCTGTTCGGCGACTCCGCCAGAACGGTGACGGTACGGGCCGAGATCTCCCGGCTGCGGCGCTACCTGGGCGGGCTGCTGGACCACCGGCCGTACCGGCTCACCCGGTCCGCCGAGGTCTCGGTGCTCCCGCCGGACGACCCGTACGACCTGCTGCCGACCTCCTCCGCACCGGCCGTCCGGGAGCTGCGGGCCGAGCTGCTGCGCGGGGCGCTCCAACTGCCGGGGACGGGGTGCCTCGGGTCCTGCTGACGTGCGGGCGCCGGTCTCAGCGCGGGCCTCGGCGCGGGCGCCGGTCTCAGCCGCCGAGGAGGGCGGCGAGCTGCTCGTCGGTCGGCCCGGCGATCGCCTCGGCCTCGGCCGAGACGCAGGCGTAGGTGCGGTCCAGCCAGTCCTTCACCCTGGGCTTGGAGACCTCCAACAGGGCCCGGCCGTGCGGTGATTCAAGCGCCAGGTGCAGGGTCGAGCCGTGACAGGGACAGTACGCGGGCCAGAGCTTGACGTCACCCTGGCCGCTCAGGCCCTGCAGGCCGTCCCGCAGCAGGTCGCGGGAGAACACCCAGTCCGCCTCGTCCGAGCGGCCCAGGTGGAAGGTGAGCAGCACCTCGTAAGGCCGGTCCGGGTCGTACCTGAACCGGGTGCGCACCTCGCCCACCGAGTCCTCGTCAAGGGCGATCCGCAGTGTCAGGATCTCCTCCACCGGCCCGGGTTCGACGTCGGGTCGGACCGCCTCGTCGCCCGTGGGGGTGGCGGCGAACGGCGGGTTCGAGGCTGCTGACAGTGGGTCGCGCGGCATGACGATCTCTCCGAGGCGGCTGGGGTTCCGCCCAGACTGCGGCAGTGCGCCCGCTCCTGCAACGGTTGCAAAGAGGTTGCAACAAGCCTCCGGGGCGGCCGAGCTGACAGAGCCGCAAGTGTCATCAAGCTGTTTCCCAACGGACCTGGCGGTCCGTCAGGTAACCGCTGGTAGTCTCTTCTGACTCTGCCCGTGACCGGGCGATGGCAGGCCCGGACGGTGGGGAGGGGCGAGACGATGCTCCGCGAGGAGAGCGGGACGGTGCTGGTCGCCGTCCCCGACGGCCGGCAGCGGCGGCACGGTCGGCAGAAGCCGGTCGGGGCGCGGTTCCGACTGCCCGGGTTCCGGTTCTCCGGCGCCGCGATGGCGATGTCCACCGTGGTGGGCATCAGCGTCGCCACCACCTGGCTGGTCAGCGAGCAGCAGAACGTGGGCCGGCTGCCCGGCGTCTCCAACGTCGGCGCCAGCCCGCCGGTACCGAGCCCGGACTCGGCCGCGCAGGCGATCGCCAGCACCTCGGCCGTCCCCGCCGTGCCCGCCGCGTCCGCCTCCCCGTCCGGCCAGGCCACCCGGAGCACCCCGCCCGCGGCCAAGCCGGTCACGGCTCCCCCGAGCCCGCCGCGCGGCGCCGCCCCGTCGGCACCGACCGTCGAGGCCCCGGTCGCGGTGGCGAGCAGCCCGGCGCCCGGCAGCGCGGCGCCGACGGCCCCGGCCGCCACCCCGTCGAGCTCTCCCACCGCCCCGGCCTCGCCGATCGCCGCCGCACCGCCGGCCGCCAAGCAGCCTGCCAGCGCCGCGCCGGACCTGCTGACCGGAACGGCCGAGCGCCGGCCGCTCGGGCCCTCCGGCACCCGGCACACCCTGGAGCTGACGGTGACCGCGCCGGTCACCGCGCTCCAGGTCGAGTTCCGGCTGGAGCGGCCGGCCGCCCTGCCCGGCACCCTGCCCTGGAGCAACGTGCCCGGCGCGGTGGTGACCGTCCTCCAGGAGCGCGGCACCGTGGTCTACCGCTTCACCCTCGCCCCGGGCCTGGACGTCGGGCCCGGTGCGTACGTCTTCGCCGTGCACGGCGCCGGCACCGCGCCGGACCGGTCGGAGGTCCGGAAGGACCGGGCCGCGGTCGAGGAGAGCTGGACCGCCTCGGCGTTCGGTCTGCTGGACCGGCCGCACGCGGTGGCCGTCCGCGGCCTGTTCGGCTGACGCCCCGAGCCCGGAGCCCGTACGCGGGGGCCCGGGTGGGCCCCCGCGCGGCGGAGCGTCAGCCCCGGATCCGGGCGGCCCGGGCCAGGTCGTCCAGCTGGTCGGCTAGCACCCGGCGCAGCACCGGGGTCAACTCGCCCTCGGCCAGCGTCCGTTCGGCCAGCGCGACGGCCTCAGGGGTGGACCGGCCGGCCGGGAACAGGTGGGAGCCGAGCGAGCGGGCGACGATGTCCCCGCGCCCGCCGGCGGCCGGGATCTCGGCGAAGTACCGCTCCAGGTAGGCGTCCTGCAGCTGCTCCGACCCCGACTGCCAGAAACCCTGTGCAGTCGCGGTGAGTTGGGCGTTGGAGAGCCCGCTCGCCGGGTCGAACAGCGACTGCCAGGCCCGCTCCTTGTCCTCGGCGCCGGACAGTGCGGCCCGGGCGCGCGCCGCGCCCTCGGTCGCGGTCACCCCCGGGTCGGCGGCCAGCTCGACCGCGATCCGCTCCGCGCCGATCACCCCGTGCACCGTCAGCCGGAGCAGCGCGGCCCAGCGGAGCGCGGCGCTGAGCTCCTGCCCGTACGCCCCCTCGGCGAGCCACTGCTCCAGCTCGGCCAGCTGCTCCGGGCCGCTCGCGTTCTCGACCGCGGACTTCAGTGCGGCCTGCCGCAGCCCCTGGTCCGCCTCCGGGCGGGCCAGCAACTCCCGTGCGGCCGAGGCCAGTCGGGCCTCGGCCGCCGGACGCTCGGCCGGTGCCAGGTACGGCAGCAGCCGGAGCCGGCCGAAGGTCAGCACCGCCTCCACGATCGCGTCCACCGGCTCGCCCGGCAGGTGCGCGGCGACCAGGTCCAGGTAGGCCGAGGGCGGCAGTTCGCCGTCCCGGGTGAGGTCGCGGGCGTGCTCCCAGAGCACCGCGCGGGTCAGCGGGTCCTCGAACCGGGAGAGCGCGGCGGCGACGGTCCGCCAGGAGGTCTGGTCGAGCCGGACCTTGGCCCAGCTGAGGTCGCCGAAGTTCGGCAGCAGCAGCGCGGGGGCCGGTGCGCCGGCCAGCTGCGGCAGGGCGGTCGGACGGCCCGGCCCGACCTCCACCTCGAAGGACTCGCGCAGCACCGGCCGCCCGTCGTCGGCCAGGTCGAAGACGCCCAGCCCGACCAGGTGCGGGCGGCTGCCGGTCGGCACCAGCTCGGCCGAGGCGATCCGCTCGCCGCCGTCCTGGTACGCGACCTGCACCCGCAGCGTGTCGACGCCGCTGGTGCGCAGCCAGCTCTCGGCCCAGCCGTGCACGTCCCGGCCGCTGCTCTCCGCCAACACGTCCAGGAACTCCGCGAGTTCGGCGTTGCCGAAGCGGTGCCGGGCGAAGTGCTCGTTGATCCCGGCGAAGAACGCCTCGTCGCCGAGCCAGGCGACCAGCTGCCGCAGCGCGGCGGCGCCCTTGGCGTAGGAGATGCCGTCGAAGTTGCTCATCGCCTCGGCGACGCTCTCCAGGCCGTTCGCGGCGATCGGGTGGGTGGTGACGCGCTGGTCGGCGTCGTAGCCCCAGCCCTTGCGCTTGACCGCAAAGCCGCTCCAGGAGTTGGTGAAGCGGGTCGCCTCGGCCGCCACCCGGAAGCCCAGGTACTCGGCGAAGGACTCGTTCAGCCAGATGTCGTCCCACCAGCGCAGCGTGACCAGGTCGCCGAACCACATGTGCGCCATCTCGTGCGCGACCACCATGGCCCGGCCGGCCCGCTCCGCCTCGGTCGGCGCGGAGTGGAACAGCATCTCCTCGGCGAACACCACGCAGCCCGGGTTCTCCATCGCGCCCCAGTTGAACTCGGGCACGAAGGCCTGGTCGTAGCGGCCGAACGGGTAGCGCTGGTCGAAGAGTTCGTGCAGCCGGTCGAAGGAGGCCCGGGTCACCTCGAACAGCTCGACGGCCTCCCGGTCCAGGTCGGCGGCCAGCGCGCGGCGGCCGTGCAGGCCGAGCGGGATGCCGTCGTGCTCGGAGTACACCGAGTGCAGCGGGCCCGCGACCACGGTGAACAGGTAGGTGCTGATCGGCAGCGTGGGCTCGAACTCCCAGCGCCCCTCGGCGACCTGCTTGCCCGCGCCGTTGCCGAGCACCGTCCACCCGGCGGGTGCGGTGGCGGCGATGGCGAGCGGCGCCTTGAGGTCGGGCTGGTCGAAGCAGGGGAAGACCAGCGGCGCCAGGTCGGGGCCGCAGGTGGCGTACAGGTAGACCTCGCCGTCGGCGGGGTCGGTGTACCGGTGCAGGCCCTCGCCGGTGCTGGAGTAGTTCTGGT
The DNA here is from genome assembly GCF_040296785.1 of Kitasatospora sp. NPDC002040. NCBI lineage: Bacteria > Bacillati > Actinomycetota > Actinomycetes > Kitasatosporales > Streptomycetaceae > Kitasatospora > Kitasatospora sp. NPDC002040. The sequence continues at coordinate 169,499 of NZ_JBEOXV010000007.1, read as the reverse complement.
CGGTCTCCAGCAGCAGCTCGTTCTCGGCCAGCAGGCCGGTCAGCGGGAGCCGGTTGCCGTCCAGTGCGGCCGGGTCGAGCTCGGTGCCGTTCAGCACCGCCCGGCGCAGGGTCTGCGGCCGGAGGTCGAGGAAGGTCGCGGCACCGGCCTCGGCGCTGCCGAACCGGATCACGGTGGTGCAGCCGAACACGGTCTCGCCCCGGGTGAGGTCGAGATCGATGCGGTAGCCGTGCACCTGGAGCAGTCGGGCACGGGTGCGTGCCTCGGTACGTTGAAGAGCTGGCATCCCTGCATGCTTCCCCAGCTCGACGGCCCGTTCAAGAGCATTCCGCTGAGAGCGGTACGCCGCCGCCACATGCCTTCGGGCCGGGTCCGACGGGCCCTCCGTTGGCTAGGCTCAGGGACAACACCGGCCAGTTGAGCGCGCATCAGGAGGAGCACAGTGACGACGGTCCTGACTCAGGGCGGCAACGCGCCGTTGACCGCAGCACGGGTGACGGTCGAGGTGACCGCGCCCAAGGCGCTGGACGTCTCCGGCCTGCTGCTGACCGAGTCCGGCAAGGTCCGCTCGGACGCCGACTTCGTCTTCTTCAACGCGCCGAACGGCCCCGGGGTGACGCACCGTCCGGCCGCCGGCGGCTCCCCCGACGCGATCACCGTGGACACCGGTGCGGTGCCCGCCGGGATCGACAAGATCGTGGTGACGGCCAGTCTGGACGACGCGGGCGCGACCTTCGCGGGCACCGAGCCGACCGCCACCCTGCGGGACGCCGACACCGGCGCCGTCCTGCTCACCTTCACCCCGCCCCGGCTGACCCGGGAGACCGCCCTGGTGGTGGTCGAGGTCTACCGCCGCTCCGGCGCCTGGAAGGTCCGCGCGGTCGGCCAGGGCTACGCCAACGGCCTGGCCGGGATCGCCACCGACTTCGGCGTCTCGGTGGACGACTCCCCCGCGCCGCCGCCGATGCCGACCACCGCGCCGGCCGAGGCGCCGCCCAAGCCGGTCACCCCGCCCGCCGTCCCGGCCTCGCTCACCAAGGTCACCCTGGACAAGGGCAAGGTCAGCCTGACCAAGGGCGGCTCGGTCTCGCTGGAGAAGAACGGCAAGCCCTTCCTCTCCGCCGTCCGGATGGGCCTGGGCTGGGAGCCGGCCGCCGGCGGCCGCAACGTCGACCTGGACGCCTCCTGCATCGCCTTCGACGCCAAGCGGAACAAGATCGAGACCGCCTGGTTCATGAAGCTCTCGATCTTCAACGGCGCGATCGCCCACTCCGGCGACAACCTCACCGGCGAGGGCGCGGGCGACGACGAGTCGATCACCGTCCACCTGGAGGGCCTGCCGCCCGAGGTCTGCGGCCTGGTCTTCGTGGTGAACTCCTTCTCCGGCCAGAAGTTCACCGCCGTCCAGAACGCCTACTGCCGCCTGCTGGACGCCGGTTCGGGCCAGGAGCTGGTCCGGTTCGACCTCACCTCCTCCGAGGCCCAGACCGGCGTGGTGATGTGCAAGCTGGTCCGCCAGTACTCCGGCGAGTGGGTGATGACCGCGATCGGCGAGTACGTCAGCGCCAAGACCGCCCGCGCCATGGTCAAGCCGGCCGGCGCGATGCTCTAGCCGGACCCGGCAAGCCCGAAGGGGGCGAGATTGCATCTCGCCCCCTTCGGGAAGGCTCGTCCGCCGAGCCCGGCCTGACCGCCCGTCAGCCCCGGGTGGCCATGGCGCGGAGGAAGAAGACCAGGTTGGCGGGGCGCTCGGCGAGGCGGCGCATGAAGTAGCCGTACCACTCCTCGCCGTACGGGAGGTAGACCCGCATGGTGTTGCCGGCCTCGGCGAGGCGCAGCTGCTCCTCGGGGCGGATGCCGAACAGCATCTGGTACTCGAAGCTGTCCCGGCTGCGGCCGTGCCACTCGGCCAGCTGGCCGGCGATCTTGATCATGTTCGGGTCGTGCGAGGCGACCATCGGGTAGCCCTCGCCGTTCATCAGGACCTTGAGGGCCCGGACGTACGCCAGATCGACGTCGTGCTTGCCCTGGAAGGCGACCGACTCGGGCTCCTTGTAGGCGCCCTTGCAGATCCGGACCCGGGACCCGGCGCCGGCCAGGTCGCGGCAGTCCGCCTCGGTGCGGCGCAGGTACGCCTGGAGCACCACGCCGAGCCACGGGAAGTCGGCCCGCAGCTCGCGGGCGATCGACAGGGTGGAGTCGGTGGTGGTGTGGTCCTCCATGTCCAGGGTGACCGTGGTGCCCGCGTCGGCGGCCGCGGCGCAGATCCGCCGGGCGTTCTCCAGCGCGATCTTCTCGCCGTCCGCCGGCAGGAACTGGCCCACCGCCGAGAGCTTGACCGAGACCTCGGCGTCGGCGGCCAGGCCGGTGTCCTTGAGCGCGGTGAGCAGGTGCTCGTACGCCTCGGCGGTGCCGGCCGCCTGCTCGGCGTCCTTGGTGTCCTCGCCCAGGTGGTCCAGGGTTACCTTGCGGCCGGTGGCGATCAGTTCGTCGGTGGCGGAGACCGCCTGGTCGAGCTGCTCACCGGCGACAAAGCGCTCGACTATCGCGTGGGTGGGCGGGAACTTCTCGACGACCGTGCGCACCTGCGGGGAGCGGGAGGCGGCGAGGAGGGCGGAACGGAGCATCGGTACTCCTGGAGACGGTTCAACAGGGGGAGAAGAGGGGGTGGGGCGGCGGCAGGGGGTGTTGCCGCCGCCCCGGTACCTGGGCTGGTCAGCCCATGTGCGGGTAGCGGTAGTCCGTCGGCGGGACGAAGGTCTCCTTGATGGAGCGGGTCGACGTCCAGCGCATCAGGTTCTGCTTGGCGCCGGCCTTGTCGTTGGTGCCGGAGGCCCGGGCACCGCCGAAGGGCTGCTGGCCGACCACGGCGCCGGTCGGCTTGTCGTTGATGTAGAAGTTGCCCGCCGCGTTGCGGAGCTTCAGCATCGCGTGCTGCACGGCCTCACGGTCCTGCGAGATGATCGCGCCGGTCAGCGCGTAGCTGGAGACCGACTCCATCTGGGTCAGCATCGCGTCGTACTCGTCGTCCTGGTAGACGAACACCGAGAGGATCGGGCCGAAGTACTCGTCCTTGAAGTACTCGGAGGCCGGGTCCGAACAGACCAGCACGGTCGGGCGGACGAAGTAGCCGACCGAGTCGTCGTACGTGCCGCCGGCCAGCACCTCGACCTGCGGGTCGGCCTGGGCGCGGTCGATCGCGGCCTTGTTCTTGGCGAACGAGCGGTCGTCGATGACGGCGCTCATGAAGTTGCCGAGGTCGGTGACGTCGCCCATGGTCAGGCCGTCGACCTCGTCCCGGAACTCGTCCTTGAGCGACGCCCAGAGCGAGGCCGGGACGTAGGCGCGGGAGAGCGCCGAGCACTTCTGGCCCTGGAACTCGAACGCACCGCGGGTCATCGCGGTCTTCAGCACGGCCGGGTCGGCGGACGGGTGGGCGACCAGGAAGTCCTTGCCGCCGGTCTCGCCGACGATCCGCGGGTAGCTGCGGTAGTTGGCGATGTTCGCGCCGACCTCGCGCCACAGGTGCTGGAAGGTCGCGGTGGAGCCGGTGAAGTGGATGCCCGCCAGCTCGGGGCGCTTGAGCGCGACCTCGGAGACGTCCCTGCCGTCACCGGTGACCATGTTGATGACGCCCTTGGGCAGACCGGCCGCCTCCAGCAGCTGCATCAGCAGGTGCGCGGAGAACTGCTGGGTCGGGGAGGGCTTCCACAGCACCACGTTGCCCATCAGGGCCGGGGCGGTGGGGAGGTTGAGCGCGATGGCGGTGAAGTTGAAGGGCGTGATCGCGTAGACGAAGCCCTCCAGCGCACGGTGGTCGCTGCGGTTCCAGACGCCCTCGGAGGAGATCGGCTGCTCGGCGATGATCTGCCGGGCGAAGTGCACGTTGAAGCGCAGGAAGTCGACCAGCTCGCAGGGGGTGTCGATCTCCGCCTGCTGCGCGGTCTTGGACTGGCCGAGCATGGTGGCGGCGGCCAGCGTCTCGCGCCAGGGGCCGGCCAGCAGGTCGGCGGCCTTGAGGAAGATCGCGGCCCGCGAGTCGAAGGAGAGTGCCTGCCAGGCCGGGGCAGCGGCCAGGGCAGTGTCGATGGCCTCGCGCGCGTCGTCCTGGGTGGCGTTGCGCAGCGTGCCGAGCCGAGCCGCGTGGTTGTGCGGCTGGACGACGTGGAACTCGGAGCCGCCGCCCATCCGGCGCTCCCCGTTGATCGTCATGGTCAGCTGGATCGGCTCCTGGCCGCCCAGCTCCTTCAGCTTCGCCTCCAGCCGGGCCCGTTCGGGGCTCCCGGGGGCGTAGCTGTGGACCGGCTCGTTCACCGGCGCGGGGACCTGGGTCACAGCATCCATGAGCGCGCGCTCTCCTTCGAATCTGGGGAGCCGGTGCGGGTCGCACGCCGGCCATGGGAAGACGCTATCCGTGCGGAGGGGTCCGGCTGTTTGGCCGGGCGGCCAAAGTCATCCGTTCGGAGTTGTCGGACCGGATGAACGCGTGTCCGGAAGGCGACTAAAGTCGGTTCCGTGCCGAGACAAGCCCGTGGTTCCGAACGAGCCGGCCCGCCGGCCCGGGTCCGCCCGTGACCGCCGCCGGGCTGCCGCTGCGCCAGCTGCTGATGTCCCTGGGCGAGCCGCTGGTGGAGCTGCAGGCCGCCCCGCGCGGTCTGGACGTACCGGTCCGCGACGTGGCGATCCTCGACCCGGAGGACCCGGCGACCGCCTCGGCCGGGGAGCTGGTGCTGGCGATCGGGGCCCGGGGCCGGGCCGCGCTGCCCGCGCTGCGGGCGGCCGGGAAGGCGAAGGCCGCGGCGGTGGCGGTGAAGCTGGACGCCCCGGGCCAGGCCGACGCCCTGCGGGAGGCGGCCACCGAGGCCGGGGTGGCACTGCTGAGCGTGCGCCGGGAGACCCGCTGGGAGCACCTGGACTCGCTGGCCCGGGCGATCATCGCGGGCCCGGACGCGCCGGAGACCGCCGAGCACAACACCGGTGACCTGTTCTCGCTGGCCCAGACGGTGGCGGTGCTGACCGGAGGGATCGTCAGCATCGAGGACACCTCCAGCCGGGTGCTGGCGTACTCGCGCTCCTCCGACAGCGACGAGGTGGACGACCTGCGGCGGCTCTCCATCCTCGGCTGGCAGGGCCCGGAGCCGTACCTGTCCAAGCTGCGCGAGTGGGGCATCTTCCAGCACCTGCGCAGCTCCGACGCGGTGATCGGGATCGACCCGCACCCGGAGCTGGGCATCCGACGGCGGCTGGCGATCGGCATCCGGGCCGGGGCACAGCCGCTCGGCACCATCTGGGTGCAGGAGGGGGCCCGGCCGCTGGCGCCGCTGGCGGATCAGGCCCTGGTCGGTGCGGCCCGGGTGGCCGCCGCCCAACTGGTGCGCAGGAGGCGGGAGTTGTCGGCCGACGTCCGGCTCACCCAGACCCTGCTGACCGGGCTGCTGGAGGGCTCCACCGGGCCGCAGTCGCTGGCCACCCACCTGGGGCTGGACCTGCGCCGCCCGGCCACCGTGCTGGCGTACGCGGCGGGCTCGCCGTCCGAGGGGTCCGACCTGGAGCTCACCCGGGCCGAGGTGACCGGCCTGATCTCGGTGCACACCGCCGCCCGGCACCGCTCCGCGCTGCTCGCGCCGATCGACTCCCGGGTCTACGTGCTGCTGCCGGAGCTGCCCGCGGCGCTGCCGATGGCCACGGTCAGGGACTGGGCGCAGGAGGTGGTGGAGGCGGCCAGGGAGCACCTCGGGGTGCCGCTGCGGGCCGCGATCGGCTCCACCGTGGACGGGCTGGGCGCGGTGCCCGACTCCCGGGCGCAGGCCGACCGGATCCTGGACGCGATGGGGCGCGGCGGGGTGGCCACCGAGGTCGCGGCGCTGATCGACGTACAGGCCGAGGTGCTGGTCAGCGAGGTGCTGGCGCTGCTCCAGGAGCGCGGCGGCCTGCGCGATCCGCGGCTGACCGCGCTCACCGGGTACGACCTGCGGCACGGCACCCGGCTGGCCGAGTCGGTGCTGGCCTGGCTGGACGCGCTCGGCGAGGTCAGGCTGGCCGCCGACGCCCTGCACATCCACCCCAACACCCTGCGCTACCGGGTGCGCCGGGCCGAGCAGTTGACCGGCATCGACCTGGCCCAGCCGCAGCAGCGGCTGCTGGCGATGCTCCAGCTCCGGCTGCCGGCCGAATCCGACTGAAGCCGGCCCCCTACCGCGCGAGCGGCAGGCCGGCCGGGCCGGTGGTCGGGTCGGCGGAGAGCCGGTGCAGTCGCCGTCCGGGCCCCGCGCGGTGCCGCCGCAGGCCGGCTCGGCAGCTCGCTGCGCACCTGCCGTCCGGCAGGTGCGCGCTGCCGGAGCCCCCGGGGAGCGGCGTCCCGGGCCCGGACGACGGCTGCCCGCCGACCGGAGACGGTCGACGGGCAGCCGGGGTGACGCAGGATCAGTCGTTGTAGCCGTGGCCGCCGCGGTGGCGCAGGCGCCACCACGGGCCGGTGATGGCGACCAGGATGCCGGGCACCTGGATGTTGGCGAACAGGGTCTCGCCGTCCTCGGAGAAGTTCACCCCGGTGAACTCGCTGAACTCCGGCTCCTCGGCGGTGCCGATGTTGAGGTCGTTGCGGGCGATCGGGTAGGTCCGCCCCTCCTCCGTGGTGCCGAACAGGTGCGAGACGCCGGCGCCGTCCTCGGCGATCACCAGGCCGCCGTACGGCGAGACGGTGATGTTGTCCGGGCCGTCGTAGTTGCCGTGGTCGCCCATCACGTCGGTGTTGACGCCCAGCAGCAGCTTGAGGGTCATGGTGCGGCGGCTCGGGTCGTAGAACCAGACCTGGCCGTCGTGCGCCGCGCCGGGGCTCTCGGTCCGGGCGTAGCTGGAGACGAAGTAGAAGCCGTTGTCGCCCCACCACATGCCCTCGAGCTTGCGGGCGCGGGTGACCTGACCCTCCGTGAACTGCTTGCGCACGGAGACCGTCTTGGCGTCGCGGTCCGCGACGTTCACCCAGTCCACACCGTAGGTGGTGCCGACCTTGGTGACCCGGGACAGGTCGTCGATGAAGGTGCCGCGCGAGTCGAAGACCTTGAACGCCTCCAGCTTGCCCGCGTCGGCGGCGAGCTTGCGGAGCTTGCCCTTGCCGTGCTTGAAGCCGGCCGGCGGGGTCCAGCGGAACAGCAGGCCGTTCGGGTTGGAGGCGTCCTCGGTCAGGTAGAGGTGGCCGCGCTTCTGGTCCACCACGACCGCCTCGTGGGCGTACCGGCCCAGCGCCTTGATCGGCTGCGGGTCGCGGTTGGCCTCCTGGTCGTACGGGTCGACCTCGAAGATGTAGCCGTGGTCCTTGAGGAAGCCGTTCTTGCCGGCCTTGTCCTCGGTCTCCTCGCCGGACAGCCAGGTGCCCCACGGGGTGGCGCCACCGGCGCAGTTGGTCGCGGTGCCGGCGATGCCGACCCACTCGCGCACCTCCTTGCCGCCGCGCTTGACCTCGACCACGGTGCAGCCGCCGGCCGCGCCCGCGTCGTAGACGTGGCCCTCCAGCAGCGGCACCGGGTGCGGCCAGCTGGCGCGGGCGCCGGCCAGCTCGTGGTTGACCACCAGCAGGGTGGCGCCGTGCCGGCCCTCGAAGGAGGCGGTGCCGTCGTGGTTGCTCGGGGTGAACTCGCCGGTGACCAGCTTGGTCTCACCGGTGCGGGTGATCACCTGGTACTTGAAGCCGCGGGGCAGCGCGAGGATGCCCTTCGGGTCCGCGATCAGCTCGCCGTAGCCGGTGGCGCGGCGGGCGGCCTCGACCGACTCGGCGGCGGGGGCCTCGCCGCCGGACGGCGCGGCGATGGCACCGGGAGCGGTGGCCAGCACCTCGGCGCTGCCGGCGATCAGGACGCCGGCCCCGATGACGGTGGAACGGTTGACGAAGTCCCGACGGGACAGCGACATGGAGTCACTCCTGTGAGGTGGGGCGGCAGTCCGGACGGTCCCGGCCGCTGCGCACTCGGCGCCGGCGGAGTGGGCCGCCGACGACCAGCAGACTCCGCCCCGCCGGTGAACCCCGGGTGAACCCGGCACCGCTCCCCGGTGGTGATTTGCCGACCGTATCCGAACAACCGGACGGGACTCCGTCAGATCGGGTACGGCTCTTGACAGTTGACCGTCAGCGCTCGACCCGCTCGACCCGCCACTGCTCCCACGCGGTGAGCCAGGCCTCCTCGGTCACCGGAGCACTCCCCGGGGTCCGCGGCGCACCACCCAACCAGAGCCGCTCCCAAGCCCGTTGGGCCGGGAGGCTGGGCACCTCGCTGGCGAAGGCGGTGTACCGGATCACCTCCTCGACCGCGGCCTGGCCCTCCGGTGTGCCGATCGCCCACTCGGTGTTCTGGGCCAGCCTGGTCAGGTGGTTCACCATCGCGGTGACGGCGTCGCCCGCCTCGTCCCTGGTCTCCGAGGCGAGCCGCATCTGCTGCCGGACGGCCGCCTCCCAGCGCACCGCGCCCGCCTCGCCGCGCAGCCGCCGGGGCAGCCTCGGCACCCGGCGGGCCCGGGCCTGCGCGGCCAGCGCCACCGCCTCGTGCACCGCGTGCTCGACCACCGCCCGGTGCGCCTCCAGGCCCGCCACCGGCGGGAGTTCGCGCTCCTCCAGCACCGCCCGCCGGTCCTGCTGGCGGGCCAGCTTGCGCATCAGGTCGGTGCGGCCGAGCACGTACTTCTCGAAGTCCTCGATCCGGCGCAGCTCCACCCCGCCCGGCGGGACGCCGCGCCCGGTCACCTGGACCGTGACGCCGTCCACCCGCAGCCGCCCGGCCCAGACCGGGGCCGGCGGCTCGCCGTCCGGGCGCCGGTCCTCGTGGATCTGCACCGCCCGGGGCTCGCCCTCGACCGTGATCCACTCCCGCAGGGCCCGGACCGCACCCGGGCCGTCGCCCTCGTCGATCTCCAACTGCTCGTAGACCCGGTCGCGTTCGTCCTCGACCACGTCCTCCAGCTCGGGCAGCGGCTGCTGCTCCGCGCCGGGGCGGTAGGTACGGACCGTCACATAGGGGCCCTCGGCGGAACTCCAGTCGCCCGAACGGACCTCGACCCAGCCGAGCCGGCCGTTCTGCACCTCGTACTCGGCGAGCGCGTCGCTGTCCTCCGGCGCATCGGGGGCTGACGGGGGCGCGTGTCCGGCGTCGTGCGCCGGTTCGGCCCGGTGCAAGCCGGGACCGCGCTCCGACCGGTCGACCCCGAAGACCGGGAAGTCGGCGTCCGCGAGCACCCGACGGCTGTGCTCCTCGTGGTCGGCGTAGTAGTCCTCGGGCTCCTGGGGCCTGGTCGCGTTCTGCCTCGTCATCCTCTGCCGCACCCCCGCGTGCTCGCCTCGCCGTCGTTCCCGGCCCACTGCACCGGGCCCTGCCCGGCACCCCGCGCCGCGTCCGCCCCACGATACGGGGCCCGGACCTGCTGGGCCATCAGCTTCGCTCGTACGGTTGGCAGCCCGCCGTCCCGGCCCCGTCCGCCGCCGATAGTCAGTAGCCTTGCCTACTCTGGGAGGCATGACCGCAGCCACCCCGGCCTTCCCCGCCCGGATCAGCATCGTCACCCTCGGGGTGACCGACCTGGCCGCCAGCACCGCCTTCTACCAGGCGCTCGGCTGGTCCCGCTCCAGTGCCTCCAACGACAGCATCGTCTGGTTCCGCACCGCCGACTCGGTGCTCGGCCTCTTCCCCACCGAGGAGCTGGCCGCCGACGCAGGCATCCCGGCCACCGGCGAGCCGTCCTTCCGCGGTGTCACCCTCGCGGTGAACCTGGAGTCCACCGCCCAGGTCGACGCCGCCCTGGCACTCGCGGTCGAGGCCGGCGCCACCGTGGTCAAGCCCCCGGCCGCCACCGAATGGGGCGGCTACTCCGGCTACTTCGAGGACCCGGACGGCCATCTCTGGGAGCTGGCCCACAACCCCTTCTTCCCCTTCACCGAGACCGGCCAGCTCGACCTGCCGTAGCCCCGGTCCGACCACCGGCGCCGGAACGGCCATCGTCGCCGGAACGGTCGTCGGCGCCGGATCGGGGTCGGAACGGCCCGCCAGGCCCTAGCCTCGGTGCCGTGGACGCCAACCTGTACCACCTGGTCTCGACCTGGCTGCTCCCCGTCCCCCCGGCGCCGGTGTACTCGGCGCTGCGGGACGTCGAGCGCTACCCGCAGTGGTGGCCGCAGGTGCGGTCGGTCCGCCGGCTGACCGACCGCAGCGGGGAGCTGGTGATCCGGTCGGTGCTGCCCTACCGGCTCCGGCTGACCGCCACCGAGCAGGAGCAGGACCCGGTCGCCCTGACCCTGGCCGCCGGGCTGACCGGCGACCTGGTCGGCTGGTCCCGCTGGACGGTCCACCCCGACGGGGCGGCGGGCAGCCGGGCGGTGTTCGAGGAGGAGGTCCGCCCGGCCAAGCCGCTGATGCGCCGGCTCGCCCCGGTGGCCCGCCCGCTCTTCCTGGCCAACCACGCCGCCATGATGCGCGGCGGCCACCGCGGGCTGCTGCGCCACCTGACCGGGCGTCAGTGAGACGGGGCGTCAGCCGTTCTGCTGCGACCGCGCCTTGAACGCGGCCTTCCTGGCCTCCTTGGCCACCGTCCGGTTCAGGTGCAGCTCACCGATCGCCTCCAGCACGTCCGCCGTGTACGGGTGCCGGACCCGCCACAGCTCGCCGAAGTAGCTGGCCGGGTTGTCCGTCACTGGCAGCTCCGAGACCAGCCGGTGCAGCACCTCGGCCTCGCCCTCGCTGGTCAGCAGCTGGGCCGCGAAGCCGTCCACCACCGTCCACAGCACCACCGCCCGCTCCGGCGCCGCCACCTCCTGGCCCTGCCCGCGCAGCCAGGCCCGCACCGCGCCGCCCAGCTCCACGTCGTCCACCACCTCGGCCGCGGCCGGGCGGGCCGCCTCGCCGATCACCTCCAGCGCCTGCACGGAGAGCATCCGCCGGACCGGGCTGTACGCGTCGGTGCCCCGGGCCGCCTCCAACAGCTCGCGGGCGGCCGCCTCCGGCTCCCGGCCGGCCAGCCAGATCAGCACCTCGCGCTCCGGCAGCACGTTCGCCGTCTCGGAGACCCCGCGCAGCAGCGCCTCCGCGTCGCCCTGGGCCAGCTCGCCCACCAGCGGCGCGTCGTAGCCCTCCTCCAGCAGCCACTGCCGGACCCCGTACTGGCCCAGCGGAGTCAGCCGGACCAGGCCGAACCGGGCCGACTCCTCGTCGCTCAGCTCGCCCTCGCCGACCGTCGCCTCCTCCTCCTCGAACAGCTCGGGGTCGATCGGCCGGTGCTCCAGCAGGCCCAGCTCGGCCAGGTCCGCGAGCATCGGGTCCAGGGTGACCATCAGATCGGTGATGTCGCCGAGCAGCTCCTCGTCCGGCTCCTCGCCCTCGGGCACCACCAGCAGCGCGGCCAGCACGCCCAGCGGCACCGTCTCCTCGCCCGGCTCGGCGAAGGCGGTGGTCTCGTAGAGCACCTGGAGCGCCTCGTCCAGCAGCTCGGCCGCCGCCCGCCGGGACTCCTCCACCGCGGCCAGCCGGGCTTCGTCGTCCTCCTCGGCCTCGGCCTCCTCGTCGTCCAGGTCCAGCGAGTCCGCCTCGGCGGACAGCTCCCGGACGATCCCGGCGGCGGTCAGCCACAGCTCCAGGACGGTCTCCTCGTCCCCCGCCTCGGCCGGCTCCAGGTCGGGGCCGGGGATCGCGACGTGCTCGCCGGCCTCGGTGGTGCCGATCTCCACCAGGTCCAGGTCGCAGGCCAGCGACCAGGCCCGCATCGCCTCGACCTCGCCGTCCTCGTCCGCCCCGAGCCCGAGCAGCTCGGCGGCCGGGGCCCGGTCGCTGCCGAGCAGGTCGCCGAACTCGTCCACCGGCCGGTGCGGCGCGGCCCAGCGGGCCAGCTTCAGCGCGTGGGCGATCAGCGGTACGGCCAGCGCCGCGTCGGCCAGCTCGCGCTCCGAGGGCAGCAGGACCGGCGGCACCAGCACCGCCGCGTCGTCCTGGTCCTCGTCCTGCCCGTGCGCGGCGAAGGCCCCGTACAGGTCGGCCAGGTCGTAGTCGGCGGGCAGCAGGCGCTCGGCAGCCGCGTTGTCCGACGGGTTGTCAGGGGTGCTGCTGCTGCGTCCGGACATCGTTGCGAGGTCTCCCGAGGTGGCGGTGGTCACTGCCGGATGAACCGTCTGGGTGGCGGTCCATCAGCTCAGCGTATCCGCAGCGGAGCCGCCCCGCCGGAGTCGCACGCCGAGACCTGACGCAGTACCCCCGCCATCAGGTGACGTGGCGCAGCCGACACCCGGGACGGGCCGACCCCCCTCGTTCCAGCACGTATCCTGCACAAGGCCCGGTGCACACCCTCGCACCGGCCGCCGGGCAACGAAGCCCACCCCTCACACCCCGCCCCACCAGGGCTCTCGTCTGGCCACACCCCGGTCCGGGCCGGTCCCGGTGGTGCCCGGCCACAGGAGACCCCTGCCATGGCGGACCTCTCCCCCGTCGGCGCCGGACTGTCCACCGCACAGTTCGAAGGACGCCGACTCTCGGAGGCCCTGCTTCCCCTGGAGCTCGCACCACGCACGCAGCTCCAGCTCGCCGCGATCAGCCGCTGGAACGCGCTGCGCGGCATCCGTGTCGGCCTGGTGGCCGCCGCCCTGCTGCTCCTGCTGATCGGGGCCAACCTGGCCACCCCGATCTACCCGGTGCTCCAGCGGCAGCTCGGCCTGACCCCGCTCGACACCACCGTGCTCTTCACGGTCTACGTGTTCGCCCTGGTCCCGGTGCTGGCCGCGGTCGGCCACTGGTCCGACCACCTCGGGCGGCGCGCGATGATCCTGCCCGCCGTGGCGCTGGCCGCCGGCGGCGACGTGCTGTTCGCCACCGCGGGCAGCTTCTGGCAGCTGGCCCTCGGCCGGGCCGTCCAGGGCGTCGCGGTCGGCTTCGCCACCGGCGCCGCCGGTGCCGCCCTCGGCGACCTGCTGCCGGACCACCCGACCCTGGCCGCCAAGCTCACCCTGGCCTGTTCGGCCGGCGGCGTGGCACTCGGCCCGATCGTCGGCTCCGCCCTCTCCTCCGGCGAGCACCCGCTGCTGACGCCGTTCCTGCTGCACGCGATCGCGCTGCTGGTGCTCTGCGTCCCGCTCGCCGTGGTCCACCCCCGGATGCCCGGTCGGCGCCGGGCCCCCGCCGCGCCGCCGCGCATCACCACGCCCGCCCACCTGCGGCCGCAGCGGCTGCGGCTGCCGCGTACCGGGCGGCGCGAGTTCCTGCTCGCCTCCGGCGCCGGCTTCGCCTCGTACGCGGTCTTCGGGGTCTACCTCAGCCTGGCCCCGGCGTTCTCCGCCAAGCTGCTGGACACCACCTCCACCATGACCGGTGCCGTGGTGGCCGCCCTGCTGCTCGGTTCCTCCGCGATCGCGCAGCTGCTGGTGCCGCCCACCGCCGACCGCCTGGTGGTCGCCCTCGGCATGACCGGCCTGGCGGCCGGCCTGGCCCTGGTGGTCACCGCCCTGTACACCCGCACCCCGGCGCTGCTCTTCCTCGGCAGCGTCCTCGGCGGCGCCTGTCAGGGCGTGGCCTTCCGCTCGCTCTTCACCACCGCGGTCGCCGCGATGAACCCGGAGCGCCGGGGCAGCGAGCTCTCCACCCTCTGGGTGATCGTCTACCTGGGCTCCTCGCTCCCGATCGTGGCCGTCGGCGCGCTCACCCAGCACTACGGCCTGCTGCCCGCCGTCAGCGGCTTCGCCGCCGTGGCCGCGCTGGCCTGCCTCGGCCTGGCCGGCGTGGTGCTGCGCTCGAAGAAGGCCGAGTAGCAGCAGGCAGCAGAAAGGGCCCGACCCTCCGGAAGGAGGATCGGGCCCTTTCCGACGTCCGATCAGACGTTGAAGCCGAGGGCGCGCAGCTGGTCGCGGCCGTCGTCGGTGATCTTGTCCGGGCCCCACGGCGGCATCCAGACCCAGTTGATCCGGAGGTCCTGGACCAGGCCGTCGGTGGCGGTCCTGGCCTGGTCCTCGATCACGTCGGTGAGGGGGCAGGCCGCCGAGGTGAGGGTCATGTCGATGGTGGCCACGTCGGACTCGTCGATGTGAATGCCGTAGATCAGGCCCAGGTTCACCACGTCGATGCCCAGCTCGGGGTCGACGACGTCCATCAGGGCCTCGGTCAGGTCCTCGACGGAGACGGTGCCGGCGGTGGTGCCGACGATGACGGTCGGGCCCTCGGTCGAGGGCGCCGCCGCCTCGACCGGCGCGCCGGTCTCGGTGTCGCTCATGAGTGCTTCCTTAACAGTCGTCAGACGGCGGGGTGTTCGGCGAGCGCCTTGGCGGTGGCGTCCTTCCAGGCCATCCAGCTCAGCAGCGCGCACTTGACCCGGGCGGGGAACTTCGAGACGCCGGCGAACGCGACCGCGTCCTCCAGCACCTCCTCGTCGCCCACGCCCTTGCCCTTGCTCTGCATGAGCTCCAGGAAGGCCTCCTGGATCGCCTGCGCCTCGCCCACGGTCTTCCCGACCACCAGGTCGTTCAGCACCGAGGCGCTGGCCTGGCTGATCGAGCAGCCCTGGGACTCGTAGCTGACGTCCGCCACCACGGCGCCGTCGAGCCGGACCCGCAGGGTGATCTCGTCACCGCAGGTCGGGTTGACGTGGTGCACCTCGGCGTCGCCGTCCCGCAGCCCCTTGCCGTGGGGGTTCTTGTAGTGCTCCAGGATGATCTCCTGGTACATCGAGTCGAGCTTCATTCCGCGCTCACCCCTCAGCCGAAGAAGTTCCGGACGTGGTGCAGGCCGTCGATCAGTGCGTCGACATCGGCCGGCGTCGAGTACAGGTAGAACGACGCCCGCGTGGTCGCCGGAATTCCGTACCGCAGGCAGACCGGCCGCGCGCAGTGGTGGCCGACCCGGACCGCGATGCCCTGCTCGTCGAGCACCTGGCCGACGTCGTGCGGGTGGATGTCGCCGAGCACGAAGGAGATCGCCGCACCCCGGTCCACGGCGTCGCGCGGACCGATGATCCGAAGGTCGGGGACCTCCAGCAGCCGCTGCACCGCGTACTCGGTGATGGTGTGCTCGTGGGCGGCGATCCGCTCCATGCCGATGTTCGACAGGTAGTCGATGGCCGCACCGAGTCCGACCGCCTGGGCGATCGGCGGGGTGCCCGCCTCGAACTTGTGCGGGGCCGGGGCGTAGGTCGAGGCGCCCATGGTGACGGTCTCGATCATCTCGCCGCCGCCGAGGAACGGCGGGAGGTCCTCCAGCAGCTCCTGCCGGCCCCACAGCACGCCGATGCCCGTCGGGCCCAGCATCTTGTGGCCGGTGAAGGCGACGAAGTCGGCGCCCAGCTCCTGCACGTCCAGCACCATGTGCGGGGCGGCCTGCGAGGCGTCGATCAGCACCAGGGCGCCGACGTCCTGGGCGCGCCGGACGATGGCCTCGACCGGGTTGACCGTGCCCAGCAGGTTGGAGACGAGCGTGAACGAGACGATCTTCGTCTTCTCGTTGATCAGCTCGTTGATGTTCGACAGGTCGAGCCGGCCCTCGTCGGTCAGGCCGAACCACTTCAGCTTCGCGCCGGTGCGCTGCGAGAGCAGCTGCCACGGCACGATGTTGGAGTGGTGCTCCATCTCGGTGATGACCACCTCCGCGTCGGCATCGACGCGGTACGGCTCCTCGGCCCAACCCAGCATGTTGGCCACGAGGTTGAGGGACTCGGAGGCGTTCTTGGTGAAGATCACCTCGTCCCGGCTCGGCGCGTTGATGAAGGCCGCGACCTTGTCACGGGCGCCCTCGTACAGCGCCGTGGCCTCCTCGGCGAGCACGTGCACGCCGCGGTGGACGTTGGCGTTGTGCCGCTCGTAGTAGCCGTTGAGCGCGTCCAGCACCTGACGGGGCTTCTGCGAGGTGGCCGCGTTGTCCAGGTACACCAGCGGCTTGTCGTCGTGCAGCACCCGCTGCAGGATCGGGAAGTCCTTGCGGATCGCGTCGCCGAACTGCTGTGCGTCGGCGAGCAGCCCGGTCAGGGCCGAGCCGGGATGGGTTGTCACTCGGAAGCGCCGCCCTTCACGTATGCCGCGTAGCCCTCGTTCTCCAGCTTGTCCGCGAGCTCCGCGCCGCCGGACTCGACGATGCGGCCGGCGGAGAAGACGTGGACGTGGTCGGGCTTGATGTACTTCAGGATCCGGGTGTAGTGGGTCACCAGGAGGGTGCCGACCTCGCCGGAGGAGGCGACCCGGTTGATGCCCTCGGAGACCTGGCGGAGCGCGTCGACGTCCAGACCGGAGTCGGTCTCGTCCAGGATCGCGATCTTCGGCTTGAGCAGCTCCAGCTGGAGGATCTCGTGCCGCTTCTTCTCGCCGCCGGAGAAGCCCTCGTTCACGTTGCGCTCGGCGAAGGCCGGGTCCATCTGGAGCGCGGCCATCGCCTCCTTGACCTCCTTGACCCACGTCCGCAGCTTGGGGGCCTCGCCGCGGATGGCGGTGGCGGCGGTGCGCAGGAAGTTGGAGACCGAGACGCCGGGGACCTCGACCGGGTACTGCATGGCCAGGAAGACGCCGGCCCGGGCGCGCTCGTCGACGGACATCTCCAGCACGTCCTCGCCGTCCAGCAGCACCGTGCCGCTGGTGACGGTGTACTTCGGGTGACCGGCCAGCGTGTACGCGAGGGTGGACTTGCCGGAGCCGTTCGGGCCCATGATGGCGTGGGTCTCGCCCTGCTTGACCGTCAGGTCGACGCCCTTGAGGATCTCGCGGGGGCCGCTCTCGGTCTCGACGGAGACGTGCAGGTCACGGATTTCAAGCGTTGCCATATGTACTCAGGACTCCTGGTTGACGGAGACGAGCACATCGTCCCCTTCGATCTTTACGGGGTAGACGGGGACCGGCTTGGTCGCGGGCAGGCCCGAGGGCTTGCCGCTGCGCAGGTCGAAGCTGGAGCCGTGCAGCCAGCACTCGATCGCGCAGTCCTCGACCTCGCCCTCGGAGAGCGAGACGTTCGCGTGCGAGCAGATGTCGTTGATCGCGAACACCTCCCCCTCGGTGCGGACGATCGAGACCGGGACACCGTTCAGCTCGACGCGCTTGGGGGTGTCCTCCGCCAGGTCCGCCAGCGAGCAGGCACGGAGAAAGCTCATCGGCTCAGACCGTCGCTTCCAGCTCGGCCTCGATCTTCGCCATCAGCTGGTCCTGGATCTCGGCGACGCCGATCTGCTGGACCAGCTCGGCGAAGAAGCCGCGGACGACCAGGCGGCGGGCGTCGTCGGCCGGGATGCCGCGGGACTGCAGGTAGAACAGCTGCTCGTCGTCGAAGCGGCCGGTCGCGGAGGCGTGGCCGGCGCCGACGATCTCGCCGGTCTCGATCTCCAGGTTCGGGATCGAGTCGACCCGGGCGCCGTCGGTGAGCACCAGGTTGCGGTTGTGCTCGTAGGTGTCGGTGCCCTCGGCGGCGGCGCGGATCAGCACGTCGCCGACCCAGACCGCGTGCGCGTCCTTGCCCTGCAGGGCGCCCTTGTAGACCACGTTCGACCGGCAGTGCGGGGTGTCGTGGTCGATCACCAGGCGGTGCTCCAGGTGCTGGCCGGCGTCCGCGAAGTACAGGCCGTACAGCTCGGCCTCGCCGCCGGGGCCCGCGTAGTTGACCCGCGGGTGCAGCCGGACCAGGTCGCCGCCGAAGGTGACCACGACGGACTTGAGCGAGGCGTCCCGGCCGATCAGCGCGGTCTGCTGGGCGGCGTGCACCGCGTCCCGGTCCCAGTCCTGGACCGAGACGAAGGTGAGCTTGGCGCCGTCGCCGAGCAGCAGCTCGACGTTGGCGGCGCGGACGCCGGTGCCGGTGTGGTTGAGCACCACGACCGCCTCGGCGAACGGCTTGACCTCGATCAGCACGTGGGCGAAGGCGACGCCGCCCTCGCCGTGCACGTCGATCTTCACCGGCTCGGTCAGCACCGTGTCCTTGGGCACGGTGACGACCAGCGCCTGGCCGAAGGCGCTGAACGCCTGCGCGGCGACCCGGTCGACCGGCTTGCCGGCCTTGCCGAGCCGCTCGTCGTCACGGCCGACGGTCTCGGCGGTGACGCCCTCGGGCAGGCCGAGCTCGACCTTGTCGGTACCGGACGCGCCCTCGGCGGCGGTGCCGTCGTGCAGGCCGAGGAGGCGGTGCATCGGCGTGAAGCGCCAGTCCTCCTCGCGGCCGTGCGGCACCGGGAAGTCGTTGACGTCGTACGAGGGCTTGACCGCGACGCGGGCGTCGATCGGCTGCTGCACGGTGGCCCGGCCGGTGCCGGGACCGGCCAGCTGCGCACCGGCCCCGGCCGTACCGACCTCGATCGAACCGGCAGTCGTCGAGCCAGTGGTGTTCTGAACGTCAGCCATGGCTGTCGTGATGCTCTCTTCCTTGGGAATGCGGATCTGGACTTCGTGCGGCCGGGTCAGCCGACGGAGCCTTCCATCTGCAGCTCGATCAGCCGGTTGAGCTCCAGCGCGTACTCCATCGGCAGCTCACGCGCGATCGGCTCGACGAAGCCGCGGACGATCATCGCCATCGCCTCGAACTCGGTCATGCCGCGGCTCATCAGGTAGAACAGCTGGTCCTCGCTGACCTTGGAGACCGTCGCCTCGTGGCCCATCGACACGTCGTCCTCGCGGACGTCCACGTAGGGGTAGGTGTCGGAGCGCGAGATGGTGTCGACCAGCAGCGCGTCGCAGAGCACGTTGGACTTGGCGCCCTTGGAGCCCTCGCCGATCTCGATCAGACCGCGGTACGACGTCCGGCCACCGCCGCGGGCCACCGACTTGGAGACGATGTTCGAGGAGGTGTTCGGCGCCATGTGCACCATCTTGGCGCCGGCGTCCTGGTGCTGGCCCTCGCCCGCGAAGGCGATCGACAGCGTCTCGCCCTTG
Source organism: Kitasatospora sp. NPDC002040 (assembly GCF_040296785.1). Lineage (NCBI taxonomy): Bacteria > Bacillati > Actinomycetota > Actinomycetes > Kitasatosporales > Streptomycetaceae > Kitasatospora > Kitasatospora sp. NPDC002040. The sequence goes on along the minus strand of NZ_JBEOXV010000007.1, from coordinate 150,658 downwards.
GCGTGCTCGCCCATCAGGTAGACGGCCGGGTACTTCATGGTGACCTTGGAGCCGATGTTGCCGTCGACCCACTCCATGGTCGCGCCCTCGTACGCCACGGCGCGCTTGGTGACCAGGTTGTAGACGTTGTTCGACCAGTTCTGGATCGTCGTGTAGCGGCAGCGGCCGCCCTTCTTCACGATGATCTCGACCACGGCGCTGTGCAGCGAGTCCGAGGAGTAGATCGGGGCGGTGCAGCCCTCGACGTAGTGGACGTAGGCGTCCTCGTCGACGATGATCAGCGTCCGCTCGAACTGGCCCATGTTCTCGGTGTTGATCCGGAAGTAGGCCTGCAGCGGGATCTCGACGTGCACGCCCTTCGGCACGTAGATGAACGAGCCGCCGGACCAGACCGCCGTGTTCAGCGCGGCGAACTTGTTGTCACCGGTCGGGATGACGGTGCCGAAGTACTCCTTGAACAGCTCCGGGTGCTCCTTGAGCGCCGTGTCGGTGTCCATGAAGATCACACCCTGAGCCTCGAGCTCTTCGTTGATCTGGTGGTACACCACCTCGGACTCGTACTGCGCGGCGACACCGGCGACCAGGCGCTGCTTCTCCGCCTCCGGGATGCCGAGCTTGTCGTACGTCGCCTTGATGTCGGCGGGCAGGTCCTCCCAGGACTCGGCCTGCTTCTCGGTGGAGCGGACGAAGTACTTGATGTTGTCGAAGTCGATGCCGGTGAGGTCCGAGCCCCAGGTCGGCATGGGCTTCTTGCCGAAGAGCTTCAGGCCCTTGAGGCGGAGGTTGAGCATCCACTCGCTCTCGGACTTCTTGGCCGAGATGTCGCGGACGACCTCCTCGCTCAGCCCTCGCTTGGCGGCGGCACCGGCGGCGTCCGGGTCGGACCAGCCGTACTCGTAGGTGCCGAGACCATCGAGCTCGGGGTGCGAAACGGTGTCAGTCATGCGAGGTTCCTCCGCGCGGACGCAGGTTCGGATGGAGTAGACGTACCGGCAGTCGGCACTGCACCGGACAGCCGGCGCGAGCCGGATGACGATGCGGCACCGGGTGCCGGCACATACGTGGTGCAGACCCCGTCGCCGTGGGCGATGGTGGCCAGCCTTTGCACATGGGTGCCCAGGAGCTGGGAGAAGACCTCGGTCTCCGCCTCGCAGAGCTGCGGGAACTGCTCGGCGATGTGCGCGACCGGGCAGTGGTGCTGGCAGAGCTGGGCGCCGGCCGGGGCCGCCGAAGCGGCCGCAGAGGGCACTCGCCGCACTGTGGCAGCGTACCCGTCGGCGCTCAGCGCCTGCGCGAGAGCCTCGGTGCGGAACTCCGCACCGGCCTGCTCCAGCGTGCTCAGGTACCGCTCGCCCTGGCGCTCGAAGCGGGCCCGGGCAAAGGCGGCGACCGCCTCCTCGCCCGCCTTGCCGCCGCCGACCGCCTCGGAGATCCAGCGCAGCGCGTCGGCCGCGAGCTGGTCGTACGCCTGGTAGAAGGCGTCCCGGCCGGACTCGGTGAGGGCGAAGACCTTGGCCGGGCGGCCCCGGCCCCGGCTGCCGTAGACCCGCTGCTCGCGGACGTCGACCAGGCCGGCGGCGGCCAGTGCGTCCAGGTGGCGGCGGACACCGGCCGAGGTCAGACCCAGTCGGGTCGCCAGGTCGGCGGCGGAGGACGGGCCGTGGTCCAGGATCGACCGGGCGACCCGGTCGCGGGTGGCCCGGTGGCCGTCCGGCTCGCCCGCGGGCACGGCAGAGCCGGGGGCCTGGTCGGCCTCCGGCAGCTGGGCGTGCTCGCGCATGTTTTTCACAACACGATTGTTGCGTAATTCATTCCGGAAGGACAAGCCGTGATCCACGACGCACCGGTGGTGTCAATCACGCAGGTAAGGCTTACCTGACCTGCGGAAACGATCAACGGAGCCCGGTCGGGTCGCCCGGAGGCCGCCTCATAGACTCCCGGGTATGCAAAGCGATCCCGCCGTCCGGGTTACCGGGCTGGTCAAGAGGTACGGCGGCAAGACCGCCGTGGACGGGCTCGACCTGACCATCGGGCGCGGCACCGTCGCCGCGGTGCTCGGGCCGAACGGTGCCGGCAAGACCACCACGATCGAGACCTGCGAGGGCTACCGCCGCCCGGACGCCGGGACGGTCCGGGTGCTCGGCCTCGACCCGGTCGCGGACGCGCAGGCACTGCGGCCCCGGATCGGCGTGATGCTGCAGTCCGGGGGCGTGTACGCGGGCGCCCGCGCGGTGGAGATGCTGCGGCACACCGCGAAGCTGCACGCCCACCCGCTCGACGTGGACGCCCTGGTCGAGCGGCTCGGCCTCGGCTCCTGCGGCCGCACCGCCTACCGCCGGCTCTCCGGCGGCCAGCAGCAGCGGCTCGCGCTGGCGATGGCCGTGGTCGGCCGCCCCGAGCTGGTCTTCCTGGACGAGCCCACGGCCGGCCTCGACCCGCAGGCCCGCCGGGCCACCTGGGAGCTGGTCCGCGACCTGCGCCGGGACGGCGTCACCGTGGTGCTGACCACCCATCACCTGGACGAGGCCGAGCAACTGGCCGACCAGGTGGCCATCGTGGACGGCGGCCGGGTGATCGCCGAGGGCAGCGTCGAGCAGCTCTGCCGGGGCGGCTCGGAGAGCAGCCTGCACTTCGACGGCCCGGCCGGGCTCGACCTCGGCTCGCTGCACAAGGTGCTGCCGGACGGCGCCTCGGCCACCGAGCCGTCCCCCGGCTCGTACCGGGTCGAGGCCCCGCTCGACCCCGCCCTGCTCGCCACCGTGACCGCCTGGTGCGCCGAGGCGGGCGTGCTGCCCGAACGGCTGACGGTGCGTCGGCGCAGCCTCGAAGACGTCTTCCTCGAACTGACCGGACGGGAACTGCGATGACCAGCTACGAGCCGATGCCCGGCGCCGCCCCGGTCGGGCGGATGCTGCTGGCGCAGACCGCGTTCGAGACGAAGATGCTGCTGCGCAACGGTGAGCAGCTGCTGCTCACCGTGGTGATCCCGACCGTGCTGCTGGTGCTGTTCAGCGCGGTGGACGTGGTCGACGTGACCGGGCCGGGCAAGCGGGTCGACTTCCTGGCGCCGGGGCTGCTGGCGCTGGCGGTGATGTCCACCGCGTTCACCGGGCAGGCGATCGCCACCGGCTTCGAGCGGCGGTACGGGGTGCTGAAGCGCCTGGGTGCCAGCCCGCTGCCGCGCTGGGCGCTGCTGACCGCGAAGACCGGCTGCGTGCTGGTCACCGAGGTGCTCCAGGTGGCGCTGCTGTCGGTGATCGCGCTCGGCCTGGGCTGGTCCCCGCAGGGCAGCCCGCTCGCGGTGGCGGCGCTGCTGGTGCTGGGCACGGCCGCGTTCTCCGGTCTCGGGCTGCTGATGGCGGGCACCCTGCGGGCGGAGGCCACCCTGGCCGCCGCCAACCTGGTCTTCGTCCTGCTGCTGCTGGCGGGCGGCGTGGTCGTCCCGCTGGCCAAGTTCCCGGCGGCGGTGCAGCCGGTGCTGGAGCTGCTGCCGATCAGCGCGCTCTCGGACGGCCTGCGCTCGGTGCTGCAGACCGGCGCCGGGATGCCCTGGGCGGACCTGGGCATCCTCGGCGCCTGGGCGGCGCTCGGCCTCGGCCTGGCCGCCCGGTTCTTCCGCTGGGAGTGACCGCTACCGCGAGCGGCGGCGGCTGATCAGGACCAGGGCGCCACCGACCACCAGCACCCCGGCCCCGGCCGCCGCGATCACGCCGGCGTGGCTGCCGCCGCCGGTCTCGGCCAGCTGGGGGGCGGACGGCTTCGGCGACGGCTTCCGAGTCGGCGTCGGGGTCGGAGCGGGAGTGCGGCTGACCGACGGCGAGGGGGTCGGGCTCGGCGAGGGCGGCGGGCAGGGCTTGACGGTGCCGGTCCTGGTGACCGGGTTCTTCGGCTGCTCGTCGGTGGTCACGGACAGCTCCACCGCCAGGTCGCCGGTGTGCGCCTTGACCGGGAAGTCCTGGCTGAACGCGGCGCCGAACGCCTGGTGGTCGAGCAGCTTCTCGCCACCGACCGTGAGGGTGATCCGGTTGCTGTACTGGGGGTCGTAACCGGTCACCCTGAGGCTGACCCGGTCGCAGTCCAGGGTCCACTCCGAGGTGTGCGCCGCCGCGCTGCCGGCCAGCAGCAACGGGGTCAGCACACCCAGCCCCACCGCGCCCGTGATCAGCCCACCGGGTAGTGCGCGCAGCCCTGCCATCTGAACCCGTCCCTCCCGAACGACCTTGCCCGGCAAGGGTCTTGAGCCTCGCGCGGACCTTCGGGGGCGGACTCTACCGGCGGTGGGCGGACGACCGACCCTAGTTGACGAAAAACGCACACCCGCCGATCAGGAGCGATCGGCGGGTGTGCGTACGGTTCCGGCGGGGCGTCAGGCGTTGCGGGCCGAGCGGCGGCGCACGGCCACCGCGATGCCGACGCCGGCGCCGAGCACCAGCACGCCGCCGACGGTCAGCGGCAGCAGGCCGCTGGCGCCGGTGAAGGCCAGGCCGCCGCCACCGGTGCCGCCGGGGGCCGACGGGCTCGGGGTGGCACCGGCGGGCGCCGAGGCGGACGGGCTGCCGCTGCCGCCCGGGGTGGGCGTACCGGACGGGGACGGCGTGCCGCTGGTGCTCCCGGACGGGGTGCCCGAGGGCGTACCGCTGGGGCTCGGCGAGGTCGAGCCGGACGGCGTCGGCGAGGTCGAGACCACGGGCGTGGTCGGCAGGCAGCCGGTGAACGGGTAGTGGTGGGTCTCGGCCCCGCCCCGGCCGGTCAGCGACTTGGCGATCACCGAGCCGTTGACCGGGCCGCCGCTGCCCAGGTCGAAGGCGGCGTTCGGGGCGAGCACGCTGCCCGGCCAGGCGTTGCCGCTCTTCTTGACCACCTTGGTGGCGTTCGGGAAGTTCCAGAGCAGCTTCTCGCGGATCTTGCCGCCCGCCGCGCTCTGCAGCTTGTCGTCGTTCAGGTAGCTCTTGCTCGCCTCGTCCCAGAGGAAGAAGCCGGTGGTGCCGGCCTGGTCCTGGTCATAGGCGTCCTCCACCGAGCTGATCACGGTCACCGAGCCGACCGGCACCTTGAGGAAGAACTCCTTGGCCCCGGTGAGCATCTGCTTGGTGAGGACGAAGCTGTTCAGCGTCGCGTCCGTACCGGTCAGGGTCACCCGGCCGCCGTCCAGGGACATCGTCCCCGCGCCGGGCCTGACCAGCTCGGCGGAGAGCGAGCGGAGCTTGGCGAACTCGGCCGCGAAGTCGATCGGCGACGGGCCCTTGGTGACGGTGCCCGCGTGCGCCTCGGCCTTGCCGTTGAGGGTGCCGGCGTAGACGCCGTTGCCCTTCATCACCTGGACGTTGCCGGTGAGGTTGCCGCCGACCACCAGGGCGTTGCCGCCCGGCAGCTTGGCCACCTGGTCGGCGGTCAGCTCGTTGCCGACCGAGAAGCCGCCGGTGAAGTCGGCGTTGCCGCCGATCGCGACCGCGCCCTCGGCATCGGGGGTGTGGGTGTCGTTCCCCTCGATGAACTCGCCGTAGAGGTTGGCCGTGCCGAAGGTGCGGCAGTTCTCGGCGGCCGGGGCGGCGAGGGCGGTCGGGACGGCCAGGACGCCGAGGGCGAGGGAGCCGCCGAGCGCGAGCGCGGCGGCGGGTACGGATATGCGCATGTGCAGGATCTCCGCTGTAGGTGCGGCCAAACAGGTATGGCTCAAGCCGCACTCTGTCGACCCGACCGCGCACTGGTCAAGACCAATGTCCGCTCTGTCCACAAGATCCGAGTTCGTCGGCGGACGGCCGGGGGGTGTACGTAATTTCGATCCGATTACAAGGTTTGCGCAGACCCGCACAGACCGGACATTGATGCCGAATCAGGTCGTCCGGCTCGACTACCGTCGGCCCAGCAGGGTCCTGTCGCGGCTTTCCCGACGCCTGCCGTGAGCACCCGGAGCACCCCGTCAGGAATTCCATGTCCCACCATCAGCGCCCCCGGCGGTCCGTCCTGGGCCCGTGCCGTCCGGCCCCCGTCGCGGAGGTGTGACGTGTCCTCGTTCCCGCAGCACATCGAGACCATGCAACTGCGCGTTCCGCCGCCCCGGCAGCCCGAACCGCAGGCCGTCGAGCCGGTGGCCGAGGAGCCGCCCGCGCCCAGGCCCCGCTCCGGCGGCCGGGACCGCTACCTGGACCTGCTGCGCGCGCTGGCCCTGGTGCGCGTGGTGATCTACCACAACTTCAGCTGGGCCTGGCTGCCGCTGGTCTTCCCCTCGATGGGCGTGATGTTCGCGCTCGCCGGATCGCTGATGGCCCGTTCGCTGAACCGCCCGGCGCTCTCGGTGATCCGCGGCCGACTGCGCCGGCTGCTGCCGCCGCTCTGGCTGTTCGGCATCGTCACCATCAGCCTCAGCCTGCTGGACGGCTGGGGGCCCAATTCCGAGGGCCACCCCGGCTGGTGGTGGGGCAAGCTGGTGCTCTGGCTGGTGCCGCTGAGCACCCCGCCGTTCGCGGAGCACGGGCTCTCCGGCTTCGGCGGTCTGATGGAGGCCAACTGGGCCGAGCAGGTCGGGGTGCCGCTCTGGTACCTGCGGGCCTACCTCTGGTACGTGCTGCTCTCACCGCTGATGCTCAAGGCGCTGCGCCGCTTCCCGGTGATCACCATCCTCACCCCGCTGGCCCTGACCTTCTGCTCCCCGCTGCTGCCGGACGACGGCCGGATCTGGGAGACCTTCTCGGACTTCACCATCTTCGGCTCCTGCTGGATCCTCGGCATGGCCCACCAGGAGGGCCTGCTGCGCAAGCTGCCGCAGTACGTGGCGCCCTCGATCGCCCCGCTGGTGATGGTGGCCGGCTACTGGTGGCTGTCCAGCCGTCCGGTGCTCGACCCGACCGAGGTCGGCGACCTGGAGAGCGTGCCGATCGCGCAGGCCGTCTGGTCGTTCGGCTTCGTGCTGCTGCTGCTCCACCTGAGCCCGTCCTGGGGGACCTGGCCCGGGCCGCTGCAACGCTTCAACGGCCTGATCAGCCTGCTCAACGCCCGCGCGGTGAGCGTCTACCTCTGGCACACCCTGGCGCTGGAGCTGTCGGTGCCGATCGTCGACCTGGCCTGGCGCAGCGACTGGGCCAGCGGGCACCTGTCCTGGCTGCTGACCACCCGCTACCCGCAGCTGCTGGTGGCCGTGCCGCTGCTCGCGCTGTTCGTGCTGACCTTCGGCTGGATCGAGGACCTGGCGGCGAAACGCTCGCCCCGGCTGTTCCCCTGGCCCCGCCGCTCCCGCGGCCGCCGCCGCGCCCTCAGCTGAGGGGGGTGTGCGCCGGCCCGGTGTGAGGAGATTTAGAGTGATTCCCGTGCTTACCCCCTCCGCTCTCCTCGCCGAACGCTGGCACCCGACCGCCGCGACCGTCCGGCGGGCCGCGCTCGCCGCCCTGGTGATGAGCGTGGTCATCGTGGTCACCGGCGGCGCCGTCCGGCTCACCGCCTCCGGCCTCGGCTGCTCGACCTGGCCGCGCTGCACCGCCGACAGCCTGACCCCGACGGCGGAGATGGGCCTGCACGGCATCATCGAGTTCACCAACCGGATGCTCACCTACGTGCTCTGCGCGGCGGTCGCCTGGGTCACCCTGGCGGCCCGCTGCAACGCGCCGTGGCGGCGGAGCATCACCCGGCTCGGCTGGGCGCAGTTCTGGCTGGTGATGAGCAACGCCGTGCTCGGCGGCATCACCGTGCTGACCGGCCTCAACCCGTACATCGTCTGTGCGCACCTGATCGCGGCCATGGGCCTGGTCTGGGTCGCGGTGCTGACCTGGGAGCGGGCCAAGGAGGGCGACGGCCCGCCGGAGCCGCTGGTGGGCCTCCAGGTGACCCGGCTGGCCCGGCTGCTGGTGCTGGTGATCGGCCTGCTGGTGGTCGCCGGGACCCTGGTCACCGGCGCGGGCCACCACCCGGGCGCCTCCAGCTCGGACGGCAAGCCGGTGCACCGGATCCCGATCGACTACGACCGCCTGGCCCAGCTCCACACCGACCTGGCCTTCCTCTCCTTCGGCCTGGCCATCGCGGCGGTCTTCGTGCTGGCGGCGGTCAAGGCCCCGGCGGCAGCCCGGGCCCGGGCCAAGGAGCTGCTGGTGGTGCTGCTGGCGCAGGGCCTGATCGGCTTCGTCCAGTACTTCACCGACGCCCCGGAGATCCTGGTCGGTCTGCACATGCTGGGCGCCGCGCTGGTCTGGATCGCCGCGCTGCGGATCCCGCTGGCCCTGCGCAGCCGGGCCACGCTGGCGGCGCCGGCCGTCCCGGCCCAGGAGCTGCAGGACGCCTGACGGTACGTCGAAGGCCCGGACCCCCGCACGGGGTCCGGGCCTTCTGCCGTACGGTCAGCCGCCGAGCTGGATGCCGGCCATCCGCTTCCACTCGTACGCGCTGGTGCGCACCTTGAGCGCCAGCTCGCCCTCGAAGTCGTCGTGCAGCTTGAGGCCGGCCAGCTCGGCGGCCCGCTTGCCGACGGCGAAGGTCGGGGCGACCTGGTCGCCCCAGGAGCCGTCCGCGCCGACCAGCACGATCCGGGTGGCGGTGCGGCCGACGTACTCGACCACGCCCTCGGCGCTGCCGCCGTGCTGCTTGGCGAAGCTCTCGATGTGTCGGGCGATGCGCTTGGCGCGGCGCTCGGCGCGGGCGTCCGGCGCGGCGGTGGTGGCGGTGTCTGCGCTGCTCATGTCCGGCATGCTACCGATGAGTAGTCGCACTGGCGACGGGAGCGGCGTGTGGAGCCCAACACACCGCCGGAGTACCTAGGCTGGCGGTGTGACCTTCCATGGCTGGCCCGCCGAGGCCCTCGAGTTCTACGAGCAGTTGGAGACCGACAACTCCAGGACGTTCTGGCAGGCCCAGCGCGCCCGCTACGAGCGGGACGTGCGCACCCCGATGGTCGAGCTGCTGGACGCGCTGGAGCCGGAGTTCGGCCCCGGCAAGATCTTCCGGCCGAACCGCGACGTCCGCTTCAGCGCCGACAAGTCCCCGTACAAGACCCACATCGGCGGCTACCTGGAGGGCGGCGGCTACATCCAGCTCTCCGCCGACGGGCTGGCCTGCGGCAACGGGATGTACCAGCTGGCCACCGACCAACTGGCCCGCTACCGCGCCGCCGTGGCCGAGGACCTGAGCGGCGCCGAGCTGCAGCGGGTGATCGCCGCGGTCGAGGCGGCCGGGCCCGGGGTGCACGGGCGGGACGCGCTGAAGACCGCCCCGCGCGGCATCGCCAAGGACCACCCGCGGATCGAACTGCTGCGCAACAAGGGCCTGGTGGCCTGGCAGGAGTGGGAGCCGGCGGCCTGGCTGGGCACCGCGGCGGCGCTGGAGCCGATCGTCGGCTTCCTCCGCGCCTCGCAGCCGCTGATGTCCTGGCTGGACGGGCACGTGGGCCCGAGCGAGCTGCCCGAGCGATGAGAAAGGGCCCTGCCTCGACGAGGCAGGGCCCTTCTCCGAAGGTCCGTCAGGGGATGAACGGGTCCACCGCGATGACCACGAAGAGCAGGGTCAGGTAGGTGATCGACCAGTGGAACAGCCGCATCTCCTTGAGCTTGGCCCCGACCAGCCCGGCCTTGGCGCGGGCGTGCAGGCCGTGCGCCTCCTTCAGCCAGAAGGCGCCGAGCAGCACCGCCGAGACGGGGTACAGCCAACTGGTGTGCGCCAGCGGCCAGAGCGCCAGCGAGACCAGCACCATCACCCAGGAGTACGCCACGATCTGCCGGGCCACCGCGAGGTTGCCCTTGATCACCGGCAGCATCGGGACGCCGGCCCGGGCGTAGTCGTCCCGGACCTTCATCGAGAGCGGCCAGTAGTGCGGCGGCGTCCAGAAGAAGATCACCAGGAACAGCACCAGCGCGGACCAGGACACCGTGTTGGTGACCGCGGCCCAGCCGACGAAGACCGGCATGCAGCCGGCGATGCCGCCCCAGACGATGTTCTGCGCCGTCCGCCGCTTCAGCCCGAGGGTGTAGACGAAGACGTAGAAGAGCAGTGCGGTCAGCGCCAGTCCGGCCGCGAGCGCGTTGACCAGCAGCCCGAGCCAGACGGTCGAGCCGATCGCCAGTGCGATGCCGAAGACCAGCGCCTCGCGCGGCGAGACCATGCCGGTCACCAGCGGGCGGCGCTCGGTGCGGGTCATCACCGCGTCGATGTCGCGGTCGATGTACATGTTGAGCGCGTTGGCGCCGCCTGCGGACAGGTAACCGCCGATCACCACCCAGAGCACCAACAGCAGATCGGGGACACCGCGCTGGGCCAGGAACATCACCGGGACGGTGGTGATCAGCAGCAGCTCGATGATCCGAGGCTTGGTCAGTGCGACGAACGCCCCGACACGGGCCCCGAGCGGCCGGCGCGCGGGAGTCGTCCCCACCACCCCGGCAGGGCGGGATTCAACGGCGGTCACGGACACCCCAACTCACGATGAATCTTCACAGGCGTCCTCGGGACCAGTCGGCGCCGATCTGTTCGCGCTGCGCGTACCACGCCACCTTAGACGCTCCGTATCTCGCGACCGGCCCCGGGGTCCTCCGGCGAGGCGGAACCGCACACCGGCGGGTGAATCACCGCAAACCGGCCGCGTCCCCCGTCTTGGTGCGTGGACGCGCCGCACCGGCCGTTCCGGGTGAGGGTAGGACAGGCGCAGGTGACACGGTATTCGGGTAATCCGGCCCGGAGAGCGACCGTTGTCCCGCCACGCAGGGTGAAGTACCGCACGGGCGGTAGGCTCGCACAGAGAAGCGGGATCAACCCTCCGTGACCGGAACCGACGAGACGTCAGGTCCACAGCGCCGTGGCCGACCCGGTCCCTCACGGGGTCACTCTTCATATACGGAAGGAGCCCTGAGACAGGGTGAGCACCACGCCGAACGTTTTCGAGTGGACCGAGCTGGATCAGCGGACGGTCGACACCGCCCGGGTCCTGGCCATGGACGCGGTCCAGAAGGTCGGCAACGGACACCCGGGGACGGCCATGTCCCTGGCCCCCGCGGCATACCTGATCTTCCAGCGCTTCCTGCGCCACGACCCCACGGACCCGGCCTGGGTGGGCCGCGACCGCTTCGTGCTCTCCCCCGGGCACACCTCGCTGACCCTCTACACCCAGCTCTACCTGTCGGGTTACGGGCTGTCGCTCGACGACCTGAAGGCGTTCCGGGTCGCGGGCAGCCGCACCCCGGGCCACCCGGAGCACGGCCACACGGCCGGGGTCGAGACCACCACCGGCCCGCTCGGCCAGGGCATCGCCAACGCGGTGGGCATGGCGATGGCCGCCCGCTACGAGCGCGGCCTGTTCGACCCGGAGGCCGCCCCGGGCACCTCCCCGTTCGACCACACCATCTGGTCCATCGTCAGCGACGGCGACCTGGAGGAGGGCATCTCCGCCGAGGCGTCCTCGCTGGCCGGCCACCAGAAGCTGGGCAACCTGGTCGCGCTGTACGACGACAACCACATCTCGATCGAGGGCGACACCGACACCGCCTTCTCCGAGGACGTGCTGGCCCGCTACGAGGCGTACGGCTGGCACGTGCAGCGGGTCACCCCGAAGTCGGACGGCGACATCGACGTGCTCGCGCTGGCCGCGGCGCTGGACGCGGCCAAGGCCGAGACCGCGCGCCCGTCCATCATCGCGATGCGCACGATCATCGCCTGGCCCGCCCCCGACGCGCAGAACACCGCGAAGGCGCACGGCTCGGCGCTCGGCGAGGCCGAGATCGCGGCCACCAAGAAGGTGCTGGGCTTCGACCCGCAGAAGACCTTCGAGGTCACCGACGCCGTCATCAACCACGCCCGCGAGGTCGTCCAGCGCGGCAAGGCCGCCCGGCACGAGTGGGAGCAGGGCTTCCACGCCTGGCGCGAGGCCAACCCGGGCCGGGCCGCCGAGTTCGACCGGATCAGCGCCGGCGAGCTGCCCGACGGCTGGGAGAAGGCCGTCCCGGTCTTCCCGGCCGGCAAGGAGGTCGCGACCCGCAAGGCGTCCGGCGACACCCTCAAGGCGCTCGGCGCGGTGATCCCGGAGCTGTGGGGCGGCTCGGCCGACCTCGCGGAGTCCAACCTCACCACGATCGACGAGGGCAGCTCCTTCCTGCCCGAGGGCAACCCGCTGAAGTCGGCCAACCCCTACGGCCGGACGATCCACTTCGGCATCCGCGAGCACGCCATGGGCTCGACCATGAACGGCATCGCGCTGCACGGGAAGACCCGCGTGTTCGGCGGCACCTTCCTGGTCTTCGCCGACTACATGCGCCCGGCCGTCCGGCTGGCCGCGCTGATGAAGATCCCGGTCACCTACGTCTGGACGCACGACTCGATCGGTCTCGGCGAGGACGGCCCGACGCACCAGCCGGTCGAGCACCTGGCCTCGCTGCGCGCCATCCCGGGCCTGGCCATGGTCCGCCCGGCCGACGCCAACGAGACCGCGGTCGCCTGGCACACCATCCTGGAGCGGCACACCAGCCACCCCGGCCCGGTCGGCCTGGCGCTCACCCGCCAGAACGTGCCCACCTGGGACCGCGAGGTCTTCGGCTCCGCCGAGGGCACCGCCAAGGGCGGCTACGTGCTGGCCGAGGCCTCCGACTCGGCGCCGAAGGTGATCCTGATCGCCACCGGCTCCGAGGTCCAGCTCGCGGTCACCGCGCGCGAGGAGCTGGAGGCCGACGGCATCCCCACCCGCGTGGTGTCGATGCCGTCGATCGAGTGGTTCAACGAGCAGGACCAGGCGTACCGGGACAGCGTGCTGCCGCCGAACGTCCGGGCCCGGGTCTCGGTCGAGGCCGGGATCGCGCAGGGCTGGCGCGAGCTGGTCGGCGACGCCGGCCGGATCATCAGCCTGGAGCACTTCGGTGCTTCCGCCGACTACAAGGTGCTCTTCCGCGAGTTCGGCCTGACCGCCGACGCGGTGGCCAACGCCGCCCGCGCCTCGCTGCGCACCGTCGAGGCCATCTCGCGCTAGTCGTACCCCGGGGGGTCGGGTGCCTTCGGGCGCCCGGCCCCGTCTGACTGACTGCCCAACGGAAAAAAGAGGAAGTAGCACCATGACTGACGCACTGAAGCGCCTCAGCGACGAGGGCGTGGCGATCTGGCTGGACGACCTGAGCCGCGACCGGCTGAACTCCGGGAACCTGGCCGAGCTGGTGCAGAGCAAGCACGTGGTCGGTGTCACCACCAACCCGACCATCTTCCAGAAGGCGATCGGCGGCGGCAGCTCCGCCTACGACGGCCAGCTGCGCGACCTCGCGGTCCGCAAGGTGACCACCGACGAGGCGATCCGCATGATCACCACCTCGGACGTGCGGGACGCGGCCGACGTGCTGCGCCCGGTCTACGACGCCAGCAACGGCCGCGACGGCCGGGTCTCGATCGAGGTCGACCCCCGCCTGGCGCACCAGACCGCACCGACCGTCGCCGAGGCCAAGCAGCTGTGGTGGCTGGTGGACCGTCCGAACGTCCTGATCAAGATCCCCGCCACCAAGGCCGGCCTGCCCGCCATCGCCGAGGTGCTCGGCAAGGGCATCAGCGTCAACGTCACGCTGATCTTCTCGCTGGAGCGCTACCGCGCCGTGATGGACGCCTACCTGACCGGTCTGGAGCAGGCCAAGGCCGGCGGCCTGGACCTGTCCGGGATCGAGTCGGTCGCCTCGTTCTTCGTCTCCCGCGTGGACACCGAGATCGACAAGCGCCTCGACAAGATCGGCGGCGACGCCAAGGAGCTCCGCTCCAAGGCCGCGCTGGCCAACGCCCGCCTCGCCTACCAGGCGTACGAGGAGGTCTTCTCCTCCGACCGCTGGAAGGCGCTGGAGGCCGCCGGCGCCAAGCCGCAGCGTCCGCTCTGGGCCTCGACCGGCGTCAAGGACCCGAACCTGCCGGACACCCTGTACGTGACCGAGCTGGTCGCCCCCGGCACCGTCAACACCATGCCCGAGGGCACCCTGGACGCCACCGGCGACCACGGCGTGGTCACCGGGGACACCATCACCCCCAACTACGCCGACGCCAAGGCCGTGATGGACGCCATCGCCGCCGCCGGCGTGGACTACGACGACGTGGTCCAGGTCCTGGAGGACGAGGGCGTGGAGAAGTTCGAGCAGTCCTGGATCGAGCTCCTCGACACCGTCACCGCCTCGCTCGCCGCATTCTCCGACGAGAACTGACACCTGCTCACAAGCACGTCCACGGAAGCGGAGCACCAACCAGTGAGCAACGAATACCCAGAGGTCGAGCAGGGCGATCCCCCGCTCCCGCCCTCGAATCCGCTGCGTGACCCCGCAGACCGACGGCTCCCGCGCATCGCGGGGCCGTCGGGCCTGGTCATCTTCGGGGTCACCGGCGACCTGTCCCGCAAGAAGCTGATGCCCGCCATCTACGACCTGGCGAACCGGGGCCTGCTGCCGCCGGGCTTCTCGCTGGTCGGCTTCGCCCGCCGCGAGTGGGAGGACGAGGACTTCGCCGCAGAGGTCCACGACGCGGTCAAGCAGCACGCCCGCACCCCCTTCCGGGAGGAGGTCTGGCAGCAGCTGGCCAAGGGCATGCGGTTCGTCCAGGGCACCTTCGACGACGACCAGGCCTTCGACACCCTGCGCAAGACGATCGAGGAGCTCGACCAGGCCCAGGGGACCGGCGGCAACTTCGCCTTCTACCTCTCGGTGCCGCCGAAGTTCTTCCCCAACGTCGTCCAGCAGCTGAAGAAGCACGGCCTGGCCGACCCGCCGCAGGGCTCCTGGCGCCGTGCGGTGATCGAGAAGCCGTTCGGCCACAACCTGGAGAGCGCCCAGGAGTTGAACCGGATCGTGCACGAGGTCTTCCCCCGTGACGAGGTCTTCCGGATCGACCACTACCTCGGCAAGGAGACCGTCCAGAACATCCTGGCGCTCCGCTTCGCCAACACCATGTTCGAGCCGATCTGGAACCGGTCGTACGTCGACCACGTGCAGATCACGATGGCCGAGGACATCGGCATCGGCGGCCGGGCCGGGTACTACGACGGCATCGGCTCCGCCCGTGACGTGATCCAGAACCACCTGCTCCAGCTGATGGCGCTGACCGCCATCGAGGAGCCCGCGTCCTTCCACCCGAAGGCGCTGGTGGCGGAGAAGCTCAAGGTGCTCAGCGCCGTCCAGCTCCCCGAGGACCTGGGCAAGCACACCGTGCGCGGCCAGTACGCGGCCGGCTGGCAGGGCGGCGAGGAGGTGGTCGGCTACCTCGACGAGGACGGCATCGACCCCAACTCCAAGACCGACACCTACGCGGCCATCAAGCTGGAGATCAACAACCGCCGCTGGGCGGGCGTCCCGTTCTACCTGCGCACCGGCAAGCGGCTCGGCCGCCGGGTGACCGAGATCGCGGTGGTCTTCCAGCGCGCCCCGTACCTGCCGTTCGACTCCTACGCCACCGAGGAGCTGGGGCAGAACGCCCTGGTGATCCGGGTGCAGCCGGACGAGGGCGTCACGGTGCGGTTCGGCTCCAAGGTGCCGGGCACCTCGTTCGAGGTCCGGGACGTGACGATGGACTTCGCCTACGGCGAGTCCTTCACCGAGTCCAGCCCCGAGGCGTACGAGCGGCTCATCCTCGACGTGCTGCTCGGCGACGCCAACCTGTTCCCCCGGCACCAGGAGGTCGAACTCTCCTGGGACATCCTCGACCCGATCGAGCAGTACTGGGACACCCACGGCAAGCCCGCCCAGTACTCCTCGGGCACCTGGGGCCCCGCTGAGGCGGACGAGATGCTCGCACGAGACGGCAGGAGCTGGCGTCGCCCATGAAGATCGACCTGACAAGCACCACGTCCAGCAAGATCAACGCGGCCCTGATGGACGCCCGCCGGGCCAGCGGCTCGACCGCGGCCGGCATGGTGCTCACCCTGGTGATCGTGACCGACGAGGGCAGCGCGTACGACGCCCTCAAGGCCGCCAACGACGCCTCCCGCGAGCACCCCTCGCGCACCCTGGCCGTGATCAAGCGGGCCGGGCGCTCGCCCCGGGCCCGGGCCGAGACCCGGCTCGACGCCGAGATCCTGGTCGGCTCCGACGCGGGCTCGGGCGAGACCGTCATTCTCCGGATGCACGGCGAACTCGTCGCCCACGCCCAGTCGGTGGTGCTGCCGCTGCTGCTCCCGGACGCCCCCGTGGTGGTCTGGTGGCCGGAGAACGCACCCCGGCACCCGGCCCAGGACCCGCTCGGCGCGATCGCCCAGCGCCGGATCACCGACGCGGTCACCGCCGAGTCGCCGGTCGGCCAGCTCGCCCAGCGGGCCGAGAGCTACACCCCCGGCGACACCGACCTCGCCTGGACCAGGATCACCGGCTGGCGCTCGATGCTGGCCGCCGCCCTGGACCAGTACCCGGTCACCATCACCTCGGCCGTGGTCGAGGGCGAGTCGTACAACCCGAGCGTCGAGCTGCTCGGCCTCTGGCTGACCACCCGGCTGCACGTCCCGGTCGAACGGGTCGTCACCGGCGGGCCCGGCATCACCTCGGTCACCCTGCGGAGCAAGGACGGCGCCATCGTCCTGGACCGTCCGGACGGCCTGATGGGCACACTGTCGATGCCCGGTGCGCCGGACCGCCAGGTCGCGCTCAAGCGCCGCGAGACCTCGGAGCTGATCGCCGAGGAGCTGCGCCGGCTCGACCCGGACGACATCTACGCGGCCGCGGTGCGGACCCCGGTGGACCGGCTCAAGGAGCCCGCTGCGGAGGCCCCTTCGGCCCCCGCCCCGGTGGTCGAGGCGGCCGTGGCCGCCCCGCCCCGGGTGACCGCCAAGGTGCCCGCCGAGGCACCGGCCACCAAGGCACCGGCCGCCGCGAAGAAGGCCGCCCCGGCCAAGAAGGCGGTGGCGAAGAAGGCCCCGGCCAAGCGCGCCACCAAGAAGGCGGGCTCGTGACGAGCGTCCCACAGCTCGTCGTCCACCGGGACAAGGAGCTGATGGCGCAGGCCGCCGCAGCCCGCCTGATCACCCGGATCGTGGACGCCCAGGCCGCCCGCGGCACCGCCTCGGTGGTGCTGACGGGCGGTCGGAACGGCAACGCCCTGCTCGCCGCGATCGCCGCCTCCCCGGCGCGCGACGCGGTGGACTGGGCCAGGCTCGACCTGTGGTGGGGCGACGAGCGCTTCGTCCCCGCCGCCGACCCGGACCGCAACGCCGTCCAGGCCAGGGCCGAGCTGCTCGACGCCGTCCCGCTCGACCCGGCCCGGGTGCACGAGATGCCCGCCTCGGACGGGGTCGACGGCTCGGACGTGGAGGCCGCCGCGGCCCGCTACGCCGAGGAGTTGGCCAAGGCTGCCGAGCGCGGTCCGGTCCCCGCCTTCGACGTGCTGCTGCTCGGCGTCGGACCCGACACCCATGTCGCCTCGCTCTTCCCCGGCCACCCCGGTGTCCGGGAGACCGAGTTGACCGTGGTCGGCGTCCGGGGTGCCCCCAAGCCCCCGCCCACCCGGGTCTCGCTCACCCTCCCGGCCATCCGGGCGGCCCGCGAGGTCTGGCTGCTCGCAGCCGGCGAGGACAAGGCCGACGCCGTCGCCCTGGCCCTCACCGGCCCGGGCGAGATCCAGGCCCCGGCCTCCGGCGCGTACGGCACCGCCCGCACGCTCTGGCTGCTCGACCGGACGGCAGCCGCCAAGCTCCCGCCCCAGCTCTACCCGCCCGCCTCCCCCTGAGGCAGCGTCCCGAAGGGCCCGGTTCCGCCTCGCGGAACCGGGCCTCTTTGGTAGAACTCCCCTGTGGGAAACACCATCAGCGGCGGCGAGTTCGAGCACGTGATCCAGGCCGACACCGTGAACCTCACCAACTCCCGTCGCCACCCCACCCCTTCGGGCCTGCCCCCGCGCTCGCTCTTCGTCGGCCGCGAAGCACTGCTGACCGAACTCCTGACTGCCCCGGGCACCTGCCTGCTCGCCGGCCTCGGCGGCATCGGCAAGACCGCACTCGCCGTCGAGGCCGCCCACCGACTGCGCGACCGGTACCCCGGCGGCACCCTCTTCGTCGATCTGCACGGCTACGACAGCGCCCGCCTCTCCCCCGAACAGGCCCTGGACGCCCTGCTCCCCGCCCTCACCGACCTGCCCACTCCCCCGGGCCTCGGCGCCAAACAGCAGCTCTACCGCTCCCTGCTGGCCACCCACGAGCCGGTCCTGATCGTCGCCGACAACGCGGCCACCCCAGACCAGGTCACCCCGCTGCTGCCCAACGACCCCCGCCACCGGGTCCTGGTCACCAGCCGCCACCTGCTCACCGACCGCACTCTGACCCCCCGCCACTTCGTGGTGGACGTCCTCCCCGAGTCGGTCCCCCTCCTCACCGAACTGGCCGGCCCCTCCGAACACCACCCCGCCCTGGCCGAACTCTGCGGCCACCTCCCCCTGGCCCTGCGGATCGCCGCCGCCCTCCTCACCGAACGCTCCCCCGAGGAACTGGTCGAGGACCTGACGGACGCCCAGGAACGCCTCACCGAACTCGACTACGGCCCCGACCTCGCTGTCCGGACCGCGTTCGACCTCTCCTACCGCCGGCTCCCCGAAGCGGAGGCCCGTCTCTTCGCCCTCCTCGGACACAACCTGGGCCCGGACATCGGTCTCCCCGCCGCCGCTGCCCTGGTCGACCTCCCCCCACGCGAAGCAGCCCGCCTGCTACGGTCGTTGACCCGCGCACACCTGGTCATCGCCGAGCACGGACGTTATCGACTGCACGACCTGGTCAAGCTCTTCGCCGCAGAACTCGCCCTTGACGACACAGAACCCGCCTTGCGTCGCCTGCTCGACCACTACTGCAACGTCGCCGCTCACATCCAGACCGGCCCCGGTGACTGGCGTTCCGCCCAGTGGCTGGCCGAGGAGGACCACAATCTGGTGGCAGCCCTCCTCCTCGCAGGCGGGACAGATCAGGGCGAATCAATCCCGACCCTGCTTCGGGCGCTTCACGACCGTCTCGACCAGCTCACCCTGAGCCTTGCGATCAACGAGCTCGGTCCAGCCGTACGAACGCTCCTGCTCTGGTGCGCCGTCAGGCAGGCCTTCCCCGACAGGCCGGAGGTGTGGGCGCAACTCGACGAGATGTGGAGCCTCCCGGCCCACTTCACCGAGCCCTTGTCGGGATATCAGCGGATGACCGATCGCGACCCTGTGCTGGATACCAGCCGATGGGCAGCCCTGCATCGGGAAGCGGTCACCCGCGTCGTCTCCCACGGCCGCGCATTGTACGAGATCGCCCAGCAGGCCCGAGACGGCGACGGCACACCGATGACGACCCAACTTGACCGTGCTCTGGACGAGTTGCTCCGCCTCGAGGATGTCGGGCGGACCATCGGCGCCCCACAGTTCCAGGGCATCGTCCTGCAGTACCAGGCCGAGTGCCGGTTGCTGCTCGGGCAGCAGGAACTCGCCGCCGCCGCGCTCGAACGCGCCGTTGCCGCCTTCGAAACCGTCTCCGACGACAGGCGGCTGACTCAAGCCCGCGGCCGCCTGGCCGATCTGGTCAAGTAGCCACCGGGCATCTGCGGTGGCCATGAGGCAACGGGAAGCACGAACGAGGTCGGACCGTCGCAACGATCCGACCTCGTCGGGTGGCTCTCAGATCTCGCCGCGGAGCTTGGCCAGGGCCTCGGCGAGGATCGCCTCGCCGTCGGCGTCGGTGCGGCGCTCGCGGACGTAGGCGAGGTGGGTCTTGTAGGGCTCGTTGCGGGACGGGGCGGGCGGGTTGTGCTCGTCCTGGCCGGCGGGGAAGCCGCAGCGGGGGCAGTCCCAGGTGTCCGGGATGACCGCTTCGGCAGCGAAACTGGGCTTGGTCTCGTGCTTGTTGGCACACCAGAAGGAGATCCGGTTTCGGGGGGCGGACTCGCCGCGCTCCGCCTCGCCCATCGGCCCGGCGCCGACTCTGCTGCCACGAATGGCGTTGCCACTTGCCACGGTCTGACTCCCTGCGTGCTGGTGCGATGCGATCTCGGCCGCTGCCCGAAGAGGGGCGTTCACCCGTGCCCGGAGTGACGGCAGGGCGGCAGCCGGTATCCACTGCCGCCATGCCGAAGCCGGCGGACGGTGGCGAAGTCGTCCTAGTGTAAGCAGCGGTTAAGGATCTGTCCGCACCACTTCAGGCACTTCACCGTTCCGAGCATAAGCGGCGGACCGACGGAGCGTCAGATGTGTGGCAGAAGCCGGGATCAGCTCTTGTACTTGAGCACCAGGCCGAGCACGACGATGGAGGCGAACCAGCCGATCCCGACGATGATGGTGATGCGGTCGAGGTTCCGCTCGGCCACGGCCGAGCCGCCACCGGTGGACATCGCGCCGCCACCGAACATGTCGGAGAGACCGCCGCCCTTCCCCTTGTGCAGCAGCACCAGGAGGATCATCAGCAGGCTGAAGACGATCAGGGCAATCGTGAACCCGAGAACCACAGCGGGACCAATCTCTCGTATCTTCGGCGAAGGGCCGGGCCGCTCGATGCGGTCCCGGCCCCAAAGCCTACGTTGCTGGAGCGGCGTTAGCCTACTGCCTGCTCACGGTAGCGCACGATCTTGACGAACTCGTCGGCGTCGAGCGAGGCTCCGCCGATCAGCGCTCCGTCCACGTCCGGCTTGGCCATCAGGCCGGCCGCGCTGGAGGACTTGACCGAACCGCCGTACAGCACCCGGACCTTGTCGGCCAGCTCGGCCGAGTACAGCTCGCCGAGGCGGACCCGGATCGCGGCGCAGACCTCCTGCGCGTCCTCGGGGGTGGCCACCTCGCCGGTGCCGATCGCCCAGACCGGCTCGTACGCGACCACGATCGACTCGGCCTGCTCGGCCGAGACCTCGCGGAGCGCGCCGTCGAGCTGGGCCAGGGTGTGCGCGACGTGGGTGCCCGCCTTGCGGACCTCCAGCGGCTCGCCGACGCAGAGGATCGGGGTGATCCCGTTGCGGTAGGCGGCCTTGACCTTGGCGTTGACGATGTCCTCGTCCTCGCCGTGGTACTGGCGGCGCTCCGAGTGGCCGATCGCCACGAAGGTGCACTTCAGCTTGGACAGCATCGGGCCGGAGATCTCGCCGGTGTAGGCACCGGAGTCCTGCGCCGAGAGGTCCTGGGCGCCGTACTTGATCTTCAGCTTGTCGCCGTCGACCAGGGTCTGCACGGAGCGCAGGTCAGTGAACGGGACCAGGACGGCGACCTCGACGGCCTCGTAGTCCTTGTCGGCCAGCGCGAAGGCCAGCTTCTGGGTGTGCTGGATGGCCTCAAGGTGGTTGAGGTTCATCTTCCAGTTGCCCGCCATCAGCGGGAGACGCTCGGTCATGTACTCAGCCTTCCAGGGCGGCGAGACCGGGAAGGGTCTTGCCCTCCAGGTACTCGAGGCTCGCGCCACCGCCGGTCGAGATGTGCCCGAACTTCGTCTCGTCGAAGCCCAGGATGCGGACGGAGGCGGCGGAGTCCCCGCCACCCACCACGGTGAACGCGTCGCTGTCGAGCAGCGCCTGCGCGACGGCCTTGGTGCCCTCGGCGAAGGCCGGGTGCTCGAAGACGCCGACCGGGCCGTTCCAGAACACGGTCTTCGCGTCGGCCAGCTTCTCGGCGAACAGCTCCCGGGTCTTCGGGCCGATGTCCAGGCCCTCCTTGTCCGCGGGGATCTTGTCCGCGTCGACGACCTCGAAGTCCTCGACCGGGGCGAAGGTCTTGGTGTCGGGGAAGCTGGCGGAGATCGCGACGTCCACCGGGATGACGAACTCGACGCCGTTGGCCTTGCCCCGCTCCAGGTACTCCAGGACGACCGGGATCTGGTCCTTCTGCAGCAGCGAGATGCCGACCTCGTGGCCCAGGGCCGCGAGGAAGGTGTAGGCCATGCCGCCGCCGATCAGGATGCGGTCGGCCTTGCCGAGCAGGTTGTCGATCACGCCGACCTTGTCGGAGACCTTGGAGCCGCCGAGCACCACCACGTACGGGCGCTCGACCTCGTCGGTCAGGCGCTTGAGCACGCCGACCTCGGTGGCGATCAGGTCGCCGACCGCGTGCGGCAGGCGGGCCGGGAGGTCGAAGACCGAGGCGTGCTTGCGGTGCACCGCACCGAAGCCGTCGCCGACGTAGAGGTCGGCCAGCTCGGCCAGCTGGTCCGCGAAGGCGCCGCGCTCGGCGTCGTCCTTCGCGGTCTCGCCGGCGTTGAAGCGCAGGTTCTCCAGCAGCGTGACCTCGCCGTTCGCCAGGGCGGCGACGGTGGCCTTCGCGCTCTCGCCCACGGTGTCGGTCGCGAAGGACACGGACCGGCCGAGGATCTCGCCGAGGCGGACCGCGACGGGGGCGAGCGAGTACTGCGGGTCGGGCTCGCCCTTGGGGCGGCCCAGGTGGGACGCGACGATCACCTTGGCGCCGGCGGCGACCAGCTTGGCGATGGTCGGGGCGACGGCGCGGATCCGGCCGTCGTCGGTGATCCGGCCGTCCGAGAGCGGCACGTTCAGGTCGGCCCGGACGAACACACGCCGGCCGTCGACCTGGAGGTCTTCGATGGTCTTCACGGTCTTCGAATCTCCTGGGGGAGCAAGAGTGGTGGAGGCACGTCAGCGGGCCGCCGGTTGGAGCCAGAGGGAACGCAGAGCGAGGGCCCGAACGGCTTCGTCCGGGCCCTCTCCCTCACATCACGTCAGCTTCCGCTGCGTCAGAGCTGGCCACCGACGAGGGTGGTCAGGTTGACCAGGCGGTTGGAGTAGCCCCACTCGTTGTCGTACCAGCCGAAGATCTTGACCTGGTTGCCCTGGACCATCGTCATCAGCGAGTCGAAGATCGTGGAGAACGGCGAGTTCACGATGTCGGAGGAGACGATCGGGTCCTCGGTGTACTGCAGGATGCCCTTGAGGGAGCCCTCGGACGCCTTCTGGAAGGCGGCGTTGACCTCCTCGACGGTGACCTCGCGCTCGAGGGTGACGACCAGGTCGGTGATCGAACCGGTCGGGACCGGGACGCGCAGCGAGGTGCCGTCCAGCTTGCCCTTGAGCTCCGGCAGGACCAGCGCGGTGGCCTTGGCGGCACCGGTCGAGGTCGGGATGATGTTGATGGACGCAGCGCGCGCACGACGCAGGTCCTTGTGCGGGAAGTCGAGGGTCACCTGGTCGTTGGTGAACGCGTGAACCGTCGTCATCAGGCCCTTGACGATGCCGAAGTTCTCCTGGAGAACCTTGGCCATCGGCGCCACGCAGTTGGTGGTGCAGGAGGCGTTGGAGATGACGGTGTGGTTCGCCGCGTCGTACTTCTCGTCGTTGACACCCATCACGATGGTGACGTCTTCGTCGGTCGCGGGGGCGGAGATGATGACCTTCTTGGCACCGGCGGTGACGTGCTTCTTCGCAGCGTCGGCCTTGGTGAAGATGCCGGTGGACTCGATCACGATGTCCACGCCCAGCTCGCCCCAGGGCAGGTTGGCCGGGTCGCGCTCGGCGATCACCTTGAAGGTGTGGCCGTCGACGGTGATGCTGTCGGCGGTGTGGCTGACCTCGGCCTGGAGGGTGCCCAGGATCGAGTCGTACTTGAGCAGGTGAGCCAGGGTCTTGGTGTCGGTGAGGTCGTTGACACCGACGATCTCGATGTCCGCGCCCTGGGACTTAACCGCACGGAAGAAGTTGCGGCCAATGCGGCCGAATCCGTTGATGCCTACCCGGATCGTCACGAACCGATCTCCTCGTTAGGTGCGCCGGACTGTGCCGACGGGGTGGAAATGGGATGTCCCCGACCACCCATGACCCTACCTCTCCGAGGGTCACCGGGGCACATCGCCTCACCGTCCCGAGCCCGGTACTACGGGCCGAACGCCACTTTGATGGCTTAGGTCCGCACCCCGTACGGCAGTTGGTCCCGGTGCCCGGACGGGCCGGTCGGGGGCTACCGGCCGGTTCGGACGCGGAACGGCCGGTGCCCGCGATGCGGACACCGGCCGTTCGAAGGGTGAGACTACGTCAGCTCATCGCCATCTCGTCGGTCAGATTGGCCTCGGTGCTCGGCAGGCCGAGCTCGGAGGCGCGCTTGTCGGCCATCGCCAGCAGGCGCCTGATCCGGCCGGCCACCGCGTCCTTGGTGAGCGGCGGGTCGGCGAGTGCGCCCAGCTCCTCCAGCGAGGCCTGCTTGTGCTGCATCCGGAGCTGACCGGCCGCCGCCAGGTGCTCCGGCACCTCCTCGCCCAGGATCTCCAGCGCCCGCTGCACCCGGGCCCCGGCCGCGACCGCCGCGCGGGCCGAACGGCGCAGGTTGGCGTCGTCGAAGTTGGCCAGCCGGTTGGCGGTGGCCCGCACCTCGCGCCGCATCCGGCGCTCCTCCCAGGCCAGCACCGACTCGTGCGCGCCGAGCCGGGTCAGCAGGGCGCCGATCGCGTCGCCGTCCCGGATCACCACCCGGTCCACCCCGCGCACCTCGCGCGCCTTGGCCGGGATGCCCAGCCTGCGGGCCGCGCCGACCAGGGCCAGCGCCGCCTCCGAGCCCGGGCAGGTGATCTCCAGGGAGGAGGACCGTCCCGGCTCGGTGAGCGAGCCGTGCGCCAGGAAGGCCCCGCGCCAGGCGGCCTCCGCGTCGCAGGTCGCCCCGGAGACCACGGCCGGGGGCAGGCCCCTGATCGGCCGTCCACGCCCGTCCACCAGCCCGGTCTGCCGGGCCAGCAACTCGCCGTCCTTCACCACCCGCACCACGTACCGGCTGCCGCGTCGCAGCCCGCCGGGGGCCATCACCACCAGATCCGAGGAGTGTCCGAAGATCTCCAGCAGGTCCTTGCGCAGCCGCCGGGCCGCAATGCCGGTGTCCAGCTCCGCCTCGATCACGATCCGGCCGCTCACAATGTGCAGCCCGCCCGCGAATCGGAGGATCGCCGAAACCTCAGCCTTGCGGCAGCAGGCCCGGGTGACGGGGAGCCGGCTGATTTCGTCCTTCACCGCTGCCGTCATCGCCATGGGCCGATCCTTCCATGTGTCCGGAAAATCCGGTCGTACGCAGCCGCCAGAAGCTCCCGGTCGTGTCGCGGCGTCCCGTCCGCGGCGGCGACCCGGTCGAGCACCAGTACGGCACCCATCCGTTCGGCGGCCCGCTCCAGCCCGGCCAGGTCCGCCTGGCCGAAGGCGCCGCCGGTGACGGCGCGCTCGTCCACCAGGATCGCATCCACCGCCAGCTCCGGAGCGTGGTCGGCGACCACCTCGAGGTGGCGCTGCGGGGTGAAGCCCTCGGTCTCGCCCGGCTGCGGGGCCAGGTTGAGGGTGAGCAGCCGCCGGGCCCGGGTCTTCACCAGGGCGTCGGCCAGCTCGGGCACCAGCAGGTGCGGGAGCACGCTGGTGAACCAGGAGCCGGGGCCGAGCACCACCCAGTCCGCCTCCAGCACCGCCGCCACCGCCTCGGGGACGGCCGGCGGCTGCTCGGGCAGCAGCCGGATGGACTGCACCGTGCCGGGGGTGACGGCCACGTTGGCCTGGCCCCGGACCGAGCTCAACTCACCCGGCAGCTCCGGGTCGTGGCCCCGGACGACGGCCTCGATGTCCAGCGGGACGGCCGACATCGGCAGCACCCGGCCGTGCACGTTGAGCAGCCGGCCGACCCAGTTGAGCGCCTCCACCGGGTCGCCGAGCTTCTCCCAGAGCGCCACGATCAGCAGGTTGCCGACCGCGTGGCCGCCGAGCTCGCCGTCGCCGGTGAAGCGCAGCTGGAGCACCTCGGACCAGGTCTTCCCCCAGTCGTCGTCCCCGCAGAGCGCGGCCAGCGCCTTGCGCAGGTCGCCCGGCGGCAGCACCCCCAGCTCGCTGCGGAGCCGGCCGCTGGAGCCGCCGTCGTCGGCGACGGTGACCACGGCGGTCAGCTCGGTGGTCAGCCTGCGCAGCGCGGAGAGCGAGGCGGACAGCCCCTGACCGCCGCCGAGCGCGGTGATCCTGGGCGCACCGCGGCCCCTGCCGCTGACGTTCTGGACCCGGTCGGCGGTCCTGTGCTGCCGCGCTGGCGAGTATGCCGTCACACCGACCCCACGTTCTGCTCTCGGCGCCGCCCTGTACCGGCCGCGCCCCGTCCTGTACCTGTGTGAGCGACGGCCGGGGCGCTGGTGTCACTCCCCGCGGGTCACTCCCGGCCCATGTCTCGGTGGACCAGCACCGTCTCGACACCGTCCGCGATCAGACGCTTCGTCAGCCGCTCCGACATCGCCACGCTGCGGTGCTTTCCACCGGTGCAGCCTACGGCAAGCGTCATGTAGCGCTTGCCCTCCCTGCGGTAGCCCTCGGTGATGATCCGGAGCAGCTCGGTGTAGCCGTCCAGGAACTCGTTCGCCCCCGGCTGCTGGAACACGTAGGCGGCCACGTCGGTGTCGGTGCCGGTGCGGGCGCGCAGCTCCGGGACCCAGTGCGGATTGGGCAGGAACCGGCAGTCCACCACCAGGTCGGCGTCGACCGGCAGGCCGTACTTGAAGCCGAACGACATCACGGTGGCGCGCAGCTCGGGCTCGTCGTGGTCGGCGAACTGGGCGTCCAGCTTGGCCCGGAGCTGGTGCACGTTGAGGTTGGAGGTGTCGATCACCAGGTCGGCCTCGCCGCGCAGCTCGCGCAGCAGGTCGCGCTCGCGCTCGATGCCGTCCACGATCCGGCCGTCGGCCTGGAGCGGGTGCGGGCGGCGGACCGACTCGAACCGGCGGACCAGGGCGTCGTCGGAGGACTCCAGGTAGACCACCCGGAGCCTGACGCCGCGCTTCTCCAGCTCGTCCAGCGAGGTCAGCAGGTCGTCGAAGAACTTCCGGCCGCGGACGTCGACCACGACGCCGATCCGGGGCACCGCGCCCTGCGAGCGGGCGCCGAGGTCCACCATGGTCGGGATCAGGGCGGGCGGCAGGTTGTCCACCACGAACCAGCCCAAGTCCTCCAGGCACTTGGCCGCGGTGCTGCGGCCGGCTCCGGACATGCCGGAGATGATCACCAGCTCCGGGGCACTCTCTCCCACATCGGACACTGTCACTTCTGGTCCCCGCTCTCGGTGGTTCTCTGCCGGTGAGCCCGACGGACGGCGTCGGCCGTCAAGGCGTCTCCTCAATGATCTCGCCGGTGGCGGTGTTCACGGCGGGGGCGGCCGGTGTACGGACCGCCAACGCCGCGACAACAGTCTCCGCCGTGCGCAGGCCGATACCCGGCACCTCGCAGATCTCCGCCACGGTGGCCGCCCGAAGCTTCTTCAGTGAGCCGAAGTGCTTGAGCAGAGCCTGGCGGCGAGTCTCGCCGAGGCCGGGGACCGAGTCCAGTTCCCCCGCCGTGAGGCGCTTGGCCCGCTTGGTGCGCTGATAGCCGATCGCGAACCGGTGCGCCTCGTCGCGCACCCGCTGGAGCAGGTAGAGGCCCTCGCTGGAGCGCGGCAGCACCACCGGGTCGCTCTCCCCCGGCAGCCAGACCTCCTCAAGTCGCTTGGCCAGCCCGCAGAGTGCGACATCGTCGATGCCGAGCTCATCGAGGGCCCGGCGGGCAGCAGCGACCTGCGGCTGGCCGCCGTCGACCACCAGCAGCTGGGGCGGGTAGGCGAACCGCTTGGGGCGGCCGTCCTCGGTGCGGGGGCCGGTCTGCTCCTCATCCTCCTCCGGGACGGCCCACTCGCCGGTCTGCTCGCGCTCCTGGAGGTAGCGGCGGAACCGACGGGTGATCACCTCGTGCATCGACCGGACGTCGTCCTGGCCGGCGAACCCCTTGATCTGGAACCGACGGTACTCGCTCTTGCGGGCCAGCCCGTCCTCGAACACCACCATCGAGGCGACCACGTCCTCGCCCTGGAGGTGCGAGATGTCGAAGCACTCGATCCGCAGCGGCACCGAGTCCAGCTCCAGCGCGTCGGCGATCTCCTGGAGCGCCCGGCTGCGGGTGGTCAGGTCGGAGGCGCGCTTGGTCTTGTGCAGCACCAGCGACTGCTGTGCGTTCCGCTGCACGGTGGCCATCAGGTCCTTCTTGTCCCCGCGTTGGGGCACCCGCAGGTCGACCTGGGCGCCGCGCAGACCGGACAGCCACTCCTGCACCGGCGCCAGCGGCTCCGGCAGGGCGGGCACCAGCACCTCGCGCGGGACGCTCTCGGTGCCGCCGCCGTACAGCTGCTGGAGCGCGTGCTCGACCAGCCCGGCGGTGTCGACGTCCTCGACCTTGTCGGTCACCCAGCCGCGCTGGCCCCGGACCCGGCCGCCGCGGACGTGGAAGATCTGCACCGCCGCCTCCAGCTCGTCCTCGGCCAGGGCGAACAGGTCCGCGTCGGTGCCGTCGCCGAGCACCACCGCGTTCTTCTCCATCGCGCGCTTGAGGGCGCCGAGGTCGTCGCGCAGCCGGGCGGCCTTCTCGTACTCCATGTCGGCGGCGGCCTGCTGCATCTCCTGCTCCAGCCGGCGCAGGTGGTTGCCCGTCCGCCCGGCCATGAAGTCGCAGAACTCCTCGGCGAGTTCGACGTGCTCGGCGGCCGAGATCTTCCCGACGCAGGGCGCGGCGCACTTGCCGATGTACCCGAGCAGGCAGGGCCGGCCGATCTGCCGGGCCCGCTTGAACACCCCGTTCGAGCACGTCCGGACCGGGAACACCCGGAGCATCAGGTCGACCGTCTCGCGGATCGCCCAGGCGTGCCCGTACGGACCGAAGTAGCGGACGCCCTTCTTGTGCGCGCCGCGCATCACCTGGACCCGGGGGTACTCCTCGTTGAGGGTGACCGCCAGCTCCGGGTAGCTCTTGTCGTCCCGGTACTTGACGTTGAACCGCGGGTCGAACTCCTTGATCCAGGAGTACTCCAGCTGCAGCGCCTCGACCTCGGTGGCCACCACCGTCCACTCCACCGCGGCCGCGGTGGTCACCATGGTCGCCGTCCTGGGGTGCAGCCCGGCCACGTCCTGGAAGTACGAGGAGAGCCGGGGCCGCAGGCTCTTGGCCTTGCCCACGTAGATGACCCGCCCGTGCGCGTCACGGAATTTGTAGACCCCGGGCGAGGTCGGAATGGCCCCGGGAGCGGGCCGGTACGTGGATGGGTCAGCCATAGTCCCCTACCGTACCGACCCGCACCGACAGCCCGGGCCCGACCTGACGTTGTCCGCGCACCGATCGGCGCGGGACCGGACCCGGACGGGGACCGTCAGCCTCCGGTCGCGAGGTTCAGCAGCTCGGTGCCGAGCGGGGTGATGGTGTGCAGGACCGCGCCGCCCCGGCGCTGGGTGGTGATCAGGTTGGCGTTGCGCAGCACGGTGGCGTGCTGGCTGGCCGAGGCCGGGGAGACGTTGAGGCGGCGGGCCAACTCGGTGGTGGTGCAGCCGCCGGCCACCACGTCCAGCGCGGCGGCCCTGGTCCGGCCGAGCAGTGCGGTGAGCGAGTGCCGGGCGGACGGGGTCGCACCCCACAGGCCGGCCCCGACCAGCGGGTCCCGGACGGTGGGGAAGGCCAGCACGGCCGGGGCGTCCGGGTCCATCATGTCGGTCAGCAGCACCGGCGGGTCGGCCAGGAAGACCATCGGCGCCAGCACCAGGCCGCGCCCGGCCAAGTGGACGTCGGCCGGCGGCAGATGGCTGATCTCCAGCACCGGCGACCGCCAGCGGACCACCGGGGCGCAGAAGGTGTCCAGCATCCGCTCCACCCCGCCCTCCAGCAGGGTGCGGGCCAGATCGGCGCGGACCGCGTCCAGGTGCGCCTGGAGCCGGCTCCAGTGCGGCCCCACGGTCAGGCGGTAGCAGGCCTCCACCGAGTCGGTCAGCCGCTGACGGGCGGTCAGGTCGCCCTCCAGCAGAGCCTTCAGCCAGCGCGGGTCGGCCCGGGGCGTCTCGATGTGGCCGAGCTCCAGCCGGACCAGCCGGTCCGGAGCTCCCAGCAGCCGGTCCAGCCCGGTCTCGACCGAGAGGTCCGTCCCGGTCAGCGCCCCCAGGTCGAAGCAGGGGCCCCGGCCGGGGATCAGCGAGGCCAGCGGACGGAGCTCGGCGGCCAGCGGGCCGGTGAACTGCTGCCGCCACGGCCGGAACTGGGCGCAGCGGCCGGGCCCGGTCAGCAGGTCGAGGCTGTGGTACGCCTCGGCCAGCGGGCCCACCGTCGGCGCCACCCGGACCCTGGCCAGGTCGTCGGCGGTCAGATGG
Organism: Kitasatospora sp. NPDC002040; assembly: GCF_040296785.1. Classification (NCBI taxonomy): domain Bacteria; kingdom Bacillati; phylum Actinomycetota; class Actinomycetes; order Kitasatosporales; family Streptomycetaceae; genus Kitasatospora; species Kitasatospora sp. NPDC002040. Next base: position 120,666 of record NZ_JBEOXV010000007.1, on the reverse strand, counting down.
ATACGCAGCACGGCTTCCCCCCGTCCTCCCGGCACCTTTAAGGCACCGCCGAAACCCCTGTCCGTTGCCCCCGTGTGGCCCGCACGATGGTTCGAACGCCGGTGCCCGGCACGGGGGTCCGGGCACCGCCGGGGACCGACTGCGGCTTGCAGCCGTCGGCCGAGCGCCTTCGGCGGAGCGCCGTCAGCTCTTGGTGACCTCGAACGCCCCGTCCTTGAGCGCGACCCGGTAGGCCGGGAGTGGGCTGGGCGCCGGGCCCGCGCTGACGGCGCCGTCCGCGATGCCGAAGTGGCTGGCGTGGCAGGGACACTGGATCTGGGCGTCCTTCACCACGTCCACGATGCAGCCCGCGTGGGTGCACTTGGCGCTGAAGGCCTTGTACTCACCGGCCGTCGGCTGGGTGATCACGATCTTGGCGTCGCGGTACACCTTGCCGCCGCCGACCGGCACGTCGGCCGCCGCGCCGACCGTGACCGGGGCCACCGCCGTGCCGCCGGAACCGGAACCGGAGCCGGAGTCGGCGGAGGACGAGCTGCAGCCGGCCACCGCGACGCCACCCGCCCCGGTGGCCAGGACGGCGGCGGCACCGCAGAGCACGGTCCTGCGGGTCGGTACGGGGGTGGTCTCGGTCATCGGTGACACTCCCTCAGCGGGTGATCGGGATACGGACGGAACCGGCCGCAGTCTATGCCGGGAAGCTGAGAGAGCCGCCGCCCCCGGACAGTTCGGGGACGACGGCTCTGCGACGGCGCTGCGGGCGCTGCGTCTTCTCGCTACTTCTTCTCCGCTACTTCTTCTTCGCCGTCTTCGCCGCGGCCCGCTTGCGCGGTGCCTTGGCGGGTGCCGCGTCCGCCGCGGGTGCGGCGGCGTCCGAGACCCGGCCCGCGAGGATCTCGCGGAGGAACTTGCCGGTGTGGCTGGCCGGGATCGCGGCCACCTCCTCGGGGGTACCCTCGGCGACCACCATGCCGCCGCCACTGCCGCCCTCGGGGCCCATGTCGACGACCCAGTCGGCGGTCTTGATCACATCGAGGTTGTGCTCGATGACGATGACCGTGTTGCCCTTCTCGACCAGCCCGTCCAGCACCTTGATCAGCTTGCTGATGTCCTCGAAGTGCAGGCCGGTGGTGGGCTCGTCGAGCACGTAGACGGTGCGGCCGGTGGAGCGCTTCTGCAGCTCGGAGGCGAGCTTGACGCGCTGCGCCTCGCCGCCGGAGAGCGTCGGCGCGGACTGGCCGAGCCGGACGTAGCCGAGGCCGACGTCGTTCAGCGTGCGCAGGTGGCGGTGGATCGCGGGGACCGCCTCGAAGAAGTGCATGCCCTCCTCGATCGGCATGTCCAGCACCTCGGCGATGGACTTGCCCTTGTAGTGGACCTCCAGCGTCTCCCGGTTGTAGCGGGCGCCGTGGCAGACCTCGCAGGGGACGTAGACGTCGGGCAGGAAGTTCATCTCGATCTTGATGGTGCCGTCACCGGAGCAGTGCTCGCAGCGGCCGCCCTTGACGTTGAAGGAGAACCGGCCGGGCAGGTACCCCCGGACCTTGGCCTCCTGGGTCTCCGCGAAGAGCTTGCGCACGTTGTCGAAGACGCCGGTGTACGTCGCCGGGTTGGACCGCGGGGTGCGGCCGATCGGCGACTGGTCGACGTGCACCACCTTGTCCACCAGGTCGGTGCCGGTGACCCGGGTGTGCCGGCCGGGGACGCTGCGCGCCCCGTTCAACTCGCGGGCGAGGTGGGTGTAGAGGATGTCGTTGACCAGCGTCGACTTGCCGGAGCCGGAGACACCGGTGATCGCGGTGAAGGTGCCGAGCGGGAAGCCGACCGTGACGTCCTGCAGGTTGTGCTCGCGGGCGCCGTGCACGGTGATCTGGCGCTTCTTGTCGCGCGGGCGGCGGACCGCCGGGGTCGGGATCGAGCGGCGGCCGGAGAGGTACTGGCCGGTGATCGACTCGTCGTTGTCGAGCAGCTCCTTGAGCGAGCCGGAGTGCACCACCTTGCCGCCGTGCTCACCGGCGCCGGGGCCGATGTCGACCACCCAGTCGGCGACCTTGATGGTGTCCTCGTCGTGCTCGACCACGATCAGCGTGTTGCCGATGTCGCGGAGCCGGACCAGGGTCTCGATCAGCCGGTGGTTGTCCCGCTGGTGCAGGCCGATCGAGGGCTCGTCCAGCACGTAGAGCACGCCGACCAGGCCGGAGCCGATCTGGGTGGCGAGCCGGATCCGCTGGGCCTCGCCGCCGGACAGGGTGCCGGCCGCGCGGTTCAGCGAGAGGTAGTCCAGGCCGACGTCGACCAGGAAGCGGAGCCGCTCGTTGACCTCCTTGAGGACCCGCTCGGCGATCTGCTTGTCGCGGTCGTTGAGCTTCATCGCGCCGAGGAACTCGGCGCAGTCGGCGATCGACATCCCGGAGACGTCCGCGATCGACTTGTCGAGGATGGTGACCGCCAGGATCACCGGCTTGAGCCGGGTGCCGTGGCAGGAGGGGCAGGGCACCTCGCGCATGTAGCCCTCGAAGCGCTCGCGGCTGCTGTCGCTCTCCGACTCGGAGTGCCGGCGGGTCACGAACGGGATCGCGCCCTCGAACGGCGCGGTGTACGAACGCTCGCGCCCGTAGCGGTTGTTGTAGCGGACCTCGACCTGGGTCTTGTGCCCGTACAGCAGCGCCTTCTTGGCCCGGACGGGCAGCCCGGCCCAGGGCAGGTCGGTCCGGAAGCCGAGCTCGCCGGCCAGCGCGTCGGTCAGCCGCTGGAAGTACTCCTTGGTGTGGCCCTGGGACCACGGGTGGATGGCGCCCTCGTCGAGCGACTTCTCCTCGTCCGGGATCACCAGCTCCGGGTCGACCTCCATCCGGTTGCCCAGGCCCGAGCAGTCGGGACAGGCGCCGAAGGGCGAGTTGAAGGAGAACGAGCGCGGCTCCAACTCCTCGAACGAGACGTCGTCGTACGGGCAGTACAGGTGCTCGGAGTACATCCGCTCGCGCTCGGGGTCGTCCTCGGGGAGGTCGACGAAGTCGAGCACCACCATGCCGCCGGCCAGCTTGAGCGCGGTCTCCACCGAGTCGGTCAGGCGGCGCTTGGCGCTCTCCTTGACCGTCAGGCGGTCGATGACCACCTCGATGGTGTGCTTCTCCTGCTTCTTGAGCGTGGGCGGCTCGGTCAGCTGGACGGTGGCGCCGTCCACCCGGGCCCGCGCGTACCCCTTGGACTGCAGGTCGGCGAAGAGGTCGACGAACTCGCCCTTGCGCTCCCGGACCACCGGGCTGAGCACCTGGAAGCGGGTGCCCTCGGTGAGCTCCAGCACCCGGTCGACGATGGCCTGCGGGGACTGCTTGGCGATCGGGCGGGCGCAGTGCGGGCAGTGCGGCTTGCCGATCCGGGCGAACAGCAGCCGGAGGTAGTCGTAGACCTCGGTGATGGTGCCGACGGTGGACCGCGGATTCCGGTTGGTCGACTTCTGGTCGATCGAGACGGCCGGGGAGAGGCCCTCGATGAAGTCGACGTCGGGCTTGTCCATCTGGCCGAGGAACTGGCGCGCGTAGGAGGAGAGCGACTCGACATAGCGGCGCTGGCCCTCCGCGAAGATCGTGTCGAAGGCGAGCGAGGACTTGCCCGAACCGGAGAGGCCGGTGAAGACGATGAGGGAGTCGCGCGGCAGGTCGAGCGAGACGTTCTTGAGGTTGTGCTCGCGAGCACCGCGGACGATGAGGCGGTCGGCCACTGCTTCTGGCGCCTTTCTCCGGAGGAGGGTGGCTGGGGAAGGGCTGCGTGGCCCACTCCGGGACCAACAAGCGCAATCGGGTGAATTCTTCCAGTGTGCGCCCGTCAGCCTACTAGCTCACGCGTTCGAATATCGACGCTGTCCAGCCGAGTCCACCCGAACGGGTGACAACCGGTCCGGATCCGGACCGTGGTCGCCCGGAAAACCCCCTGCTCAGCGCCGAACCCGCCGGTACCGTCGCAGTGTCAACGAGCCGTGCCCCACCGGGGCAACGCCCGAGAGCACACCGATTCGGAGGCCGCACACCATGACCGACGCCAGTATCGACGCCACCACTGACAACGCCGACACCGCAGCTGCCGCGGAGATCGCCGCCGCCCATCTGCGCGCCGTCGACGCATCCGCCGCGACGCTGCTGCGGGTGGCCGCCGCACTGGCCCCGGCGGCGGTCGCCGAGCCGTCCGCCCTGCCGCGCTGGACCAAGGGCCACGTGCTGACCCACATCTCCCGCAACGCCGACTCGCTGGTCAACCTGCTGGACGGCGCCCGGACCGGCGAGGACATCCCGCAGTACGCCACCCCCACCGCCCGCGACGAGGACATCGAGGCCGGCTCGCCCCGCCCGCTGGCCGAGCAGCTGGCCGACCTGGGCGCCAGTCAGGAGCGCTTCACGGCCGCCGCCGCCAAGCTGCCCGCCGAGGCCTGGACGGCGACGATCCGGCACCGCTCCGGCTTCCTCTTCCCGGCCTACGAGCTGCCGCTGAAGCGGCAGATGGAGATCGAGTACCACCTGGTCGACCTCGGCGCCGACTACACCCACGCGCAGTGGCCGGCCGGCTTCGCCGAGGCGGAGTTCCCGCGGCTGGCCGAGCAGTTCGCGAAGGCGGAGGGCCTGCCGGCGCTCACCCTGACCGGCACCGACTCCGGCCAGCGGGCCGCCCTGGGCGACGGCGCCGAGCAGCTCACCGTCGAGGGCCCGGTCCGGACGCTCGCCGCCTGGCTGTCCGGCCGCTCGGACGGAGCCGGCCTGCTGGTCCGGCGCGGTGACCAGGAGCTGGACCACACCGCTCTGCCGGAGCTCCCGCCGATGGGCTGACCCGGCATGATGGCGGCAGAGGTTCAGGCCCAGGGCGAACGAGGAGCAGCGACGCAATGACGTACCACGGAGCAGTGAAGGTCGGCGGCCCGCCGGACGTACGGGAGTTGGCCCATCTGATCATCACCAAGATCGCGGTCGGGCCGTACGAGAACAACGCCTATCTGCTGCGCTGCCGCGCCACCGACGAGCAGTTGCTGATCGACGCGGCGGCGGACGCCCCGGTGCTGCTGGAGACGGTCGGCGACCAGCTCGCCACCGTGGTCACCACCCACCAGCACGCCGACCACTGGGGTGCCCTCGCCGAGGTCGTCGCCGCCACCGGCGCCCGGACGGCGGCCGGCCGGATCGACGCCCCCGGCATCCCGGTGCCGACCGACCTGCTGCTGGACGACGGCGACACCGTCTCCGTCGGCCAGGTCGAGCTGACCGTCCGCCACCTGGTCGGCCACACCCCGGGCGCGATCGTGCTGGTCTACGACGACCCGCAGGGCCACCCGCACCTGTTCACCGGCGACTGCCTCTTCCCGGGCGGCATCGGCAACACCCGGAAGGACCCGGACGCCTTCCACAGCCTCTACCGCGACGTCACCGAGAAGCTCTTCGTCCTCCCCGACGAGACCTGGGTCTACCCGGGCCACGGCAGCGACACCACCCTCGGCACCGAGCGTCCGCAGCTGCCGGAATGGCGCGCCCGCGGCTGGTGACGATCCATCGGTTTCCGGAGGCCCGCCCCCACCCGGGGGCGGGCTTCCGGCGTCGACCGGGATATTTCATACCGCCGCAACACCGCTGCCAGATCGGTGCGGAACGATGAATGCCATTCGAACCGCGTCACGAGGGCCGGGAGAGGGGAAGACCATGACCAGTCGCTGTCCGCTTCCCCGTACGCGCTGCTGTTGTCGCCGCAGCCCGTCCGCCCGCTGATTCCGCGCATCCACGTTCCCCCCACCCGCTCGGGCCGAATTCGCCTGCCCGGGGCGGGAGTTCCACCGCACTGTTCTGGAGGACAGCCATGACCACCGCTGCCATCGACCTTCGTCTCACCCCCGCCGCCGGCCGGATCGGCGCCGTCGTGCACGACATCGAGCTGAGCGGCTCGCTCGACCAAGAGACCGTGGCCGCGATCGAGGCCGCGCTGTACCGGCACAAGGTGCTGTTCTTCCGCGGCCAGCGGCACCTGGACGACGCCGGGCACGAGGCGTTCGCGCGGCTGCTCGGACAGCCGGTCGGCCACCCGACGGTGCCGAGCGCGGACGGCCGGTACATCTTCGAGCTGGACGCCACCAAGGGCGTCCGGGCGAACAACTGGCACACCGACGTGACCTTCGTGCCGTCCTACCCGAAGGCGTCCATCCTGCGCTCGCTGGAGCTGCCGGAGGCGGGCGGCTCCACGGTCTGGGCCAACACCGCCGCCGCGTACGAGGACCTGCCCGCGCCGCTGAAGGTGCTGGCCGAGAGCCTGCGCGCGGTGCACACCAACGACTACGACTACGCCGCCAGCCTGGCGCTGACCCCGGAGCTCGCGGACAACAAGGAGATCGCGGCGCTGTTCCGGCAGGTCTTCGTCTCCACCGCGTTCAAGACCGAGCACCCGCTGGTGCGGGTGCACCCGGTGACCGGGGAGAAGAGCCTGCTGCTGGGCGCCTTCGCGCAGCGCATCCAGGGCGTCTCGGGGGCCGACAGCCGGGCGCTGATCGAGCTGTTCCAGCGGTACGTGGAGCGGCTGGAGAACACCGTCCGCTGGGACTGGCAGGTCGGCGACGTGGTGATCTGGGACAACCGGGCCACCCAGCACTACGCCGTGAACGACTACGGCGACCAGCCGCGCCTGGTCCGCCGGATCACCCTGGACGGCGACCTGCCGGTGGGCGTGGACGGCACCCCGAGCCGCCTGCTGGAGCCGACCGAGCCCCCGGCGGTGGCCGGGCTGGTGCCGGCCGAGCAGTTGGAGGCGGCCGCGCTCGGCGCGTGAGCCGGAACGTGGAAGGGGCGCCCCGGCTGACCGGGGCGCCCCTTCCGTCGATCGACCGTCAGGCGTCGATCTCGTCCTTCGCGGCGGCGGCCTCGGCCGCCGCCTGCTTCTTCGAGGCGATCAGGCTGGTGATGGTGGTGATCACCAGCACGCCGCCGATCACGCCGAGCGAGAGCGGGATGCCGATCTCGGGGACGTGCACGCCGCTCTCGTGCAGCGCGTGCAGCACCAGCTTCACGCCGATGAAGCCGAGGATCACCGACAGGCCGTAGCTGAGGTGGACCAGCTTCTTCAGCAGGCCGCCGATCAGGAAGTACAGCTGACGCAGGCCCATCAGGGCGAAGGCGTTGGCGGTGAAGACGATGTACGGGTCCTGGGTCAGGCCGAAGATCGCCGGGATCGAGTCCAGCGCGAACAGCACGTCGGTGGTGCCGATCGCGAGCATCACGATCAGCATCGGCGTCATCAGCCGCTTGCCGTTCTGCTTGATCGTCAGCTTGGTGCCGTGGTACTGGTCCGTCGACGGGAAGCGCTTCTCGATCGACTTGAGCAGGCGGTTCTCCTCGAACTCCTCCTCCTCGTCGTCCCCCATCGCCTCCTTGACCAGCTTGTACGCGGTCCAGATCAGGAAGGCGCCGAAGATGTAGAAGACCCAGGAGAACTCGGAGACCAGCGCGGCACCGCCGGCGATGAAGACCGCGCGGAGCACCAGCGCGATGATCACACCGACCATCAGCACGCGCTGCTGGTAGATCCTGGGCACCGCGAACTTGCCCATGATCAGGATGAACACGAAGAGGTTGTCGACACTCAGCGACTTCTCGGTGATGTACCCGGCGAAGAACTCACCCGCCGGCTGCGAGCCGCCGTACCACCAGAGGAAACCGCCGAAGAGCAGCGCGAGGACGATCCAGACCGTGGTCCAGACTCCCGCCTCCTTGATGGAGACCTCGTGCGGTTTGCGACCACCGATGAAGAAGTCGGCCACGACCAGGGCGATCAGAACCCCGATCGTGCCGACCCAAAGACCTACGGACACGTCCACTAGCTGCTCCTCCGGCAGGTAGGCGAGACACACATCGTCACTGCCGGAGGTCTCTTCCGCCCGTCTGCCGCGCTCGGCCGGACCGGACCAGCGCCCCGGGGCACCCGGAAGGGCGCCCGTGATGACGGGAACGCTGCGGGGGAATACTCCCCTCCGCTGTCGGCAAGCCTAACAGGAACACCAAGAGAAGGTAAAGAAGGTAAAGGGCGAGTCGGGTCAGAGGTACGGCTCGATCGCGGGCAGCATGTCCTGGAACGTCCGCGCCTTCGCCGGGGCGCCGATCGCCTGCATGCCCCAGCCGCCCTCGCCGTCCCGGTACACCTTGGCCATGATCTGCCCGGTGTGCGGGCCGCCGCCGGTCAGCTCGTACCGGGCCAGCTCCTGGTCGGTGGACTCGTCCACCAGCCGGCAGTGCGCCTGCTGCACCTCGGCGAAGCTCTGGCCGGTGTACGAGCTGACCGTGAAGACCACCTGGGTGATGTGGGCCGGCACCTGGGCCAGGTCCACCAGGATCGACTCGTCGTCCTCCGAGCCCGCCCCGCCGACCAGGTTGTCCCCGGTGTGCCGGACGGAGCCGTCGTTGCTGACCAGGTGCTGGAAGAAGACCACGTCGGACGGGGTCCGCTCGGCGTACAGCAGGGCCGAGGCGTCCAGGTCGATCTGCCTGGTCCTGCTGCCGAACAGCCCGCGCTTGGGCGCGGCCTTCCACCCCAGGCCCATCCGGACCACCGTGAGCGACTCGCCCGAGCTCTTCTGCAGACTGACCCGTTGACCCTTGGCCAGATTCACCGACACGGTACTGCCCTCTCTCCTCAGCCCGGCCCTGCCCCGGACCGGCGCAACGGCGGAACACCCCCTTGCCGTCCCCCGGCTGAGGCCCCCTGCACGGGGTTTGCCCGCAGACCACCCTAGAGCCTGCACCCGGGCGCCCCTCGCAAGGGCGTACCCCGTGGCGCGGAAACCGGCTCCGCGCCACGGGGTACGCCCTTGCTGTGCTACTGACGGGCCCTCAGGCCATGCCCGCCTCGCGCATCTGGCGCAGCTCCTTCTTCAGCTCGCCGATCTCGTCCCGCAGCCGGGCCGCCAGCTCGAACTGGAGGTCGGCCGCCGCCGCGTGCATCCGGTCGGTGAACTGCTGGATCAGGTCGGCCAGCTCGGCCGCGGGCAGGCTCTTGGCCGGCTTCCGCCCGGCACCCAGTGCGGGGACCGCGGCCTTGCCCTTGCCGGTGCTCCGGTACCCGGTGGCGAGCAGCTCCTCGGTGTCCAGGTCCTCCCGGGAGAGGGTGTCCAGGATGTCGCCGATCTTCTTGCGGAGCGGCTGCGGGTCGATCCCGTGCTTGGTGTTGTACTCCTGCTGGACGATCCGGCGCCGGTTGGTCTCGCCGATCGCCAGCTCCATCGAGGGCGTGATCCGGTCCGCGTACATGTGCACCTGGCCGGAGACGTTGCGGGCCGCGCGGCCGATGGTCTGGATCAGCGAGGTGCCGGAGCGCAGGAAGCCCTCCTTGTCCGCGTCCAGGATCGCCACCAGCGAGACCTCGGGCAGGTCGAGGCCCTCCCGGAGCAGGTTGATGCCGACCAGCACGTCGAACTTGCCCGCCCGCAGCTCGCGCAGCAGCTCGATCCGGCGCAGCGTGTCGACGTCGCTGTGCAGGTACTGGACCTTGATGTCGAGGCCGAGCAGGTAGTCGGTCAGGTCCTCGGACATCTTCTTGGTCAGGGTGGTGACCAGGATCCGCTCGTCCTTCTCGATCCGCTTGCGGATCTCGTGCACCAGGTCGTCGATCTGACCCTCCGTCGGCTTGACGATCACCTCGGGGTCGATCAGGCCGGTCGGGCGGATGATCTGCTGCACCGTGCCGTCGCCCCGGGCCAGCTCGAACTTGCCCGGGGTCGCCGACAGGTAGACCGTCTGCCCGACCCGCTCCAGGAACTCCTCCCACTTGAGCGGGCGGTTGTCCAGCGCGGACGGCAGCCGGAAGCCGTGCTCCACCAGCGAGCGCTTGCGGGAGGCGTCGCCCTCGTACATCGCGCCGATCTGCGGGACCGTCACGTGCGACTCGTCGATCACCAGGAGGAAGTCCTCCGGGAAGTAGTCGAGCAGCGTGTTCGGCGGGGAGCCGGGCGAGCGGCCGTCGAAGTGCATCGAGTAGTTCTCGATGCCGGAGCAGCTGCCGATCTGGCGGAGCATCTCCAGGTCGTACGTGGTGCGCATGCGCAGCCGCTGCGCCTCCAGCAGCTTGCCCTGCTTCTCCAGCACGGCCAGGCGCTGCTCCAGCTCCTGCTCGATGTCGTTGACCGAGCGCTCCAGCCGCTCCGGGCCCGCGACGTAGTGCGAGGCCGGGAAGACGTAGATCGACTCGTCCTGGCTGATGATCTCGCCGGTCAGCGGGTGCAGCGTGTACAGCGCCTCGATCTCGTCGCCGAACATCTCGATCCGGACCGCGAGCTCCTCGTAGACCGGGAAGATCTCGATCGTGTCGCCCCGGACCCGGAAGGTGCCCCGGCTGAACGCGATGTCGTTGCGGGTGTACTGCATGTCGACGAAGCGGCGCAGCAGCGCGTCCCGGTCGACCTCCTCGCCGACGTGCAGCTGGGCCATCCGGTCGACGTACTCCTGCGGGGTGCCGAGGCCGTAGATGCAGGAGACCGAGGCGACCACGATCACGTCGCGGCGGGTGAGCAGGCTGTTGGTCGCGGAGTGGCGCAGGCGCTCGACCTCCTCGTTGATCGAGGAGTCCTTCTCGATGTAGGTGTCCGTCTGCGGGACGTACGCCTCGGGCTGGTAGTAGTCGTAGTACGAGACGAAGTACTCGACCGCGTTGTTCGGCAGCAGCTCGCGGAACTCGTTCGCGAGCTGGGCCGCGAGCGTCTTGTTCGGCGCCATCACCAGGGTGGGGCGCTGCAGCTTCTCGATCATCCAGGCGGTGGTCGCCGACTTGCCGGTGCCGGTGGCACCGAGCAGGACGACGTCCTTCTCACCCGCGCGGATGCGGCGCTCCAGCTCGGCGATGGCCGCCGGCTGGTCACCGCTGGGCTGGTAGGGGCTGACGACCTCGAAGGGCGCCACGGACCGCTCGATACTCGTGATGGGACGCACGGGGTCAACGGTACGACCCCGCACCGACAGCCCGGGCCCGGTCAGCGTTTCGGGCCCGCCGCCGCGTACAGCAGGGTGCCGGTGACCAGCAGCACCACCGGCGTCCAGGCCGACACCGTGGTGGCCGGGTCGAGCACCGGCCAGTGGCCGATCTCCCCCGCGACACCCGACAGCGGCGGGACGAAGGAGACCAGGGCGTACCACCCGACCGGCAGGGTCCAGGCGTAGTGCACCCCGAACAGCACCGCCCCGAGCGCGCCGAGACCGGCCAGGCCCGCGCTGTCGCGGAGCACCAGCGCGGTGGAGCCGAGCTCCGGCCCGAGGGCCCGGACCGCCAGCACCGCCGCCGCGGCGGACCCGGCGGTCAGCAGGACGTGCGCGGCCCGCCGGGGGGCCCAGCGGATCGCGGCCGTCCGGTCCAGCGCGGCGTCCTGCCCGGCCAGGCCGACGGTGGTGGCGGCCACGTTCGCGGTGAGCATCAGGACCGCGGTCGACGGGGCCGCCGGACCGTCCCCGGCCAGCACCAGCACCGCCAGGGCGACCAGGACGATCAGCGCGGCCGAGAGCGGAACCTGGCGCGAACGCCCGTACAGCAGCAGCCAGTTCACCGGGCCACCGCCCCGGCCGCTGCCAGTGCCGGTGCCGCTGCCGGTTCCGGTGTCGGCGAGCAGGCGAGGGCGGCGGTGCGCACCTCGGCGATCCAGGCGCGCTGCCCGGCCGGCGGCAGTGCCGCCAGCTTCGTCCAGGTGGCCTCGGCCTCCGCCCAGGTGCTGCGGTTGTAGTCGTCGGTGCCCGGCTGCTCCAGCGGGACCAGCCGGGGGTCGCCGAGCGCCCAGCTGGCGACGACGCTCTGCGTGGCGACGCCCTCCAGGCCGCCGCCCTCCCGGTCGTTGTAGCCGCGGCAGTTCGGCGCCAGGCCCTGGCCGACCAGCACCCGGGTCAGGTCCCGGCCGCTCGCCCCGGCGACCAGCCGTTCGTCGAAGTCGAGCAGTACCGTGTCGCCGGAGAGCGGGCGGGGGTCACCCAGCGCCCGGAGCGCGGTGTCCTCCCGGACCGTGGTCGGCGCCTGGTCGCCCAGCCGGTCCCGGAGCACCTGCAGCGCCTCCCGGCCGGACGGGGCGAGCCCGGCGAGCCGGAACCGGTTCGCCTCCGTCACGCAGACCGGGCCGTCGCAGACCGGGCTCGCGGCGGCCCGGTCGACCACGTAGGTGTCGCGCGGGTCGGCGGGGAGCACCAGCAGGGCCAGCGCGGTGAGGGCCATCACGGGCACCAGGGCGAGCAGCCGGGCCTGCCGGGTCCCCGCCGCCAGCAGCAGGAAGCCGGTGGCGAGCAGGCCGAGCAGCCAGAGCGTCTGGCCGAGGTGGACGGAGCCGGACAGGGTCAGCAGCATCTCGCGGGGTTCCGCGGTCACCGGCGTCAGCTGGGCGAACGGGCCGTTCGCCTGGCTGGTCGGCAGCTCCCCTTCGTTGACCGGACGCAGCAGGCCGGTCAGCAGCAGGACCGCCACCGTCAGGGCGGGCGGGGTGAGCACGGAGGGCAGGGCCCGGGCCACGCCCATCCCGAACACGGCACCCGCGACCAGCGCCAGCACCGCCACCAGCGAGATCGGCAGCCAGCCCAGCGGCAGGTAGGTGGTGCCGCCCAGTGCCACCTGGACACCGCCCACCAGGACCAGCAGGCCGAAGCCCACCACCAGCCCGAGTGCCGTCGCACCGGCCGGTACCGCCGCCCGGGCCCGGGCCGGGCGCGGCGTGGTGCCCAGCAGCTCGGTCATCCGCGAGCGGGAGTCGCGCAGCCCGTACAGCGCGCCGAGACCGACCACCAGGGGCCACCAGAAGCCCAGCAGGTACCTGGTCCACAGGGCCATCGAGGTCCACTGGGCGGTCCAGCCGGCGGTGCCGCGCCACCAGATCCCGTCGATCAGGCCGAACACCGCCAGGCTGGCGGCCAGCACGAGCAGGCCGGCCCACGGGGCCGCGGAGCGCCGCAGTTCGATCCCCAGCACACGTCCGTTCACCAGGTGCCCCCGGGCTGCTCGGAGTTGCGGAGCAGCGCCGAGTAGCCGCGCTCCAGCGGGCTGTCGCCCGGGTGTTCGGGGCCGCCCGCCGCGGCCAGCTCCGCCGGGGTGCCCTGGAAGACCAGCCGCCCCTCGGCGAACAGCACCACGTCGGAGCAGGCCGCCGCGACGTCCTCGACCAGGTGGGTGGAGACCACCACGCAGGCCTCCCGGCCCAGCTCCTGGAGCAGCTCGCGGAAGCGCAGCCGCTGCGCGGGGTCCAGACCGGCCGTCGGTTCGTCCAGCAGCAGCAGGTCGGGGTCGTTGACGATCGCCTGGGCGATGCCGGCCCGCCGCACCATGCCGCCGGACAGGGTCTTCATCCGGTGGTCGGCACGGTCCGCCAGACCCACCCGTTCCACCGCGCGCTGGACCGCCCCGGGGATCTCCGCCTTCGGGACCTCCTTCAACCAGGCCATGTACTCGACGAACTCACGCACCGTGAAGCGCTTGTAGTAGCCGAACTCCTGCGGCAGGTAGCCGATCCGGCGGCGCAGCGCCCGGAGGCCGCCCGGGCCGCCCGGGGAGCCGCCGAGCAGCTCCAGCTCCCCGGCGGCCGGGCGCAGCACGGTGGCCAGGGCCCGGATCAGGGTGGTCTTCCCGGCTCCGTTCGGTCCCAGCAGGCCGTGCGCACCGGTGCCCAGGGAGAGGTCGAGCCCGTCGACGGCCATCTTCTTCCGCCCGGCCCGGACCTGCAGGCCGGCGGCCCGGATCTCCCAGGCGTACGTCCTCGGCGCGATGTCGACCGCGCCCGTCGTGCGTGTCATGCGGTGATCCCCTTTCGAGGGGGTCGGATTCGAGGGGGGTCAGCGAGAGTTCCGGGGCACCGCGTACGCGCCCCTTCGGGCGGCCACGGCACCGCAGCCGAGCGCGAACAGCAGCCCCCACAGCGGCAGTTGCTCCGACTGCAGGGCGACCGGGAACCGGCTGGTGGCCAGTGTCGGCAGCACCACGGCGGCGGCCCAGGCGGCCACCAGGGCGAACGCGGCACGGGTCACGTCGACCACGCTGCCGAGCGCCAGGGCCGCCGTGGTGAACGCCAGCGCGGGCAGCAGCCACTGAGCGGCCGTCATGGCCCCGGTCAGCCAGCCCTCCAGCAGCAGCACGGGCAGCACCGCGCCCAGCACCGCCGCGGTGCGCCGGAGCAGCAGCGGCAGCCCGGCCCGGGCGGTCGAGGCGGTCAGCTCGTACGCCGGGTCCAGCCCGCGCGACCAGGAGGCGGCCACCGCGCACAGCGGCAGCACCGGGGCGACCAGCAGCAACGCCGAGGCGCCGCCGAACAGTTCGGGCAGACCGGCGCCGTCCAGCAGCAGCGCCAGCAGGGTGAAGGTGACGGTCATCATCAGCCACGGCGCCGTCGCCGGGGTCAGCCAGGCCGGCACCCGGTACCGGCGGTACCGCCCGGCCCGGGCCGGTCCTGCCGCCAACTCCGGTGCCAGCGCGGCCCGGACCGTCTCCAGCAGGGCGGCGGTGCCGGGCTCCCCGGCGGCCACGGAGGCCGCCAGCCCGGCCCGGCACCGCGCGCACCCCTCCAGGTGGGCCTCCAGCGCCCACAGCGTGTCCGCCGGCAGCTCCCCGCCGCCCGCGTACTCGCCGATCAACTGCAGCGACGCATGCTCCACGCTCATGCCAGTGCCTCCCGCATCGCGATCCTGGCCCGGCGGGCGCGGGTCTTGACCGTGCCCTCGGGGAGTCTGAGCAGGACGGCGGTCTCCCGGACGGACAGTCCGTCCAGCACCGTGGCCTGCAGTACCTGCCGGAGCTCCGGTGCCAGCCGCCGCAGCGCGTCGCCGACGTCACCGCCGACGGTCCCGGCCAGCACCTCCTCCTCGGCCGCGGGCACCACGGCCCGCTCGGCGGCGGCGACCGGGGGTTCGGCGTGGTGGGCCCGGCGCCGGAACGCGTCGACCAGGCGGCGCGCCGCGATCGTCCACAGCCACCCGACGGCCGAGCCGCCGACCGCGCTCCCGGCGAAGGCGCCGGCCGCGCGCCAGACCGCCAGGTAGGTCTCCTGCATCACCTCGGCGACGATCTGCTCGTCCGCGCAGCGGCGGCGCAGCCGGACCGCCAGCCACGGCGAGGTGCGGCGGTACAGCTCGTCGAACGCCCCGCGGTCGCCCTTCGCGACCAGCCGGAGGAGGCGTTCCTCGTCCAGCTGGTCCAGTGCTCTCCTGCGTGTTCTCACACCAGCCAGACGCCCGATCCCGCCTGCGGGTTCTTCCATCGCGGTGATCTGCGTCACAGCGGGGCGGAGGCCGTTCGCACGGCGGTCCGGGGCCGCCCGGACGGGTGCCCCATGCCGCGCACCGTTCCGGCCGGATCCGCCGGACCGGCGCTACGCGGCGCTGTCGCGGGCCAGTGCGACCAGGCGGGAGACGGCCCGGAGGTACTTCTTCCGGTAGCCGCCCTTGAGCAGCTCCTCGGGGAAGACCTGGTCGAACGGCAGGCCGGAGGCGGTGATCGGGAGCTCCCGGTCGTACATCCGGTCGGCCAGCACCACCAGGCGCAGCGCGGTGGACTGGTCGTCGACCTGGTGGACGCCGCGCAGGAAGACCGCCTGGACGTCGTCCAGCATCGCGCCGTAGCGGCTGGGGTGGACGGCCTTCAGGTGCTCCAGCAGCGCGTCGAAGTCGTCCAGGGCCGCGCCGGGGGTGGCGGCGGCGCGTTCGGCGACGGTCGCGTCGGAGTACGGCGGCGGGGCGTCCGGCAGGCCGCGGTGGCGGTAGTCCTGGCCGTCGATCCGGAGCGGGCGGAAGTGCGCCGACAGGCCCTGGATCTCGCGCAGGAAGTCGGTGGCGGCGAACCGGCCCTCGCCGAGCTTCTCCGGCAGCGTGTTGGAGGTGGCGCAGAGCTTGACGCCGTTCTCGACCAGGCGGCCGAGCAGGGTGGAGACCAGCACGGTGTCGCCCGGGTCGTCCAGCTCGAACTCGTCGATGCAGAGCAGCCGGTGGCCGGAGAGGGTCTGCACGGCCTGCTGGAAGCCGAGCGCGCCGACCAGGTTGGTCAGCTCGACGAAGGTGCCGAACGCCTTCGGGCCCGGGGTGGCGTGCCAGAGCGAGGCCAGCAGGTGGGTCTTGCCGACGCCGTAGCCGCCGTCCAGGTAGACGCCGGCCGGACCGGTCGGGGCGGGGGCGGAGCGGCGGAACCAGCCCTTCTTCGCGGGCTCGGCCGCGGCCGAGATCCCGGCCGCGAACTCCTCCAGCACCCGGACCGCCTCGTACTGGCTGGCCTGGGTCGGGTCGGGCAGGTAGCTGCCGAAGCTGACACCGGCGAAGCGCGGCGGCGGGACCATCTCGGCGACCAGGCGCTCGGCGGGCACGACCGGCCGGCGGTCGGTGAGCGCGACCGGGGTCGCGGGGGCGGAGACGGTCGCGGAAGCGGTCGCTATGGCATCGGGGCGGGAGGCTGCGGGCACGTTAGTAGAGGGTACTGCCCGTGGAAGACTCGAACTCATGCAGCAGCTGATCAGCCCGTCCGGCAACCGTCACGACGATCTCCACTCCCTGGAGGCGCTCGCCGAGGTCTACGCGTACCCCGACCAGGTGAACCACGGCCGCCCCTGGCTGCGGGCCAACATGGTCGCCGGGCTGGACGGCGCGGCCCGGCTGGAGGGTCTCTCCGAGGGGCTGTCGGGGGACGCCGACAAGCGGATCTTCGGGGTGCTGCGGGCGCTGTGCGACGTGGTGCTGGTAGGGGCCGAGACGGTCCGTGCCGAGGGGTACCGGCCGGCCAGGGCGCGGGCCGAGTTCGCGGCGGCCCGGGCGGCGGCCGGGCAGCAGCCCGCGCCGGGGATCGCGATCGTCAGCCGGAGCCTCGGACTGGCCCTGACCACGCCGTTGTTCACCGATCCGCCGGTCCGCACGGTGGTGATCACCACCGAGGACTCCCCCGCCGAGACCCGCCGGGAGGTGGCGAAGGTGGCCGATCTGATCGTCGCGGGCGAGCGGTCGGTGGACCTGCCGACGGCCCTGGCCGCGCTGGCCGAACGGGGCTGGACCAGGCAGTTGACGGAGGGTGGGCCCCGGCTGCTCGGGCAGCTGGCGGCGGCCGGGCTGCTGGACGAACTCTGCCTCTCGCTGGCCCCGCTGCTCACCGGTGGCGACGCGCCACGAATCCTCCACCATGCGGAAATGTCTGACACACAGTCGATGCGGCTGGTCTCATTGATCGAGCAGAAAGGTTTCCTCTTCACCCGCTACCTGCGTCCGGCCGAGCCGGCTCCCGTATCCCGCCCTTCCCTGTGATCCGACTCGCACGTGGCCCATGTGGCGCGTGTGCAGCGTGAGGAAAGCCTCCTCCGGGCACTATGGGAAGGGACACCGGACCCGGGGGCCTGCAACTGCGAAGGGACTCACGTGTTCAAGACCGTACTGATGATCGAAAAGGCGCTCTCCGACGCCGACGTGGAGCTGGTCACCACGCTCCACGGCGAGGAGAAGGTCTCCTTCGTCGTCCTGATGCAACCGCGCGGCAGGCAGGACGAGCTGCTCCGCGCACTAGACGACGTGGCACTCGGCCATCTCGACAAGGCGGTGCACGAGCGCGAGGAGAGCGAACACCCCACCCTGGCAAGCGAGTCGCTGGAGCACAGCCTGCGCCACCTGCGCGAGGCCGGGGCCGAGGCGGTCGGCCAGGTGGTCGAGGAGCACCCGTTGGACAAGGTGCGCGCCGTGGTCGAGGAGACCGGGGCGGACGAGGTGCTGGTGCTGACCTCGCCGCACTTCGTGGAGGAGTTCTTCCACCGCGACTGGGCCTCCCGGGCCCGGCACAAGGTGGGCGTCCCGGTGCTCAAGCTGTTCGCCAGCGACTCCTGAGCCCTGCTCCCGGTAGTGCAGAATCGTCCTTGCGGAACGCCCGCGAGGACGATTCGTCCTTGCCCCCGAATCCCCAAGGTACGGAGCCCTCCTTGAACGACGCCGCCCACGACCTGCACGCCCCGCACTTCATCGGCATCGGTGGCGCGGGCATGTCCGGACTGGCGAAGATCCTCGCGGTGCGCGGCGCCACGGTCTCCGGCAGCGACTCCAGGGAGTCCGAGACGGTGCTCGCGCTCCGGGCCCTCGGCGCGCAGGTCGCGGTCGGCCACGCCGCCGAGAACGTCCCGGCCGGGGTGAGCAGCGTGGTGGTCTCCAGCGCGATCCGGGCCGACAACCCGGAGCTGGCCGCCGCCCGCGAGCGCGGCATCCCGGTGGTGCACCGCTCGGACGCGCTGGCCGCGCTGATGGGCGGCCGCCGGGCGCTGGCCGTGGCCGGTACGCACGGCAAGACCACCACCACCTCGATGCTCGCGGTCAGCCTGGCCGAGCTGGGCCTGGAGCCCTCGTACGCGATCGGCGGCGACCTGGACGCACCGGGCTCCAACGCCCACCACGGCGCGGGCGAGATCTTCGTGGCCGAGGCGGACGAGAGCGACCGCAGCTTCCACAAGTACGCCCCCGAGGTCGCGATCATCCTCAACGTGGAGCTGGACCACCACGCCAACTACGCCTCGATGGACGAGATCCACGAGTCCTTCGAGACCTTCGTCGGCCGGATCGTGCCCGGCGGCACCCTGGTGGTCTCGGCCGACCAGGCGGGGGCCCGTGAGCTGACCGCCCGGGTGCGCGGCCTGGAGGGCCTGAAGATCGTCACCGTCGGCGCGGCCGAGGACGCCGACCTGCGAGTGCTCGCGGTCCGGCCGCACGGGATGACCAGCGAGGTGACCGTGCTGGTCGGCGGCGCCGAGCTGACCTTCACCGTCTCGGTGCCCGGCCGCCACTACGCGCACAACGCGGTGGCCGCGCTGGCCGCCGGCATCGCGCTCGGCATCCCGGCGGACGACCTGGCCAAGGCGCTCGGCGCGTACACCGGGGTCCGGCGCCGGCTCCAGCTCAAGGGCGAGGCCGGCGGCGTGCAGGTGATCGACTCCTACGCGCACCACCCGACCGAGATGCTGGCCGACCTGGAGGCGATCCGGGAGGCGGC
Organism: Kitasatospora sp. NPDC002040; assembly: GCF_040296785.1. Lineage (NCBI taxonomy): Bacteria > Bacillati > Actinomycetota > Actinomycetes > Kitasatosporales > Streptomycetaceae > Kitasatospora > Kitasatospora sp. NPDC002040. The sequence goes on along the minus strand of NZ_JBEOXV010000007.1, from coordinate 101,712 downwards.
CGAGGGCCGGGTGCTGGTGGTCTTCCAGCCGCACCTGTTCAGCCGGACCCAGCAGCTGGCCGAGGAGATGGGGCAGGCGCTGGCCCTGGCCGACGCCTCGGTGGTGCTGGACATCTACCCCGCCCGCGAGGACCCGATCCCCGGCGTCACCAGCGAGCTGATCATCGATGCCGCCCGCCGCGCCGGGGCCGACGTCCGCCCCGAGCACACCTTCGCCGCCGCCCCGGCGGTGCTGGCCGGGCTGGCCCGCCCGGGCGACCTGGTGCTCACCATGGGTGCCGGCGACGTGACCAACCTGGGTCCGGAAATCGTGGAGCGCCTCGCGGGCGTTGCACCTTCTGCCTGACGCCTGGTGTCCCCGAAGGAGCGACCGTGAGCTACGAGATCGAGAAGACCGACGCCGAGTGGCGCGACCAGCTCAGCCCCGCCGAGTACCACGTGCTCCGCGAGGCCGGGACGGAGCGCCCGTTCGTCGGTGAGTACACCGACACCAAGACCGTCGGCGTGTACGGCTGCCGTGCCTGCGGGGCCGAGCTGTTCAGCAGCGAGACCAAGTTCGACAGCCACTGCGGCTGGCCGTCGTACTACGCCCCGCTGGCCGAGGACCGGGTCCAGTACATCGAGGACACCACGATGGGGATGCGCCGGGTCGAGGTCCGCTGCGCCCGCTGCGGCGGCCACCTGGGCCACGTCTTCGAGGGCGAGGGCTACGGCACCCCGACCGACCAGCGCTACTGCATCAACAGCATCTCGCTGACCCTCCGCCCGGCGGAGTAGCAGCCGCCGAAGGCCCGGGGCGACCCGGGCCTTCGGCGTGTCCCGACCCCGTGCCAGACTTGATCAACCGTCAGGTGGGGAAGGGAAACAGTCATGGCCAGGCAGCGGAACCACGGGGTACTGGCCATGATCGCCGAGGCGCAGCGCCAGCAGGCCCGCGAGCAGGAGGCCAGGCACCGGGCGGCGGCCGCGGCGCAGCGCCAGTACGAGCGGGCGCAGCGGGAGGCGCAGCGGGCCGCCGCCCAGGGGGAGCGGGCGGCGCTGCGGGCGTACCAGCAGGGGCGGGAGGCCGATGCGGCGCGCCGGACGGCCGAGTTGGAGGAGCAGGTGCACCGGCTGCGGACGGTGCTGGCCACCGGCCTGGCCGGTCGGCCGTTCCGGCTGGCCGATGCCCCGGCCGCGTTCCAGCCGCCGCCGTTCGACCCGGGGCCGCTCGGCCGCCCGGTGGAGATGCCGGACCAGAACCGGTACCTGGTGCCCGCGCCGACCGGCCTGCAGGCGCTGAACCCGGTGGCCCGGCAGCAGTACGAGCAGCAGGCCGCACAGGCCAGGGCCGCCTTCGAGCAGGACTGGTACGGGGCCCGGCAGGCCGAGGACGAGCGGCTGCGCCGACTGGCCGACTACCGGGCGCAGTTCGACACCTGGGTGGCGCAGAACCAGCGGCTGGCCGCCGACCGGGCCGGGCAGGCCGCCCGGCTCACCGCCGACCTGGCGAACGGTGCGCCGGACGCGGTGGTGGAGCTGTTCGAGACGGTGCTGCGGGCCCGGAACGACTGGCCGGAGGACTTCCCCTGCGACGGCAGCGTCGGCTGGGACGCGTCCACCCGCCAGCTGGTGGTGGACTGGGAGCTGCCCGGCCAGGACTGCGTCCCGGCCGTCGCCCGGGTGCGCTACGTCAAGAGCGACGACCGCGAGGCCGAGGTCAACCGGCCCGCCGGGGAGCGCAAGGCGCTGTACCGCGAGGTGCTGGCCCAGTGCGCGCTGCGGGTGCTCGCCGAGCTGTTCCGGGCCGACCGGGGCGGGCTGCTCGCCTCGGTGGTCCTCAACGGCTACGTCGAGGGCACCGATCCGGCCAGCGGGCGGGACGAGCAGCGGTACCTGCTCGCGGTGACGGTCCGGCAGGAGGACTTCCGGGCGGTCGCGCTGGACCGGGTGGCCCCGGTGGACTGCCTGGTGGACGGGCTGCGCGGCCGGCTCTCGGCCCGGCCGGAAAAGCTGGAGCCGGTGCCCACCACCCGGCTGGCCGGGGAGATCGCCGAGTACCGGGAGGCGGGCGAGGACGAGCCCGACCTGTTCGAGATGGACCCGATCGCGTTCGAACACCTGATCGCCGAGCTGTTCCGCCGACGCGGTTTCCGGACCAGGACCACCGCCCGCAGCGGCGACCAGGGCGTGGACGTGATCGCCGAGGACCCGGACCCGGTGACGGGCGGTCAGATCGTGATCCAGGCCAAGCGCTACCGCCGGACGGTCGACCCGACGGCGGTCCGCGACCTGGACGCCACCCGGGTCCACCACGGCGCCACCAAGGGCATCCTGGTCACCACCGCCGGTTTCGGCCCCGACTCCCGCCGCTGGGTGGAGGGCAAGCCGCTGACCCTGGTGGACGGGCCGATGCTGGTCGGGCTGCTGCGCGAGCACGGGCTCTCCGGCCGGCTCGGCAGCGGCGGTGGTGGCGGCATCCCGGCCAGGCCCACCCAGCCGCCCGCCCCGGTCGGCGCGGTGGGCGCGGCCGAGCCGACCGTGCTGCTCCCCCGGGAGGACCTCGGGCTGTCGGCGCCGACGGGGCAGGAGCCGACCGTGCTGCTCCCCCGAGAAGACCTCCGGCCGGAGCCCGTCGAGCTGCTGCCCGGGCAGAACACCCGACTGTCGGAGGCGCAGGCCGCCGAGCTCTCGGTGTGCTTCGAGTCCGCCGGGCCCGAGACCGACCTGACCCTGCTGCTGCTCACGGCGGACGGCACGGTGCGCAGCGACGCGGACTTCGTCTTCTACCACCAGCCCGACGCGGCGGACGGCGCGGTGCGGCTGGCCCCGAGGGAGCACGCCGGGGAGCAGCACAGCGAGACCGCCACCGTCCGGCTGCCGGGCCTGCCGGCGGCGGTGGAGCGGGTGGCGGTCTCGGTCAACATGGACGCCGACGGTTCGGCGACCTGCGGCGAACTCCGCTCGGCCCGGCTCTCGGTGCGCGCGGCGGACGGAACGGCCTGGGACTTCCGCCCGCCGGCCGACCCGGAGGTCTCGGCCATGCTGGTGGCGGAGCTCTACCGGCACCAGGGCGGCTGGAAGCTGCGCGCCATGGGCCAGGGCTGGGCCGACGGCCTGGCCGGGCTGGCCCGCGCCCACGGCGTGGACGTCGGCTGAGCGGCTCCTCGGCGCACGCCCACCGGCTCGCGCAACGCCGGTGGGCCGGCCGGTCGTTGTCGGCCGGCATCGGGGCGTTGGTCGCGTCGTTGTTGCTGTACGCCTCGGCGCAGCCGCTCGGCCGGCTTGGCCAGGCCCCGGCCGTGGACCGCCCCCCGGCCGCTCCGCGAAGGCGATCGGGTCGGGGACGGCGGAGTCGACCCGGTGCCGGACGGCTGCCGGGCTCATCCGCGGGTGCGGGCGGCCGGCGCTGCAGAGGGCGGCGGCCGCCTCGGCGACGGCGGGCGGCGGTCACGAATCAGCGTCGTCGGCGGCCCACGGTAAGGTGCCGTCTGCCGCCCGGCCACTGAATATTCGGGTGACCTGAAGAAAGCTCAAGTTCAGCTCTGAGATTGGCTCTCCCGGGTTGGCAGCGGGGGCCGGGGGATACACCCTCTAGCAACGGGACGGCGTGCGAGGAAGCCGCCGGTCCCGTACTTGGATCTCCTCTCCGCCGGCCTTTCCGGCGAGCCCTCCGAAGGGGGCGTCACATGACATCTGCTGCACTCGGGGTCGGCATCGGCTGGCGCGCCGAGATCGACACCGTGGTGGAGCGGCTGCCCGGCCTGGACTGGGTCGAGGTGGTCGCCGAGAACCTCTGCACCGACGAACTGAGGGCCGGGCAGCTGCCCGAGTCGCTGCGGATCCTGCGCGAGCGCGGCGTCCGGGTGGTCCCGCACGGGGTCGCGCTCGGCCTCGGCGGGGCCGACCTCCCCGACCGGGCCCGGCTCGAGCGGCTCGCGACGACCGCCGAGGCGCTGGGGTCGCCGCTGGTCACCGAACACCTGGCGTTCGTCCGGGCGGGCGGGCGGGAGGCCGGGCACCTGCTGCCGGTACCGCGCTCCCGGGACGCGCTGCGGGTGATCGCGGAGAACGTCCGGATCGCCCAGCAGGAGCTGCCCGTCCCGCTCGCGCTGGAGAACATCGCCGCCCATCTGAGCTGGCCCGACGACGAACTGACCGAGGGCGAGTTCCTGGCCGAGCTGGTCGAGCGGACCGGTGTCCGGCTGCTGATCGACGTCGCCAACCTGCACACCAACCGGGTCAACCTCGGCCTGGACGTGGCGGCCGAGCTGGACCGCCTGCCGCTGGAGGCGCTCGCCTACGTGCACGTCGCGGGCGGCGTCGAGCGGGACGGCGTCTGGCACGACACCCACGCCCACCCGGTCACCGAACCGGTCCTGGCCGTCCTGGCCGAACTCCGCGCCCGGGCGGTACCGCCCGGCGTACTGCTGGAGCGGGACGACAACTTCCCGCCGCCCGCCGAGCTGGCGGGGGAACTGGACGCGATCCGACGGGTCCTGGAAGGGGCGCCGCACCATGTCTGAGCACGACGAGTACCTGATCCGGACCGGCGACCCCGCCCTGGTGCTGGCCCGGGCCGAACTGGCCCGGAAGCAGGGAGAGTTGCTCGACGCCCTGGTGGCCGGCGGGCCGATCCCGGCCGGCTTCGACCCGCGGCAGGTGCAGATCCAGGTCCGGGGCCTGGCCGCCAAGCGCCGCGACACCGTCGCCCGGGTCGACCCGGCCCTGGAGCTGATCCTCGGCCATGAGTTCGGACCGCTGTTCCTGCAGTACGCCGCCGACCACCCGATGGCCGACGGCTACCGCGCCGACGCCCGCTCCTTCGCCGCCTGGGCCGTCACCACCCGCCCCACCGCCGCCTGGCGCTCCGCCCTGGAACGCCACCTCCGCCCCACCGGCCCGTCGCACCGCCGCTGGTGGCGTCGCTGAGATTCCGACCGGGGCTCCGGAAACGTTCACCGTGCCGACCGGGCCGGGCGCTCCCGCCCGCTGCCCCGCACACTCGACCGCCGAGCCCCTGAGCACCGCACCAGTTCATCGAGATACGGGGGAAAGACCCATGTGGTACACCGAGTACGCCATCGCGGCCGGCGCCCAACTGCTGACCGGCGTGAACGCGTCGGTCGCCCTGAGCCGGATGCGCCGCGTCCCGCAGCCCCAGGGCCTCTCCGGCCGGGGACTGCCGCTGCTGGAGACCGCCTTCCTGGCCGGCGGCCCGGCCCGGGTGGTCGACACCGTGATCGTCCGGATGCAGCAGGAGGGCCGCCTGATCGTCTCCCGCTCCGGCCAGGTCACCGTGACCGACCGGAGCGCCCGGGACGCCGTCGAGGCGGTGGTCATCACCGCCGCCGGCGCGTACGGCCGGGTGGAACTGTCCGCGCTGCGGCGCGAGGTGATGCGCAGTGAGCACGTCCAGCGGATCGGCGACGGTCTGGCCGCCCGGGGGCTGATGCGCCGGCCCGACCTGCACCGGAAGGCGGTGAACGCCCGGCGGCTGCTCTGGTTCGCCCAGTTCGTCGTGGTCTTCCTCGGTGCGGTGGCCGGTTTCTCCTGGGCGACGGCCGCGCAGGCCACCGAGGTCGCGCCGTTCTTCCCGTTCCTCGCCCTGCTGCTGGTCGGCGTGATCTGGCTGGCCGTCGCCCGGCCCGAGCGGCGCCGGATCACCCCGGCCGGGGTGCGGCAGCTGGAGCTGATGCAGTCCGGCTCCCGCCCGTGGGAGCCGCACGACCTGGCGATGGCGGGCGGGGCCGTGCTGCTCGGCGCGGTCGCCCTGGAGGGCCTCGACTCGCTGGAGGACCAGGAGTTGCGGGCCGCACTGGCGGCCCGGCCGCTGGCCTCCAGCTCCTCCTCGTCCTCGTCCTCGTCCGACTCGGGTGCGGCCACCTGGTGCTCCTCGGGCGACCCGGGCAGCTCCGGGGACTCCGGGTCCTCGTCCGGCTGCGGCTCGTCGTCCAGCTGCGGTTCGTCCGGCAGCAGCTGCGGCTCCTCGGGCAGTTCGTCCAGCTGCTCCAGCAGCTCGTCCAGTTGCAGTTCGTCGAGCAGTTGTGGGAGCAGCTGCGGGGGCAGCTGATCCGGTACTCAACGGGGGGGAGAGCACCAATGCCGTACACCGAACTCATCATCGCCACCGGCCTGTTGGCCCTGACCGGGCTCTGGGCCGGCTTCACCGGCCGACGGATGGAGCGGGCCGGGAAGCACCCGCACCGTCCGCAGAACGGGCTGCCGCTGCTGGAGGCGGCCTACCTGGCCGGCGGCCCGGTGCGGGTCGCCGACGCCGTGATCGCGCGGATGGAGCAGGAGGGGCGCCTGATCGTCCCCCGCACCGGCCAGGCCACGCTGACGGACCGCACCTCGCACGAACCGGCCGAGGCCGACCTGATCCGGGTGGTCGGCCCGACCGGCCGGGCCCATCTCGCCACCATGCGGCAGGCCGTCCTGCGCAGCCCGCAGGTCCGCCGGATCGGCCGACGACTGGCCGACCGGGGGCTGTTGTACCAGCCCCGGCGGCAGCGGCGGGCGCTCCGGGCGAACCGGCTGCTGCTGATCGCCCTCGGGCTCGGCACGGCACTCGGCGTGCTCGCGGGCGTCCGACGGCTGCTCACCCCGGGCGGGAGCCTGCTGCCCGCGCTCGGCTTCGTGCTCCTGCTGCCGCTCGGCCTGCTCTGGCAGCGCCTGACCGCCCCCGCCCGGAGCCGGATCACCCCGGCCGGGATGGAACAGCTGGAGCACCTGCGCAAGGGCGTCGGCTGGGACCCGCACGGCCGCCCCAGGGCCGCCCGCACACCCGCCCGCCCCAGCACCGCGCCGCTCGGTTCGGCACCGAACTCGGGCATTCAACTGGGCGTCGCTCTGGCCGAGTTGGTGCTCTACGGAACACTGGCCCACGACCCGGACACCGACGGGTCCGACGGGTCCGGCGGCTCCGGCACGTCCGACGGACCGGACTGGTCGGCCTGGTCCGACTGGTCCGACTCCGGCGCGGCCGACGGCGGCAGCTCCTCGGACTTCGGCGGCTCCTCCTCCGACTCCTCCGACGGCGGCAGCAGCTGCGGAGGTGGCGGAGGCGGCGGCGGCGACTGAGCACCACCGGCGGTTCGGCGGGGCCCTGCGCGTGCTGCGGGACCGTCACAGTTCGGTACCGCAGTCCGGGAATCCTTTCCAACCGCGCAGGTGCCGGTCTAGAACGAACTCATGTGGTTGCTCCTGCTCGTCCCTGCCCTGCTCGCGGCCGTGCTGTCCTGCCTGCGGCTGGTCCGGGCCGCAGCCACCGCCGACTCGCTCGCCGGACCGGCCCGTTCGCACCCCGTCGACCAGGTCGGGGTCGGCCTGTACGAGACCGCCTACCTGGCCGGCGGCCCGGTCCGGGTGGTCGAGCTGGCCCTGGTCCTGATGACCGGCCGGGGGCGCCTGCACCTGGCCCACACCGGCTGGACCACGGTGGTCGACCCGCACGGCCGGAGCCGGCTGGAGCGGGCCCTGATCGCCGCGATCGGCCCCGAGGGCCAGTGCCGCACCGGCGAACTGCGGGACCGGCTGGCGACCCACCCGATCGTGCTGGAGATCGGCGGCCGCCTGGTCCAGGCCGGGCTGGCCACCCCGGCGATGATCCGGGAGAACACCGCGCTGGCGGTCCGCCAGGTCCGCCAGGCCCTGCTGCTCTCGGTCGTCCTGCTCGGCACCTCGCTGGCGCTGGCCGCCCCGGGCACCGGTGACGCCGGCTCCTCGGTCGCCTGGTTCTCGCTGCCGATCATCCTCACCAGCGGCACCCTGCTGATGGCCCGGGTCGACGTCCGCCCCTACACCCGCTGGGCCACCCCGGCCGGCCAGCACGTCCTCAACGCCGCCCGCCTCCCCCGCCAGGGCGGCGCCCCCGACGTCCCCCCGGCCGGACTCCCCGACGCGGCCGAACGCGAACTCCTCACCGCCGTCGCCGTGGTGGGCCCCGCCGCGCTCCCGGACGCCCGGCTCCGGGCGGCCCTGCGGAGCTGACGCCGTACCAACGGACCGGCCCCGCCCGGCGAAGTGCCGGACGGGGCCGTGACGGTCCGTCGACCAGGCCTGGAAGAGGGTCAGGCCAGCCCGTTGAGCAGGTCCGCGATCGGCTTGCGGCGCCCGGTGTAGAAGGGCACCTCCTCGCGGACGTGCAGCCGGGCCCGGGACGGCCGCAGGTCGCGCATCAGGTCGACGATCCGGTGCAGCTCGTCCGCCTCGAAGGCGAGCAGCCACTCGTAGTCGCCGAGCGCGAACGAGGCGACCGTGTTGGCCCGCACGTCGGGGTAGCCGCGGGCCATCTTGCCGTGCTCGGCGAGCATGCCGCGCCGCTCCTCGTCCGGGAGCAGGTACCACTCGTAGGACCGGACGAACGGGTACACGCAGACGTAGTCGCGCGGCTCCTCGTCGGCGAGGAACGCCGGGATGTGCGACTTGTTGAACTCGGCCGGACGGTGCAGCGCCATGTTCGACCAGACCGGCTCCAGCCGGCGGCCCAGGGCGGTGCGGCGGAAGCGGTTGTACGCCTCCTGGAGGTCGTCCGAGTCCTCGGCGTGCCACCAGATCATCAGGTCCGCGTCGGCGCGCAGGCCGGAGACGTCGTAGCTGCCGCGCACCGTGACGTCCTTGGCGGCGAGCTGCGCGAACAGCTCCTCGACCTCGGCGGCCAGCGCGGCCCGGTCGTCCGGCAGCTCGCTCTTGAGCTTGAACACCGACCACATGGTGTAGCGGATGACCTGGTTGAGGTCGCGGGCCTTCTTCTTCGCGGGCTGCTGTTCAGTGGACTCAGTCATGCGCCCATTCTCCCTTCCGTGACAGCCGCACCGGCGCCCGGGGTCAACACCTCGTTGACGGCGCGGCGCGCGCTGGCGATGCAGGCCGGGACACCGACCCCGTCGTAGGCCGCCCCGCAGACGGCCAGACCGCCGACCCCGGCGACGGTGGCGCGGATCCGGGCCACCCGGTCCAGATGGCCCACCGGGTACTGCGGCAGGCCGCCGGCCCACCGGGTCACCGCCGAGTCGTACGGCTTCGCGCGCAGGCCGACCGCCTCGGCCAGGTCGGCCAGCGAACGGGCCACCAGTTCCTCGTCCGCCAGCTCCAGTGCCGCCTCCTCCCGGTGCCGGCCGAGCGAGGTGCGGAGCAGGAAGGCGTCGGGGGCGGAACGCTCCAGCCAGCCCCACTTGTTGGAGGAGAAGGTGGAGGCCTTGATCTGCCGGCCGTCCACCGGCGGCACCAGGAAACCGCTGCCGGACAGCTCGGTCCCGAGGTCCGCGCGGCGGAACGCCATCGTCACCAGGGCCATGCCCGCGTACTCCACCGCGCCCAACTCGGCCGCCGCCACCGGGACCTCGGCCGCCAGCAGCCGGGCGGCCTGCGGGGCGGGGACGGCCAGGATCACCGCATCGGCGTACAGCACCTCGCCGTTGCTGACGATCCGCCAGCCCTCGGGGGTGCGGCTCAGCTCCTCCACCGGGCTGTCGGTGCGCAGGTCGGCGCCGTTCTTCCGGCAGGCGTCCGCCACCGCCTCCGGCAGGGTGCCGAGACCGCCGCGCAGACCCTGGAAGACCGGGCCGCCGCTGCCGGGCCGGCCGATCAGCTCGCGGACCCCGGCGGCCAGCGACCCGCCGGCCTGGGCCACCGGCAGCAGGGCCGGAACGGCGGCGCGCAGCGAGATCTCGTCCGCGTGCCCGGCGTAGACCCCGCCGAGCAGCGGCTCCACCAGCCGGTCCACCACCTCGCGGCCGAGCTTGGCCGCCACGTACGCCCCGATCGCGACGTCGGAGCCGACCTCGGCCGAGCCCTCGTGCCCGGCCCGCTCCACCCCGGCGGCGGTGAGCACCCCGGAGGCCGCCAGCGCCGCCAGGTCCCCCGGCACACCCATCAACTGCCCACCGGGCAGCGGCCGCAGCTCACCCCTGGTCCAGATCGCCGCCTTCGCCGTGGTCGGCGGCTCCAACTCCCCCGCCAGCCCGACCTCCCGGGCCAGCTCCACCGCCTCCGGCCTGCGCGCCAGCATCGACTCGGCCCCGAGGTCCACCCGGACCCCACCGACCTCACCCGCCAGCAGCTTGCCCCCGAACCGCCCGCTCGCCTCCAACAGCGTGACCTTCGCCGCCCCACTGCCCAGCCACGCCGCGGTCAGCCCCGCGATCCCGCCACCGACCACCACGACCCGCTGTTCTGCCATGCCTCGCAGTCTGGCAGAGCTCACCCAAAACCCATCAATCAGGGCGTTGTCCGGTCAGCAGGACGTCGAGATCCAGCGTGACCGGGAAGGGCACCGGCCGGGCCAACTCACCCCGGAAGATTCCCGCAGGCGCATAGCCGCCGGTGGGCCGGTCGAGCTCGTACACATGGACCACCGGCCGGTTGTCCTCGCGCTCGATCAGCCAGTAGTGGCCGATCCCCGCTTCGGCGTACTTGCGCATCTTCACCGTACGGTCCCGGTCCGCCGACTCGGGCGAAACCACCTCGGCCACCAGCAGCACATCGGACGGCGCGAACCAGGTGCGGTCCGGGTCGAACTCCGCCGAGGTGATCAGCAGGTCCGGTTCCGGCCGGTTCCGCCGGTCCAGGCGGATCGTCATCTCCCGCTCGACGGTGAGCCCCTCCGGTGCCAGCGCTCCCAGGGTGACCGTCAGGGCCGTTACGACCCGCCCGTGCCAGGCACGCTGCGGAGACATCATGAAGATCAGCGCTCCATCGATCAGTTCGGTGTGCCGGGGCGCCTCGGTCAGACGGTCGAGGTCCTCCGCGAACCAACCCTCTTCGCGCGGTGGGTACATCCAGTCGGGCAACACGCTCATGCGCTCAGCCTGTCACAAACGGATCGGCTGTTCAGTCTCCCTGACAGGACGTGTCGACGAGGAGGCAGAGATGACCGACGTGATGCTGGTGACCGGTGCGACCGGGGTGCTGGGGCGGGAGGTGCTGGCGCGGGTGCGGCGGCTGGGGGTGCCGGTGCGGGCGCTGACGAGGCGGGCGGAGCTGCCGGTGACCGAAGGGGTGGAGTGGGTGCGGGGGGACCTGCTGACCGGGGCCGGGCTGGCGGCGGCGTTCGCGGGGGTGGGGACGGTGATCCACTGCGCGACCGACATCCGGCACCCGAAGAACGACCTGCCCGGGTTCGAGCGGATGCTCGCGGCGGCGAAGGCCGCCGGGGTGGGCCACGTCGTGAACATCTCGATCGTCGGGGTGGACCGGATCCCGTACTTCTACTACCGGATCAAGCTCGCGGGCGAGCGGCTGCTCGCGGACTCCGGGATCGGCTGGACCAACCTGCGGGCCACCCAGTTCCCGACCCTGCTGAACGCGGCCTTCGGGGTGCTGTCCAGGCTGCCGGTGCTGGTGGTGCCGGCCGGGACGGACTGCCAGCCGGTGGACCAGGGCGAAGTGGCGGACCGGCTGGTCGAGTTGGCCCAGGGCGCACCGGTCGGACAGGCCCCTGACCTGGGCGGGCCGAAGGTGTACCGGGCCGAGCAGTTGGCCGAGGGCTGGCTGCGGGCGGCCGGGAAGCGGCGCCGGGTGCTGGCGGTCCGCCTGCCGGGCGGAGCCGCGGCCGGCTTCCGCAGCGGCGCGCTGACCACGCCGAACGCGGACGGGGTGCGGACCTGGGAGGAGTACCTGGCCGCCGAGGTGGCCCGCTGAGCGGACGCGGACGGCCGGTGCCTGACCTCAACGCGACCACGCCGTAACCGAGTTGCGATCACCGGAACGGATCCCCGGCGGGCCGGGCCGCGTCCAAGGTGCGCAAGCAGCGGACCACGGAGCGGGGAGAAGCAGATGACGGCAGGCACGGGATCCGGCAGAGGGCGGGCGGCACTGGCGGCGGCGGGGGTGGCGGTGGCCGTCCTGCTGGCCGGATGCAGCGCGGAGGCCGGTCACAGCGATGCGGCGGCCCGGTCGGCCCCGAAGGCCGAGGGGGCTGCGGCGGCGGCCCCCGCCGCGGGCGACACCAAGCCCGGAGCGGGCGGGGCCTCCGCCGCACCGACCGCACCGATCGCGCCGACCGGGGAGGCGAGCGCGGTCGCGGTGCCCCGGTTGATCGCGTACACCGCCCAACTCTCGCTCCGGACCAAGGAGATGGCGAAGACCCTGGGCGAGGCGCAGAGCCTGGCACTCGCGGCCGGCGGCTACGTCGGCGGCGAGAGCACCGGCGGCAAGGGCAGCGACGGCGTACCGACCGACGCCCGGCTGACCCTCAAGGTGCCCTCGGCCTCGTACCAGCAGACCCTGGACCGGCTCTCCGGGCTGGGTGAGGTGCTGTCCCGCTCCAGCCAGGCGGACGACCTGACCGAGCAGGTGGCCGACGTGGCGAGCCGGGTGAAGACCCAGCAGGCCAGCGTGGACCGGGTCCGCAAGCTGCTGGCGGAGGCCAAGTCGCTGTCCGAGGTGGTCTCGCTGGAGAGCGAGCTGACCCGCCGTGAGGCGGATCTGGAGTCGCTCCAGCACCGGCAGCAGGAGCTGTCCTCGCGCACCTCGCTTTCCACCATCACGCTGCAGGTGTACGGCGAGAGCGCACCGGTGCCGACGGCGCCCAAGGCCGAGGAGGGCTTCTGGGGGTCGATCGGCCACGCCCTGGGCGGCGGCTGGAACGCCCTGGTCACCCTGGTCCGCGGCCTGCTGATCGGGGTCGCCGCCGTGGCGCCGTTCCTGCTGGTGCTCGCCCCGCTCGGCGCCCTCGCCTGGTGGCTCCGCCGCCGCCGGGCGCCGAAGCCCCAGGACTAGTCCGCACCACCAGGGGCCCGGAGCGCCGCCGACGGGCGGCCCCGGGTCCCTGGGCGGTGGCTAGCGGGCGCTGGACCGGTGGACGAAGTCGACCAGGCGGCTGAGGGCGTCCGGGTCCATGCTCGGCATGACGCCGTGGCCGAGGTTGAAGATGTGGCCGGTGTCGCTGATGGCCGCCGCGGCGTCGAGCACCTCGCGGGCCTTGGCCTCCACCACGGCGGTAGGGGCGAAGAGGACGGCCGGGTCGAGGTTGCCCTGGAGGGCCTTGCCGGGGCCGACCCGACCGGCGGCGACGTCGAGCGGCACCCGCCAGTCGACTCCGACCACGTCCGCGCCGGCCTCGCCGAGCAGGCCGAGCAGCTCGCCGGTGCCGACGCCGAAGTGGATCCGGGGGACGCCGTAGCCGGCGACCGCGTCGAAGACCTTGGTGCTGGCGGGCATCACCGAGCGGCGGTAGTCGGCCGGGGCGAGGGCGCCGACCCAGGAGTCGAAGAGCTGGACCGCCGAGGCGCCCGCCTCGATCTGGATCTTCAGGAACATCGAGGTGATGTCGGCGAGCCGGTCGACCAGCGCGGCCCACAGGTCGGGGGCGCCGTACATCATCGCCTTGGTCTTCTCGTGGCTCTTCGACGGACCGCCCTCGACCAGGTAGCTGGCCAGCGTGAAGGGGGCGCCGGCGAAGCCGATCAGCGGGGTCGACCCGAGCTCGTCCACCAGCAGGCCGACGGCCTCGGTGATGTACGGCATGTCGGCCGGCTCCAGCGGGCGCAGCCGCTCCAGGTCGGCGAAGGTGCGGATCGGGTCGGCGATCACCGGGCCGACGCCGGGCTTGATGTCGACGTCGATGCCGACTGCCTTGAGCGGGACCACGATGTCGCTGAAGAAGATCGCGGCGTCCACCTTGTGCCGGCGGACCGGCTGCAGGGTGATCTCCTTGACCAGCTCGGGCCGCATGCAGGAGTCGAGCATCGGGATGCCCTCGCGCACCTTCAGGTACTCGGGCAGGGAGCGGCCGGCCTGGCGCATGAACCAGACGGGGGTGTGCGGCACCGGCTCCCGGCGGGCGGCGCGCAGGAACGCGGAGTCGTACGCGGCGCCACGGCGCGCGGCGGGCTGCTGACCGGACTGGGCTGCGGTTGTCTCACTCACGCCCCGAATCTTCGCACGCGGCCCGGGCCCGGCCGTCACCAGCCGGTCGTGGCTTCCTCCAAGGAGTGGCAGGGAACGATCGGACAACCGTCACGCCACACCGGCCGAAATTACTCGGATTGCGGGCCCGGCCGACCTAGGCTCTCGGTCATGGCAGCGGTCGGCGGGCACCCCGCACAAGGTGGCGGAACGGGTAAGGAGTCGGCGCCGATCGAGTTCCGCGATGCGGTCGAGGCGTTGGCGGGCGCGAGGCTGCGCCCCGAGGTCGAGCTCTCCCCCGCGCCCGCGCCGAAACGGATGGCCCCCTTCGCCTACGCACTGACCGCCACCGTCGAGGTCGACGGCGAGGAGCTGGCCGACGGCCGGCTGGTGCTGCTGTACGACCCGGCCGGGCAGGACGCCTGGAACGGCGAGTTCCGGCTGGTCTCGATCACCCGGGCCGACCTGGAGCCGGAGATGGCGGGCGACCCGATGCTCTCCGACGTCGGCTGGGCCTGGCTGACCGACGCGCTGCAGGCGCACGGTGCCGGGTACGTCGAGCCGAGCGGCACCGTGACCAGGTGCGCCTCGCAGTACTTCGGCGGCCTCGGCGACCGGGAACCGTCCACCGAGATCGAGATCCGGGCGTCCTGGACGCCGGCCGACGGCCGGTTCGACCGGCACCTGGCAGCCTGGGCCGACCTGCTCTGCGTCTGCGCCGGGCTGCCCCCTGCCACGCCGGCCCCGCTCGGGGTTCCCGACGCACCGTCACTCGGCGGAGTGGTCCCGATGCCCGCACGGCGCCGTCCGCGCTCCCACTGAGCACCTCGCGCTCTCCCCTCCAGGAGTGTTCGGCCGCCGCGCGGCCGAACACCACCCCTAGGGCTGACTCCGTGTGACTTGTGCTGCGCGCACTGTCAATGACCGCCCGAAACTGCTCGGGTCGGTACCGAACACGACCTATTTCGTTCGATTCCAGGGCATGTCGCATCACTCGCCTGCGCGATTTGTCCGTATTGTTACTCACTAGATCGTGATCATTCGCTAAAGCCGGGCACTGATGATGCCGAAGGTGTCTGTGACCCTTTCCAAACGCGGAACACTCCGACCGCCCCCATCGGGGTTCCGTCCGCCACTCCCGCCAGGAGGCACGGTGTCGGTCCTTCTCGAACACCCCGCAAGCGTGGTCGCCTACCGTCCGACGAAGCCCACCGCCATGGTGGTCATCGCTGATCCCCGCGTCCGAAACACCGTCACCCGGCACCTCTGGGCGCTCGGTGTCCGGGACGTCATCGAGGTCTCCTCCATCGCCGAGGCCCGCCCCCGGGTCTCGACCCCGCGCGACATCTGTGTCGCCGACGTCCACCTGCCGGACGGCTCCGGCCTGACCATCCTGGCCGAGACCAGGGCCGCGGGCTGGCCCAACGGCCTGGCCCTGTCGGCCGCCGACGACATCGGCGCCGTGCGCAGCGCGCTCGCCGGCGGCGTCAAGGGCTACGTGGTCACCGGTACCCGGACCAACGTGGCCATGCCCGGCCGCCCCGGGCTGCCGATCGGCGCGGGCGGCCTGGCCGGCCGGATGCGGCGTCCCGGCATGCCGGGGATGCCCGGTGCGACCGGAGCTCCGGGTGCGCCCGGTGCCCCCGGGGCGCCGGGGGTCCAGCCGACCACCTACCGGGAGCTCTCCGGCCGCGAGGTCGAGGTGCTCCGGCTGGTCGCCGAAGGCCAGTCCAACAAGGCCATCGGCGTCGCGATGGGCCTCTCCGCCCTGACCGTGAAGAGCCACCTGGCCCGGATCGCCCGCAAGCTGGGCACCGGCGACCGGGCGGGCATGGTCGCGGTGGCACTGCGGACCGGCATCATCCACTGAGCCCCGGTCAGCCGACACTCCGTCAGCCGACCCACGGCCCGGAAGCATCGCAGGTGGTGGCCCGGAGGAACGTTTCCTCCGGGCCACCTGCCCGCCCGGTTCGCCCCGGCCCGTCCCCCCGACCGGCCCGTGAACACCGCCCGGCATATGTCGGTACGGTGGCTGACCAGTCCGAGGACCTTCCGGTGCGCACGTACCGTCGTACTCTTGGTGGGTGACCGACGCCGTAGCCATCCCAGAAGAGACAGCCCCGGTCCCGCTCCTCGAACCGAGGGAGGGGCTCCCGCCCGTCGTGGTGGACGAGACCGCGCTCGCCGAGACCATCGCCGCCTTCGCGGCGGGTACCGGCCCGGTCGCTGTCGACGCCGAGCGGGCCTCCGGCTACCGCTACGGCCAGCGCGCCTATCTGATCCAGCTCCGCCGGGCCGGTGCGGGAACCGCACTGATCGACCCGATCGCCTGCCCCGACCTCTCCGGTCTGGGCGAGGCGCTGGCCGACACCGAGTGGGTGGTGCACGCCGCGACCCAGGACCTGCCCTGCCTGGCCGAGGTCGGGATGAAGCCCCGGGAGCTGTTCGACACCGAGCTGGCCGGGCGGATCGCCGGCTTCCCCCGGGTCGGCCTGGGCCCGATGACCGAGAACGTGCTCGGCCTCTCGCTGGCCAAGGAGCACTCGGCGGTCGACTGGTCCACCCGCCCGCTGCCCGAGCCGTGGCTGCGCTACGCCGCCCTGGACGTCGAGGTGCTGGTCGAGCTGCGCGACGCACTCGAACAGGAGCTGGACGCCCAGGGCAAGCTCGGCTGGGCGAAGGAGGAGTTCGCGTCGATCGTCGCGGCCCCCAAGCCCGCCCCCCGGACCGACCCCTGGCGCCGCACCTCCCAGCTGCACAAGGTCCGCCGCCGGCGCCAGCTGGCCGCCGTCCGCGAGCTCTGGCTGGCCCGCGACCGGATCGCCCGCGACCGGGACGTCTCGCCCGGCCGGGTGCTCTCCGACGTGGCGATCGTGAACGCCGCGCTCGCCATGCCGCTGAACGCACCGGCACTGCAGGCCGTCCAGGGCTTCGGGCCCCGGGTGAACCGCCGTCAGCTGGACCAGTGGATGGCCGCGCTGCAGCGGGCCCGGGAGATCCCGGAGGCCGAGCTGCCGCCGTCCACCGCGCCGCACGAGGGGCCGCCGCCGCCGCGCGCCTGGGCCGAGAAGGACCCGATCGCGGCCGCCCGCCTCTCCGGCGCCCGCGCCGCGGTCTCGGAGCTGGCCGAGCAGCACAGCCTGCCGGCCGAGAACCTGATCACGCCCGACCTGGTCCGCCGCGTCTCCTGGGAGCCGCCGGCCGTGGTCGACGCCGCCTCGGTGGCCGCCGCCCTGCGCAAGCTCGGCGCCCGCCAGTGGCAGGTCGACCTGGTCGGCCCGGTGATCGCGGACGCCTTCGTCAACGCAAGGGTCCCGGCCCCGGCTCCGCAGGAGTAGACGGCGGGCGCCACCGAAGGGCAGCACGTGCAAGTGGCTCGTCGAGTCCGGCTTGCGGGTGCTGCCCTTCCGTTTTCGCGCAGTTCCCCGCGCCCCTGTTCATTGACCCCGCCCCGGAGAAGAGGTGGTGACGGGGGACACATGGGGTGGCGACTATGGGCAAGGTAGTTACCGGCGGGTAGCATGGCGGTTGAAGCAGCGCCGCTCCGTCGTGGGCCGGGGTCTGCACCCACTGTCGTGTCCCCTGGGAGGAGAGCCCCCGTGCCTCGTACCTCGAGGGACGTCGTCTTCGTTGACGGCGTCCGCACCCCGTTCGGCAAGGCCGGCCCGAAGGGCATCTACCACGAGACCCGCGCCGACGACCTGGTCGTCAAGTGCATCCGTGAACTGGTGCGCCGCAACCCGAGCCTGCCGACCGACCGGATCGACGAGGTCGCCATCGCGGCCACGACCCAGATCGGCGACCAGGGCCTGACCATCGGCCGGACCGCCGCCCTGCTGGCCGGTCTGCCGAAGTCCGTCCCCGGCTACTCGATCGACCGGATGTGTGCCGGTGCGCTGACCGCCGTCACCGCGACCGCGGGCGGCATCGCCTTCGGCGCGTACGACGTCGTGGTCGCCGGTGGCGTCGAGCACATGGGCCGGCACCCGATGGGCGAGGGCGTGGACCCGAACCCGCGCTTCGTCTCGGAGAAGCTGGTCGACGAGTCCGCCCTGTTCATGGGGATGACCGCGGAGAACCTGCACGACCGGTTCCCGCACATCACCAAGGAGCGCTGCGACGCGTACGCGGTCCGCTCGCAGGAGAAGGCCGCCAAGGCGTACGCCAACGGCGACATCCAGCCGGACCTGGTGCCGATCTCGATCCGCAACACCAACCCCGAGGTCGGCGAGACCGGCTGGGGCCTGGCCACCACGGACGAGCCGATGCGCCCGGGCACCACGATGGAGTCGCTGGCCGGTCTGAAGACCCCGTTCCGCCCGCACGGCAACATCACCGCGGGCAACTCGGCCGGTCTGAACGACGGTGCGACCGCCTCGCTGCTCGCGGCCGAGGACGTCGCCGAGGAGCTCGGCCTCCCGGTCAAGATGCGCCTGGTGAGCTACGCCTTCGCGGGTGTCGAGCCCGAGGTCATGGGCATCGGCCCGGTGCCGGCGACCGAGAAGGCGCTGGCCAAGGCCGGTCTGACGATCGACGACATCCAGGCCTTCGAGGTCAACGAAGCGTTCGCGGTCCAGGTGCTCGCGTTCCTCGACCACTACGGCATCGCGGACGACGACCCGCGGGTCAACCCCTACGGCGGCGCGATCGCGTTCGGCCACCCGCTGGCCTCCTCGGGCGTGCGCCTGATGAACCAGCTGGCCCGCAGCTTCGAGCAGCGCACCGACGTCCGCTACGGCCTGACCACCATGTGTGTCGGCTTCGGCATGGGCGCCACCGTCATCTGGGAGAACCCGCACTTCGAGGGTGGTAAGTGACCATGAGCACCACTGAGCTGCTGAAGCGCGCCGCCGAGCTGTTCCCCGGCGAGGTCGTCACCACCGCGCACGTGCGCCACCTGGACCTGCCGCTGGGCGCGGGCCGGATCGCGCTGATCACCCTGGACAACGGCTTCGACCACACCAAGCCGACCACCTTCGGCCCGGGCTCGCTCGCGAAGCTCTCCGAGGCGCTGGACCAGGTCGAGGCCGAGGCGGCCGAGGGCACCATCAAGGCCGTCGCCATCACCGGCAAGCCGTTCATCTTCGCGGTCGGCGCCGACCTCAAGGGTGTCGAGGTGCTCAAGGAGCACAGCGACGCGCTGGCCATCGGCAAGGGCGGCCACGACGTCTTCAAGCGGATCGCCGCGCTGCCCGTCCCGAGCTTCGCCTTCTACAACGGCGCGGCGATGGGCGGCGGCGTCGAGGTCGGCCTGCACGCCAGCTACCGCACCGTCAGCTCCGGCGTCCCGGCGTTCTCGCTGCCCGAGGTCTTCCTCGGCCTGGTCCCCGGCTGGGGCGGCTGCACCATCCTGCCGAACCTGATCGGCCCCTCGAAGGCGATCAAGGTCATCATCGAGAACTCGATGAGCCAGAACAAGCAGCTCAAGGGCACGGACGTGTTCGAGCTCGGCATCGCGGACGCGATCTTCGAGCCGGCCGACTTCCTGGAGCAGTCGCTGCTCTGGTCCGCCAAGGTGCTCACCGGCGCGACCGTGGTCGAGCGCGAGGAGATCGACCGGGGCAAGGCCTGGGACGACGCCGTCGCCTGGGGCCGCCTGGTCGCCGACGCCAAGGTGCACGGGGCCGCTCCGGCCGCGTACAAGGCGCTCGACATCATCCAGCAGGTCAAGGACCAGGACTTCCAGGCGGGCTTCGACGCCGAGGACGTCGCGCTGGCCGACCTGATCATGACCGGCGAGCTGCGCGCGGGCCTGTACGCCTTCAACCTGGTGCAGCGCCGGGCCAAGCGTCCGTTCGGTGCGCCGGACAAGTCGCTGGCCCGTCCGGTCACCAAGGTCGGCGTCGTCGGCGCCGGTCTGATGGCCTCCCAGCTGGCGCTGCTGTTCGCCCGCCGGCTCCAGGTGCCGGTGGTCCTCACCGACATCGACCAGGAGCGGATCGACAAGGGCGTCGGCTACGTCCACGCCGAGATCGACAAGCTGCTGGCCAAGGGCCGGGTCAACCCGGACAACGCCAACCGCCTGAAGGGCCTGGTCACCGGTTCGCTGGACAAGGCCGCGGCCTTCGGCGACGCCGACTTCGTGATCGAGGCGGTGTTCGAGGAGATGGGTGTCAAGCAGACCGTCTTCGCGGACCTGGAGGCCGTGGTCTCGCCGACCTGCGTGCTGGCGACCAACACCTCCTCCCTCTCGGTCTCCGAGATGGCCTCGAAGCTGAAGCACCCCGAGCGGGTCGTCGGCTTCCACTTCTTCAACCCGGTCGCCATCCTGCCGCTGCTGGAGATCGTCCGCGGCGAGCAGACCGACGACGCCTCGCTGGCCACCGCCTTCGGCGTGGCGAAGAAGCTCAAGAAGACCGCCGTGCTGGTCAAGGACGCCCCGGCGTTCGTGGTCAACCGGATCCTGACCCGCTTCATGGGCGAGATCCAGGCGATCATCGACGAGGGCACCCCGATCGAGACGGTCGAGAAGGGCGTGCTCCCGCTCGGCCTGCCGATGTCCCCGATCGTCCTGCTCGAGCTGGTCGGCCCGGCCATCGCGCAGCACGTCTCGGAGACCCTGAACCGGGCCTTCCCGGAGCGCTTCGGCGTCTCCGAGAACCTCGGCAAGGTGGTCAAGGCCGGCAAGCGCGGCTTCTACATCTGGGTGGACGGCCAGCAGGTCCTCGACCCCGAGGTGCTGGAGCTGCTGACCTTCGGCGACACCGTGCTGACCGAGCAGCAGGTCCTGGACCGCGCGCTCGACGCGGTGGCCCAGGAGATCGGCCTGATGCTGGACGAGGGCGTCGTGGGCGAGGCCCAGGACATCGACCTCTGCATGATCACCGGCGCGGGCTGGCCCTTCCACCTCGGCGGGATCACCCCGTACCTGGACCGCGCGGGCGTGTCCGAGCGGGTCAACGGCAAGAAGTTCCTGGCCCCCGGCCTGGCCTCCGTGCCGGTCTGAGCCTGAACCGACACACACCGTCGGGCGGCACCCCTGTGTTCAGGGGTGCCGCCCGATCGGCGTTTCCGGCGGTTCTCAGGGCAGCCGGATGTCGCGGAACTCGACGTGGGCGTCCTCGGTGTACAGGCCGACCTGGCCGCCCTGGTACGGGCGCTCCTGGTCGGTGAAGGTGACCACCGGCCGGCCGTCGACCTCGACGCTCATGGTGGCGCCGGTCTGCCTGACCTCGACCCCGTGCCAGGGGCCGACCGGGTACTGCGGCAGGCCGGTGGCCAGGAAGCGCTGGTAGCCCGGGTATGCCGGGTCCTCCTTGCCCAGCTCCCAGCCGGTGGGCTTGAGGGCCAGGTAGTAGAAGTGCTGGGGGTCGGTGTAGTTCCAGACCACCCAGGCGACCTCCCAGGCGTTCGGAGCCGGGTCGCGGAGCTGGTCCGTGGTGCGCACCTGGAGCCGGTAGTCGACCGTCTGCCAGGAGTCGGTGGACACCACCAGGGCGGCGTGCGTCTCGGCCGGCTGGAGCGAGCGGCGGGGTTCGAGGACCAGGGTGCCGCCCCGCTGTCCGGTGTAGCCCTCCCCGTTGAAGACCGAGCGCCAGGGCCCGTGCACCGAGCCCTCCGGCCAGTGCTGGAGCTGCGCCTCGGGCCGCACGGCCAGCACGATCGCGACCGCGGTGAGGACGGCGAGGCAGGCGGCCATGACGATCCGCCAGGTGCTCGACGCACCGGACGGCCGCACGGGCGGGTCCGTTCCGGGCCGTTCCGGGCACACCAGCAGCCCTCCTGTGGTCGCAGCCGGGTCACCAGTCTGCCAGTGAGGGGACATGGGAGTCGGTGTGCAGGAGGGGGGCGGTGCAGTCCTCGGCCAGCCGAGTGACGATCCGCTGTGCGGCGTAGCCGTCGCCGAAGGGGCTGGGGGCCTCCGCCATGCTCTGGTAGAGGGCCGGGTCGTCCAGCAGGTTGTTGGCCTCGGTGTGGATGTGCTCGGGGTCGGTGCCGACCAGCCGGGCCGCGCCGGTGGCGACCACCTCGGGGCGCTCGGTGGTGCTGCGCAGCACCAGGACCGGCTTGTTCAGACTGGGTGCCTCCTCCTGCACGCCGCCGGAGTCGGTCAGGACGACCTCGCAGTCGGCCAGCGAGGCGGTGAAGTCGAAGTAGTCCAGCGGCTCGGTCAGGGTGATGTGCGGTTCGTGGGCGAGCGCGCCCTCCAGCACCTCCCGGACGGCGGGGCTGCGGTGCATCGGCAGCAGGATCTCGACGTCGCCGCGGCGGGCCAGCCGCAGCAGGGTGGCGGCCATCGCCCGCATCCGGTCCCCCTGGTTCTCCCGCCGGTGCAGGGTGACCAGCACGCCCCGGCGGCCGGTCCGGAAGGCCGACCGGCCGACGCCGCGGCGGCGGACCCAGAGCAGGTTGTCGATCACGGTGTTGCCGGTGACGAAGACGTTGTCGGCCGGGATGCCCTCGGCCTGGAGCAGCGCCCCGGCCTGCTCGGTGGGGGCGAAGTGCCAGCGGGTGAGCTTGCTGACCAGCCGGCGGTTGAGCTCCTCGGGGAAGGGGTCGTCGAAGACGCCGCTGCGCAGCCCGGCCTCGACATGGGCCACCGGGATGCGTTCGTAGAAGGCGGCGAGCGCGCCGCAGAGGGTGCTGCTGGTGTCGCCCTGGACCAGCACCACGTCGGGTTCCTCCTGGCGCAGCACCTCCCCCAGCCCCTCGATCAGCCGGGCGGTCAGGGCGGAGAGCTCCTGCCGGTCGCGCATCACGTCCAGGTTGTGACGCGTCGTCAGCCTGAGCCGGGACAGCATCGGGTCGAGCATCTCGCGGTGCTGGCCGGTGTTGATCACCAGCGGCTCGAACCGGGGGGCGGCCTCCAGGGCCCGGACGACGGGGGCGAGTTTGACGGCCTCCGGGCGGGTGCCGAGCACCACGGCGACCCGTACGGGCCGGTTCGGGTCGGTGCTGACGGGGCCGGGAAAGGGCAGCTGGGACATGACGACCTTCTAGGGCAGCGGAGGGTACGGGCAGGCCCCGGGAGGGAACAGGGGCGGGGCATGCGAGGGGACACGGGCCGACCGGGGCACGGCCGTTGACACGGCGTCAGGTGCGGGCGGTCTTCAACCAGGAGGTGCGGCCGCTCACCGTGCGGCCGATGGCCCACCAGCCGGCGGCGAACCAGAGGTAGCCGTAGGCCACGAACAGGTGCGCCAGGAGCAGGCAGCGGAGCAGGCCGAGACCGCTCTCCCGCCGCCGGTACACGTAGGCGTACGCGTAGGCGGGGGCGAAGGCCAGCAGGTAGAGCGGGACCAGCCAGATCGGTGCGAAGGTGCTGTGGCCGGCCACGACGGAGTCGGAGACGAATCCGATCGCCCCGGCCACGAAGGCGAGCGGCAGGAAGGAGGTGAGCAGCAGCAGGGCCGGGCTGGACAGGTGGTAGACCAGGTCGACGGCGGCCCGCCCGGGGATCTCCCGCAGGACCAGCGGCACCAGGCGGGAGGCCTGGATGTGGCCCTGGAACCAGCGGGAGCGCTGGCGGACCAGCGGACGGACCTTGAGCACGGCCTGCTGGTGGACGGCTGCGCCGGAGCAGAACTGGTTCTCCCAGCCCGCCGCGATCAGCCGGATGCCCAGGTCGAGGTCCTCGGTGAGCTGGTGGCTCCACGGCTCGGCGCCGAGCGACTGCAGCGCGCTCAGCCGCATGAACTGGCCGTTGCCGCCCAGTCCGACGCTGCCGAGGTGCCGGCGGCCGGTCTGGAAGATGTCGGTGTAGACGACGAACTCCATGTCCTGCATCCGGGCCAGCAGGCAGTCCTGCCGGTTGTACATCCGGACGCCGATCTGGACCGCGCCGGTACCCGGGTCGGCGAAGTACCGGTCGGCCCGGTCGATCGCCTGCGGTTCGAGCCGGCCGTCCGCGTCGAGGATGCAGACGATCACGTCGTCGGGGTTCCGGTCCCCCAGCACGCCGCTGTCGACCAGGTGGCGCAGGCCGTCGTTGAGGGCGGCCCCCTTGCCGCGCCGCGCCTCCGGGAGCCGCCGCTGGTGCAGCAGCACCCGGTGCGGGTCGGCGGACCTGGCGATCTCGGCGGTGCGGTCGTCCGACGCGTCGTCAACCACCAGGGCCAGCAGGTCCTGCTGCGGCAGCGCCATCAGCCGGTGCAGGCTCTCGGCCAGCACCCGGTCCTCGTTCAGGCAGGCGAGCATGAAGACGTAGAAGCGCTCGCGCTCCCCGTCCCCGGCCGGCTCGGCGGCGAACCGGGACAGGGCGAACATGCCGGTGTTGTAGGCGATGGTCGTCGCGATGACGGCCGTGCTCAGCCAGAGCAGGACGGTGGTCACCATGACGCACCCCGGCGGAGTGCGGTCGCCCCGGAGGCGGTGCCTTCGTCCGGTTCGGGACCGGGCGGGACCGGGCGGGACCGGCGGTGACGGAGCACCAGGCCGGTCGCCAGCAGGACGAGGCAGGTCACGGTGTAGAGCCCGAAGCCCGCACCCGCGACCTGGAGCAGGAGGCGGGCGAGGCCGGCCCCGGACATACCGGTGGGCATCACGGATGCCGCGCTGTAGCAGAGCCCGCTGGTGGCCCCGCAGTTCACCCCGTACATGGGAGTTCAATCCAGAGAATGCGATCGGATGCCGGACATGACACAGCTCTCGCGGTTCGCGGTTGGAGGGGGCCGGTCTCGCCACTCACTCCCCGAGCCAGGAAAAGGCAACCGTCTGGCCGGCTCGGATCATCGCGCGCCCCATCGGACCAATCACCGCCAACGTACCACAGCACCGAGAGTGATTCAATGATCGGAATTCCCCCGGAATTACCGGCCAGGCACCCCGGAAAGGATTACCGGGAGTGACACCGGCGCACATCCGGTGATACCTCGCCAGAGGGGATTGACACACCGTCGGACCAGTGACAACGTCACTTATATCGCCTGTACTGCGACCGAGGGCAGCGCTACCAGCTGCACCGAAGCGGCTCCAGGCCCGTTGCGAGACGCCGTTCCCGAGCGCCGCGCGGGCCCTCTGTGCGAGACGCCGGGAATCAGGTCGCCGGGCATTGATCAGGGGTGGGAAAGAACGGTCGGGAGACAGGTGGGGGAATTTCACACCTGTGCGCCGTTCCCGCTTCCGGGCCCCCGTGGCCCACATCCATGTCCATGACTGAATCCGTCATTCATCCAAGGGGCAATCATGCCTTTGCACTCACAGAACTGGAGTTGGCGCCGACCGACAATCGTGGCAGCGCTCGCTCTGGTTCTCAGCGTGGGATTCGTTCCGCCGTCCGCCGTCTCCGCGAAGCCGCCTCCGGATCACCAGCAGTCCCGGGAGGCCGTCCAGCAGGGGCAGAACCCCGCTGACCTGTCCTCCGCCTTCGGCGGCAAGCAGAAGACGGCCGAGAAGACCCGGAAGTTGAATCCCCATCAGAAACTGAAGCCCGACAAGGCGCTGAAGGCCCTGCCGGCGGCACTGAGCCAGGTGCCCAACAACCCCGCGCCCGCCACCGGGAAGAGCACCCTGGTGCTCTACGACACCACCGGCCCGTACGGGTTCCTGGGCGAGCTGTACGCGATGACCACCGCCAACCTGGCCGGCCACTTCGGGACGGTCACGCCCAAGCCGGTCTCCTCGTACCAGCCCGGCGAGGTCAACAACTACACCGCCACCATCTACTTCGGCTCCACCTACTACGGTGCCCCCGACAACAACGGCCAGCCCATCCCCGACGGTGTCCCGGCCGCCTTCTACAGCGACGTGACCACCACGACGCACCCGGTCGTCTGGCTCTACGACAACATCTGGAACCTGGCCAACAACGTCGGCCCGGCCCAGTTCTCGTCGACCTACGGGTGGGACCCGACCAACTCCTTCTTCAACTACAACCCGATCACCTCGGTCAACTACAAGGGCCAGGCCCTCAGCCGCGACCCGCTCAACGGCGGCGGCGTGCTGGCCGACACCATCACGGACCCGGCCAAGGTGACCGTGCTCGCCTCCGCCACCGACAGCGCCGGGGCCAGCGTCCCGTGGGCGATCCGCTCGAACAACCTCACCTACATCGGTGACGTCCCGTTCTCCTACGTGAGCGCCAACGACCGGGTGATGATCTTCAGCGACCTGCTCTTCGACGCGATCGCGCCCGACACCGCCGCCCGGCACCGTGCCATGGTCAGGCTGGAGGACATCAGCCCCGCCGACGACCCGGTCCAACTGACCCAGACCGGCCAGTACCTGAAGTCCCAGAACATCCCGTTCAGCTTCGGCGTCATCCCGGTCTACACCGACCCCAAGGGCACCTACAACAACGGCCGGCCGGAGACGCTCCGGCTCTCCCGCACGCCGCTGATGATCGCGGCGATCAAGTCGCTCATCGCCAACGGCGGCACCATGGTGATGCACGGCTACACCCACCAGTTCAGCAACATCGCCAACCCGTACAACGGTGTCAGCGGCGACGACTTCGAGTTCTACCGGGCCCAGTGCTCGGTCACCCGGACCCCGCCCTACCAGTTCCGCTCCCCCTGCCAGAACACCGACTGGGTGATCCATCAGGGACCGGTCCCCGGTGACTCCGCCGCCTACGCGCAGGGCCGCATCACCGCGGCGGCCAACGAGTTCAAGGCCGCCGGGCTCCCGGTGCCGACCATCTTCGAATTCCCGCACTACGCGGGCTCGGCCGTGGACTACCGGGCCATCGAGCCGACCTTCGCCGCCCGCTACGAGCGCTCGCTGTACTTCAGCGGCGTCCTCAGCGGCGGGCCGATCGACTACAGCATGCTGATCGGCCAGTTCTTCCCCTACCCCGTGCGCGACGTCTACGGCGAGACCGTCCTGCCGGAGAACCTCGGCAACTACGAGCCCGAGGTGTCCAACAACAACCCGCCGCGACTGCCCGCGGACATGGTCAACTCGGCCAAGCTGAACCTGGTGGTCAGGGACGGCTACGCCAGCTTCTTCTACCACCCGTCCTACGGGCTGAACCCGCTGAAGCAGACCGTCACCGGCATCAAGGCACTCGGCTACACCTTCGTCTCACCCGCCACCGTCATGGCTCCCTGACGTGGCATCACTCCTGCTGCCGGCCCGCGCTCCTGGGGACGGCAGCAGGAACCCATCCCGAGAGGTACTGATCCCGATGTGCGGAATCGTGGGATACGTGGGGTGCGAAGCGGCCCTCGACGTCGTGCTCGAAGGACTCGAACGGCTGGAGTACCGGGGGTACGACTCGGCCGGCGTCACCGTCCTGGCGAGCGGCTGCCTGTCCACCGAGAAGCGGGCCGGCAAGCTGACCAACCTCAAGCAGACCCTGGCCGAGTACCCGTTGCCGAGCGCGCCCCTCGGTATCGGCCACACCCGTTGGGCCACCCACGGTGGTCCGACCGATGCGAACGCCCACCCTCACCTGGACGACGGGCGGCGGGTCGCGGTGGTGCACAACGGCATCATCGAGAACTTCGCGCTGTTGCGGGCGGGGATCGCGGAGCGGGGTCACACGCTGCGGTCGGAGACCGATACGGAGGTGGTGGCGCACCTGTTGGCGGAGGCGTTCGCGGGTGATCTGGCGGAGGCCATGCGGGTGGTGTGCCGTCAGTTGGACGGTGCGTTCACCCTGGTGGCCGCCCACGCCGACCAACCCGGCGTGGTGGTCGGCGCCCGCCGCAACTCCCCACTGGTGGTCGGACGCGGCCGGGGCGAGAACTTCCTGGCTTCGGATGTCTCGGCGTTCATCGCGCATACGCGGGAGGCGGTGGAGTTGGGGCAGGACCAGGTGGTGGAGCTGCGGGCGGAGTCGGTGACGGTCACCGATTTCGAGGGGCGGCCGGCGGTGGTGCGGGAGTACCACGTGGACTGGGATGCGTCGGCTGCCGAGAAGGGTGGTTACGACTACTTCATGTTGAAGGAGATCGCGGAGCAGCCGAAGGCGGTGGCGGACACGCTGCTGGGGCGGATCGACGGGGAGGGGCGGCTGTCGTTGGACGAGTTGCGGATCTCCGATCGTGAGCTGCGGTTGGTGGACAAGGTGGTGATCGTGGCGTGTGGGACGGCGTTCCATGCGGGGATGATCGCCAAGTACGCGATCGAGCACTGGACGCGGATTCCGTGTGAGGTGGAGGTGGCGTCGGAGTTCCGGTACCGGGATCCGATCCTGGACGACCGGACGCTGGTGGTGGCGATCTCGCAGTCCGGCGAGACGATGGACACGCTGATGGCGCTGCGGCACGCGCGTGAGCAGGGTGCCAAGGTGCTGGCGATCTGCAACACCAACGGCTCCACCATCCCGCGCGAGTCCGATGCGGTGCTCTACACCCATGCCGGGCCCGAGGTCGCGGTCGCCTCGACCAAGGCCTTCCTCACCCAACTCGTCGCCTGCTACCTGGTCGCCCTCCGCCTCGCCCAGGTGCGCAGCATCGGGGAGAACCGGGAAGTCCTCGGCATCGTCGAGCAGTTGGGCGACGCTCCGCGCCAGGTCGGCCGGGTGCTCACCACCATGGAGCCCGTCCGCGAACTGGCCCGCTCACTCGCCCGCGCCCACTCCGTGCTGTTCCTGGGGCGGCACGTGGGGTACCCGGTGGCGTTGGAGGGTGCGCTGAAGCTCAAGGAGCTGGCGTACATGCACGCCGAGGGCTTCGCGGCGGGCGAGCTCAAGCACGGGCCGATCGCGCTGATCGAGGAGGGTCTGCCGGTCGTCGTGGTGGTGCCGTCCCCGCGTGGGCGGTCGATCCTGCACGACAAGATCGTCTCCAACATTCAGGAGATCCGGGCCCGTGGCGCCAGGACGATCGTGATCGCGGAGGAGGGCGACGAGGCCGTCGTCCCGTACGCCGACCACCTGATCCGCATCCCCGTCACGCCCGTGCTGCTCCAGCCGCTGGTGTCGACGGTGCCGCTCCAGGTCTTCGCCTGCGAGCTGGCCACCGCCAAGGGCCACGAGGTCGACCAGCCCCGCAACCTGGCCAAGTCCGTCACCGTCGAATAGCCGGTGCTGGATCCCTTCGCGGCAGAAAGGCACTCCGATGGCTGCTCGTGCCCCTCGCACCCGGTCGGCCCGGGCCGTGGCCCTGCTGCTGGTCTGCGTGCTGGCGTCCTGTTCGGCCTCGGACCCCGGCCCGGCCGATCCCTCGCCGCCCGCGACTCCCCCGGCCGCCGCCCGCCCGCTGCCCGACCTGCTCAACGGGGTGACCCTGGACGACGTGAGCAGGCTGCCCGAGCTGGTCGCCTCGCTGAAGGCGCTGCCGCAGCGGCCGACCGAGCGGATCGTCTTCGACCCCGGCACCGATCCCTCCGCCTACACGGCGGCCGTGGACGCGCTGCACCCGATCAGCTACCTGATGGCCCAGCCGATGGACTCCACCTCGGTGGGCGGGACCTCCCTGACGGACCTGCACGACCGGACGGCCGACCTGCTCGCGCGGTTCGGTCCGCAGATCGACATCTGGGAGGTCGGGAACGAGGTCAACGGGGAGTGGCTCGGCCGCACCGCCGACGTCACCGCGAAGGTGTCCGACACCTACCGGCAGGTGGTCGCGGCGGGCGGACGCACCGCCCTCACCCTCTACTACAACCCGGGCTGCGCGGAGGACCAGGCCCACCGGATGCTGCCCTGGACCAAGGAGAACGTGCCGCAGGACCTCAAGAACGGCCTGGACTACGTCCTGGTCTCCTACTACGAGGACGACTGCAACGGCTACCGGCCGCCGATCGACGAATGGAACGCCGTCTTCACCGAACTGGCCGGCCTCTTCCCGCACGCGCGGGTGGGCTTCGGCGAGAACGGCACCGACGAGCACGCCCCGCTCGACACGAAGCTGGAGCAGCTCACCCACTACTACGCACTGCCGGTGACCGCGCCCCGCTACCTGGGCGGTCACTTCTGGTGGTACTACGCCGAGGACATGCTGCCGTACCCACCGGCCAACGACCTGTGGACGGCCCTGGCCGCCGCGCTGAAACCGCCGCCGCAGTGACCGACCGCCGCCCGCACCCGAGGACGAGACGATGAGTACCCCGACCACCATCACCAGCCCACCCGCGCTCCCGTCGCTGGACGACGCCTCGTTCGCGGCCGTGCGGGCCGTCATCACCACCTTCGCCCCCTACCGGCTGCTCGAACTGGAGCGGGAGCGGGACCAGGCGTTCGCCCAGGCCCTGGGCACGGACAGCCTCGGTCCGGTGCAGCTCTTCCTCCGGCGCTGGCGTGCCGTCGCCACCGCCGAACGCGACCTGGCCGCCGCCGCCGAGCTGCACCTCGCGGCCGGCGCCGGCCGGGCCGGCCTGGACCCCGACCAGCGGCGGGAGAGCGCCCTGGAGATCGCCGCCGTCCTGCTGACGGTCGCGGCCGAGCTCACCGCGCCGGACGGCAGGCGTCCGCGTCGGCCCTGAGCGCCCGTCAGGCCGGCCTCAGCGCTTGAGGCGGTAGATCACGGTGTCCGCGTTGACCGCGACCACCTCGTAGCGGGTCTCCAGCAGGCTCTCGATCCGGGGGATGTGCACCGGCTGGTACGGGGCCAGTCCCGAGTCGTCGACCACGATCTCGGGGAGGCCCTTGTCGGCCAGCTCCTTGTCGAAGGTCTGCCAGGCGTTGGCCATGCTGAACTGCTCGCCGACGTCCTTGCCGTCCTTGCCGCCGCTGAAGTTGGTCAGGAACCCGGCCGTCAGGTACCGGGTGACGGGGCGTCGGTCGGCCAGCCAGTACAGCTCCGGGTGCATGCCCCAGACCAGCACGGTGTCCTTGGCCGTGGTCTGCTCGGCGATCGTGGTGGCGACCTCGGTGGAGTGGTCCAGCCGCTGGCCCGGCCAGAAGACCGCCAGGCCCCAGAACGCCGTCGCCGCGACCGTGCTGTACACCAGCACCGGCCGCCAGCTGATCACCGAGGTGGTCACCGCGCCGACGCCGAGCAGCACCAGCGGGGGCATCAGCTGGAGGTAGTAGTGGCCGAAGAAGTGGAACCCGGTGCTGACCGCCACCACCGAGGAGAGCAGCCAGACCCAGAGGTCGGAGCTGGAGCCGTGCTCCTCGCCCCGGAGGGCGGGCAGCGCCCGGTGCCTGAGCTTCAGCCAGAGCCGGTGGCCCAGCGGGGCCAGGAAGCCCAGACAGGCCGCCAGCAGGATCGCCGAGTTGCCCAGCGCCCGGCCGGACATCTGCAGCCAGGCCCCGCCCATCGAGGCGTAGTCGCCGCTTCCGGTCACCACCCAGAACAGGAAGCCCTTGGGTTTGGTGAGGATCACCGCGACCAGCGCTATCGGCAGCGCGAAGCCGAAACAGATCTTGAACAGGGCAGGCTGCCAGCGCACCCCGCGCAGCCGGATGTCCTGGAACAGCATCCAGAGCACCGGCAGCATCACCGCGCCGCCGGTCTGCTTGGTCAGCGAGCAGAGCGCCACCGCGATCCCGGCGGCCAGCCAGCGGCGGCGCTCGGCGTAGCGGAAGGCGGCCACCATGGCCGGCAGCATGAAGACCTCGAAGGTCGCCGCCTGGGTGTCCTCGGGGGACAGCCCGATCGAGACCAGCAGGTAGAGCCCGCCCGCCACGGCGCCGGCCCGGTTGCCCCAGCGGCCGCGCGCGATCGAGGCGAGCAGGATCGCGGTGGCCAGGTGGGCCACGATCGCCAGGGTGCGCAGCGGCCAGAGCGAGGTGGAGCCGAACAGCGCGAAGCAGGCCTCGTACAGCCAGGGCAGCAGCGGGGGCTTGCGGTCCACCACGGTGTCGTACAGCACGCCGCCGTCGGCCAGCATCCGCGCCTGGGTGGCCAGGTAGCCCTCGTCGGGGCTCCAGACCGGGCGGAGGAAGGACGGCAGGTGGGTGGCCACCGCGAGCAGCGCCAGCACCGGCACGACTCTGGTCCAGTAACCCGTCCGGACGCGCTCGGGCAGCCGACCGGTCAGGGCGGCGAGTGGTCGTGGGACGGCGATGGGCACGTTGACAACCTACCGGGCGGGGCCGTGGGCCAACGCCCGGGTCCGGCCATTCGATGTGACGATCGGACAGAAGTGTGACGTGTGACGCAGAGCGTTCGCGACCCGTTTTCCGGCGGGACGCCCGAGGGCGCGGCGCCCGCACGGATGCGGGGCGCCGCGCCCTCGGTTGTCGGAGCGTCAGACCCGGGCCGTGGCCGTCCGCGTCACCAGGGCGGTGACCTGCTCGGCGATGGCCGGGGCGGTGAGGCCGATCTCGGTCAGGATCTGGTCCCGGGTGGCGTGGTCCAGGAACTCCTGCGGGATGCCGAAGTCGCGCAGCGGCACGTCCACCCCGGCGTCGCGGAGCGCCTGGGAGACGGCCGAGCCGACCCCGCCCGCGCGGCCGTTGTCCTCGACCGTGACGACCACCCGGTGCTCGGCGGCCAGGCCGGGCAGGGCCGGGTCGACCGGCTTGACCCAGCGCGGGTCGACCACGGTGGCGGTGATGCCCCGGGCGGCGAGCAGGTCGGCCACCTCCAGGCACATGGGCGCCATCGCGCCGACCGAGACGATCAGCACCTCGGCCTCGCCCTCGGGGGCGGAGCGCAGCACGTCCATGCCGCCGATCCGGCCGACCGCCGGGACGGCGGGGCCGACGGTGCCCTTGGAGTAGCGGACCACGGTCGGGGCGTCGTCCACCTCGACCGCCTCGCGCAGCTGGGCCCGGAGCTGGTCGGCGTCACGCGGTGCGGCGAGCCGCAGGCCGGGGACGACCTGGAGGATCGACATGTCCCACATGCCGTTGTGCGAGGCGCCGTCGGTGCCGGTCACGCCCGCGCGGTCGAGCACGAAGGTGACGCCCAGCTTGTGCAGCGCCACGTCCATCAGGACCTGGTCGAAGGCCCGGTTCAGGAAGGTCGCGTAGACCGCGAAGACCGGGTGCAGGCCGTTGGTGGCCAGGCCGGCCGCGCTGGTGACGGCGTGCTGCTCGGCGATGCCGACGTCGAAGGTCCGCTCCGGGAAGGCCTTGGCGAACGGGGCCAGGCCGACCGGGTGCAGCATCGCGGCGGTGATGCCGACGATGTCCTTGCGCTCCCGGCCGAGGGCGACCATCTCCTCGGCGAAGACCGAGGTCCAGTCCTTGCCCGAGGTCTTGATCGGCAGGCCGGTCTCCGGGTGGATCACGCCGACCGCGTGGAAGCGGTCCTCGTCGTTGTTCTCGGCGGCGTGGTAGCCGCGGCCCTTCTCGGTCAGGCAGTGCACGATCACCGGGCCGCCGAAGCCGCGCGCCTTGGTGAGGGCGGACTCCAGCGCGGTCAGGTCGTGGCCGTCGATCGGGCCGATGTACTTGAGGCCGAGGTCCTCGAACATGCCCTGCGGGGCGATGAAGTCCTTCAGGCCCTTCTTGGCGCCGTGCAGGGTCTCGAACAGCTGCTGGCCGACCACGGGGGTGCGCTGCAGCGCGTCCTTGCCCCAGGACAGGAAGCGCTCGTAGCCCTGGGTGGTGCGCAGGGTGGCGAGGTGGTTGGCCAGGCCGCCGATGGTGGGCGAGTAGGAGCGCTCGTTGTCGTTGACCACGATCACCACCGGGCGGTCCTTGGCGTCGGCGATGTTGTTCAGCGCCTCCCAGGCCATGCCGCCGGTCAGCGCGCCGTCGCCGATCACCGCGACCACCGGGCGGTCGTGGTGGCCCTGCAGCTGGTTGGCCTTGGCCAGGCCGTCCGCGTAGCCGAGCACGGTGGAGGCGTGCGAGTTCTCGATCACGTCGTGCTCGGACTCGGCCCGGGACGGGTAGCCGGACAGGCCGCCCTTCATCCGCAGCTGCGAGAAGTCCTGCCGGCCGGTGAGCAGCTTGTGCACGTAGCTCTGGTGGCCGGTGTCGAAGAGGATCCGGTCGCGCGGCGAGTCGAAGATCCGGTGCAGCGCGATGGTCAGCTCGACCACACCCAGGTTCGGCCCGAGGTGGCCGCCCGTCTTGGAGACCTCCTCGACCAGGAAGGTGCGGATCTCCTCCGCCAGCGCGGCCAGCTGCACCGGGGTGAGCCGGTCGAGATCGCGCGGTCCCCGAATGCGGGTCAGCAGCGCCACCCGTTCCTCCTCGTTCAAAGTTCTCGGGCCGCGGACGGCCTGCCGGGCCTCGCTGCCCCTGGTGCCGAACCCGGCCGACGTACCCCATCGGTCGGCTTCGACTGCCCGAGTCTAATGTCCGCCTGCCGGACGCCGCGCAGCGCGCCTGTGGTTGACCGGTGTTGACCGACATGACGAGTCTCGGCACCCGATCGGTTCGAGTGCCGCGCCTCACACGGACGAAAGCGGTCAACCTCCGTCGGCACGGGCGGCACCCCGCATTTCGACGGGCGGAACCAGCGGAAATCACCATTCGGCGTGCGAAATCCGATCCTTGACGTGTGCGCACCGACGATGCAAGGATCTGACGGAGAATCAGTCGGGAATCCCCACCGGGAACACGGCTTGAATTCACCAAGGGGGAAAAGAATGGCCGACGAAATGGTGCGGCGGGCACAGGCGTTCGTGAATTCGACCTACGGCAGCCGCATCGGCATGACGGTCGAGGAGGACGGGATCACCGGCTGGTCGACGATGTACGCGCTGACCCGGGCGCTCCAGCTGGAGCTGGGCATCACCAGTCTGTCGAACACCTTCGGCCCGACCACCCTGTCCACCCTGACCACCAGGTACCCGCGCCTGAACAGCGGGAACGTGCCCTCGGCGAACTTCTGCCGGATCATCCAGGCCGGCCTGTACTGCAAGGGGTACGACGGCGGCGGCCTGGACGGCAGCTACAACTCCGCGGTCCAGGCGGGCGTGACCGGGCTCAAGACCGACCTCGGGGTGATCGGCCTCTCGCCCGGCAGCGACCTGACGCCGAAGGTGTTCAAGGCCCTGCTGAACATGGACGCGTACGTCCTCGTGAACGCGGGGTCGAATGCGGTCCGCGGCGTTCAGCAGTGGCTCAACGGCCGTTATCTGAACCGGCAGGACTTCTTCGCCGTCCCCTGCGACGGGCACAACTCGCGCGATGTCGCCAAGTCCATGCTGTTCGCCGTCCAGTACGAGCTGGGAATGGCGGACGGGGTCGCCAACGGCGCCTTCGGGCCCGGCACCCAGGCGGGCCTCAGGTCGCACCCGGTGTCGGCGGGCTCACAGGGCACCTGGGTGTCGCTGTTCTCGGCGGCCATGGTCCTCGGCGGCCTGCCGACCGCGCTGACCTCGTCCTTCGGCACCGCGCTGGCCGACACCGTCCGGGCGTTCCAGTCCTTCGCCGGGCTGCCCGCCACCGGCGGCGGCGACTTCTCGACCTGGGCCTCGCTGCTGGTCTCGTACGGGGACCAGTCGCGCAAGGGGGCGGCCTGCGACGGCGTCACCCGAATCACACCGGCCAGGGCAGCGGCCCTGCGGGCCGAGGGCATCGGCTACGTCGGCCGCTACCTGACCAACCCGAGCGTGACCAGCCTGCCGGAGAAGGCGATCCAGCCCGGCGAGCTGGCGACCATCGCCGACAACGGCCTGCGCTGCTTCCCGATCTACCAGACCTACGGCCGGGACGCCGCCGCCTTCAACTACACCGCCGGGCGCACGGCCGGGCAGGCCGCGGTCAACGCGGCGCTGGACCACGGGTTCAGGCCGGGCACCCGGATCTTCTTCGCGGTCGACTTCGACGCGATGGACTCCGACGTCACCGCCAACGTGCTGCCGCACTTCAAGGGCATCCAGGAGGCGGTCGCCGCCGACGGCAACGGCTTCCTGATCGGCGTGTACGGCCCCAGGAACGTGTGCAGCCGGGTGGCCGGGGCGGGGTACTCCACCGCCTCGTTCGTCTCGGACATGTCGGCCGGCTTCTCCGGCAACTACGGCTACCCGCTGCCGGCGGACTGGGCGTACGACCAGATCGTGACCCGCACGGTCGGTTCCGGCGACGGCGCGATCAACATCGACAACAACATCGCCTCGGGCCGCGACACCGGCCAGGGTGCCTTTAACCCGCCCCGCCCGGTCCGGCCGGACGTCCGGCTCGACCCGGCCCTGACCGCCGCCGCGCAGACGGACGTCGGCAGGTACATGGAGTCGATCGGCTACCCGAACGACGGCGGCACCCGGTCCTACCCGCACCTGCGGTGCTTCCAGGGCGCGGTGGCCGACCACGACGACCTGGTCACCGAGCTGTCGGTCCGGTACTCCCTCCGCAAGGCGCTGGTGCAGACCTCGGTCTACTGGGCGCTGCGGCAGACCGGCCCGCAGGACCTGGCCGCCCAGAGCGCCACCATCGCCGCCTTCACCGGCACCGGCCGGTTCCAGGACACCCCGGTGGGCCTCGGCGGACAGCTCGGCCGCACCCTGCTCGGCGCGTGGAACCACGCGCTGCGCAAGGGCTACGCGACCGGCCGGCCGATCCTCGACCCGGCCGACCAGACCCAGCTGTACGGGATCTGGAAGGAGGCGTACGACTCCGAGGCCTTCGCCCTCACCAGTGCCTTCGTGACCGACCTCTGGGTGATCGACGGCAAGCCGGGCGGTGACGACACCTCGGCCGCCCTGCGGGCACCGCGTCCGGACTACCAGGACGAGGAGGTCTACGAGGTGCTCCGGCGCTACCAGGGCCCGCAGGAGCCCGCGTTCAGCGAGGCGAAGAAGCGGATGGGCCTCTACTACGTGCTGGAGAAGTACAACGCCCTCTCCCGGAGCAGGTGACCCGGTGTCAGACCCGAAGCAAGCCACCCAGCAAGGAGGAAAGCCCGTGACGCTCCAGATCTCCCGGCGCGGGGTGCTCCGCGGCGCCACCGTGGTCGCGGCCGGGGCCGGCCTCGGTCCGCAGCTGCTCGCCGCTCCCGGGTACGCGGCCGCTCCGGAGCCGGGCCCGGCCGCGCCCGCCCGGGCCGGTGCGCCCTCGAAGAACGGCTGGCCGACCGAGCACTCGGCCGACAGCCGGGGCCACGTCTACACCCGGCCCGTGCCCGGCACGCCGGTGCAGGTCCAGGTGCGGATCGGCGAGGTGGAGACGGTGCTGGTGCACGTGGTCCGCCGGTTCCACTACGAGATCGACGCCCTGCGCGCGGGCGACGTGGTCGGCTGGCGACCGCCGGGCTCGGTCCGCCGCGAGCTGGCGGAGTCCAACCTGGCGTCCGGCACCGCGGTCCGGATCCGGCCCGGCTCCTACCCGGCCGGGGCGCGGGGCGGCTTCTACCCGCTCGAACTGCTGACGATCCGGGCCGTGCTGGCCGAGTGCGACGGCGTGGTCCGCTGGGGCGGCGACGACCGGGTGCCGGACGAGTCGCTGTTCCACCTCGACGTGGCCCCCGACTCCCCGCGCCTGGCCCGGCTGGTGGAGCAGCTCCGGGCCCGGGAGGCCGCCCCCGGCCAGGGCGCGGGCGTACTGGTCTGATCCTCCCCCGGACCCTCCCCCGAACACGACGGTGCCGGCCCTCGATGAGGGCCGGCACCGTCGGAGCGGGAAGGGGTCAACCCCGTCCGGAGGACTTCTGGGTCCGGCGGGAGACCGAGTCCAGCACCACCGCGGCGAGCAGCACCGCGCCGGTGATCATGTACTGGATCGACTGGTTGACGTGCACCAGGTCGAGGCCGGTGATGATCGACTGGATCACCAGGATGCCGAGCAGCGCCGACCAGGTCTTGCCCCGGCCGCCGAAGAGGCTGGTGCCGCCGATGACGGCCGCGGCGATCGAGTTCATCAGCACGTTGCCGGAGCCGAGCGCCTTGTCGGCGGAACCCTGCTGGCTCATGATGAACAGCCCGCCGAGGGCGGCCATGCCGGCCGAGATCATGAAGACCGAGATCCGCACCCAGGCCACGTTGATACCGGCCCGGCGGGCCGCCTCGATGCCACCGCCGACGGCGAAGATCTGCCGGCCGTAGGAGGTGCGGCGGAGCACGAAGTCGGTGATGACCACGATGCCGAGGAAGATCACCAGCGGCAGCGGCAGGCCCTGGCTCTGGTTCAGGGTGTACGCGGCGGCGACCGCGATCAGCGCGATCACGCCGGTGCGCAGGGCGATCTCGCTGACCGGGCGGGCCGACAGCCCGGCGGCGGTGCGGCGCTTGGCGTCCAGCAGCTGGCCGGCCAGGAAGAGGCCGACGCCGGCCAGGGCGAAGATCCAGGTGACCGCGATGTCGCCGTCGCCGACGAAGTAGTGGTCGAGGTCGGCGATCACGCCGTCGTTGAGCACGTTGGCGGTGCCCTTGTCGCCGAGCACGTACTGCTGGAGACCGCTCCAGGCGAGCAGGCCGGCCAGCGTGACCACGAAGGCCGGGACGCCGATCTTGGCGAAGAAGAAGCCGTGCAGGGCGCCGATGGCGACACCGGCGGCGAGCGCGATCAGGATCGACAGCCACTCGTTCACGCCCGAACGGGCCGACAGCACACCGGCGATGGCGGCCGACACACCGGCCACCGAGCCGAGCGAGAGGTCGATCTCGCCGAGCAGCAGGACGAACACGATGCCGACCGCGATCAGGCCGGGGCCCGCGATCCAGAGCGTGATGTTGGTGAGGTTGTCGGCGTTCAGGAAGTCGCCGGTCAGCCCCTGGAAGATGGCCGCGATCAGGATCAGGCCGAGCACGACCGGGACGGAGCCCAGGTCGCCGCTCTTCATCTTCTGCTTGAACTCGCCGAGGTAGCCGGCGAAGCCGCGCTCGCGGACCAGCAGGCGGGGGTCGATCGCGGGGGCCGGGGTCTCGGCCGTCTGGTTGGTGCTCACTTCGCTTCCTCCGCGATGCGTGCCTGACGCCGGGTCACGGCGTTCTCGGTGGCTCCGGTGATGGCGGAGATGATCTCTTCGTGGCTGGTGCCGGCCACCGGGAAGGACCCGTTGTTGCGGCCCAGGCGGAGCACCGCGACGGTGTCGGCCACGGCCCGCACGTCCGCCATGTTGTGGCTGATCAGGATGACGCCGAGGCCCCGCTCGCGGAGCCGCTCGACCAGGTCGAGGACCTGGGCGGTCTGCTCCACGCCGAGCGCGGCGGTCGGCTCGTCCAGGATGACGATCTTCGGGTCGCCGACCAGGGCACGGGCGATCGCGACCACCTGGCGCTGGCCGCCGGAGAGGGCGGCGATCGGGATCCGGACGCTGGGGATGCGGATCGACAGGGTGTCGAGCAGCTCCTTGGCCCGCTTCTCCATCGCGACCTCGTCGAGCGTGCCGAAGCGGCGCAGCTCGCGGCCGAGGAAGAGGTTGCCGACCACGTCGAGGTTGTCGCAGAGCGCGAGGTCCTGGTAGACCGTCGCCACCCCGAGGCCCTGCGCGTCCTGCGGACGGTTGATCCGGACCTCGCGGCCCTCCCACTCGATCGAACCCTCGTCGATCGGGTGGACGCCGGCGATGGTCTTCACCAGCGTCGACTTGCCGGCGCCGTTGTCGCCGACCAGGGCGACCACCTCTCCGGCGTGGACCTCCAAGTGGACATCGGTGAGCGCCTGAACGGCACCGAAGCGCTTGGAGACTCCGCGCAACGCCAGTACGGGTGCGCCTGTCACGTGAACCATCTCCTTCGATCCGTGCCGCCGATCCCTGACGAGGGCCGGCACGGCCTGCCGCGCGCCGACATCCCGGGCGCGAGGGGTAGTGCGAGAACGATGAGGGGCGCGGCGGTACGAAGCCACACCGCGCGGTGGGCCGGCGCTCCGTCAGGAGCGCCGGCCCGTACCGGACTTACTTCAGACCGGCCGCGGCGCAGGCGGCGGCGTAGTCGGCGGTGCAGATGTCGGCGGCCTTGTAGAGGCCGTCGGCGATCACGGTGTCCTGGATGTTCGCCTTGGTGACGACCTTCGGCGACAGCAGCTTGGCCGGGATGCCCTTGTCGGTCGGGCTGTCCACGGTGGACGAGGCGGTGCCCTTGACGTCCTTGCCCTGGAGCAGGTTGACCGCGAGCTCGGCGGCCGAGTCGGCCAGCGGCTTGTACGCCTTGTAGATGGTGTAGGCCTGGTCGCCCGCGACGATGCGCTGGATGGCGTCCACGCCCGCGTCCTGGCCGCCGACCGGGACGTTGATCCCGGCGGCCTTCAGCTGGGTGATGATGGCGGCGGCCATGCCGTCGTTGGCGGAGTAGACGGCCTGGAAGCCGTCCTTGCCCAGGCTGGTGATCGCGGTGCCGATCTTCTGGCCGGCCACGGTGGGCTTCCACTCACCGGAGGCCTCGTAGACGATCTTCTTGACCTTGCCGTCGAGGGCCTTCTTCGCGCCGGACTTGAAGTAGGCGGCGTTCGGGTCGGCCTCGTCACCGTTGATCATCACGACGTTGGCGTCGGCGGCCTTGGCACCCAGCGCGGTGACCAGCGCCTCGCCCTGGAGCTCGCCGACCTTCTCGTTGTCGAACGAGACGTAGGCGGAGACCGGGCCGGTGGCCAGACGGTCGTAGGCGACGACCTTGACACCCTTGGCAGCGGCCTCCTTGACCCAGGACTGGGTCGAGGTCGCGTCGAAGGCGTCCAGGATGATGACCTTCACGCCCTGGGCGATCAGGGTGTCGAACTGCTGCTTCTGCTTCGAGGCAGAGCCCTCGGCGTTGCTGTACTTGACGTTGCAGTCACCGCACAGCGCCTTGACCTTGGCCTCGATGAACGGCTTGTCGAAGGACTCGTACCGGGTGGACGAAGCGTTCTCGGGGAGCAGCAGGCCGATCGACTTGGTGTCACCGGACGCGGCGCTGTCCTTCTTGTCGTCACCGGCCTTGCCACAGGCGGCCATGGAGAGGGCCATCGTGACAGCGGCGGTACCGATGACTGCGCGACGCATCATTGCGTTCATGTGGGGGGTGCCTCCCTGACGGAGCCGCAGCGTTGCGGCGAGGTGAGGTGGAGTCAACCCGTGAGGCTCGCTTGTCGTCAATAAGTAAAACCAGCCGAACGCGGATCCGAACCTTTTCGTTATCTTCCTGAAGGCGAAGCCGAGACCAAACGGCCTCGGCTTCGCCATTTTCGAACGCTGGAGAGCGATTTCCGGTGTCAGGCGCCCACCGAGGCCTTCTGTCGGATTGCGCCCGATTCGCCCATCTCACTCATCACCAGGGCGAGCGCCCCGAGCACCTCGGCCCGGCCGCCCAGGGTGCCCGGCACCACCGAGAGCTGGCGGGCCGCGGACGGGATGGCGTACCGCGCCACCGAGTCCCGGATCGGGGAAAGCACCAGCTCACCGGCCTCGGCGAGGTCTCCGCCGAGGATCACCCGGCGCGGGTTGAGCAGGTTGCACAGGGTGGCCACCCCGCTGCCGATCTGGCGTCCGGCGTCCGCGATCACCCGGCGGCAGCCCAGGTCGCCCTGCTGGGCCAGCTGCACCACCTTGGTCAGGGTCAGCTCGCCCGGGTGGTTGGCGTTCAAGAGATTGAGCAGGTAGCGGGAGCCGACGAAGGTCTCCAGGCAGCCCCGGTTGCCGCAGCGGCAGACCGGCCCCGCCTCGTCCAGCGTGATGTGGCCGATCTCGCCCGCCGTGCCGCCGGGGCCGCGGTAGATCTGACCGTTGATCACCAGGCCGGAGCCGACGCCGCTGGCCACCTTGATGTAGGCCAGGTCGCTGAGCCCCCGGCCCGCGCCCCAGACCAGCTCGCCGAGCGCACCGAGGTTGGCGTCGTTGTCGACGTACACCTCCATGCCCAGGCGCTGGGAGAGCTCCCGGCCGGGCGTGATGCCGGTCCAGCCCGGCAGGATCGCGGTGGAGCCGAGCTCGCCGGTCTCCTGGTCGATCGGGCCCGGCACGCCGAGGCCGACGCCGATCACCTTCTCCGGCTTGAAGCCGGCCTGCGCCAGTAGCCGTGCGACCAGGGCCTCGGCGCGGTCGAAGCCCTGCTGGGCCGAGACGTCCACGTCGATCGGCTCGCT
This sequence comes from Kitasatospora sp. NPDC002040, assembly GCF_040296785.1. Lineage (NCBI taxonomy): Bacteria > Bacillati > Actinomycetota > Actinomycetes > Kitasatosporales > Streptomycetaceae > Kitasatospora > Kitasatospora sp. NPDC002040. The sequence continues at coordinate 60,209 of NZ_JBEOXV010000007.1, read as the reverse complement.
CTCCTCGGCCAGCACCCGGTGGGCCAGGTTGCCCACCGCCACCCGCAGGTGGGTGTGGCCGAAGTCGACCCCGACCACGATCCCGGCGTCCCCGCTGAGCGAGACCGACCGCGCCCGCCGCCCACCTGACGAAGTGTCGGCCACCACGACGGTGCCGCTCTCCTTCAGCTCCCGGACGATGTTGGACACCGTGGCCGCGGAGAGTCCGGTGGACCGGGCGATCTCCGCCTGGGTCAACGAGCCCGCCATCCGGACCGCGCGCAGCACCCGTTCGAGATTGGCCCGGTGCAGCGACGACTGCGATCCCGGTGTGTCCATCGACATGATTCACCCTTCCTGGGCACGGGTACTCGACCGTCCCCGTCCCAGCCGCGCCATTGCGGCGGTGCCCAAATGTTCACCTTCAACTTCTGAACTCTATGGTCCGCCTCCCGTCCGCGCCCGCGTCAAGAGCGAACCGGTGCTGAACGGAGATCGAACACGGATCGTTGCCGAAGCGTCCCCGGGACCGCCCCGCGTGCCCGGGATACTCCCGGGCGCACGGGAGCGCCCGCGTGGGAGGATGCCAGGCATCCATGCCTGACGAAGGAGTCCTGCGAGTGCCTGGCACCAACTTGACCCGTGAGGAGGCCCGCACCCGGGCCACGCTCCTGCACGTGGAGTCGTACGACATCGAGCTCGACCTGAGCTCGGCCCGGGACGGCGGGACCTTCCGTTCCACCACCGTGGTCCGGTTCTCGGCCACCACTCCGGGCGCCGCGAGCTTCATCGACCTGGTTGCACCGAGCGTGTCCGAGCTGGTGCTGAACGGCGTAACGCTGCCGCTCGACAGCTTCGCCGACAGCCGGATCGCACTGCCGGGCCTGGCCGCCGAGAACGAGCTGAAGGTGGTCGCCGACTGCGCGTACACCAACACCGGCGAGGGCCTGCACCGCTTCGTCGACCCGGTGGACGGCGAGACCTACCTCTACACCCAGTTCGAGGTGCCGGACGCCCGCCGGGTGTTCGCCTCGTTCGAGCAGCCCGACCTCAAGGCCGCCTTCACGTTCACCGTGACCGCCCCCACCGGCTGGGCCGTCATCTCCAACTCCCCCACCCCGGCCCCGGTCGGCGACGGGGACACCCAGGTGTGGCGGTTCGCGCCGACCGGCCGGATCTCGACCTACATCACCGCGCTGATCGCCGGCCCCTACGTCGGGGTCTTCGACGAGTACCGCAGCGGCGACCAGGTCGTCCCGCTCGGCGTCTACTGCCGCCCCTCGCTGCGCGAGTTCCTGGACGCCGACGCGATCTTCGCCGTCACCCGGCAGGGCTTCGACTTCTTCCAGGAGAAGTTCGACTGCGCCTACCCGTTCGAGAAGTACGACCAGCTCTTCGTCCCCGAGTTCAACGCCGGGGCGATGGAGAACGCGGGCGCGGTCACCTTCCGCGACCAGTACGTGTTCCGGTCCAAGGTGACCGACGCCGCGTACGAGTCGCGGGCCGCGACCATCCTGCACGAGCTGGCCCACATGTGGTTCGGCAACCTGGTCACCATGGAGTGGTGGAACGACCTCTGGCTGAACGAGTCGTTCGCCACCTACGCCGAGGCGGTCTGCCTGGCCGAGGCGCCCGGCTCGCAGTGGCCGGACTCCTGGACCTCCTTCGCCAACGACATGAAGACCTGGGCGTACCGGCAGGACCAGCTGCCGTCCACCCACCCGATCATGGCCGAGATCAACGATCTCGAGGACGTCATGGTCAACTTCGACGGCATCACCTACGCCAAGGGCGCCTCGGTGCTCAAGCAGCTGGTGGCGTACGTCGGCCAGGACGAGTTCTTCAAGGGCGTGCAGGCCTACTTCAAGGCGCACGCCTGGGGCAACACCCGGCTGAGCGACCTGCTCGGCGCGCTGGAGAAGACCAGCGGCCGCGACCTGAAGGCCTGGTCGAAGTCCTGGCTGGAGACGGCCGGCATCAACGTGCTGCGCCCCTCGGTCACGCTGGCCGAGGACGGCACCATCGCCGCCTTCTCGGTGCTCCAGGAGGCCCCGGCGCTGCCCGCCGGCGCCAAGGGCGAGTCCGTGCTCCGCCCGCACCGGATCGCGATCGGCTGCTACGACCTCCAGGACGGCCGGCTGGTCCGCACCGAGCGGATCGAGCTGGACGTGGACGGCGCCGAGACCCCGGTGCCGCAGCTGACCGGACGTCAGCGCCCCGCCGTGCTGCTGCTCAACGACGACGACCTGTCGTACGCCAAGGTCCGCCTGGACGAGGCCTCGCTGGCCGTGGTCACCGAGCACCTCGGCGCCTTCACCGCCTCGCTCCCCCGCGCGCTCTGCTGGTCCTCGTCCTGGGACATGGTCCGCGACGGCGAGCTGGCCACCCGCGACTACCTGGCGCTGGCCCTCTCCGGCCTGGCCCGGGAGAGCGAGATCGGCGTGGTCCAGTCGGTCCAGCGGCAGGTCAAGCTGGCGCTCGACGTGTACGCCGACCCGGCCTGGCGCGAGCAGGGCCTGCTGCGCTGGTCCACCGCCGCCGAGGAGCGGCTGCGCGCCGCCGCCCCCGGCAGCGACCACCAGCTGGCCTGGGCCCGCACGCTGGCCGGTGCCGCCCGGACGGAGGGTCAGCTCGCGCTGCTGGCCGGTCTGCTGGACGGCTCCCAGGTGATCGAGGGCCTGGCCGTCGACACCGAGCTGCGCTGGGTGCTGCTCTCCCGGCTGGTGGCCACCGGCCGCGCCGCCGAGAAGGCGATCGACGCCGAGCTGGAGCGGGACAGCACCGCGGCCGGCCAGGAGCACGCGGCGTCCTGCCGCGCGGCCCGGCCGACCGCCGAGGCGAAGGCCGCGGCCTGGGCCTCCGTGGTGGAGTCGGACGAGCTGACCAACTACGTCCAGGAGGCCGTGATCAGCGGCTTCGGCCAGCCCGACCAGCGGGAGCTGCTCGCCCCCTACACGGCGAAGTACTTCGCCGCGATCAAGGGGATCTACGAGACCCGCAGCCACGAGATCTCGCAGCAGATCGTCACCGGCCTCTACCCGGCCCGCCAGGTCGAGCAGGCCACCCTGGACGCCACCGACGCCTGGCTGGCCTCGGCCGAGCCGGCCCCGGCCCTGCGCCGGATGGTGGTCGAGGCCCGCGCGGCGGTCGAGCGCGCGCTCAAGGCCCAGGCCGCCGACCGTACCGCCGGTGCCCGGGAGCTCGGTCACTGACGGTCCGCCGGTAGGTGGGGAACGCACGAAGGACCGCCGTCCGGCTCGGAGCCGGACGGCGGTCCTTCGGGTGTCGGAGCGTCAGCTCTTCTTCTTGCCGAGCGAGGGCAGCATCACCAGGCCCGCGATGATCGCGAACAGCACCAGCGGCGCCGCCACGAACAGGGCCAGGGTGTCGACCGTGCTCAGGCCCTTGCCCGGGTCGTCACCGTCGTCGCGGGTGACCGCCTGGGCGGCGGGCGACGTCATCAGCATCATCAGCGTCGCCGCCGCGGAGACCGCGCCGGCTCGCAAAGCGTTCTTCTTGTCCACATCGCCCAAGGTAGCGGCCGCTTACCCCTCGCCGCTCCCCGGGGTCCGCCTTCCGAGCACGCTCCTCAGCCGTCCGGTCCCCTCCGCCTCGGCCAGCGCCTCCAGCGTGACCGGGCGTCCGCTCCGGTCCGCCACCGGCAGGCGCCAGTTCGGGTACTGGTCCCAGGTGCCGGGCAGGTTCTGCGGCCGGGGGTCGCCGACCGTGTCGGGCAGCCAGACCCCGACCAGTTCGGCCGGGGTGGCCAGCAGGAAGGCGTACAGCGCCTCGGCGGTCAGCTCCGCGCCCTCGGGCAGCAGGCCGGCCCGGGTCAGCTCGGCCCGCCAGTCGGCCAGTTCGGCGGTCGCCTCGGCCTGCTCCTCGTCCAGCGGGCGGGCCAGCAGCCCGAGCCGGTGGCGCAGCTCGACGTGCTCGCCGGAGAGCCGGGCGGCGGTGCTCGGCAGGTCGTGCGTGGTCAGGGTGGCCAGGCAGGCGGCCCGCCAGCGCTCCGGCGGCAGGATCTCGCCCTCGGACCGCCAGTCGCGCTCGAACCAGAGCACCGAGGTGCCGAGCACCCCACGCGCCGTCAACTCCTCCCGCACGCCGGGCTCCACCGTGCCCAGGTCCTCGCCGATCACGTACCCGCCCGCCCGGTGCGCCTCCAGCGCCAGCACCCCGAGCATCGCCTCCGCGTCGTAGCGGACGTACGCCCCCTGGGTCGGCGGGTGCCCGGCCGGTACCCACCAGAGCCGGAACAGGCCCATCACGTGGTCGATCCGCAGTGCCCCGGTGTGCCGCAGGGCCGCCCGCAGCAGCTCCGCGTACGGGGCGTACCCGGCGGCGGCCAGCGCGTCCGGGCGCCAGGGCGGCAGGCCCCAGTCCTGGCCGTGCGCGTTGAACGCGTCCGGCGGGGCGCCGACCGAGATGCCCTCCGCCAGCACCTCCTGGAGCACCCAGGCGTCCGCGCCGTCCGGGTGCGCGCCGACCGCCAGGTCGTGGATCAGGCCGACCGGCATCCCGGCCTCCTTCGCCGCCTGCTGGGCCGCGCCGAGCTGCTGGTCCGTCAGCCAGGCCAGCCAGCGGTGAAACTCCACCCGGTCGGCCAGGTCCTGCGACGCCTTGGTGACGTGCGGGCTGTCCGGGTGGCGCAGGCCCTTGGGCCAGTGCCGCCAGTTGTCGCCGTGCTGCTCGGCCAGCGCGGACCAGACCGCGTACTGCTCCAGCCACCGGCCCTCCCGCTCCACGTACGCCCGGTACGCCGCCTCCCGGCCGGGGCCGCGCGGCACCCGGTGCACGAGTTCCAGCGCCTCGAGTTTGAGTGCCCGGACCGCGTCCCGGTCGATCAGGCCGTCGTGCGCCAGCACCTCCTGGCTCAACCTGCGCCCGCGCTCCGGGAGTTCGCCCAGGTCCGCGTACGGGTACTCGGCCACCGCCTCGACCCGCAGGTGCACCGGGTCGGCGAAGCGGCGCGAGGACGGCCGGTACGGGGACGGGTCGGAGGGGGCGCCGGGCAGCGCCGCGTGCAGCGGGTTGATCTGCAGGAAGCCCGCGCCCAGCCCGTGCCCGGCCCACTGCGCCAGCTCGGCCAGGTCGCCGAGATCGCCCATGCCCCAGGAGCGCTCCGACAGCACCGAGTACAGCTGCGCCAGGAAGCCCCAGGAGCGCTGCCCGATCTCCGGCAGCCGCTGCGGGGCCACGATCAGCGGGACCGACTCGGTGCGCCCGCCCGTACGGGCCGTCAGCCGGTGGCGGCCGAGCGGGAGGTCGGCGGGGAGCCAGTGCGAGGGCTTGGTGGGCAGCGTCCAGGTGCCGCCGTCCTCCAGCTCGACGGCGAGCCTGACCCCGGCCGGCACGTCCAGCGCCGTCCGCCGGCCGGCCCGCACCACGATGCAGGGCGGGAGCAGCCGGGCCGCCTGCTCGGCCCGGTGCCGCTCCATCGCGTCCCGGATCGCCACCGGGGTGCCCGCGTCCACCCCGAGCACGGCCAGCACCGCCACCAGCGTGTGCGGCGCCACCGGCACCGGGCCCGAGCCCGGGTCGTACGTGCTGTCCACCCCGTGCGCGTGCGCCAGTGCCACCAACTCCGGTGAGGGCGGCGGATCCTCGGCTGGAGCCTGCGAACTGCCTGTTGCGGCACGGTCGAGGTATGCGGCCACTGCACGGCCTCCTGCACTCGGATGAAGCCCTACGGACCCCCAAGTCCTACCCCCGCCCACCCCGCCCGACCCCACCCGACACGCACAACGGCCGGGCCCGGTACGCCTGCTGGCGTACCGGGCCCGGCCGGGCCGGACCCGAGGGGCCTCCGCTCGGGAATCCGCAGGTCACCCCTTCGGCATCAGCTTTCGACTTCGCTCCCTCTCCCGCCTGCGGCGCGGCTCAGGGGCCGCTCGGATCAATTCGGGGCATAGCAGGCATTCCTCGCACAGCCGTTGACTTCGGAACGGCTTGCTGGTGGGCTGTGCGGCGGGGGCTTGGACTGGACGTTTTTCGGGTTGAGGAGGTCCTGTGCAGGCTCGGGTGTCGGTGGCCGCCGGTCGGCGGTTGAGGCAGCAGATCGAGCAGAGCGCAGCCCTCCGGGAGGTGCTCTGGCACCCCGCCGCGCTGGCCGCCCGCAGGGCCACCGCGCGGACGGCGCGGCAGTTGGCGCCGAAGACCGCGGACCGGCTGATCGCCGACCTCAAGGGGACCGAGCCGCTGCTCGCCTCCGTCCGGGCCGAGCGCCGCCGGGGCCCGCGCCGGGCGGCGCTGCAGCTGGCCGCGACGCTCTCGGCCGCTGCCGTGGTGGGCGGGCTGCTGGTGGGTGTGCCCGGTGTCGCGTACGCCGAGATCCCGGCCGGACGCCCGGTCAGTACGGCCGCCCGCACCCCGCTCGGCACCATGGCCGACCCGCAGGTCTACCCCCGCCCGCAGCAGCTGACCGCGGTCGGACGGCCCGTCAGCGTCCCGACCGCCGTCAGTCTGGTGAGCGCGGACCGGGCCGACGCCCCGGCCCTGGACGCGGTCCGGGAGCTGCTCGGCACCGCCGGGGCCACCGACGTCACCCCGCTGCCCGACCTGCCCGCCGAGCCCGCGCCCGGCAGCCTGACCGTCTACGTCGGCGGCCCGGAGGAGGCGGCCGGCGGCGCCGTCGACCGGGCGCTGCGCGGCCTGGCGGCGGCCTCGGGGCAGCCGCTCTCGTTCGACGGCCTGCCCGCCGGCGGCTACCTGCTGGCGGTCGGTCAGCTGCCGACCACCGGCGGTACGTACGGCGCGGTGGTGCTGGCCGGGGTCGACGCGGCCGGGACGTTCAACGCGGCGCAGAGCCTGCGTCAGCTGCTGGCGCCGGTCCAGCCCGGGCAGGGGCAGGGCACCGGGGCGCTCGGCTTCCCCGGGGTGGTGGTCCGGGACTGGCCCGCCGGAGCGGCCGTCCGGGGCATCGCCGAGTCGTTCCACGGCGCCCCCTGGAGCAGTGAGCAGCGGCTGGCCCAGCTGGACTTCCTGGGCCGGACCAAGCAGAACTTCTACCTCTACGCCCCCGGCGGCGACCCGTACCGGCTCTCCCGCTGGCGCGACGCCTACCCCGCCGCGCAGGCCGCCGAGCTGCGCGAACTGACCGAGCGGGCCCGGCAGAACCACGTCGTGCCCGGCTACTCGATCGACCCGGGCCAGTCGTTCTGCTACAGCTCCGCCAAGGACCTGGACGCACTGCTGACCAAGCTGGACGGGCTGCGCAGGCTGGGCTTCGAGGCGTTCCAGCTGGAGTTCCTGGACGTCAGCTACGACGAGTGGCACTGCTCCACCGACCGCCGCAGCTTCGGCACCGGCCCCGAGGCCGCCGCCAAGGCGCAGGCCGCCCTGGTCGGCAAGGTCAGGGAGCGGCTGACCAAGGGGAAGCTCCCGCTCACGGTGGTCCCGACGGACTATCAGAAGGCCGCCGCCTCCCCCTACCGGACGGCGCTGGCCGCCGGGCTGCCGAAGGACGTCCGGATCGCCTGGAGCGGCGGTTCGGTGATCCCGGCGAAGATCACGGGCAGTCAGGTCGCCGAGGCGGCGAAGGCGGCCGGGCACCCGCTGGTCACCCTGGACAGCTACCCCGTCAACGACTCCGCGCCCGACCGGCTCTACCTCGGCGCCTACCAGGGCCGCGACCCGGAGCTGGCCACCGGTTCGGCCGCGCTGGTGACCGCCGCGATGGCGCAGCCGGTGCTCTCCCGGGTCCCGCTGGCCACCGCCGCCGACTTCGCCTGGAACCCGGCCGGCTACCGGCCCGCCGACTCCTGGCGGGCCGCGCTGCGGCCGCTGGCCGGCACGGACGCGGGCCTGGCCGCCGTCACCGCACTGGCGGGCAACAGCTCCTCCTCCCCGCTGGCCCGGGCCGAGTCCGGCTACCTGACCCCGCTCGCCGAGCGGTTCTGGGCCGCCCTGGAGCCGACCGGCGGCAGCACCCCCGACCCGGCCCGGCTGACCGAGGCGGCCGCCCCGCTCCGGGACGCCTTCGCCACCATGGCCGCCGCCCCGCAGTCGCTCGCCACCGAACCGCTGGCCGCCGAGGCCGATCCCTGGCTCACCCAGCTCTCCGGCTACGGCCGGGCCGGGCTGGCGGCGGTCGACATGCTGCTGGCCCAGCGCGGTGGCGACGGCACCGCGGCCTGGCAGCACCGGGTCACCCTGCGCAGCGCCCGCGAGCAGCTGGCGCAGGGCAGCGCGGTGGTCGGCGCCGGCGTGCTCGACCCGTTCCTGGACCGGGCCGCCCGGGCCGCCGACAGCTGGTCCGGCGTCAGCGCCGGCGCGGTGGGCGCCACCACCACGCTGGGCACCGCGCACGACCACCGGCCCGCGCTGATGACGGACGACTCGGCCAGCACCTTCTACTGGACCTCGGCCCCGCCGCAGGTCGGCGACGCGATCGGGCTCGACCTCGGCTCCGGCCGCCCGCTGGGCACCGTCACGGTACTGATGGGCAGTTGGGGCGACGGCCCGGACGCGCGCAGCGCCGCGACCGACTTCCTGCGCGAGGGCGTACTGGAGTACACCACCGGCGAGGGCGGCTGGAAGGAGCTGGCCCGGGTCAAGGGCCGGCCGGACATCACCGCGACCGCACCGGCCGGGGTGGTCGCCAAGGCCGTCCGGCTGCGCGCCACCAGCGCCCAGAAGACCGCCGTCGCGGTCCGCGAGTTCAGCATCGCCGCCCCGGGCGAGACCCCGGCCACCGTGACCGGCGGTCCGGTCGCCGAGCCCGGCTCCTCGGCCGCCGCCGTCCTGGACGGCAACCCCGACACCGCGTACCGGGCCGCCCGCGCACCGGGCAGCAACGACGCCCCGCTGACGGTCGAACTCGGTGCGCCCCGGCCGCTGGACCGGGTCACCGTGCTGACCGACCCGACCGTCCGGGCCAACGCCACCGTCGAGGTCCAGCTGGCCGACGGCAGCTGGACCGCGGTCGGCGCCGTCCGGCCCGGCTGGAACGAGCTGCCCGCCCAGGGCCGCCCGGTCGGCGCGATCCGGCTCAGGTGGGCCCCCGGCGGCGAACCGCCGGTGGTGAACCAGATCATCCCCTGGTACGCCGACACCCCCGCCGCCCGGCTCGGCCTGACCTCCCCCGTGCTGGACGTGATCGCGGGCGCCGCCGTCCCGGCGCAGACCAAGGCCGTGGTCGAGTCCGGCCGCCCGGACGTGGTCACCGGTGAGCTGAAGGCCGAGGTCCCGGTGGTGGCCAAGGGCCTGACGGTCGCTCCGGTGCCCGCGCTGGCGGTGCCGCGCGGCGGCCGGATCGGTGCCCCGCTGCTGGTCACGGCGGCGGCCGGGACGCCCACCGGGACGTACCAGGTGCCGGTCGCCTTCACGGCGGGCGGGCTGACGGTCCGCCAGACCCTCCAGGTGCGGGTGGTCCCGCCGACCGGCGGGCCCGACCTGGCGCCCGACGCGGCGGCCTCCTCCTCCGGGGACGACTCGGCGAAGACGCCCGCCGACGCGGTGAACGACGGCGACCCCAAGACCCGCTGGACCGCCCCCGCCAAGGACGACGCCTGGATCCAGCTCCGCCTCCCCGCCCCCGTCCGGCTCGGCTCCGCCGTCCTTGCCTGGCAGCCCGCCTACGCCTCGTCCTACCGGATCGAGACCTCCCCCGACGGCTTGCACTGGACCACCGCCGCCACCGTCGAGGACGGCCGGGGCGGCACCGAGACGCTCCGCTTCGACGCCCCCGACACCCAGTACGTACGGGTCCAGGGCGTCACCCGGGCCACGCCGTACGGCTACTCCCTCACCGGCATCGAGCTCTACGGCGTCACGGGCTAGCCAGGTCGCGAAACGCGGCGGGCCGCCGGCGCTCCCCCGGAGGGGGTGGCGGCGGCGGCCCATGAGGCGTACCGAGGATTGGCTGGCAGGCCCTGTCTGTCAGGCGGAGAGCGGTTCGGGCTCGCCGCGGTGGGACCGTCCGTGCGGGGCCGGGAAGGCCGCGCCGTGGTCGGTATGGTCGTAGTGCTCGTACTCGCGGAACTGTTCGGTCGCGCCGTACGGCTCCAGGTAGGGCCGCCAGCGCGGGTCCTTGATGCCGGTGCCGATGATCCGCCAGGCGAGGCCGCTGGGCGGGGCGGGCGGACGCTTCATCCGCCAGCCGAGGTCGGCGAGGTGGCGGTCGGCCTTGGTGTGGTTGCAGCGGCGGCAGGCCGCCACCACGTTGTCCCACCGGTGCTGGCCGCCCCTGCTGCGCGGGATGACGTGGTCGACGCTGGTTGCGGCGGCCCCGCAGTAGACGCAGCGGCCCTGGTCGCGGGCGAACAGGGCGCGGCGGGTGAGCGGGACGGGCCCGCAGAAGGGGACCCGGACGAACCGGGTCAGTCGGACGACGGACGGCGCCGAGACGGCGCTGGTGGCGCTGTGCAGAGTGATTCCGGAATCCTCCAGGCTGACCGCCTTGTGGTTGAGGACCAGGATGAGAGCGCGGCGCATCGAGACGACACCGAGTGGTTCGTACGACGCGTTGAGGACCAGGACATGCGGCACGGAGGCCTCCTTGGACGCCTGCGGCGCGTGGCTCGCGCCGGGACGAGCGGGTGACCGCGTGGGGTGTGGACCCGACACGATCTCCACCAGTGTCGCCTCACGCCGTTGCGGGGCGCCACCAATCCAGCGAAACGGAGCCGATGTGGGTTCCGTCATATCCGATATGCCCAGCGGGTGGCCGCCCTGCACCGTTCACCCCTGGTAACCGGCCCCTTCGGCCCGTTCCGGGCGTCTGACGGGCCGTCCGTCCGGGTGGTGCCCGGCGGCTAGGCTGGCAGTTCGTCCTGATCAGTGGCCCGCAGACGGCCGGTGGTCCCCAGCAGGAAGGACTCCGCTCGTGTTCAGCTCCGGCGCTTTCGGCCTCCTCGCCGACGCCTCCCCCGCCCCTTCGTCCTCGCCGTCCGACGATCCGCTGTCCAGACTGCCGACCTCGCCGTCCGAGGCCGCCGAGGCGACCCGGCAGGCCGCGGGCTGGCTGAGCAGCAGTTGGCAGGGCTGGCTGGAGAACGGTCTGCGGATCCTGCTGATCGTGGTGCTCGCGCTGGTGCTGCGGGCGGTGCTGCAGAAGCTGATCAGCAAGTTCATAGCCCGGATGGTCCGGCCCTCGGAGAGCGAGGCCGAGCTCGGCCGGCTCGGCGGGCTGCTGGCCAACAGCGGGGTGGTGAACACCGAGCGGCGGCAGCAGCGGTCGGCGGCGATCGGTTCGGTGCTGCGCAGCGTCACCTCGTTCACCATCCTGGGGACCGCCGCGCTGATGGTGCTCTCCGCACTCGGGGTGAACCTGGCGCCGCTGCTGGCCAGTGCCGGGGTGGCCGGGGTGGCGATCGGTTTCGGCGCGCGGAACCTGGTGACGGACTTCCTGTCCGGGGTCTTCATGATCATGGAGGACCAGTACGGCGTCGGCGACGAGATCGACACCGGCGTGGCGACCGGCACGGTGCTGGAGGTCGGCCTGCGGGTGACCAAGCTGCGCGGGGCCAACGGCGAGATCTGGTACATCCGCAACGGCGAGGTGAAGCGGATCGCCAACATGAGCCAGGGCTGGGCGACCGCCTCGGTGGACGTCCAGGTCGGCTACAAGGAGGACCTGGTCCGGATCGAGGAGCTGATCAAGGAGACCGCCGAGCAGCTGGCCAAGGAGACCCCGTACGACGAGTTGATCTGGGGTCAGGTCAAGGTGCTCGGGATCGAGTCGGTGGCCTTCGACTCGGTGGTGCTGCGGGTCGAGGCGAGGACCTCCCCCGGCCGGGCCCTGCTGGTCTCACGGGCGCTGCGGCAGCGGCTGAAGGCCGCCTTCGACGAGGCGGGCGTGAAGTTGAAGGAGGACGCGCCGGCCGCCGTCACGGTGGGAGCGCTGGTCGAGCCCGGCGGCACCGCGCCCTCGGCGCTGGCCGATCCGGGCTCCGCCGCCTCGCAGATCGCCAAGCCGATCCCGGCCCAGCCCGGCGAGTAGCCGTACCCCGCGAAGCCCCGTCCCGCCGGAGAACGCCGACCGGGACGGGGCTTCGCGTTGCCCGCACGTAACGCTTCGGCAACCTCGGGTGGGGGTCCCATTGACACTCCCGCACCCTGCGCCATACCGTCCTTCTCAGCGATTGGAAAGTTTCCTAACTATTCACGGAGCACCACCCCGACCAGCACGGCCGGGTGGTGAGAGGGGAGGATCTGGGCTGTGACCGACAACACCCGCACCCCCATCGCCGGTACTCCCAGCCTGCTCCGGGCGATCAACGACCGGGCCGCGCTGGAGCTGCTGCTGGCCCACGGCCCGCTCTCCCGGACCCAGATCGGCAGCCTGACCGGCCTGTCCAAGCCCACCGCCTCCCAGCTGCTCGGACGGCTGGAGAGCGCCGGGCTGGTCCTGCCGGTCGGCACCACGGCCGGCGGCCCCGGGCCGAACGCGCAGCTGTACCAGGTCAACCCGGCCGCCGGGTACGTGGCCGGGCTGGACGTGACCACCACGCACGTCCGGACGGCCGTCGCCGACATCACCGGCAGCACGCTCGCCGAGGCACTCACCCCCACCAAGGGCTGGCCGGCCGCCGAGACGGTGCACCGCACCGCCGAGGCGCTGGCCGCGACCGTGCGGGAGGCCGGGCTGGCCGCGGGCGACCTGCAGGGGATCGTGGTCGGGGTGCCCGGTGCGCTCGACCCGGCCAGCGGCAAGCTGCGGTACGCCTCGCACCTGCCCGGCTGGCACTCGCCCAAGCTGCTGGCCGAGCTGGAGACCGCCCTCGGCGCCCCGGTGACGATCGAGAACGACGTGAACCTGGCCGCGGTGGCCGAGCAGGCCTTCGGCGCGGCCCAGGGCTGCGAGGACTTCGTCCTGCTCTGGGCCGAGGAGGGCCTCGGCGCGGCGATCGTACTGGCCGGCCGGCTGCACCGCGGCTACACCGGCGGCGCGGGCGAGGTCGGCTACATGCCGGTGCCCGGCGCCCCCGTGGTGCACAACGTCCGGCGCAAGAACTCCGGCGGCTTCCAGGAGCTGGCCGGTGCCGAGGCGGTGCTGCTGCTGGCCCGGCAGCACGGCCTCGGCGGCAGCACCGCCGAGGCGGCCGTCGCCCTGGCGCTGGAGACCCCCGGCGCGGGCGACGAGTTCCTCGACCAGCTGGCCGAGCGGCTCGCCGTCGGCCTGGCCTCGATCGTCGCGGTGGTCGACCCCGAGCTGGTGGTGCTCTCCGGCGGCACCGCCACCGCCGGGGGCGACCGGCTGCGCGCCCTGATCCAGGACGCGCTGGCGCGGATCTCGATCCCCCGGCCCGAGGTCCGCAGCAGTACCGTCCCCGGCTCCCCCGTCCTGCACGGCGCTCTGCAGCGCGCCCTCGCCTCGGCCCGTGAGTCGGTGTTCTCCACCCACTGACCCCCGGCCGCCGACATGACCCACCGTCACCCCGTAGCCCGTCCACCGCCCGTGCGCTTCCGCCTGCCCCAAAGTCCCAGGAGGACCCACCGATGCACTCCGCCCGCAGATCGTCCCGCCTGCTCGCCGCCGTCACCGGCACCGCCGTTCTGGCCCTGCTCGCCACCGCCTGCACCGGCACCAACTCCGAAGGCGGCCAGGACGACTCGGCCGCCGGCAAGGACGTGAACATCACGTTCTGGCACGGCTGGAGCCAGGAGAGCGAGACCAAGGCGATCGAGGACAACGTGGCCGCCTTCCAGAAGGCGCACCCCAACATCCACGTCAAGATCGTCTCGAACATCGAGGACGACAAGAGCGAGCAGGCACTGCGGGCCGGCGGCTCGGACGCGCCGGACGTGGTCTCCTCGTTCACCACCGACAACGTCGGCAAGTTCTGTTCGGCCAAGGTCTGGGCCGACCTGAACCCGTTCCTGAAGAAGGACGGGATCGACCCGGCCAAGACCTTCCCCGGCGCGATGCTCAAGTACACCCAGTTCCAGGGCAACCAGTGCGCGCTGCCGCTGCTCAGCGACGCGTACGGCCTGTACTACAACAAGGCCGCCTTCGCGGCGGCGGGGATCACCGCCCCGCCGAAGACCTTCAGCGAGTTCGAGGCGGCGGCCGCCAAGCTGACCATCGCCGAGGGCGACGGGTTCAAGCAGCTCGGCTTCATGCCGAACTACCACGGCTACGAGAGCAGCATCGCCCACCTGCTCGGCCAGTACGGCCCGAGCTACTTCGACGGCGACGGCAAGTCCACCATCGCCGCCGACCCCAAGGTCGCCGCGCTGATGGAGTGGCAGAAGGGCCTGGTCGGCAAGCTCGGCGGGTTCGACAAGCTGGAGAAGTACCGGACCACCTTCGGCGACGAGTTCAGCGCCAAGAACCCGTTCCACACCGGCCAGGTGGCGATGTCGATCGACGGCGAGTGGCGCACCGCCTCGCTGGCCGAGGACAAGCCGGACTTCGAGTGGGCCACCGCGCCGTTCCCGGTGCCGGACGACCAGGCCACCACCTACGGCCGGGGCTACCAGACCGGCACCATCATCGGGATCGCCCGCGGCAGCCAGAAGCAGACCGCCGCCTGGGAGCTGGTCAAGTACCTGACCACCGACACCGACGCCGTGGTGAGCTTCGCCAACACGATCCACAACGTGCCCAGCACCTTCGCCGCGCTCGACTCGCCGAAGCTGACGGCCGACCCGAACTTCCGGACCTTCATCGACATCGCCAAGAACCCGAACTCCGGCACCACCCCCGCCAGCATCAACGGCGGCGCCTACCAGGTGAGCCTGCAGAACCTCGGCTTCGACTACGAGTCCGGCAAGCAGACCGACCTCAAGGCCGGGCTCGCCGCCACGGCCAAGGAGATCGACACGGCCGTCAACCAGGCCAAGTGACGCTGCCATGGCACTTGTTGGTATTCCGATCCCGGCGGCGCTGAAGCGCAAGCGCCGCCGGGAGGCGCTCCGTACGGTCGCCTTCCTGTCCCCCTGGCTGATCGGCTTCACGGTCTTCTTCGCCTACCCGCTGATCTCCACGGTCTACTTCTCCTTCATGAAGTACGACGGCTTCAGCGCGACCTTCCGGGGTCTGCAGAACTGGAGCTACGTCCTCAACGACTACCCGTCGTTCTGGCAGGGCCTGGGCAACACCCTGTGGCTGGTGGTCGTGATGGTGACCCTGCGGGTCGCCTTCGGCCTCGGCATCGGGCTGCTGATCACCAAGGTGAAGACCGGCGCGGGCCTGTTCCGGACCCTGTTCTACCTGCCCTACCTGGCTCCGCCGGTGGCCGCCACGATCGCCTTCGCCTTCCTGCTCAACCCCGGTACGGGCCCGGTCAACGCCCTGCTCGGCGACCTCGGGCTGCCGACCCCCGGCTGGTTCACCGACCCCGCGTGGTCCAAGCCCGCGCTCACCATGCTGGCGATGTGGGGCATCGGCGACCTGATGGTGATCTTCATGGCCGCCCTGCTGGACGTCCCCCGGGAGCAGTACGAGGCGGCCGAGCTGGACGGGGCCGGCCCCTGGCAGAAGTTCCGCTTCGTCACCTTCCCGAACATCTCGCCGATCGTGCTGTTCGCGGTCGTCACCGGCGTGATCCAGACCATGCAGTACTACACCCAGGCGATCGTGGCCGGACGGGTCGCCAGCGGCGTGATCGGCGGCTCTGGCCAGCAGTTCGAGCCCGGCTACCCCAACGGCTCGACCTGGACCCTCCCGCAGATGGTCCAGAACCTCGCCTTCCAGCGCTCCGACTACGGCTCCGCCTGCGTGGTCGCGCTGATCCTGTTCGTGATCTCGATGGCCTTCACGTCGCTGCTGCTGCGCCGGAAGTCGGGCCTGCTGGCGAGTGAGGACTGACCATGACCGCAACCATCCCCCTCCCGCTCACCCGCCGCAGCGCCGCCGTCAGGGTGGCCCGGCGCCGGGCCGCGCTGCACTGGGTCGCCGTCCACTCGCTCGCCCTGGCGGCCGGGCTGTTCTTCGTGCTGCCGTTCGTCTTCGTCTTCCTCACCTCGGTGATGACCGACCGTCAGGCGATCACCTCCGAGCTGTGGCCGCACAGCTGGCAGTGGGGCAACTTCGTCGAGGTCTGGCGCACCCCGGGCTTCCTCGGCTGGTGGCGCAACACCCTGATCTACGCGGGCCTGGGCACGGTGCTGACCATCGTCTCCAGCGTCCCGGTCGCCTACGCGCTGGCCAGGTTCCGCTTCCGGGGCCGCAACCTGGCCATGATGGCGGTCATCTCGATGATGATGCTGCCGCCCCAGGTGATCATCATCCCGATGTACCTGTTCTGGGCCAAGCAGCTCCACCTGGGCGGCACGCTCTGGCCGTTGATCATCCCGATGGCCTTCGGCGACGCGTTCTCGATCTTCCTGCTCCGGCAGTTCCTGCTGACCATCCCGAAGGAGTACGTCGAGGCCGCCCGGATCGACGGCTGCGGCGAGCTGCGCACCCTGCTCAGGGTGGTGCTGCCGATGGCCAAGCCGGCCATCGCGGCGGTCGCGCTGTTCCAGTTCTTCTACTGCTGGAACGACTACTTCGGCCCGCAGATCTACGCCAGCAACAACCAGGACGCCTGGACGCTCAGCTACGGGCTGGCCACCTTCAAGGCCGCGCACCACACCAACTGGAACCTCACCATGGCGGCCACGCTGCTGGTGATGGCCCCGGTGATCGTTCTGTTCTTCTTCGCACAAAAGGCCTTCATCGAAGGCGTGACACTGACAGGGGTCAAGGGCTGATGTCCGCACTGAAGTTGGCAATCGTCGGCGGCGGTTCCACCTACACACCCGAGCTGATCGACGGCTTCGCCCGGCTCCGCGACACCCTCCCGATCGGCGAGCTGGTCCTGATCGACCCGGCCGCCGACCGGCTGGAGCTGATCGGCGGGCTGGCCCGGCGGATCTTCGCCAAGCAGGGCCACGGCGCCACCGTCACCACCACCACCGACGTGAGCGCCGGCGTGCAGGGCGCGGACGCCGTCCTGCTCCAGCTCCGGGTCGGCGGCCAGGCCGCGCGCAACCAGGACGAGACCTGGCCGCTGGAGTGCGGCTGCGTCGGCCAGGAGACCACCGGCGCGGGCGGGCTGGCCAAGGCGCTGCGCACCGTCCCGGTGGTGCTGGACATCGCCGAGCAGGTCCGCCGGGCCAACCCGGACGCCTGGATCGTCGACTTCACCAACCCGGTCGGCATCGTCACCCGGGCGCTGCAGACCGCCGGGCACAAGGCGGTCGGCCTGTGCAACGTGGCGATCGGCTTCCAGCGCAAGTTCGCCGCCCACCTGGACGTCGCGCCCGAGCTGGTCCGGCTCGACCACGTCGGCCTCAACCACCTGACCTGGGAGCGCGGGGTCACCCTGCTCGACGCCCCCGGCGCCGCCACCGGCCGCGAGGTGCTGCCGGAGCTGTTGGCCGGCTTCGGCAAGGAGATCGCGGACGACCTGCACCTGCCGCTGCCGGTGATCCAGCGGCTCGGCGTGGTGCCCTCGTACTACCTGCGCTACTTCTACCAGCACGACGCCGTGGTCGAGGAGTTGAAGGTCGAGGGCTCCCGCGCCGCCAAGGTCGCGGCGATCGAGCAGGAACTGCTCACCATGTACGCCGACCCCACCCTCGACACCAAGCCCGAGCTGCTCGGCCAGCGCGGCGGCGCCTTCTACTCCGAGGCCGCCGTCCAGCTGATCGCCTCGCTGCTCGGCACCGACGGCGGCACCAGCGTGCAGGTGGTCAACACCCGCAACGACGGCGTGCTGCCCTTCCTGCCGGACGACGCGGTCATCGAGGTGCCCGCCGAGGTGGACGCGAACGGGGTCCGCCCGCTGCCGCAGCGGCCGGTCGAGCCGCTGTACGCGGGCCTGATCGCCGGCGTCACCGCGTACGAGCAGCTCGCCCTGGAGGCGGCGCTCAAGGGCGGCCGGGACCGGGTCTTCGACGCCCTGCTGGCCCACCCGCTGGTCGGGCAGATCGAACTCGCCGACCAGCTGACGGACCGTCTGCTCGCGCACAACCGGGCCCACCTGCCGTGGGCGTGAGCTTCTTCTCCATTCCCGGCCGGGACGGTCGGGGCAGTCACGAGCGGGGACCTGATGCAGCAGCTTGAGCAACTCCCCGGCGTCCTCGCCATCGACGCCGGGAACAGCAAGACCGACGTCGCCCTGGTCGGCGCCGACGGCAGCGTCCTCGGCCACGCCCGGGGCGGCGGCTTCCAGCCGCAGACCGTCGGCGCCGAGGCGGCCATCGCCCAACTGGCCCCGCTGGTCGCCTCGGTGGCCGCCCAGGCCGGGATCGACCCGGCGGCCGGCGTCCTGGTCTCGCACGTCAGCGCCTGTCTGGCCAACGCCGACCTGCCGGTGGAGGAGGAGGCCCTGCTGACCGCCCTCACCGCCCGCGGCTGGGGCGTCGGCAACACCGTCGCCAACGACACCTTCGGGCTGCTGCGGGCCGGTACCGACGGCCCGCGCGGCGTCGCGGTGGTCTGCGGGGCCGGGATCAACTGCGCCGGGCTGCTGCCGGACGGCCGGACCGCCCGCTTCCTCGCCCTCGGCAAGCTCAGCGGCGACTGGGGCGGCGGCGCCGGACTGGCCTCGGCCGCCATGTGGCACGCCGTCCGGGCCGAGGACGGCCGGGGCGGCCCGACCGCCCTGTCCGGGGCGATCGCAGCCCACTTCGGGCTGCCCTCCGCCGCCGCGCTGGCCGAGGAGATCCACCTCGGCCGGGTGTCGTCGACCCGGCTGCACGAACTGGTGCCGGTGCTGTTCGCCGCCGCCGAGGCGGGGGACGAGGCCGCCCTCGGGCTGATCGACCGTCAGGCGGACGAGATCGTCCGGCTCGCGGTGGTCGCGCTGACCCGGCTCGACCTGCTTGGGGAGCCCGCTCCGGTGGTGCTCGGCGGCGGGGTGCTGGCCTCGCGCCAGGCCCTGCTGCTCGACAACGTCACCGGGCGCCTGGCCGCCGCCGCACCCCTGGCCGAACCCCGGGTCGTGGTCGCCCCGCCGGTGCTGGGCGCCGCCCTGCTCGGCCTCGACCACCTCGGCGCCGACCCGGTCGCCCAGCAGCGCCTGCGGGACGCCTACCCGACCACGGCCCCGGTCGGCGCCCTCGGCTGACCCGCCGGGCCGCCGCCGGGCCACCGGCTGCACCCGCAGGGGCTCGGGGAACAGCGGCGCCGGCCCCGGGGGCGTTCGACCTGCGGGCCGGTCAAGGCACTCGGTCCGGCGGCCCGCACGCCGGACCTCCGCGCCGTTCCCCGAACCATGGACCGCAGCCGGTCAGACCCGGCGCCAGGTGCGCC
Organism: Kitasatospora sp. NPDC002040; assembly: GCF_040296785.1. Lineage (NCBI taxonomy): Bacteria > Bacillati > Actinomycetota > Actinomycetes > Kitasatosporales > Streptomycetaceae > Kitasatospora > Kitasatospora sp. NPDC002040. Next base: position 41,041 of record NZ_JBEOXV010000007.1, on the reverse strand, counting down.
GGTAGTCGCGCGGGGCGACCCCGACCCGGCGGGTGAAGGCCGGCCGGAGCGAGACCGCCGAACCGAAGCCGCAGCGGACCGCGATCGCGTCCACCGGCAGGTCGGTCTCCTCCAGCAGGCGCTGCGCCGCCAGCACCCGCTGCTCGGACAGCCAGCGCAGCGGCGGCACGCCCGTCGCCTCGGTGAAGCGGCGGGCGAAGGAGCGTTCCGACATGGTCGCGAGCCGGGCCAACTCGGCCACCGTCCACGGGTGTTCGAGTCCGTCGAGGACGGCGGCCCGGACCGCCGAGACCGGGTCGTCGCCCAGTGCGTCCGGCACCGGGGAGGGTATGAACTGCGCCTGCCCGCCCGAGCGGAACGGTGCGGTGACCATCGCCCGGGCCACCGCGGCCGCCGTCTGCTGGCCGTGCGCCGCCCGGACCAGGTGCAGGCAGAGGTCGATCCCGGCCGCCACCCCGGCCGAGGTCCAGACCGCGCCGTCGCCGGTGAAGAGCACCCCCGGGTCGACCTGGACCGCCGGGTGACGGCGCGCCAGTTCGGCGGCCAGGTACCAGTGCGTGGTGGCCCGGCGGCCGTCCAGCAGACCGGCGTCCGCGACCACGAAGGCGCCCGCGCAGAGGGCGGCGATCGGGATCCCGGCCGCGTGCACGGCGCGCAGCGCCTCCAGCACCTCCTCCGGTGCCCGTACGGTCGGGTCGGTGACCCCGGGCACCACCACCAGGTCGCAGCCCAGCAGCGCGTCGAGACCGGCATCCGGCACCCGTTCCAGCCCGCCGCCGAGCCGGACCCGGCTGCCCTCCCGGCCGCAGACCCGCAGCTGGAAGGGCGGGTAGCCCATCCCGCTCCGCCGGTCGTTCCACACCTCGCCGATCACCGCGTAGTCGAAGGCCCGTACGCCGTCCAGGATCAGACATCCCACCGTCTCCATGGCAGGAATCTATCGATCACCGGCGGTCCGCCCGCTCACCCCCCGCGGTGCTCCGGCCGGAGCATGGAGCCATGACCAACACCAGTGCATTCGACGCCCCGCTGACCATCGCCCCCGACGCCGTCCTGATCGTGATCGACGTGCAACAGGGCTTCGAGGACCAGGAGTTCTGGGGCGACCGGGACAACCCCGAGGCCGAGCAGCGGATCGGCGAGCTGCTCGACGCCTGGCGGCGCACCGACCGGCCGGTGGTCGTGGTGCAGCACGCGACGGCGCGCGGCCCGCTCACCCCCGGCACCCCGGGCTACGAACTCAAGCCCGTGGTGGCCGGGGTCGAGGCCGACCTGTTCATCACCAAGACCGTGAACAGCGCCTTCTATGGCACCCCCGACCTGCACGAGTGGCTGCAGCAGCGCGGCGCCACCCAGCTGGTGACGGTCGGGATCATGACCAACGTCTGCAACGAGACCACCGCCCGGATGGGCGGCAACCTCGGCTACGACGTGGTCTTCCCGATCGACGCCATGCACACCTTCGCGATGGCGGGCCCGGACGGCGTGAGCATCCCGGCCGAGCAGCTGGCCCGGGGCACCGGCGCGGTGCTGCACGCGATGCGCTTCGCCAAGGTGGTCACCACCGGGGACGTGCTCAAGGCGGTCTGACCCGGCGCCTGACCCGGTGTCAGTGCCCCTGCTCGCGCAGCCAGGCGGCGAGGTGCTTGCCGCAGGCGTCCACCGACTCGCGCCAGGTGCGGTCCGCGCCCGTGCCCGCCTCGTCGCTCACGTGCTTGACCAGCCGCACCGGCAGGCCGGCCCGCCGGGCCACGGTGGCGATCGCGTAGCCCTCCATGTCGACCAGGTCGGCCTGCTCGGCCAGCCGGTCCCGGGCGGCCGGGTCGGAGACGAACAGGTCCCCGGTCGCCAGCACCGGTCCGCTGGCCAGGTCCAACCCGATCGGGGCACCGTAGGTCCGGCCGGTGAGCGCGCGCAGCACGGGGGTGTCGAGGTCGTGCTGGAGCACCCGGGCCACCTCGTGCGTCCCCTCCCAGCCGGAGCGCAGCGCGCCCGCGGTACCGAGGTTGAGGATCTCGGTGGGCCGCTCGCCCCGGGCCAGCACGGTCGCCAGGGCCGCGGTGGCGTTGATCTTCCCTATGCCGGTGAGCAGGATCGGGAGCGAGTCGCCGAAGTGGGCGGCCTCCTCCTCCGCGGCGACCACGAGCAGCGGGCGGTCAGGAGTGATGGTTCCGAGCAGACGCATGCCTCCCATGGTAGATCGGCCGGCCTCCCCTCCCCGGGGCCCGGCCTTCTCCTGATCGCGGGGAACCGCATAGGGTGCGTCCCGCGTCGCCCGTGACGGAAGACCCGTACCTCAAGATCGGCGCAACTCAAGTGTGGCGGTCGGACCCGGCGGCCATACTGCTCGCAACGGACCGTACTCCGAACGCGGAGGGTCCACGGGGAGGGTGGGGCAGGTGGCGACACCGGTGGTGACAGGCGTGCGCACGCCGGCGGCAACGGCGGCACAGCAGCGGCTGCGACAGCTGACCGGCACCGCGCCGGCCCGGCTGCGCGCGGCCGGGGCGGTGCTGACCGCGCTGGTGCTGCTGTTCGGCGTCCTGACGGCCTGGCAGGTGAGCACCCGGGCCGCGGCCGCCGACCAGGTGGTGACGCACAGTCAGCCGCTCAGCCAGGACGCCGCCGAGATCTACCGCTCGCTGGCGGACGCGGACACCACCGCGGCCTCCGCCTTCCTGCTCGCGGGCAACGCCCCGCCGGCCCTGCGCGAGCGGTACGAGGGCGATCTGGCCACCGCGGCCCGGCTGCTCGCCCAGGCCGCCGCGCGGACCGACGCCAGCTCGGACGCCCAGCGCTGGGTGGCCGAGCTGAACCAGCAGCTCCCGCAGTACGCCGGCCTGGTGGAGACCGCCCGGGCCAACGACCGGCAGGGGCTGCCGCTCGGCGGGGCCTACCTGCGGTACGCCTCCAAGCAGATGCAGGGCACCCTGCTGCCGACCGCGCAGCGGCTGGTGGAGGCGGAGAACCGGCAGCTGAACAGCGACTACACGGCGGCCGAGTCCTTCGCCTGGACGGCGTTCGGCTTCGGCGTGCTCACCCTGGGCGCGCTGGTCTGGTGCCAGGTGCTGCTGCTGCGCCGGACCAACCGGGTGTTCAACCTCGGCCTGGTGGGGGCGTCGGCGGCGGTGCTGGCCACGCTGCTCTGGCTGGTGGTCGGCACCTTCCTGGCCCAGCTGAACCTCGGTGACAGCCGGACCCACGGTGCCGACCCGCTGCGGGTGCTGAACCGGGCCCGGATCGAGGCGCTGCAGTCCCGGGCGGCGGAGAACCTGGACCTGGTGGCGCGGGGCGGGTCGGACACGTACGACCAGGACTGGCTGAAGTACACCACCGCGCTGGCGGGCGATCCGGCCAAGCGCGACGGCGGCCGCATCCTGGGCGGCACCCTGTCCGACGCCCGGATGAACGCGCCCCGGGACGCCGTGCTGGCGCTGGACCAGGCGGCGAAGCTGTTCCCGGCCTGGAGCGCCAGGCACAAGGCCGCCGAGGAGGGCGACAACTACGCGGCCGCCCTCCAGGCCGTGGTCGGCCCGGAGGGGACGGACACCAGCGCGGCCGTGTTCGCCGCGATGGACGAGCAGTTGGGCAAGGCCGCAGCGGCCGAGCTGGCCGCCTTCGAGGACTCGGCGCAGGGCGTCGACGGCGGGCTGACCGGGCTGGCGGTGGGCGCCGGGGTGCTGGCCCTGCTGGCGGCGGCGGGTGTGACGGTCGGCCTCGGCCGGCGGCTGGCGGAGTACCGGTGATGGTGGCGAAGGGGGAATCGACTGTGCGTACCGTACGGACCAGGGCACTGGTCGTCGCCGCGGCGCTGGCCGCCGGGCTGGTGGGGGCCGGAACCTCCCACGGTGTGGCCGGAGTTGTCGCCGCCGCTCCGGCCGCGGCCCCGCAGGCACCGGCCGCCGAGCCCGCCAAGGACTGCTCCGAGCAGACCCCGGCGCCCAGTTCGGCGCTGAGCGGTCGGAAGGTGCAGGAGATCCGGAGCCGCCCGGGGGCCACCCTGGTCGTCGGCGTGGACCAGAACAGCTACAACTGGGGCTTCCGGAACCCGCAGAGCGGCCAGCTGGAGGGCTTCGACATCGAGCTGGCCCGGGCGATCGCCAAGACGGTGCTGGGCGACCCGAACAAGGTCACCTTCCGGACGGTGACCACGGCCAAGCGGATCGAGGCGATCCGCAACGGGACGGTCGACATGGTGGTCCGCACCATGACCATCAACTGCGACCGCCGCAAGGACATCGCGTTCTCCGCCCCGTACTTCTCCACCGGGCAGCGCCTGGTGGTGCCCAGATCGGACAAGTCGGCCACGGTGGCCGAGGGGCTGCGGGGCAAGCGCGCCTGCGCGGCCCAGCAGTCCTCCTCCGAGACCGAGTTGAAGAAGCCCGGGTACGCCACCAGCTCGGTCACCATCGTGGAGAACCAGCTCGACTGCCTGGTGCTGCAGCAGCTCGGCAAGGTCGACGCGACCCTGACCGACTCCTCGCTGGCCGCCGCCCAGGCCGCCCAGGACCCGACCGTCCGGCTGGTCGATGAGAACATCATCCCGGCGAAGCTCGGGATCGGGCTCAAGCAGGAGGACACCGACCTCACCGCGCTGGTGAACCAGATCCTGCTGGACTACCAGGCGAACGGCGGCTGGCAGGCCGCCTACAACCGCTGGCTGGCCCCCAGCATGGGCACCAACTCCGTGCCCTACCTGCCGTAGCAGCGTCGGCACCGAGACATCGCGCACCGAAGTACGGCGAGACTGGAGAGGAATGACGTGGCGTTCGCAGGAGCTGCCGGCCCGGTGATGAGCCGGGAGGAGGTGGACCGCGCGCTGGCGCGGCTGGGGGCGGAGCGCGACGCGGTGGAGGCCGCGCTGCTGGCTCTGCAGGAGCACGCGGGCCGCCGGTTGCTGGAGGGTGCGGCGCTGAGCGGGCGGACCCTGGAGCGCTGGTCGGTGGCCGAGCCCGGCCTGAACCTGCTCTGGGCGCTGTTCGACCGGTACGCGGAGGCGCTGGCCTCGGCGGTGGCCGTCCGGGCCCGCCGCAGCCGCCCCGGCGGCCCCGAGCTGGCCGAGCTGAGCGAGCTGCTCGGCGGGCCCGCCGTCACCGTCTCCGGCGGCCAACTGCCGGACACCGGCGGCCCGGTGCCGGTCCGGCTGGTGGAGCGGCTCAGCCTGGCCGAGCTGCTGGAGCGGATGAACGCCTGGTACGCCACCGTGTACGAGGTGGTGGCCGCCGCCGACGCGGTCTGGTCCGCGCTGCCCGCCCGGATCGACCTGCTGCTGGCCGAGCTGGGCCGGGTCCGGATGCTCTCCGGTTCGGTCGGGGTGCGCTCCGGCGCGCACCCGCTGGCCGACGACCTGGACGGCCTGGAGCGGGAGTTGACCGAGCTGCGGACCGAGGTGCGGACCGATCCGCTGGCCCTCTGGCGCCCGGGCCGGGTGCCCGCGCAGCGGGGCGGCGGCAGCGGTCCGGCACCGGGCCCGGTCGCCGGGGTGGTGGACACCGAGCGGTTCGACCGGGCCGGCCGGGCGCTGGACGGCGTCCGGATGGAGCTGGACGGGCTGCTCCGGCTGCGGGACGAGGCGCACGAGCGGCTGCAGCAGGTCGGCGACCTGCTGCAGCGGGCCGACGCCACGCTGGCCGAGGCCCGCCGGGCCCGGGGCGAGGTGCTGGCGAAGATCGCCGCGACCGAGGTGCCCGCGGTGCCGGGGCCGACCTCCGCGCTGCGCGAACGGATCGGGCTGGCGGTCGAGTTGCAGCAGACCGGGCAGTGGCACCGGTTGGCGCCGCTGCTGGACACGCTGGAGGACGTGGCCGCCAAGGAGCTGGGGCGGGCCCGCCAGTCGCTCACCGAGGTGGCCCAGCCGCTGGCCGTCCGGGCCGAGCTGCGCGGGCGGCTGGAGGCGTACAAGGCGATGGCCGCCCGGCTCGGGGTGGCCGAGGACCCGGTGGTGATCGAGCGCTTCGAGAAGGCGCGCTGGCTGCTGTGGAGCGCGCCGTGCGACCTGCGCGCGGCGGCGGAGGCGGTGGCGCGGTTCCAGCAGGCGCTGCGGCCGGCGGCGGCGCCCGCCGCTCCGGCGGCCGCGCCGATGGACCGGGTGGACACGTACCAGGACGGACAGGGGGAACAGGGCAATGGGTGAGACCTGTGCCCGGCCGGAGTGCTCCGGCTCGGGGACGATCGACGGCGACGGCTACTGCGACGAGTGCGGCCTGGCGCCGGTGGCCACGGGCACCGCTCCGGCCGCGGCGTCCGTGAAGACGTCGACGTCTTCGGCGTCGGCGTCCGGGTCCGGGTCCGGGTCGGTCAAGGTGGCGCCCGGCGCGACCTGCACCCGGGACTGCACCGGAACGATCGACGCGGACGGCTACTGCGACGAGTGCGGCCTGGCCGCCGAGGCCGGGGCGCTGCCGTTCGTGCCCTCCGCCAGGACCGAGCCGCACTCGGGCTCGATCTCCTCCCGGACCATGTCCGGGCGGTCCCGCTCGCACCGGTCCACCCGGACCGGCAGCGGCCGCTCGGTCTCGGTCCGCAGCAGCACCGGCAGCAGCGGCAGCGGCACCGGACGGCGCGGCAACCTGGGCGCCGGGCTGGTCACCGTCCCGAGCATCCCCTCGGCGGACCCGGCCGCGGCGGTGCTGACCGACCCCCAGGTGCCCGAGCGCAAGCGGTTCTGCAGCAAGTGCGACGCCCCGGTGGGCCGAGAGAAGAACGGCACCCCGGGCCGCCCGGACGGCTTCTGCACCAAGTGCGGCACGGCGTACTCGTTCACGCCCAAGCTGACCCGGGGCGACCTGGTGGGCGGTCAGTACGAGGTGCTGGGCTGCCTGGCGCACGGCGGGCTGGGCTGGATCTACCTGGCGATCGACCGCCGGGTGAACGACCGCTGGGTGGTGCTCAAGGGCCTGCTCGACACCGGCGACCAGGACGCGCTGGCGGTGGCCATCGCCGAGCGCCGCTTCCTGGCCGAGGTCGACCATCCGAACATCGTCCGCATCATCAACTTCGTCGAGCACCCCGACCTGCGCTCCGGCTCCACCGACGGCTACATCGTGATGGAGTACATCGGCGGCAAGTCGCTCAAGGACATCGCCAACGAGCGCCGCACCCCCGACGGGCGGCGCGAGCCGCTGCCGGTCGAGCAGGCGATCGCGTACGCGCTGGAGGCGCTGCCCGCGCTCGGCTACCTGCACGCGCGGGGGCTGGTGTACTGCGACTTCAAGATCGACAACGTGATCCAGAGCGAGGACGCGCTCAAGATCATCGACCTCGGTGCGGTCTCCCGCTCCGGCGACGACGGCCCGGTCTACGGCACCCTCGGCTACCAGGCCCCGGAGATCGCGACCGACGGCCCCTCGGTCGCCTCCGACCTGTACACCGTGGCCCGCACCCTCGCCGTGCTGACCTTCGACTTCCAGGGCTACAACACCACCTTCCGGTACGAGCTGCCCGGCCCCGAGCAGGTGCCGCTGTTCGCCCGGTACGAGTCGTACTACCGCCTGCTGGTCCGCGCCACCGACCCCGACCCGGCCCGCCGCTTCGGCTCGGCCGAGGAGATGGCCGGCCAGCTCACCGGAGTGCTGCGGGAGCTGCTGGCGCTCCAGGACGGGCGGCCGCGCCCCGCGCTCTCCACCCTGTTCGGCCCGGAACTGCGGGTGGTGGACAGCGAGCTGACGCCCGATCCGATCGACCCGACCGCGGCCGCGATGGCGCTGCCGGTCCCCCGGGTGGACCCGGCGGACCCCGGGGCCGGCTTCCTGGCCACCCTGGTCGCCAGCGCCCCGGCCGAGGCCCTGGCCGCGCTCGCCACCGCCCCGGCCGGCTCGGTCGAGCTGCGGCTGCGGGCGCTCCGGGCCCACCTGGAGCTCGGCGCCCGGGAGGACGCCGAGGCGGAGCTGCGCACGCTCGACCAGGACCACGGCGACGACTGGCGGGTGGTCTGGTACCGCGGGCTGGCCGAGCTCTCGGGGGGCCGGACCGAACAGGCGGCGAGCGCCTTCGACGCGGTCTACGACGCCTTCCCGGGCGAGGCCGCCCCCAAGCTGGCGCTGGCCGTCTGCGCCGAGCTGCTCGGCAACGGGCAGGACGCCGCCGAGTTCTACCGCCTGGTCGGCAGCACCGACCGGGCCTACGTCAGCGCCGCGTTCGGCCTGGCCCGGGTGCTGCTGGCGGCCGGGGACCGGAACGGCGCGGTGGCCGCCCTGGAGACGGTGCCCGAGGCGTCCGCCCATTACACCGCCGCCCGGATCGCCACCCTGCGGGCCCGGCTGCGCGACCGGGCCGCCACCGAGCCGCTGGGCGCCGAACTGGTGCGCTCCTCGGCCCAGCTGACGGCCCTTTCGCTGGACGCCCGGCGGACCGAGGAGCTCTCGGTCGAGGTGCTGAACGCGGCCCTGGAGTGGGTGCTGGCCGGCTCGGCCGGAGCCACCACCGCCGAGGGTGCCCCCGGCACGCTCGACGTACTGGGACATCGGGCTGCTGAACGGGAACTGCGGTTCGCCCTGGAACACTCCTACCGAGTGCTGGCGCGGTTGACCGACCGGGCCGAGATCAGGATCGAGATGGTGGAGCGGGCGAACCGTACCCGCCCCCGGACGTGGGTGTGAACCGATGCCGCAGCAGCAGACCATGTGCCCGGGCTGTGCCGAGCCGCTGGACCCCGAGGACGACTACTGCGGGGCCTGCGGCCTGAACGTGACCGGTGACGCGCCGACCGCCACGGCCGCACCGGCGGAGCAGCCGGTGACCGTCACCGCGCCGACCGCCGCGGCCGCACCGCTCTGCGTGCACTGCGGCGCGGCCGAGGTCGCGGCGGACGGCTACTGCGAGAGCTGCGGCGGCGCGCAGCCCCGCCCGCGCGACCACCAGGAGCAGGAGGTGGAGGGCGTGGCCGGGGTCACCGACCGGGGGCTGCGCCACCACCGCAACGAGGACGCCTTCACCGTCGCGGCCACCCGGCTGCCCGACGGCGAACCGGCCGTGCTCGCGGTGGTCTGCGACGGCGTCTCCTCCTCGGCCCGGCCCGACGAGGCGTCGGCCACCGCCGTCGAGGCGGCCTCGGCCCACCTGCTCACCGCGCTCCGGCGGGGTCGGCGCCCGGACCAGGCGATGCGGGAGGCGATCGGCGAGGCCGCCCGCGCGGTGGCCGAGCTGGCCACCGACGGCTTCGACACCCCCGGCGGCAGCCGGAACGCGCCCGCCTGCACGTACGTCAGCGCGATCTCCGCGGCCGGCCTGGTCACCATCGGCTGGGTCGGCGACACCCGGGCGTACTGGATCCCGGACGACCGGGAGTCCGCGGTGGCGTACCGGCTGACCGAGGACGACTCCTGGGCCGCCCGGGTGGTGGCGATCGGGCTGATGGACGAGGCCGAGGCGTACGCCGACCCGCGCGCCCACGCGATCACTGGCTGGCTGGGCGCGGACGCCGAGGAGATCGAGCCGCACACGGTGAGCTTCACCCCGCACGTGCCCGGTGTGCTGCTGGTCTGCACCGACGGCCTGTGGAACTACGCCGAGGCCGCCGCCGACCTGGCCGAACGCGTCCGTCCCGACGCCAGGACCGAGCCGCTGGCCGCCGCGCGCAGCCTGGTGGAGTTCGCGGTGGGGGCGGGCGGCCACGACAACATCACCGTGGCCGTGCTGCCGATCTCCCCGGCGCCGGAGGCGACCCTGCGGACCGTCCCGCTCCAGTCCGCCACCGCCGGGGCGGCTCCGCTCCGCTCGTCCCAGACCCTCCAGCTCCACCGGCCCGGCAGCGGGAGCTGACGGCCACTCACGACTCGTCCGTTTCCCGTCCGCCGATCCACAGAGTGCTCGACAGGAGCAGCAATGGCCGTTCTGTCCCGGTCCCACCCGAGTTTCAGCGTCGACATCTTCCAGAACGAGTACCTGGCCGAGGGTGCCCGTGAGGTGAACGCCATCGTCACCGTCACCGCGACCGGCGGCGGCACCTCGGGCGGGCAGCCGTTGGCCCCCGTCGACGGCGGTGCGGGCGCCGCCGTGGTGATCATGGTCGACTGCTCCGGCTCGATGGACTACCCGTCGGCCAAGATGCGCAACGCCCGGGAGGCCACCGGCGTGGCCATCGACACCATCCGCGACGGGGTCGCCTTCGCCGTGGTGGCCGGCACCCACGAGGCGAAGGACCTCTACCCGGGCGGCGGGAAGCTGGCGGTCGCCGGGCCGGCCACCCGGGCCCAGGCCAAGGAGGCGCTGCGCAAGCTCTCCGCCAACGGCGGCACCGCGATCGGCACCTGGCTCAGCAAGGCGAAGCAGCTCTTCGACAGCCGGGCCGACATAGCGATCCGGCACGGCATCCTGCTCACCGACGGCCGCAACGAGCACGAGCGGGCCGAGGACCTGGAGCGGGTCCTCGGGCAGGCCGCGGGCGTCTTCACGGTGGACTGCCGGGGCGTGGGCACCGACTGGGAGGTGACCGAGCTGCGCAAGATCGCCTCGGCCCTGCTGGGCACCGTGGACATCGTCGCCGAACCGTCCGGGCTGGCCGAGGACTTCCAGCAGATGATGGTGCAGGCGATGGGCAAGCAGGTCGCCGACGTGGCGCTGCGGGTCTGGACCCCGGCCAACGCGGTGATCAAGTTCGTCAAGCAGGTCACCCCGAACCTGGAGGACCTGACCGACCGCCGGGCCGACGCCGGGCCCCGGGCCGGGGACTACCCGACCGGCTCCTGGGGCGACGAGAGCCGCGACTACCACGTCTGCATCGAGGTGCCCGCGGCCGAGGTCGGCAACGAGATGCTGGCCGCCCGGATCAGCCTGCTGCTGCCGCAGCCCGACGGGACGCCCGAGGTGCTCTCCCAGGGCCTGGTGCGGGCGGTCTGGACCGATGACCTGGCCTCCTCCACCCGGATCAGCCCGCAGGTCGCCCACTTCACCGGCCAAGCCGAGCTGGCCTCCTCGATCCAGGAGGGGCTGGAGGCGCACCGCGCCGGGGACGTCGACCTGGCAACGGCCAAGCTCGGCGCGGCCGTTCGGATCGCCCACCGGACCGGCAACGAGAGCACCTTCAAGCTGCTGCAGAAGGTGGTCGACGTGGTGGATCCGAAGGAGGGTACCGTTCGGTTCCGTAAGAACGTGAGCGAGGCCGACTCGATGACGCTGGACACCCGTTCGACCAAGACCGTCCGGGTGAAGAAGTGACCGGCTCGGGGGGCCGAACCGGACTGTTGGAGATGTGGGGGACCTGATGTCGATCTGCCCTAGGGGCCACGAGTCGCAGGCCGAGGACTGGTGCGACTTCTGCGGTTTCCCGATGACCCCGCCACCGGGCCTGGCCGTACCGGGCTCGTCGCCCTTCGCCAGCGGCAACACCCAGCCGCAGGGTGTACCGACCGGCCCGCCGAACGCTCCGCAGGGCGCGCAGTACCCCCAGGCGGGGCAGGCGCACGGGCAGTACACCCAGCCGGGGCAGCCGCCGCAGGCACAGGCACAGCAGCAGTACACCCAGCCGGGACAGCCGCCGGCGCAGCAGTCGCCGTACCCGCAGGCCGGACAGTTCACCCAGTCCGACCTCACCGCCGGGCTGCTCACCTGCCCGATCTGCCGGACCCCGCAGACCGGCCGGTACTGCGAGGAGTGCGGGTTCGACTACGAGCTCTCCTCGCCCGCGAGCCAGCAGCAGCAGCGGCCGGTCGGCGGGTACGGCTTCCCGCCGCCCGCGCCCGCGCCGGTGCCCACCCCGGCCCCGTACCAGCCGCCGGTGCCGCCGCCCCCGCCGATGCCCAGCCCGTACCAGCCCCCGGTGCCGCCGCCCGCGCCCACGCCGGAGCCCTCGCCGTTCCCGCCGCCCGGCACGCAGCACGGCCAGCACGGCCAGCACGGCGGCCAGCAGAGTGGCCAGCACGGCGCGCCGTCCGGTGCACCCGTCGGCCACGGGCAGTTCGAGCAGGGCGACCCGTTCCGCAAGAACGCGGCGTTCCAGGGCGCGGAAGGGCTGGAGAGCTTCGACTCCGGCCCGACCTACGCGCAGCCCGGCAGCGCCCCGGGCGACGAGTTCGGCACCAGCTTCCACCTCCAGCCGCCCGGCGCCCAGCCGGCCCCGGTCCGCTCGACCTGGATCGCGGTGGTCACGGCCGACCGCGACTACTTCACCGACATGATGGCCCGCAGCGGCCCGGAGGCAGCCGGCCTGTTCTTCCCGCCGTACTGCCCGGAGCGGCGGATCCCGCTCACCGGGCGCGGCCAGCTCCGGATCGGCCGCCGCAGCCAGCACCGGGGCACCGTGCCGGAGATCGACCTCTCCGTCCCGCCGGAGGACCCGGGCGCCTCGCACCAGCACGCCCTGCTGGCCGAACAGGCCGACGGCAGCTGGGTGCTGGTCGACCAGGACTCCACCAACGGCACCACGGTGAACGGCGGCGGCGAGGCCGTCCCCCCGCACACCGCGATCCCGCTGAACGACGGCGACCGGGTGCACATCGGCGCCTGGACCACGATCACCCTGCACCGCGCCTGACGGCCCGTCGGCGGGGGCTCCGGCCCCCGCCGACCAGTCCCCCCTGCGTAGGCCCTGGCCCGAACGCCCTGGTGCCACGGTCCTGGTTCCATGGTCCTGGTGTACGACCGCCGGAGCCGTCTGCGACCATGGTCAAGTGACTGACGAGGCGACGTTCTTCGAACAAATCGGTGGCGAGCCGACCTTCCGGCGGCTGGTGCACGTCTTCTACCAGGGTGTCGCCGAGGACGAACTGCTGCGCCCGATGTACCCGGAGGAGGACCTCGGCCCGGCCGAGGAGCGGCTGACCCTGTTCCTGATGCAGTACTGGGGCGGCCCCCGCACGTACAGCGAGGAGCGCGGCCACCCGCGGCTGCGGATGCGGCACGTCCCCTTCAAGGTGGACCGGGCCGCCCACGACGCCTGGCTGCGCCACATGCGCACCGCCGTGGACGCGCTGGAGCTTCCCACCGACGCCGAGCGCCAGCTCTGGGACTACCTCGCCTACGCCGCCGCCTCGATGGTCAACTCGGCGGGCTGAGACCGGCCGGGCACACCGGAGCAGGCAGGCTCAACGCAGCGGGCTTCAGCGCAGCGGGCTTCAGCGCAGCGGGCTGAGCCCGAGGCCGCTGCCGGGCACGGCGGTACCGCGCAGCGCGACCGACCCGGCCGGCGCGCTGAGCCGGAGCCAGCTGCCGGAGCGGTGCGCGGTGAGGGCGGCGCCTGGGGTGAGGAAGCCGATCACGTACGCGGCGTGGGCCGCCCGCAGCGGCAGCGCGGGGGCGGCGGTGAGCGGCCGGGACCAGATCTCGTCCGCGAGCGCGTCCAGCGCCGGGCGGGTCCGGTGGTGTTCCGGGATCCCGGCACTGCGCTGCTTGAACTCCCGGACGGCGGCCATCAGTTCCGGCATCACCTCGGGGGCGGTGGTGGCGGCGATCCGCTCCCAGCGCGAGCGCGGCGGCAGCAGCCCGGCCCAGGCCGGGCCGGTGACCGGGGCGGGCAGCCAGACGGTGGCACCCGCCTCGTCGACGCCCTCCAGCAACTGACCGGCGGAGACGGTCAGATCGGCCTCCTCGACCGCCGCACCGAACAGCCGGGCACTGCGTACGGCCAGCACCCCGGAGCTGCCCAGCGGCAGCCGCCCGAAGACCGCGAGCACCGGCCCCTGCTCGGCCCGGACGGCCTGCAGGCGTACGGCGGCGGCCCGGTCGAAGCGCAGCAGCCGCTCCAGGAACGCCGCCAGGTCGGCGGCTTCCGTGGCGTCGGCGAGCGGGAGGCGGGGCGCGGTCGGCGCGGTCAACGGATCAGCTCACTCGGGTACGGGTACGGGGCGGTGGCGGGGTCAGGCGGCCGCGACGACCGGGGCCTGGTCGGCCCCGTCCATGAATCGGCTGAGGAACTCCCGCTCCACCGGGCTGATCCGGCGCGGTCGGCCCGCCGCCAGGTCGTAGGGGACCACCACGGTGGAGGCCCGGACGTAGACCGTCTCGGTGCCGTCCTCGGCGGTGTCCTTGATCTCGTACGAGACCGTCAGCGAGGCGCCGCCGATCTTGGTCACCCAGGTCTCGATGGTGACCGGCTCGGGCCGGTGCACCAGCGGGAGCTTGTAGTCGATCTCGTGCCGGGCCACCACCGAGCCGCCCGCGAACTCCCCCGCACCGGCGGCGCTGGCCTGGGTGAACATGAAGTCGATCCGGGCCTCCTCCAGGTAGCGCAGGAAGACCACGTTGTTCACGTGTCCGAAGGCGTCCATGTCGGACCACCGCAGGGGGCAGGCGTAGATGTGGCGTGCCACGGTCGATCTCCTCAAATCTCTTGCCCGTCAGCTCGGGTACCCGCCGGAAGCTCACGGGCGCAGGCCCGGCAGACCACCCCAGGGGCAGTCTGCCGGGCCGTTGTTGCACCAGCGTGTCAGCCCCGGGTCAGCTTCCGGTAGGTGGCCCGGTGCGGGCGGGCGGCGTCGGCGCCGAGCCGCTCGATCTTGTTCTTCTCGTACGACTCGAAGTTGCCCTCGAACCAGAACCACTTGCTGTCACCCTCGTACGCGAGGATGTGGGTGGTGACCCGGTCCAGGAACCACCGGTCGTGCGAGATGACCACGGCGCAGCCGGGGAACTCCAGCAGCGCGTTCTCCAGCGAGGAGAGGGTCTCGACGTCGAGGTCGTTGGTGGGCTCGTCGAGGAGCAGCAGGTTGCCGCCCTGCTTGAGGGTCAGCGCCAGGTTGAGGCGGTTGCGCTCACCACCGGAGAGCACCCCGGCCGGCTTCTGCTGGTCCGGACCCTTGAAGCCGAACGCCGAGACGTAGGCGCGGGACGGCATCTCGACGTTGCCGACATTGATCCAGTCCAGGCCGTCGGAGACGACCTCCCAGAGCGTCTTCTTCGGGTCGATGTTGGCGCGCGACTGGTCGACGTAGCTGATCTTGACCGTCTCGCCGACCTTGACCGTGCCGGAGTCCGGCGTCTCCTGGTCGAGCAGCATCTTGAACAGCGTGGTCTTGCCGGCGCCGTTCGGGCCGATCACGCCGACGATGCCGTTGCGCGGAAGGGTGAAGCTCAGGTCGTCGATCAGCAGCTTCTCGCCGAAGGACTTCGAGAGGTTGTTGGTCTCGATCACGATCGCGCCCAGGCGCGGGCCCGGCGGGATCTGGATCTCCTCGAAGTCCAGCTTCCGCATCTTGTCGGCCTCGGCCGCCATCTCCTCGTAACGGGCGAGGCGGGCCTTCGACTTGACCTGACGGCCCTTGGCGTTGGAGCGGACCCACTCCAACTCCTCCTTGAGCCGCTTGGCGCGCTTGGCGTCCTTCTGGCCCTCGACCTTGAGACGCGTCTGCTTGGTCTCCAGGTAGGTGGAGTAGTTGCCCTCGTAGGGGTAGGCGCGACCGCGGTCGAGCTCCAGGATCCACTGGGCGACGTTGTCCAGGAAGTACCGGTCGTGGGTGACCGCGACCACGGTGCCCTTGTACTTCTCCAGGTGCTGCTCCAGCCAGTTCACCGACTCGGCGTCGAGGTGGTTGGTGGGCTCGTCGAGGAGCAGCAGGTCGGGCGCCTCGAGCAGCAGCTTGCAGAGCGCGACGCGGCGGCGCTCACCACCGGAGAGCTTGGTGACCGGCCAGTCGCCGGGCGGGCAGCCCAGCGCGTCCATGGCCTGCTCCAGCTGGGCGTCCAGGTCCCACGCCTCGGCGTGGTCCAGGTCCTCCTGCAGCTTCCCCATCTCGTCGAGCAGGGCGTCGGAGTAGTCCGTCGCCATCAGCTCGGCGATCTCGTTGAAGCGGTTGAGCTTGCCCTTGACTTCCTTGACACCGTCCTCGACGTTCTCGAGCACGGTCTTGGACTCGTCGAGCGGGGGCTCCTGGAGGAGCATGCCGACGGTGTAGCCCGGCGAGAGGAAGGCATCGCCGTTCGAGGGCTGCTGCAGACCGGCCATCATCTTCAGCACCGTGGACTTACCAGCACCGTTGGGGCCGACGACGCCGATCTTCGCCCCGGGGAGGAAGCTCAGCGTCACGTCATCGAGGATGACCTTGTCGCCGATGGCCTTGCGCACCTTGCGCATGGTGTAGATGTATTCCGCCACGTGAGATCGCTCCGGCGTCGTCGGTGAGTATTCGGGTTACAGCCTTCCATTGTGCCGCACGCGGCGGACGCCCCCGAACGCATTACCCGGGGACGGCCGCTCGGGAACGGCACCGGCCCCGCCCCCTCGGCTGTGGAGGGAACGGGGCCGGCCCTGGTCCGGACCTCGGCTCAACCGGTCTGGCTCGACCGGCTCACCGGGTCAGGCGCGGCTGTGACGGCCGCGGCGGCGCAGGGTGAAGACCGCGGCGGCACCGGCGATCACCAGCGCACCGGCGATGCCGGCCAGCAGCGGGGTCTGGCCACCGCCACCGGTGTTGGCCAGCACCGGGCCGGTCGGGCTGGCCGACGGGCTGCTGGGCTTCGGGCTGGGCGAGGCGGCGGTGTCGGTCTTGCAGTTGAGCACACCCTTGAACTGCTGCTTGAAGCCGTTCGGGCCGGTGACGGTGATGTCGTAGGCGGTGTCCTCGGCGACCTTGACCGGGACGCTCTTGGTGCCGCCCGGCGGGACGGTGACGGTCTGCCCGGACAGGGTGAAGGTGAAGTCCTGGTCACCGTTGTTGGCCGCGGTCACGACCACGGCGCCCTGGGCGCACTCGACCTTGGCGGAGACGGCCGGGATCGGGCCGGCGGGGGCCCAGTTGACCGGGGCCGAGGCGCTGGCCGGGACCGGCTTGGTGCCGGCCAGGATCAGCGTCTGGCTGTGGGCGCTGTCCTTCTCGCCGAGGAACGCGCGACCGACCGACACCTCGGTGGTGGCCTCCGCGATGATCTTGGCCTGCCCGGCCGGGGCGCCCGCCGGGGTCTTGGCGTAGATCTTCTCGCCGTTGGCGGCCTCGGTGACGGCCTTGCCGTCCTTGTCCGTGATGGTCAGGCCGGCCTGCTTGCCGGCGTCGTCCAGCCGGAGCTTCACCTTGGCGGCGGTGGACTTCACGGTGATCGGGCCCAGCAGGGCGCCGCTCTTGCCCGCGGCCGTGCCCTCGAGGCTGATGGTCCAGCTGGGCTCGGCGCCCGGCTCGACCGCCGCGACGCTGTCGATCAGGTACTTGGTGAGGTTCTTCGCGTCCGGGGCCACCGGGGTCGCCGTGACACCGTCGGAGAAGTGCCAGATCGCCGCCTGGGTGCCCGCCGCGGCCTCGTCCTCGTCCAGCCCGGCCAGGTCGGGGGCGCTCGGGGCCTTCTTGGCCTCCGCCTGCAGCTGCGGGACGGTGAGGTTCGGGAAGGAGTGCAGCAGGATCCACTTGATCTGCGCGGCCTCCTTCGCCTTGTTGTGCAGCGAGGTCGCGGACCAGTCGGCCTCGCGGTAGGTGGCGTCCTTCAGCGTGCCGTTCCGCAGGTCGATGCAGTAGGCCAGCAGGTGCTTGGTCTCGTCGGTCTCCGTGCTGGGCAGGAGCCGGAACACGCCGCCCTGGATGGGCTTCTCGTCGTTGATCTGGATCTCGCCCCGGAACTTCAGCCCGCCCAGCAGCTTGGCGGTGGTCCCCGAGTTGCCCGGCTCGGCCGCAGCCGCGCCGGCGCTCAGCGCACCGCCGACGAGCAGGCTGGACGCGAACATGACACTGGCTATGCGGGCGAGTGCCCGCCCCTGCTTGTGGAACATGTAGTGACCCCTCCGGGCTGGGCCTTGCCGATGGCAGCCCGCCTTGCATAGCGACGCACCCTGTGACACCGCCGCACTTGTGTGAACCAGAGGCATCCTATTGACCGACGGGCGCTGGCAAACGTCCGTGCCAAACACGGACGGTTCCGTATCTATATTGTTATCAAGCAGCTCATCGTAGCGGTGTACTGACGACCCGCCAGATTCTCACTCCCAATCAGGAGCCTTTCCGCTCGGGCACTCCGGCGGCCCCGAAGTGCCGAGCAGTGAGCAGCTTCGGTCTCAACCGACGGCTACTCGATCAGTACTTGCAATTCCGTCACCGGTCGGTTTCACCTCCCGCACACCAGCGGTCACTTCGGCCTCAGCCGCCCCCTCCACACCGCCGCCCGGCTCTCAGGCACCACCGGCACCACCCGCCCCGGCCACCCGCCCGGCCGCCACCGCGGCCTGCCGGGACTCGACCGCGGCCACGATCCACCCCGGCACCGACTCCCCCGCCGGCGCCATGCCGGCCGGGGCCGCGGGCGGCGCCGCCGACTGCTCCCGACCCGAACGACCCAGCACCAGCTCGGGTTTGGCCTGCACCGCCCAGCGGAACGCGGTCGTCCCGCGACCGAGGTCGTGGCCGACCACCCGGGCGTCGAGCTCCACCACGCAGCGCCGCTTCTCGTCCTCGCCCCACTCCCGGATCCGCAGCCGCCCGCTGACCACCACGGGGTCGCCCTTGTTGAGCGAACTCACCACGTTGGCCGCGAGCCAGCGCCAGGCGGTGACGGTCACCCAGTTCGTCTCGCCCTCCACCCAGTCGCCCTTCTCCCGGTCGTAGCGGCGCTCGGTGGCGGCCATCCGGAAGTTGGCCACCGGGACACCGGCCGCGGTTTGCGAGTAGCTCACCACCGTCGCGACATTGCCGATCATGGTCACCATCGTCTCGTTCATCGGAACACCCTCCGTCCATCCGGAATCACCGTGCGAAATCACTCGCCGAAGAGAGCGTGCCCGGTCGGGAAAAACGAGTCGGGCCGTTTCGGAATCCGGTGGAAAACCCGCACCTGTGGATAACCGACATCACTCTCCGGAGTGAATCAACCCCGATTTACGACCGCCCCGGAGCTACTTTTCCGGGGCCATGACAACTATCGGCCGAGGCCGCCGCCCGGGCGTGCTCCCCGAAGGGGTGGCCGGTCGGCGCATCCGCGCACGTCATCCGACCGAAGGAAGCCTAAGCGTCCCCCCACCCGACCCGCCGACCAGGGCATTCTCCGCACCGAATCCATAACAGGTGGGGCGACAACCCCGTAACGACTGCACAACGTCCGGCGCCAGAAGCCGCCAGAGCGCTGCA
Source organism: Kitasatospora sp. NPDC002040 (assembly GCF_040296785.1). Classification (NCBI taxonomy): domain Bacteria; kingdom Bacillati; phylum Actinomycetota; class Actinomycetes; order Kitasatosporales; family Streptomycetaceae; genus Kitasatospora; species Kitasatospora sp. NPDC002040. The sequence goes on along the minus strand of NZ_JBEOXV010000007.1, from coordinate 22,070 downwards.
TGCCCGGCCACCACCTGCGATTATCGGACCGCTCAACCGGTGCCGACACACCATGCACGGTGCTTGAAGACCCGGCCGAGTATCTGGGCACCCTTATCCTGTCCCGGACCCCGCAGGCCGACCGAAGCCCACCCGGGCCGATGTCGTCACGCCCCCATAGCTCAGCGGATAGAGCACCCGCCTTCTAAGCGGTAGGTCGCAGGTTCGAATCCTGCTGGGGGCACCACCGCCACACCCCGCCCGGCCCGCAGTCGCCCGCGCGCCGGCCGGACGCAAGCCTCAGCGCCCGCCCCCGGCCGGCCCGCCGAGCCCGTCCAGGTACCGGTCGAGCAGCTCGACCTGCCGCGCCGGCGGGAACTCCGCCGGGGCGAACAGGGCCTGCACCACCAGCCCCAGCACGAAGCCCTGGGCCGCCGCCGCGACCTCCTCGACGCTCCCCTCCCCCGCCAGTGCGCCCTGCTCCCGCGCCAGCGCGACCAGCTCGGTGAGCCGCTCCCTGGCCCGGCGGTACCGGGCCGCGTGCTCCGCCGCCAGCTCCGGGTCGGCCAGGGCGGCGTCCCAGGAGCCGACCCAGATCCGGTTACCGGCCACCCCTTCCGGCGTCAGCGGCAGGATGTCCAGCAGGACGGCCCGGAGCAGCGCCAGGCCGCCGTCCGCCGGGGAGGTCCGCGCGGCCGCCGGGCGCGGCCGGTCGACCGCGTGCCGGTCGAGCAGGTCCAGCGCGTACGCCACCAGGGCCCGCTTGTTGGGGAAGTAGTGGGTCAGCAGGCCGGTGCTGGCGTTCAGTTCGGCCGCCACCGCACGGAGGGTCAGCCCGCCGAAGCCGCGCTCGGCCAGCACCCGCCAGACCGCCTCGGAGACTTCGGTCCGTCGGGCGTCATGGTCTCCACGGGCGGGCGTCATGGCGCTAGGGTACCTACCAAACGTTTGTTATGTATGTCCGACCATCGGTCCGCCCACCAGCCTGGAGGCCCCGTGTACGCCGTCCCGCTCGCCGACGATGCCGAGCTGCGCCCGCTCGAACCCTGGCGGGCCGCCGAGTTCCTGGCCCACATCGAGCGGGCCAGGGCCAACGTCGACCCGTGGATCCCGTGGGCGACCTTCTCCACCGACCTGGACTCGGCCCGCGCCACCCTGCAGCGGTACGCGGACCGGCTGGCCGCCGACGGCGGCCAGATCTTCGGGATCTGGCTGGACGGCACGCTGGTGGGTGGTGTGATGTTCGTGAGCCTCGACGCCAAGGGCGGGGTGTGCGAGATCGGCGCCTGGTGCGAGCCGGCCGCGCAGGGCCGGGGTCTGATCACCGCCGCCGTCCGCCGACTGGTCGACCACGCGCTGGTCGAGCGCGGCCTGCACCGGGTCGAGTGGCACAACAGCTCGGTCAACGTCCGCAGCCGGGCGGTGGCCCAGAAGCTGGGCATGCACCTGGACGGGGTGATGCGCGAGTCGATCGAGTTCCAGGGCGTCCGGCAGGACTACGAGGTCTGGTCGATGCTCGCCCCGGACTGGCGGAAAACCCGGTGACAGCGCGGCCCCGCCCGCCCAGGATGGGCGGTTGACGACCCGCCAGCCCCAGGAGCGCCGATGGCCGTGCACCGCACCGTCCCCGCCTTGTTCCCCCCGCCCGGCTACGCGCACACCGCCGTGGTCGAGGCCGGGGAGCGGCTCGCCTTCCTGGCCGGCGGCGTGCCGCTGGACTCCGGCGGCGAGCTGGTCGGCCCGGGCGACCACGAGGCCCAGGCGCACCAGGTCATCGCCAACGTGGCGGCCGCGCTGGCCTCGGTCGGCAGCGGCCTGGACCAGGTGGTGGCCAGCACGGTCTACGTGGTGGCCGACCGGCCGGAGCCGCTCTCCGAAGTCTGGGAGATCGTCAAGGCCTCGGCGCTGAGCGCCGGTCCGCACACCTCGACCCTGCTCGGGGTCACCACGCTGGGCTACACCGGCCAGTTGGTGGAGATCACAGTCACCGCCGTGGTCCCCGACCGGCCCGCTGTGGAAGAGTGAGCGCACACCCTCACCCCCCCCCGGAGGCGGCCGTGCCCGAGCAGTTCGACACCCGTGTGCCCGGTCTGCGCGCATCGGTCGACGGCGCCGTCGCGACCCTGCTGCTGGACCGTCCGCAGCGGCGTAACGCGGTCACCCGGGAGATGTGGCAGGCGTTCCCCGAGGTGCTGGGCCGGCTGGCCGCCGAACCCGGCATCCGGGTGCTGCTGCTGACCGGCGCGCAGGGCACCTTCAGTGCGGGGGCCGACATCGGCGAGCTGACCGGGATCTACGGCGACCCGGACCGCGCCGACGCCTACCACGCCGAGAACGTCGCGGCCGAGCAGGCGCTGGCCGCCTTCCCGCACCCGACGATCGCCGTGGTGCACGGCCACTGCGTGGGCGGCGGCTGCCAGTTGGCGGTCGCCTGCGACCTGCGGTTCGTCGCCGAGGACGCCCTGCTGGGCATCACCCCGGCCAAGCTCGGCGTGGTCTACCCGGCGGTGCCGACCACCCGGCTGGCCCGGCTGGTCGGCCCGGCCCGGGCGAAGTACCTGCTGTTCTCCGGCGAGTTGGTGGACGCCCGGCGGGCCGAGCTGTTCGGCCTCGCGGACGAGGTGCTGCCGGCCGACCGACTCGACGCCCGGGCCCGGGAGTTCGCCGAGCTGCTGGCGGCGCGCTCCCCGCAGACCATCGGTGCCGCGAAGGCCGCCCTGGAGTCGGACGACCCGGCGGCCGCGCTGGCCCCGTGGGAGCGCAAGTCCCGCCAGTCCCCGGACGTGCCCGAGGGGTTGGCGGCGTTCCTGGAACGCCGCCGACCGAACTTCTAGCGGATCGGCATCCCGGAGATGGCCCGGGCGATCACCAGCCGCTGGATCTCGCTGGTGCCCTCGAAGATCGAGTAGATCGCGCTGTCCCGGTGCATCCGCTCCACCGGGTACTCCCGGGTGAAGCCGTTGCCGCCGAGGATCTGCATCGCCTGCGCCGTCACGTACTTGGCCGTCTCGCCCGCGTAGAGCTTGGACATCGAGCCCTCGGCCGAGGTGAACGGCTGGTTGTTGACCGCCATCCAGGAGGCCCGCCAGACCAGCAGCCTGGCCGCGTCGATCCGGGTCTTCATATCGGCCAGCTGGAAGGCGACACCCTGGTTCTCGATGATCGGCCGGCCGAACTGCACCCGGGTCTTCGCGTAGTCCAGCGCCACCTCGTACGCGGCCCGGGCGATGCCGATCGCCTGCGCGCCGACGGCCGGGCGGGAGGCCTCGAAGGTGGCCATCGCGGCGTTCCGGCCGCCCTTGCGGACGCCCTCGCGGGCCCGGGCCAGCCGCTCGTCCAGCTTCTCCTTGCCGCCGAGCAGGCAGCTGCCGGGGATCCTGACCTGGTCCAGCACCACCTCGGCGGTGTGCGAGGCGCGGATGCCGTGCTTCTTGAACTTCTGACCCTGGCTCAGGCCCGGTGTGCCGGGCGGCACCACGAAGGAGGCCTGCCCGCGCGAACCGAGCGCCGGGTCGACGGCGGCGACCACCACGTGCACGGCGGCGATCCCGCCGTTGGTGGCCCAGGTCTTGGTGCCGTTCAGCACCCACTCGTCCTTGGCCTGGTCGTACACCGCGCGGGTGCGCAGCGCCGAGACGTCCGAGCCGGCGTCCGGCTCGGAGGAGCAGAACGCGGCCACCTTCACGTCGTCCGGGGTGCCGAACATCTGCGGTGCCCAGGTGCCGATCTGCTCGTCGGTGCCGTTGGCCAGCACGGCGACCGCGGCCAGGGTGGTGCCGACGATGGCCAGGCCGAGGCCGGCGTCGCCCCAGAACAGCTCCTCCATCGCGATCGGTATCCCGACGCCGGAGGGGTCGAAGTACTGCTGGGCGTAGAAGTCCAGCGAGTAGATGCCGATCTTGGCGGCCTCCTGGATCACCGGCCAGGGGGTCTCCTCGCGCTCGTCCCACTCGGCGGCGGCCGGGCGCATCACGTCGGCGGCGAAGCCGTGCAGCCAGTCCCGGACGGCGAGCTGGTCCGGGCCGGGATCGAGGGAGAAGGGGCTCATTGCTGGTTGCCTCCGGTCGGTGAGTTCCCACGCCATGGGGTGTTACCCCCGGTAACATGCGGGGAGTCTGCTACTGATTGGTGAGCCGTGTCAACGCCCGAGCCGAGGAGCCGCACCGTGTCCGCAGAGCCCCGCCGCGAGCAGTTGCTGAACGCCGCCGACCGGGTCATCCAGCGGGACGGGCCCGGTGCGAGCATGAACGCGATCGCGGCCGAGGCGGGCATCACCAAGCCCATCCTGTACCGGCACTTCGGCGACCGGACCGGCCTGATCCGGGCCCTGACGGACCGCCACACCACCGGCCTGCTGGCCGCCGTCCGGGCCGCACTGAACGAACCGCTGGAGCGGCGCGACCGGGTCGAGCACGTGCTGGACGTCTACCTCGCGGGGATCGAGTCCCGCCCGCAGGTGTACCGGCTGCTGACCCACCCCGAGCACGGCGACCCGACCGGCGCGGGCCAGGCGCTGGCGCCCGCGCTGCGGCAGATCGCCGAGGAGATCACCAGGGCGGTGCAGGCCCAGGTCGACCTCGGGCCCGACGCGCCGCTGCTGGCCGAGACCTGGGGCCGGGCGATCACCGGCATGGTGCTGGCGGCCGGCGACTGGTGGCTGGACCAGCGGCCCTGCCCCCGGGCCCGGATGGTGCAGGCGCTGGCCGACCTGCTGTGGGGACGCCTGGCGGCGGCGGCACCCTTGCCGGGGGCGCTCGGGTAGCGCGGACCGGCGAGGAACATGAGCCCAACTCACCTCTTGTGCGGGCTCCCGGCGTGCGGCAGGATCGGCGCTCCCCACCCCCATGCCCCGCCGCGAGGTGCCCCGTGCGTGTCCGCCGTACCGCCGCCGCCCTGTCCCTGGCCACCGCCGCCGTGCTGTCCGGCGCCGCGCTACCGGCCGAGGCCGCCGCGCACCAGGGCGCCGACCGCCACCAGCGCGCCGACTTCCCGACCGGGACGGTGACCACCGCCGACGGCCGGACCCACCTGACCGACTCCGCAGGGCGGGTGCTGCAGCTGCGCGGCTTCAATGTCGACAAGTACGCCGAGGCGACCGAGGCCGACCTGCGGTCCGCCGCCGAGCACGGATTCACCCTGGTCCGGGTGGCGATCTCCTGGAACCGGCTGGAGCCGACCCGGGGCCGACTGGACCGGACCGAGCTGGACCGGCTGCACCGGGTGCTCAACTGGGCCGAGAAGTACGGCCTGTTGGCCCTGGTCGACTTCCACCAGGACGTCTACGGGCCGAAGTTCGGCGGCGGCGACCGGGGCATCCCGCTCTGGGCCACCCGGGACGACGGCCTGCCGTTCGAGGAGGACCCGGACGACTGGTTCGCCGGGTACTTCCAGCCCGCCGTGCAGGCCGCCTTCACCCACCTCTACGACGACCCCGACCTGCGCCGCTGGCAGGCCGACTTCTACACCCGGCTGGCCCGCGAACTCCGGGACCACCGCTCGCTGCTGGGCTACGACCTGTTCAACGAGCCGTCCGGGCCGATCCCGGGCGACCCGACCGACCCGGCCGTCCTGGTCGCCGCCTCGGCCGAGTTGGAGCAGGGCCGGCTGGCCGGGATGTACCGCCGCCTGATCCAGGCCGTCCGGCAGGTCGACAGCCGCTCCTGGCTGTTCGTCGAACCGACCGTGCTGGTCGGCCAGGGCGTACCGACCCGGCTGCCCTCCTTCGGCGACCCGCGCTCCGGCGCCGACCGGCTCGGCTACGCGCCGCACTTCTACGACACCGCCGTCGAGGCGGGCCGCGACTGGGACCCGTCCGGCGGCTTCGTGGAGAACTACCTGGCCGCCATCACCGCCTACCCGGCGGCCAACCACCTGCCGGTGCTGGTCGGCGAGTGGGGCCCGCCGAACTCCCGCACCCCGGGCAACGCCGAGCTGGTGAAGCGCCAGGTCGCCGCGATGAACGGCTTCGCCTCGGGCTGGGCCATGTGGTACTGGTGCAAGGGCGGCGGCGGCTACTGCGCGCTCGGTCCGGACGGCCGGCCCGCCCCCGGCAACGAACCGGTCTTCGGCCCGTACGCCCGGGCCCTCGCGGGCACCCCCGGCACCGAGAGCCACCAGGACGGCACTTACACCCTGACCTTCACCGCCGGCGGCCGGACCGCGGGCGGCAGCGGCGGCTGGACCGAGATCAGCCTGCCCGGCACCGCCTACCCGGGCGGCGCGAAGGTCACCGTCAGCGGCGCCCGGGCCTCGGTGCTGGACGTCGACCAGCCCCGGGGCGACCGGGCCGGGGTGGCCCGGATCCTGCTGCCGCTGGTCCGCCCCGGCACGGTCGTGACGGTACGGATCAGCGCCCGCTGAACCCGGGCCCCTCGGTCAGCCCGTCAGGCCGCGGCGGGTCAGCAGCGGGGTGATCTCCGGGTCGCGGCCGACCACGGCCCGGAAGCAGTCCAGCGCGTCCACGCTGCCGCCCCGGGAGAGCAGTTCGGCCCGGAAGACCTCACCGCTCTCCCGGACGGTGCGGCCGTTGGTCTCGAACCAGCGCACCGTGTCGGCGTCCAGCACCTCGGACCAGATGTACGCGTAGTACCCGGCGCTGTAGTCGTTCGAGAACACGTGGTTGAAGTACGTGGTCCGGTAGCGCGGCGGCACCAGCGGGTCGGCCAGCCCGGCCTTGGCCAGCGCGGCCGCCTCGAACTCCTGGGCGTCCTCGATCACTTCACCGGCCGGCACACTGTGCCAGGCCCAGTCCAGCAGCGCGGCGGCCAGGTACTCCACGGTCCGGAAGCCCTGCCCGAACCGCTCGGCGGCAGCCATCCGCTCGACCAGCTCGGCGGGCAGCGGCTCGCCGGTCAGGTGGTGCTTGGCGTAGTTGGCCAGCACCTCCGGCCTGGTCATCCACATCTCGTTCACCTGGGACGGGAACTCGACGAAGTCGCGCGGCACTTCGGTGCCCGCGAAGAACGGGTACCGCACCGCCGAGAACAGCCCGTGCAGGGCGTGGCCGAACTCGTGGAACAGCGTCCGCACCTCGTCCCAGGTCAGCAGCGCGGGCTCGCCGGCCGCCGGGTGGGCGATGTTGAGGTTGTTCACCACCACCGGGCGCTGGCCCAGCAGTTCGGACTGCGAGACCAGCTCGTTCATCCAGGCCCCGCCGGTCTTGGACTCCCGGGCGTGGAAGTCGCCGACGAACAGGCCGACCGAGGAGCCGTCCGCCTCGAACACCTCGAACACCCGGGCCTCCGGGTGGTACCCCGTCAGATCGGCCCGCTCGGTGAAGGTCAGCCCGTAGGCCAGCCCGGCGGCGAAGAACACCCCGTCGTGCAGCACCCGCTCCAACTCGAAGTACGGGCGCAGCTCCGAGGCGTCCAGCTGGTACGCGGCCCGCCGGACCCGCTCCGAGTAGAAGAGCCAGTCATGGGCCGCGAAGTCCACCACCCCATCGGCCTTCTCGGCGAACTCCGCCAGCTTCCGGGCCTCCTCGCGGGCGTTCGCGACGGCCGGCGGGATCAGCCGGCCGAACAGCTCCTCGACCGCCCCGACCGTCCCGGCCGTCTCGTCGGCCACCACGTACGCGGCGTGGCTCGGGTACCCCAGCAGCTCGGCCCGCTCGGCCCGCAGCCCGGCCAGCTCGATCGCCAGCGGACCGTTGTCCGCCACCGCCCGGTCCACCGAGGCCGCCAGCAGCCTGGCCCGCAGCCCGCGGCCGGTGAGCTCGGACAGCTCGGACTGGTTGGTGAAGTTCTTCAGGCTCAGCACGTACGTGCCGTCCCGGCCGAGCGCCCGGCCGTTCGCGGCGGCCGCTGCCACCGCGTCGGGGGACAGCCCGTCCAGGTCCTCGGCCCGCTCCACCACCACGGCCCGGGCCCGGGTGTCGGTGAACACGTTCTGCCGGAACGCCGCCTCGGCCGACGCCAGCCGGCCGTTGATCTCCCGCAGCCGGACCTGCCCCTCGGCCGGGAGCCGCACGCCCGCCCGGACGAAGCGGTTGTGCTGCCGCTCCAACAGCCGCAGGCTCTCGGCGTCCAGGCCGAGTTCGGCGCGCTCCCGGTGCAGCGCCTCGAACCGGGCGAACAGCGCCGGGTCCAGCAGGATGGTGTCCCGGTGCGCGGCCAACCGGGGGCTCAGCTCTGCGTCCAACTCCTGCAGCGCCGGGGTGGTGTCCGCAGCGGTCCGGTTCTGGAACACCAGCCGGACCCGGCGCAGCAGCGCGCCCGAACGCTCCAGTGCCACCACGGTGTTGTCGAAGCTCGGCGGCTCCGGGTCAGCGGTGATGGCAGCGATCTCGGCGAGCTGATCGGCCATGCCGCGGTCGAATGCGGGCAGGTAGTGCTCTTCCCGGATGGCGGTGAAGGGCGGAAGTTCGAACACCAGGGTGCTGGGCGCGAAGAAAGGGTTTTCGCTCATAGGCAGACCCTAGAACCGAGCCCGGCCCTTCGGAAGACAGGGTCCCTCGGCCACAGCACCCTGCTTCGGCCACCAGGGGCCCGGGGAACCGCTGATGTGCGGCCTCGCCGCGCGGGCCACGCCGACCCCGGTGAAGGTCACCCGTGCGCAGGTCGTTCCCCCAGCCCCCGACCGTCGATGCCGAATCACCTGCCGAAGGTCGCTGCACCGGATTCCCCGGCTGTGCCGGGACGGGCGCCTGCCGGAAAGTGTCGGCAGGGGCCGGTACGGTCGGGGCGAACCTGTGTCCGACGTGCGAGGAGGCCCCGTGGCACCCCGGATTGCCGTTGTGCCCGCCCCGCACGGCCCCGGCGGCCGCCTGCAGCCGCTCGGCGAGGACGGGGTACCGCTCGGCCCGCCCGAACGGGTCGCCGACCTGGCTGCCGCCGTGGCGGAGCGCGAGGCGTCCGACCGCCCCCGCTGGGTCTGGGCGGCGGCCGACAGTGCGTACGCGCCGCTGCTCCCGCTGCGGGTGGCCCGCTGCCACGACCTGCGCCTGGTCGAGGCCCTGCTGCTCGCCAACGAGGGGGCCTGGGGCGAGCCCCGCTCGCTCGGCGCCGCATGGGCGCGGCTGCGCCGGCTGCCCGTCCCCGCCGACCTGCCGGAGACCGGCGGCGGCGAGGACCAGGACAGCCTGTTCGCACCGGACCGGCTGCAGCTGCCGCCCGGCACCGACCAGTTGGAGGCGGTGGTGGCGGTGCACGCCGAGCAGCTGCGGCGGATCGCGCTGGTCGAGCAGCCGGGCCCGTTCCGGCTGCTGGTGGCCGCCGAGTCGGCCGGTGCGCTGCTGGCCACCGAGATCACGTACGACGGCCTGCCGTGGCGGGCCGACCTGCACGACCGGCTGCTGACCGAGCTGCTCGGCCCCCGCCCGCACATCCCCGGCACCCAGCCGAAGCTGCTGGCCGAGCTGGCGGTCGAGCTGCAACAGGCGCTCGGTTCCCGCCCGTTCAACCCCGACTCGCACACCCAGGTGCTGAAGGCGTTCGCCGACCAGGGCATCCGGCTGAGCTCCACCCGGGTCTGGGAGCTGCGCGAGATCGACCACCCGGCGGCCCGGCTGATGATCCGTTACAAGGAGCTGTCCCGGATCCACGCCGCGCACGGCTGGGCCTGGCAGGACGCCTGGGCGCGCGGCGGCCGGTTCCGGCCCGAGTACGTGGTCGGCGGGGTGGTCTCGGGCCGGTGGGCGAGCCGGGGCGGCGGGGCGCTGCAGATCCCGCGCATCCTGCGCAGCGCGGTGGTGGCCGACCCGGGCTGGGCCCTGGTGGTGGCGGACGCGGCCCAGCTGGAGCCCCGGGTGCTGGCCGCGCTCTCCGGCGACGCCGGCCTGGCCCGGTCGGCGGCCGAGGGCGACCTGTACGACGCGCTGGCCGCCAGCGCCTTCCAGGGCGACCGGGACAAGGCCAAGCTCGGCCTGCTCGGCGCGATGTACGGCCAGACCAGCGGGGACATCGGGCCGCTGCTGGCCACCCTGCGCCGGCAGTACCCCACCGCGATGGGGTACGTCGAGGCGGCCGCCCGCACCGGCGAGGACGGCGGCATCGTCCGGTCCCGGCTGGGCCGGACGTGCCCGCCGCCGTCCGCCGACTGGCTGGATCTGACCGAGGCTCCGGAGACCGCGGGCGAGGCGGGCGGCCGTTCGGCCCGGGCCCGCGGCCGGTTCACCCGCAACTACGTGATCCAGGCCAGCGGAGCGGACTGGGCGCTCGCCCTGCTGGCCGCGCTGCGCCGCCGCCTGGCGGTGCTGGGCACCGAGGCGGACCGGCCGCACCTGGTCTTCTTCCAGCACGACGAGGTGATGGTGCACACCCCGGTCAACCTGGCCGACCAGGTGGTCGAGGCGGTCACCGCCGCCGGCGACGAGGCCCGGCGGCTGGTCTTCGGCAACACCCCGGTGCGCTTCCCGCTCAGCACCGCCGTGGTGGACTGCTACGCGGACGCGAAGTGACGACCGCTCGGAGCAGGTCCGCTCAGAGAAGGTCCGGTCAGAGCTTCCGGTAGCTCCGGGCGTCCTCCGCCGCCGCCACCACCTCGGCCAGCCCGGCCCCGGTCGAGGCGGTGACCACCGCCGCCACCGCACCCTCCACGAACGGCGCGTCCACCAGCCTGACGTACTCCTCCGGGTGGTCCTCCAGCGCGGCCAGCGTGGCCAGCACCGAGCTGCCCAGGTCCGACAGCACCACCACCCCGGCCCCCGCGTCGGCGTCGGCGAGAGCGGCCACGATCAGCTCGTAGCTGGTGCCGAGCGCCCCGTCCTCGGTGCCCGCCGCGAGCAGCACGGGGACGTCCGCGGAGCCCAGTTCGACCAGCAGGTCACGCAGCCCGGCCGCCAGACCGTGACTGTGCGAGACCAGAACGATGCCCACGTACGTGCCCATGCCCGGACCATACCCAGCACCACCATCCGTGTACCGGCGCCGACCGGGCACCGGCCGACGGCTAACCCCGTTCGAGGTCGGTCCGGCTGATCAGCAGCAGCAGGGCGTCGTCCCCCAGCTCGCCGCCGGTGTGCTCCAGCAGGTCGCCGTAGAGCCGGCCGACCGCCGCCTCCAGCTCGGCCGCCGACTTCGCGGCCTCCCGGACCAGCGGGCCGACCCGGTCGGCCAGCGGGTAGAACTCCCCGCTCCGGTGGTGCTTGGCCTCGATCACGCCGTCGGTGCAGAGCACCAGGACGTCGTCGGGGCCGAACACCGTCTCCATGCTCTGCGGCTCCCCCGTCGCCATCCGACTCAGCCCGAGCGGCACCCAGGGCTCGCTGGCCTCCAGCACCGTCACCGCCCCGTCCCGGCCGACCATGATCGGCGGGACGTGCCCGTAGTGCAGCAGTTCCACCGCCCCGGGCCGGCGGAACTCGGCGAACAGGGCGGTGGTGAACTCCCCGTCCGGCACGTGCCGCTCCACGCTCGCCTCGACCCGGGCCGCCACCGAGAGCAGCCCGCTCTCGTCGTACGCCGCCTCCCGGAAGGCCCCGAGCACTACCGCCGCCGTCTGCACCGCACCGAGGCCCTTGCCCCGGACGTCGCCGACCAGCACCCGGGTGCCGTTCGGGGTCTCCAGCACCGAGTACAGGTCCCCGCCGATCCGGGCCGCGTCCGCCGCCGAGGCGTACCGCACGGCCAGCCGCAGCGGGCCGACCGCCGGTCCCGGCAGCCGCAGCAGGGCGCGCTGGGCGGCCTCCGCCACCGAGGAGACGGCGGCGAAGGCCGCAGCTCTTCGCATCCTGATCCGGGCCACCCAGGCGCTGAACACCGAGAGCACCAGGTAGCTGACCACCGCGCCGAACAGGAACTGGCCGTTGTTCAGGTCGGTCACCTGGTCGTAGTGGCTCAGGCCGATCAGCGCACCGAAACCGACCAGGCAGACCACCAGCAGCTCCATCGGCCGCAGCGTCAGCGCCGCGAGCGAGGGGACCACCACCATCAGCGGGGCCAGGTAGCTCTCCCGTCCGGTCACCAGGTCCGCGACCACCACCAGCACCAGCGCCACCAGGGCCGGCGTGGCCCGCCGCCGCCAGGACAGGTCCTGCAGGTCCGCGGCGAGCAGCGCCCGCTCCCGGCGGGTCGGGGAGAGCCCGGCGGCCTTGGGCAGCGTCGTGGTCTGGGCGCGGGTGAACTGGAACACATACCGAACATAGCGGAGAAATCATCCCCTGCACCCGCGCGTCAGATGGACCAATACCGACCGATTTAGCCCTTTTGTCATACCGTACGGACAACGTGACGCCCACTCATCGAGGGAAGGCTCCCCACCGATGTCCGGATACGGCAGCGCAGCACCCCCGCCCACCCCTCCGCCCGGCCCGCAGCGGTCCGCACCACCAGCCGCCGTACCGGTCCAGCAGTCGCGGCACTGGCTTCGGCTGTTCCTGATCGGGCTGGCGCTCTGGGTGGCGACCGTCGTGGTCACCTTCTTCACCGACAACAGCAACCTGGTGCCCACCATCGTGCTGCTCGGCAGCTTCCTGGTCCCGGCCACCTTCGTGGTCTGGGCCTACGAGCGCTTCGCCGCCGACGTGGGCACCGAGCGGATCGCCGCCTGCTTCGGCGTCGGCGGCATCATCGGCGTCCTCGGCGCCTCGGTGCTGGAGACCTACCTGCTCTCCCCCTCGGTCTGGATGTACGTCGGCGTCGGCCTGATCGAGGAGGCGGTCAAGCTGGCCGCCCTGATCATGGTGGCCCGCCGCATCCCGGTCACCGGCCTGCGCCACGGCCTGGTGCTCGGCGCCACCGTCGGCGCCGGGTTCGCCGCGTTCGAGAGCGCCGGCTACGCCTTCAACGCGGCACTCAGCCTCCAGGGCCTCTCACTGAAGGACCTGGTCGAGACCGAGATCCTGCGCGGCGTGCTGGCCCCGGTCGGCCACATCCTGTGGACCGCGATCATGGGCGGGGCGCTGTTCCGCGAGCGGGAGGGCCTGCGCTTCCGCTTCACCACCCCGGTGATCCTCACCTACCTGGGCGTCTCACTGCTGCACGCGCTCTGGGACAGCACCAGCGGCATCGCGGTCTGGCTGGTCGCCCGGACCACCACCAGCGACTTCCAGCGGGCCATCTTCGAACTCGGCTACGTCCCCAACCCGACCAGCCAGCAGGTCCACCTGTACACCCTGTACGACACGCTGGGGCTGATCGTGGTCTCGCTCGTCGGGCTGGTCTGGCTGCGGACGCTGATCAGCAGGAACCGGGCGGCCGCACGGGCCACCTGACGGACATCGCACCAGAACGGGTGGTTCCCGGGATTCCCGGGAACCACCCGTTTTCGCGTGCCGACACCCTGACGGGACACGCCCCGACCGGCGCAGCCCGACTCTGCGTCGCCAGACGGTTACTCTCTGCTGGCGATCGCGAGGATCGCCCTCCTGGGACATGGAATACCCCCAGGGGGTATGGTGTTGTCACAGTCAGCCCCAGCACGGGGCGAACGAAAACCTCCGGAGGCCCCGATGTCGAGCACTGTCACCTACTCCGTCAGCGGTATGAGCTGCGGCCACTGCGAGAAGTCGGTCAGTGCCGAGGTGGCCGGCCTGCCGGGCGTGACCGACGTCGCCGCCGACGCCAAGGCCGGCACCGTCACCGTCTCCTCCCAGGCCCCGCTGGACGACGACCAGCTCCGCGCCGCCGTCGACGAGGCCGGCTACGAGCTGGTCGGCCGCTCCGCCTGAGCACCCCCCGTACGGGGCCGCCCCGGCGTGCGCGGCCCCGTACGCTCTCCCCAAGGAGCAGATGAGCCATGAGCACCACCACCCCGGGCATAGAGCCCGGCGCCCTCCGCGACCGGGTCGAACTCGCCATCGGCGGGATGACCTGTGCCTCCTGCGCGGCGCGGATCGAGAAGAAGCTCAACCGGATGGACGGCGTCGAGGCCACCGTCAACTACGCCACCGAGAAGGCGCAGGTCGACTTCACGGCCGAGGTCAGCGTCGCCGACCTGATCGCCACGGTGGAGCGCACCGGCTACACCGCCGAGCTGCCCGCCCCGCCGGCGGTCGCCGAAGAGCTCCCCGCCGAGCAGCCGCGGCAGCCCGACCTCCTCCGCGAGCGACTGCTGATCAGCGCCGCGCTGACGGTGCCGGTGGTGCTGCTCTCGATGATCCCGGCGCTCCAGTTCGACAACTGGCAGTGGCTCGCCTTCGCGCTCACCGGCCCGGTCGTGGTGTACGGCGGCCTGCCGTTCCACCGCGCCGCCTGGACCAACCTCAAGCACGGCGCCGCGACCATGGACACCCTGGTCTCGCTCGGCACCCTGGCCGCCTTCGGCTGGTCCGTCTGGGCCCTGTTCTTCGGGCACGCCGGGATGGCCGGCATGCGGCACTCCTTCGCGCTCGGCACCGACGCCGGTGACGCCTCCTCCACCCTCTACCTGGAGACGGCCGCCGCCGTCACCACCCTGATCCTGCTCGGCCGCTGGCTGGAGGCCCGTTCCAAGCGCCGCGCGGGTGCCGCCCTGCACGCCCTGCTCGACCTCGGCGCCAAGGACGTCGCCGTCCTCCAGGACGGCCGCGAGGTACGGCTGCCGGTGGGTCGGCTGGCTGTCGGGATGCGGTTCGTGGTCCGGCCCGGCGAGAAGATCGCCACCGACGGCACCGTGGTCGAGGGCAGTTCCGCCGTGGACGCCTCGATGCTCACCGGCGAGTCCGTCCCGGTCGAGGTGACCACCGGCGACCCCGTCACCGGCGCCACCGTCAACGCCGGCGGCCGCCTGGTGGTCGAGGCCACCCGGGTCGGCGCCGACACCCAGCTCGCCCGGATGGCCAAGCTGGTCGAGCAGGCGCAGAACGGCAAGGCCGCCGCCCAGCGGCTGGCCGACCGGATCTCCGCCGTCTTCGTCCCCGTGGTCATCCTGATCGCCCTCGGCACCCTGGTCGCCTGGCTGCTGGTCAGCAGCAACCCCACCGAGGCGTTCACCGCAGCGGTCGCCGTCCTGATCATCGCCTGCCCCTGCGCCCTCGGCCTGGCCACCCCGACCGCCCTGATGGTCGGCACCGGCCGCGGCGCCCAGCTCGGCATCCTGATCAAGGGCCCCGAGGTGCTGGAGACCACCCGCAAGGTCGACACCATCGTGCTCGACAAGACCGGCACCGTCACCACCGGCCGGATGTCCCTGACCGCCGTGCACACCGCCGACGGGGTCACCGAGACCGAGGTGCTCCGGCTGGCCGGCGCCCTGGAGCACGCCTCCGAGCACCCGATCGCCGCCGCCATCGCCGCAGCCGCCGCCGAACGCCTCGGTGAGCTGCCGCCGGTCGAGGACTTCGCCAACATCCCCGGCCGGGGCGTCCAGGGCGTGGTCGACGGCCACGCGGTGATCGCCGGCCGCGAGCTGCTGCTCGCCGACTGGGCCCAGCACCTGCCGCCCGCCCTCGCCGAGGCCAAGGCCGCCGCCGAGGCCACCGGCGCGACGGCCGTCTCGGTCGGCTGGGACGGCGCCGCCCGGGCCGTCCTGGTGGTCTCCGACACCGTCAAGCCCACCTCGGCCGCCGCCGTGGCCGAACTCCGGGCCCTCGGCCTGCGGCCGGTGCTGCTGACCGGCGACAACCGCAGCGCCGCCGAGGCGGTCGCCGCCGAGGTCGGCATCGACCTCGCCGACGTGATCGCCGAGGTGCTCCCGGAGGACAAGGTCGCCACCGTCCGCCGGCTCCAGCAGGAGGGCCACTCGGTCGCCATGGTCGGCGACGGGGTCAACGACGCCGCCGCCCTGGCCCAGGCCGACCTCGGCCTCGCCCTGGGCACCGGCACGGACGCCGCCATCGAGGCCGGCGACCTCACCCTGGTCCGCGGCGACCTGCGCTCGGCCGCCGACGCGATCCGGCTCTCCCGGCGCACCCTGGCCACCATCAAGGGCAACCTGTTCTGGGCCTTCGCCTACAACGTGGCCGCCATCCCGCTGGCCGCGGCCGGGCTGCTCAACCCGGTGGTCGCGGGCGCCACGATGGCCTTCTCCTCGGTCTTCGTGGTCACCAACAGCCTCCGCCTGCGCAGGTTCAACGCCACCGCGTAGCAGCGGCTCGGGGAACTGCGACGCCGGTCTCCGGACCTACCGGCCGAGCAGTTCCCCGCCGTTGCAGTGCAGGATCTCGCCGGTGATGAAGCCGGCGTCCGCGGAGGCGAGGAAGTAGACCGCCGCCGCCACCTCGCCCGACTCGCCGATCCGGCCGAGCAGGGTGCGGGAGGCCCGCCGGGAGACCTCGGCCTCGTCCAGCCGGGGCCCGAAGAACTCGGTGCCCGAGACGGTGCCGGGGGCCACGATGTTGGCGGTGATCCCGGAGGCGCCGAGCTGGGCCGCCAGGAAGTGGTTCCAGGCGTGCAGGGAGGCCTTGGCGGCCCCGTACGAGCCGGCGCCGCGCAGGGCGGCGATCGAACTGACCGTCACCACCCGCCCGGTGCCCTGGGTGAGCCGGTCCCGGAGCGACTCGGTGAGCAGCACCACGGTGAGCACGTTCCGCTCGAAGTCCCCGCGCCAGCGGGCCAGCACGGCGTGCGGCCCGGCCCCGATCACGGTCTCCCGGCTGCCGGCGTTGTTGACCAGCACGTCGATCTCGGCCGGCAGCGCGCTCAGGGCGTCCTCGACCGCGTCGGGGTCGGCGAGGTCGCAGACCAGCGGGGTGACGTTCGGCCCGAGGTCCGCCGCAGCTCTCTCCAGGACCGCCCGCCGACGTCCGACGATCACCACCCGTTCGCCCGCCTCGGCGAAGCGGCGTGCCACCTCGTACCCGATGCCGGTGCCACCACCGGTGACGACGACGTTCCTGGTCATCTGCGCACTCCCTCCCTGCCTTGCCGCCGCAGCTGAGGCATGCGGGCGGTCCGTACCGGAATGGGACGATTCCTATCACGCTGGGTTGCGGCGGCTGCGGGGAGGGTGACGCGGCTCGGCTGGGATCGTGTGGTATGAGACTGGCACCGCCCGTGCACGGAGCGTGGAGAGAGCCAACTCACACCCCCCGAACGTAACTTTGCGCCCCCGAATACGTCTTACCTTTGTAGTACGACGGTCCATGACCGCCGTGAACGGGGCTCCGGCGGGCCCCGGTACGACTGCCGAGTCCGCTCGGTGGTCTCGCGCACGACGCCGGGGAGCGGGTAGCCGCCGGGGACGCTTTGAGCGGCCGTACCCCGGCAACCAGGTCCGCCCCCGGGCGTCGTGCGCCGCACTCCTCTCCGCACGTACGCAGCAGGGCCCGGCCACCAGTGGTGGCCGGGCCCTGCTGCGTACCGGTGGATCAGCGCGCGTCGAGCTCGACGTAGTCGCGGATCTCGACACCGGTGTAGATCTGGCGCGGACGGCCGATGCGGCTGCCCGGGTCGTTGATCATCTCGTGCCAGTGGGCGATCCAGCCCGGCAGCCGGCCGAGCGCGAACAGCACGGTGAACATGCTGGTCGGGAAGCCCATGGCGCGGTAGATCAGGCCGGTGTAGAAGTCCACGTTCGGGTAGAGCTTGCGCGAGACGAAGAAGTCGTCCTTGAGCGCGTGCTCCTCCAGCTTGAGCGCGATCTCGAGCAGCTCGTCGGACTTGCCGAGCTGGCCGAGCACCTCGTGCGCAAGGATCTTGACCTGCGCGGCGCGCGGGTCGAAGGCCTTGTAGACGCGGTGCCCGAAGCCCATGAGCTTCACGCCGTCCTCGCGGTTCTTCACCTTGCGAATGAAGGTGTCGACATCGCCGCCGGACTTCTGGATCTCCTCCAGCATCTCCAGCACCGCCTGGTTGGCGCCGCCGTGCAGCGGGCCCCAGAGCGCCGAGATACCGGCCGAGATCGAGGCGAACTGGTTGGCGTGGCTGGAGCCCACCAGGCGGACCGTGGAGGTCGAGCAGTTCTGCTCGTGGTCCGCGTGCAGGATCAGCAGCTTGTCCAGCGCGTTCACGATGACCGGGTTGATCTCGTAGTCCTCGGCGGGGACGGCGAAGGTCATCCGGAGGAAGTTCTCGACGTAGCTCAGGTCGTTGCGCGGGTAGACGAACGGCTGGCCGACCGACTTCTTGTACGCGTAGGCCGCGATGGTCGGGAGCTTGGCGAGCAGCCGGACGGTCGACAGGTGGCGCTGGCCGGCGTCGAACGGGTTGTGGCTGTCCTGGTAGAAGGTGGACAGCGCGCCGACCACCGACGACAGCATCGCCATCGGGTGGGCGTCCCGGGGGAAGCCCTGGTAGAAGCGCTTGACGTCCTCGTGCAGCAGGGTGTGCTGAGTGATCTCGTTGCTGAACACCGCCAGCTGATCGGCGTTCGGGAGCTCACCGTTGATCAGCAGGTACGCGGTCTCGATGAAGGAGGCCTTCTCGGCCAGCTGCTCGATCGGGTAGCCGCGGTACCGCAGGATGCCGTTGTCACCGTCCACGAAAGTGATCGCGGACTTGTAGGCGGCGGTGTTGCCGAAGCCGTTGTCCAGGGTGACCAGGCCGGTCTGCGGGAGCAGCTTCGAGATGTCGAAGCCGGCGTTGCCCGCAGTGCTCTCGACGACGGGGTACTCGTACTCGCCGTCCTGGTACCGCAGTACTACCGAGTTGTCGCTCACGTCTTCCTCACCGACGAAATGAATCCTCTTCCAAGGTGCCCTGACTGTCTCTACGATCCCCCATCCGCAGGACCGTCGTGCACCCGGGGTGGGCCGAGAAGGCCCTTGCCCTACAAAAGCTGTCGCCGCGGCCGGTATGAACCGGACAAGATCGGCACAGACTAGGTTCCGCCGTAAATCTCTTCACGTCAAGACAACCCCGCAGTAGGGGCAACCCTTGGACGATCATCCAGTTGTCAGCCGGTGATCAAGGGCGGAGTGCCTTCGACCAGCACTGACGGCCCGAACCGCCTGGGCGATCGCCCTGCGTGACCCGACCAGCACAACCAGCTTCTTCGCCCTCGTCACGGCGGTGTACAGCAGGTTCCGCTGCAACATCGTCCAGGCCGAGGTGGTGACCGGAATCACCACCGCCGGGTACTCACTCCCCTGCGAACGATGGATCGTCACAGCGTAGGCATGGGCCAGCTCGTCCAGCTCGTCGAAGTCGTACGGCACCTCCTCGTCCTCGTCCGTACGGACCGTCAGGCGCTGCTCGTCCACGCTCAGATCGGTCACCACCCCGACCGTGCCGTTGAAGACCCCGTTCCGCCCCTTCTCGTAGTTGTTGCGAATCTGGGTGACCTTGTCACCTACCCGGAAGGTCCGGCCGCCGAAGCGGCGCTCCGGCAACCCCTCCCGGGCCGGGGTGACCGCCGCCTGCAGCAGCGTGTTCAACGCCCCCGCCCCGGCCGGACCCCGGTGCATCGGCGCCAGCACCTGGACGTCGCGGCGCGCGTCCAGCCCGAACCGCTGCGGAATCCGCCGGGCCACCACGTCCACCGTGAGACCGGCCGCCGCCTCCGCGTCGTCCTCGGCGAACAGGAAGAAGTCCGGCAGGCCGTCGGTGATCGGCGGCAGGCCCTCGTTGATCCGGTGCGCGTTCGTCACCACGCCGGACTGCTGTGCCTGCCGGAAGATCCTGGTCAGCCGGACCGAGGGCACCGGGCTGCCGGCCGAGAGCATGTCCCGCAGCACCTCCCCCGCCCCGACCGAGGGCAGCTGGTCGACATCCCCCACGAAGAGCAGATGAGCCCCCGGCGCGACCGCCTTCACCAGCTTGTTCGCCAGGATCAGATCGAGCATCGACGCCTCGTCCACCACCACCAGGTCCGCGTCCAGCGGGCGATCCCGGTCGTACGCCGCCTCACCGCCGGGACGCAGCTCCAACAGCCGGTGCACGGTGGACGCCTCAGCCCCCGTCAGCTCCGCCAGCCGCTTGGCCGCCCGCCCGGTCGGCGCCGCCAGCACCACCTTGGCCCGCTTCGCCAGCGCCAGCGTGACGATCGACTTCACCGTGAACGACTTGCCGCAGCCCGGGCCGCCCGTCAGCACCGCGACCTTCTCGGTCAGCGCCAGCTTCACCGACTCCCGCTGCTCCGGGGCCAGTTCGGCCCCCGTGCGCTTGGCCAGCCAGCCCAGCGCCGCCTCCCAGTCCACCCCCGCGAAACCCGGCATCCGGTCGATGTCGGCGGTCAGCAGCCGCAGCAGCTGATTCGACAGCGAGACCTCGGCCCGGTGGAACGGCACCAGGTACACCGCCGTGACCAACTGCCCGCCCTCACCCGGCACCCGCTCCCGGACCACGCCCTCGGCCGCCACCAGCTCCGCCAGGCAGTCGATCACCAGCCCCACGTCGACCTGCAGCAGCTTCACCCCGTCCGCGATCAGCCGCTCCTCCGGCAGGTAGCAGTGCCCCTGGTCGCTGCTCTGCGAAAGCGCGTACTGCAGGCCCGCCTTGACCCGCTCCGGGCTGTCGTGCGGGATGCCCACGGCCTGGGCGATCCGGTCCGCCGTCAGGAAGCCGATGCCCCAGACGTCGGAGGCCAGCCGGTACGGCTCGTTCTTCACCACGCCGATCGAGGCGTCGCCGTACTTCTTGAAGATCCGCACCGCCAGGGAGGTGGAGACGCCGACGGTCTGCAGGAAGACCATCACCTCCTTGATGGACTTCTGCTCCTCCCAGGCCGCCGCGATCATCTTGGTCCGCTTCGGCCCGAGGCCCGGCACCTCGATCAGGCGCTTCGGCTCGTTCTCGATCACCTCCAGGGTCTCCACCCCGAAGGCCTCGACGATCCGCTCCGCGAAGCGCGGGCCGATGCCCTTGATCAGCCCCGACCCCAGATACCGCTGGATGCCCTGCACCGTGGCCGGCAGCACCGTGGTGTAGTTCTCCACCGTGAACTGCCGCCCGTACTGCGGATGCGAGCCCCAACGCCCGAACAGCCGCAGCGACTCCCCCGGCTGCGCCCCCAGCAGGGCCCCGACGACCGTCAGCAGGTCGTTCGCCCCGCGCCCGGTGTCGACCCGGGCCACCGTGTAACCCGTCTCCTCGTTGGCGTACGTGATCCGCTCCAACACGCCCTCCACCTGGGCGAGCTGACGCTGCGGCGACTGTGCGCTCGGTGCACTCACAGGGCGCCCCCTCGGTTCGGTGACGGTGCGCTACGCACCGTACCCTCCCGCACCGACAGTGCGGGCACGGTCGGTGCTTTATCGTCCTGATCATGAACGACCTGACAATCCGTCCGGCGAGGCCCACCGACCTCCCCGCCATCGTGGCCATGCTCGCCGACGACCCCCTCGGCGCCTCCCGCGAATCCCCCGACGACCTGACTCCCTACCGGGACGCCTACGCCCGGATCGCCGCCGACCCGCACCAGCACCTGGTGGTCGCCGAGTCGGCCGGCCGCGTCATCGGCACCCTCCAACTGACCGTCATCCCCGGTCTCTCCCGCCGGGGCGCCACCCGCACCCTGATCGAGGCGGTCCGGATCGACGCCTCCGCCCGCGGCACCGGCCTGGGCACCACCCTGATCGAATGGGCCGTCGAGGAGTCCCGGAAGCTCGGCGCCGAGCTCGTGCAGCTCACCTCCGACGCCACCCGCACCGACGCCCACCGCTTCTACGAGCGCCTGGGGTTCACCGGCTCGCACCTCGGCTTCAAGCTGGCCCTCCGGTGAGTCCCCGCGCGCCCGCCGTCCGCACCGACACCGAGCGGGAGGCCCTGGTCGGCTTCCTCGACAAGCAGCGCGCCTCCCTGCTCCGCAAGCTCGACGGCCTCAGCGACGAGGACGCCCGACGGGTACCCACCGCGAGCTCGCTCTCGCTGCTCGGCCTGCTCAAGCACTCCGGTATCTGGGAGCGCCGCTGGTTCCAGATCATCCAGGCCGGCCATGAATTCCCCGACGAGTGGCCGGCCGTGGACGAGGAGGAGGGCGCGGACTTCGCCCTCGGCGACCACGACACCGTCGCGGCATGGCGTGCCTTCTACGAGACCCAGGTCGCGGTCAACCGGGACATCGTCGCCGGGCTGTCCCTGGAGACCCCGTGCGCCTGGCCGAAGATGGCCGGTCGCAACCTGCGCTGGGTCCTGCTGCACATGATCGAGGAGACCGCCCGGCACGCCGGCCATGCGGACATCATCCGCGAGACATTGGACGGCGAAACCGGGATCTGAAATGCAGAAAGCCCCGCCGGTTACCCGGCGGGGCTTTCTGACTAAAGATTGTTCGGCGGCGTCCTACTCTCCCACAGGGTCCCCCCTGCAGTACCATCGGCGCTATGAGGCTTAGCTTCCGGGTTCGGAATGTAACCG
>NZ_JBEOXV010000006.1:0-272870 GCF_040296785.1 Kitasatospora sp. NPDC002040 | reverse complement strand
GGCTCCCAGTAGACGACTGGGTTGATAGGCCGGATGTGGAAGCCCTGTAAGGGGTGGAGCTGACCGGTACTAATAGGCCGAGGGCTTGTCCTCAGACGCTCGCGTTCACTGTGTGGTTCCCGGGTAGCGAACAGCTATCGCCGGTGAGAAACCACTTTATAAACTAAAAAGTGTGTGTTTCGCTGAATACCCGATAGGGTTTCGGTGGTCATAGCACGAGGGAAACGCCCGGTCACATTCCGAACCCGGAAGCTAAGCCTCGTAGCGCCGATGGTACTGCAGGGGGGACCCTGTGGGAGAGTAGGACGCCGCCGAACAAGTATTCAAAAGGCCGTTGGCCCCAGCGATTCGCTGGGGCCAACGGCCTTTTTTGTTTTTCCCCCGATAGAAGCAGGCCGGCCACCGCCCGACAGCGGGAGATGGCCGGATGCCGGACAATGGAGCTGGTGTGCGGCCACACGGGCCCCACCACACCGCACCGGGCGACGTCGTCGCCCTGGCCGCGCGGTCGAGCAGAAGCAGCAGACAGGAGTCACCACGATGTCGAACCCTCCCCAGGACCGTCCCGACCGTCGATCGGACGATGGCCGCGGCAACGATTCCCGGTCGCGTGGGGGTTGGTCCAACGACCGTGGTCCGCGTCGCGACGACCGCTCGTCGAGCGACCGCCCCTCGTACGGCAACCACGATGACCGTGGCGGCCGTCCCTCCGGCGACCGTCCGTCGTACGGTGACCGTCGCCCCTCGGGTGACCGTCCGTCCTACGGCAACCGCGATGACCGTGGCGGCCGTCCCTCCTACGGTGACCGTCCGTCGTACGGCAACCGTGACGATCGTGGCGGCCGTCCCTCGGGTGACCGTCCGTCGTACGGTGACCGTCGCCCGTCGGGTGACCGTCCCTCGTACGGCAACCGCGATGACCGTGGTGGCCGCCCGTCGGGTGACCGTCCCTCGTACGGCAACCGCGATGACCGTGGTGGCCGCCCGTCGGGTGACCGTCCCTCGTACGGCAACCGTGACGACCGTGGTGGCCGTCCCTCCGGTGACCGTCCGTCCTACGGCAACCGCGATGACCGCGGTGGCCGTCCTTCCGGCGACCGTCCGTCGTACGGTGACCGTCGCCCGTCCGGTGACCGTCCCTCCTACGGCAACCGTGACGACCGTGGTGGCCGCCCGTCGGGTGACCGTCCCTCGTACGGCAACCGCGATGACCGCGGTGGCCGTCCGTCCTTCGGTGACCGCCCGTCGGGTGATCGTCCGTCGTACGGTGACCGTCGTCCCTCGGGTGACCGTCCCTCGTACGGCAACCGCGATGACCGTGGCGGCCGTCCGTCCTACGGTGACCGCCCGTCGTACGGCAACCGTGACGACCGTGGCGGCCGTCCTTCCGGCGACCGTCCGTCGTACGGTGACCGTCGCCCCTCCGGTGACCGTCCCTCCTACGGCAACCGCGATGACCGTGGCGGCCGTCCGTCCGGCGACCGTCCCTCGTACGGTGACCGTCCGTCCGGTGGTGGCTTCCGTCGTGACGACCGCCCCTCCGGCGACCGTCCGTCCTACGGTGACCGTCGCCCCTCCGGTGATCGTCCGTCGTACGGTGACCGTCGCCCGTCGGGCGACCGTCCCTCGTACGGCAACCGTGACGACCGTGGTGGCCGCCCCTCCGGCGACCGTCCGTCGTACGGCAACCGCGATGACCGCGGTGGTCGTCCGTCCTACGGTGACCGCCCGTCGGGTGACCGCCCGTCCTACGGCAACCGTGACGACCGTGGTGGCCGCCCGTCGGGTGACCGTCCGTCCTACGGTGACCGTCGCCCGTCGGGCGACCGTCCCTCGTACGGCAACCGTGACGACCGTGGTGGCCGTCCCTCCGGCGACCGCCCGTCCTACGGTGACCGTCGCCCCTCGGGTGACCGTCCCTCCTACGGTGACCGTCGCCCGTCCGGTGACCGTCCCTCCTACGGTGGCGACCGTGGTGGCCGTCCGTCGTACGGCAACCGCGATGACCGTGGTGGCCGTCCGTCCTACGGGAACCGTGACGACCGTGGCCCGCGTCGGGACGAGCGTTCGGACTACGACGACCGCCGGGGCAACTTCGAGCCGGTCAAGCGGCTGCCGATCCCGGAGGACGTCACCGGGTTCGAGCTGGACGGCGATGTCCGCCAGGACCTGAAGAGCCTGCCGAAGACCCTCGCGGACGATGTCGCGCGCAACCTGGTGATGGTGGCCCGGACGCTCGACACCGACCCCGAGGAGGCTTACCAGTACTCCCGCGTCGCGCTGCGGCTGGCCTCCAGGGTCGCCTCGGTCCGTGAGGCGGCGGGCTTCGCCTCGTACGTGACGCAGCGTTATGCGGAGGCGCTGACCGAGTTCCGCGCCGCGAAGCGGATGACCGGCCGGGTGGACCTGTGGCCGGTGATGGCGGACTGCGAGCGTGGTCTGAGCCGTCCGGAGCGGGCGCTGGCGATGGCCGGTGAGCCCGAGGTGAAGCAGCTGGACAAGGCCGGCCAGGTCGAGATGCGTCTGGTCGCGGCGGGTGCCCGTGGCGACATGGAGCAGTTCGAGGCCGCCGTGGTGACGCTGCAGAGCCCGGAGCTGGCCTCCAGCTCGATCCACCCGTGGACCGCGCGTCTGCGCTACGCCTACGCCGAGGCGCTGATCGCGGCCGGCCGTGGCGACGAGGCCCGTGACTGGTTCGCGAAGGCGGCCGAGGCGGACAGCGACGGGCAGACCAATGCCTCCGAGCGGCTCGCCGAGATCGACGGCCTGGAGTTCACCGACGCGCTCGACCCCGAGATGGCGGACGAGGACGGCCGGGAGATCCAGGACGCCGAGGACGTTCGGGACGCCGGTGACGAGGAGCTCGACGAGCTCGCCGACGCGGCCTCCGACGACCTGGACGATGACGACCGGGACCAGGACGACGAGGACGACCGGGACGACCGGGACGAGATCGTCGAGGAGCGCCCGCGCCGGAAGATCGCCATGGACGACACCGGCGACGACCGGGTCATCTACGAGGACGAGGAGGACGTCGAGGAGTACTACGACGAGGACGACCTCGAGATCGACGAGGTCGACGACGTCCGGGACTCCGGCGACCGTCGCTGACGCCGCAGGCACACAGCAGGAAGGCCCCGACCGCTCACGCGGTCGGGGCCTTTCCCGTTTCTCGGCCCGGTCAGCCGAGTTCGAGGCTGCGGAGCACCAGGCCGGTGGCCGGCTTGGGGCCGAACGAGGTGGACTTCCGGGGCATGGTCACGCCCTGCTCGGCCAGCCGCCGCACCACGCTCTCCTCCACCGGGTGCAGCAGGACGGCGGTGCCGCCGGAGCGGGCCGCCTCGCGCTCGGCGGCCGCGGCGGCGTGCAGGTAGCCGATGTCGTCGGGGCCGTCCGGGATCCGCCAGGTGTGGTCGAGCAGGGTGGCGTGCAGCACGGTGGCGTCCAGGTGGCGCCACTCCTCCGGCTTGTCGGCCGGGACGGTGGCGGTCAGCAGGGCCTCATCCGGCTCGCTGAGCAGCCAGAAGGTCCCCTCGCCACCGGTCAGCAGGAAGGCGTTGCCACCGTGGCGCTTGGCTTCGGCGAGGGCCTGCAGCGCGTGTTCCAGCGGGCCCGGCACCTCCTTGACCCGCCACTGCTCGCCCAGCCGGGCGAGTGCCTCGGCGACCGGCAGCCGGTACAGCACCCGGTGGATGGCGCGGACCCGGAGCGGGTAGCGGGCGGTGTCCACCAGCAGCACCAGCCCGCGGTCCCACGGGCTGCGCGGCAGGTGGCGGTGCTCGCGCTGGAGCCGCAGGTACATCTCCCAGCGGTGGTGGCCGTCGGCGATCAGCGCCCGACAGGTCGCCAGGTCCCGGGTCACCTCGGCCAGTTCGGCCGGGTCGGTGACGGCCCAGAGCCGGTGGTGGGTGCCGTCGGTGGTGGTCGTGGTGAGCAGCGGTTCGCCCAGTACGGCGCGCTCGACCACGCCGGCCGCGCCGCCGTTGCCCCGGTAGGTGAGCAGCAGCGGTTCGAGGTTGGCCTTGGTGGTGCGCATCAGGCCGACCCGGTCGGCGACCGGACGGGGCATCACGTCCTCGTGCGGCAGCACCACCCCGGCCTCCCGGCCGCTGACGGCCAGTGAGCCGATCAGGCCGCGCTGGAGGATGCCGTCGGCCCGCTGCTCGTAGACGTAGAGCGCGGCCTCGGGGTCGGGGGCGAGCACGCCCTCGCGCTGCCAGTCCTTGAGCAGGCGGGCGGCGTGCCGGTAGCGGGTGTCGCGGTCCGGGCGGTCGCCGCTGTCGTCCGGCTCGGGGCGGGGCAGGATCAGCCGGACGATGTTGTGCGGGTCGGCGGTCTCCAGGTCGAGCCGCCGGTTGGGATCCACCACGTCGTACGGCGGCGAGGTGACCGCCGCCAGGTTGCCCACCCGGTCGGGGCGGTACCGCAGGCCGCGGAACGGGGAGAGGGACAGCCCCGCGGTGGCGACGTGCCCGGGGTTTCCGGGGCCGCCTGTCGGAGCCGGTGCTCCACTGTCTGCACTGGGTGTCGTCATCCTGGGCATGGTAACCGGGTATGTGCTGTTCAGTGATCACAGCGCCCGCGACGGCCCGGAGGGTGTGTCAGGTCGGACGGCGGGTGTCCGGAGGGAGCGAGGCAGGCATGAGCGGGAGCGACGGGGTGCCCGAGGGCGGGGTCTACGACTGGTTCCGGCGCGGGGCGCAGCTGTTGGAGCAGGGCCATCCGGCGGCGGCGGTGCAGCTGCTGACCCGGGCGGCGGAGGTGGAGCCGGAGTCGCGGAGCATCCGGGAGATGCTGGCCCGGGCGCAGTTCGACGCGGGGCTGTTCGGGGCGGCGCTGGAGAACTTCCGGGCGGTGGCGCTGGCCGATCCCTCGGACGACTACGCTCAGTTCGGATGGGGCGTGGCGGCGGCCCGGCTGGGTGACTTCGAGACCTCGGCCGAGCATCTCGCGCTGGCGGTCGCGATGCGGCCCGGGGCCGAGCACTACCGCGCGGCCCTCCGGCAGACCAGGGTGACCCTGGCGGCCCGGGCCGGGGCGTACGGCCCGCTCCTTCCGGGCGCGCCGGGGTACACGGGCGAGGCCGGGCAGGATTCCGCCTGACGGTGTGACAGGCGGCGACGACTGAGGACGAGGTGCAGCGGGCATGACGGAGACCGGCGCAACTGGCGCGAACGGCGCAACCGGCCGGGCACGGACGGCACCCGGGGGCTCCGACCTCCCGCTGACCGAGGCGTACGACACCGCGCTGCTCGACCTGGACGGTGTGGTGTACGCCGGCCCGAACGCGATCGACCACGCGGCCGACTCGCTGGCGGTGGCCCGGGACCGCGGCATGCGGCTGGCGTACGTCACCAACAACGCGTCCCGGCCGCCCCGGGTGGTGGCGGAGCACCTGACCGAGCTGGACATCCCGGCCGAGCCGTCCGACGTGATCAACTCCGCCCAGGCGGCGGCCCGGCTGGTGGCCGAGAAGGTCCCCGCCGGGGCGAAGGTGCTGGTGGTGGGTGGTGCCGGGCTGGTCGAGGCGCTGGCCGAGCACGGTCTGGTGGCGGTCCGCTCGCTGGCCGAGCAGCCGCTCGCGGTGGTGCAGGGCTACGACCCCTCGGTGGGCTGGGAGCAGCTGGCCGAGGCCTCGTACGCGGTCGCGTCCGGGCTGCCGTGGGTGGCCTCGAACACCGACCTGACGGTGCCGACCGCACGCGGCATCGCGCCCGGGAACGGGACGCTGGTGGCCGCCGTCCGTACGGCCACCGGGGTGGAGCCGGAGGTGGCGGGCAAGCCGCTGCCGCCGATGCACCGGGAGACGGTGATCCGGACCGGCGCGAAGCGGCCGCTGGTGGTCGGCGACCGGCTCGACACCGACATCGAGGGTGCCTGGAACGGCGGGGTCGACAGTCTGCTGGTCTTCACCGGGGTCACCACGCCGGCGCTGCTGCTGGACGCCCCGGTGGAGCACCGCCCGACGTACCTGGCGGCGGACCTGCGCGGGCTGCTGACGGCCCATCGGGCGGCGGTCGCCGTGGACGGCGGCTTCGAGTGCGGCGGCTGGCGGGCCTGGGCGGAGGACGGGGTGCTGCGGCTGTCCGGGGCGGGGGAGGACCGGTACGACGGGCTGCGGGCGCTCTGCGGCGCGGCCTGGTCGGCGGGGGCGGGGCTGGACGGGCGGAAGGCGCTCGCGGAGCTGGGCTTCTAGCCGGTTGCAGGGCCCGGGGCCGGACGACCCCGGGCGCCTCAGAGCAGGGAGCGCAGGCGCAGCAGGTCGCGGAAGCCGGCTTCGAGCTTGACCCGGCCGGAGGCCCAGGCGGAGGCGAAGTTGAGGGTGCCGCCGACCATGGCGACCAGGTCGTCGCTGGCCATGGTGAGGCGGATCTCGGCCTTGGCCGGCGGCGGGCCGGGGGTCTCGACCACGTCGGTGATCCGGCCGTCCCGGAGGCGGCCGGAGAAGGTCAGGTCGAGGTCGGTGATCCGGCAGGTCAGCGAGCGGTCGAGCGCGGCGGCCTGGCGGACCTCGCCGTTGGTGCCGGCGAGGTTGCGGCTGAGCTGCTCGAGCGCCGTACGGCACTCCTCGGTGCTGGCCATCGCTGCTGGTCTCCCCTTCGGTGCGGCTGGCTGCCCACGCTATCGCAGCGCCCGGGTGCCGTGGTCAGCCGCTGCGCAGCCCCGCGAGCAGGGCCAGGACCTGGCGCCAGCCTGCGGCCTGGGCGGCCGCGTTCCCGGCGCGGGTGCCGCCGTACCGGTTGGTCCGCCCGGCGGCGGTGTTGGCCGGGGTGGTGTCCATGGCGAGGTAGGGGAAGGTGCCGACGAGGTGTCCGGCGCCGGGGTAGACGAGTGCCCGGTGCGGAGGGCCGTCGGGTGCGATTGCTCGGGCGATCTGCTCGGCCGAGTCCGCGGAGGGCCAGAGCTCGTCGTCCGCGCCGGCGATCGCGAGCACGGGGCCGGTCACCCGGTCGAGTGGGATCGTGCCGGTCGGCACCGGCGCGCCGCCCAGGGTCCAGGCGGTCGGTCCGCTGGGGAACCCGGCGTGGACCCGGGCCGCGGGGGCGTAGACAACGGTGCCGTGGACCAGGTCCGGGTAGTGCTGGGCGAGCAGCAGGGCGGCTTCGCTGCCGCGTGAGTAGCCCATGGCGAGGAGCCGGGCGGGGTCCGCTCCCGTCTCTGCGGCCAGCAGCCGTGCGGCGGTGGCGAAGTACTCCAGCGGGACGTCCTGCAGGGTGGGCGGCAGTCCGGGCAGGGCGAAGTAGCCCAGGGACAGGGCCGGATAGCCGTGCGAGGCGAGCAGTGCCGCGGTGAAGTTCTGGCTGGTGCCGCCTTCGGAGCCGCCGAAGACCAGGACCGCCGGTCGGCGGGCCGGGCCGGGCGGCGGGCGGAAGAGCTCGCCGGTGACCCCGTCGGCCGCGAGGGTCAGTCTGCGTGCGGTGACGCCGGTGGCCGTCCAGCGGCGTTCCAGCGCCCGGGCGGCCTGCTGTCGTCCGCCGGTGTCGACGGTGAGGTGGACCTGGTAGGAGCCCTCGAGCTGCGGGTACCGGGTGATGAAGTACGCTCCGTCGGCCTCGGCGGGCGACGGGTTCATCGCCCAGAACAGGCCCATCCCGTCGACACCCTGGTAGGAGCCGGAGCGCGGGGCGGTGGTGCTGAGGTCGACGGTGCCCTGCTGGTCGGCCACGAAGGTGGCCTGGGCCTGCCAGGTGGTGTCGAGGTAGTCCGTGGTCCTGGCGGTGACGGTCACCTCCGCCTGCGGTTCGAGCCCGGTGATCCGCAGCCGGACCGCCTGGTCGGCGAGCGCGTCCGGGTGGTCGGCCTCGATGCTGACGGGGTGCGGGGCGGGGCGGGCGCCGTCCGGTGCGTCGGTGCAGCCACCGGCCAGCACCAGGACGAGAGCCGCCACCGACAGTCGGACCCAGCCGGTCCTGGCCACGTCGTCACTCCTTGTTCGCCGAGTCTGACACTCTGGCGTGGTCCAGACCACTGGTCAAGGGTGCCGGGGAGCCCGGCCGCCGGGCGGTGCCCGATCCACCGGGACGGCGGCCCGTGGGCCGTCCCGGCGGTGGCCGAGGCGGTAGCGTCGTGGGCGAGGGATTTCGTGGACGGCACGGAGGAGGTAGGCCGAGATGCTGCGGGACGCGGTGCGCGGGGTGGTCGTGGTGGCCACCGAGGTCGCCGAGGAGGCCGGCAAGCGGGTGGCCGGGCTGCTGGAGCGGTCGGGGGTGAACGTGGCGGGGCTGGAGCAGTTCCCGCCGTCGGCGAAGACCTTGCAGACGCTGGCCGGGGAGGCCGTGACGGCCGGCCGGGCCGGGGTCGACCTGGCGGTCGGGGTGGCCCGGAGCGAGGTCGAGAAGGTCTTCGAGCTGGTCGGCGACCAGGTGGTGAAGGTCGGCGTGGTGCTCGGCTACCTGGAGAGCAAGCTCCGTGAGGTGGAGGAGGAGCCGGTGCCGGCGCCGCCTCAGGAGGCCCGGGCTGGCGGCCTGTTCGACGCCGGCTGGGAGGACGAGGTCCGTCCGACCGAGCCCGAGCCCGAGCCGGACGACTGGGCGGAGGCCGACGGCTGGGCGGAGACCCCGGCGCCGGCCGCACCTGCGGTGAAGCGCGCGGCGGTGAAGAAGGCCGCGGTGGTCAAGAAGACCGCGACCGCGAAGAAGACCGCCGCTGCCGACAAGGCCCCGGTGAAGAAGGCGGCCGTGAAGAAGACGACCGCAGCCAAGACGACGACGGTCAGGACGACCGCAGCCAAGAAGACCGCAGCCAAGAAGACCGCGGCCAAGAAGACGGCGACCAAGAAGGCCGCGCCGAGGAAGCCCGCCGATGACTGACCTCGGCGAGGACGGCTTCACCCCCACCGGCCGCCCCGAGGTGGACGCGGTGCTGGCCCGCCTGGGCGAGCTGGACGGGGTGGAGACCGGCGGGCACGTGGCGGTGTACGAAGATGTACACCAGCGGCTTGCGGACACGCTCGCGGCTCTCGATCAGTAGCAGGAGATGGAACCCCAGTGGCAGTGGCACGACGCCGACTCGACGCGGAGCTGGTCCGCCGCAACCTGGCCCGTTCGCGTGAGCACGCGAGCGAGCTGATCGCGGCGGGCCGGGTGACCGTCGGCGGCACCACCGCGACCAAGCCGGCCACCCAGGTGGAGACGGCGGCGGCCGTGGTGGTGGCAGCGGACGAGAACGACCCGGACTACGTCTCGCGGGGCGGGCACAAGCTGGCCGGTGCGCTGGCGGCGTTCCTGCCCGAGGGGCTGGTGGTCGAGGGCCGCCGGGCGCTGGACGCGGGCGCCTCGACGGGCGGTTTCACGGACGTGCTGCTGCGCTCGGGCGTCGCGCACGTGCTGGCGGTGGACGTCGGGTACGGCCAGCTGGCGTGGTCGCTGCAGAGCGACGACCGGGTGACCGTGATGGACCGGACCAACGTCCGGGAGCTGACGCTGGAGCAGATCGGCGGCGAGCCGGTCGGCCTGGTGGTGGGGGACCTGTCGTTCATCTCGCTCGGCCTGGTGCTGCCCGCGCTGGCGGGGTGCTGTGCCGAGGACGCGGACCTGGTGATGATGGTCAAGCCGCAGTTCGAGATCGGCAAGGAGCGGCTCGGCAGCGGTGGAGTGGTGCGCAGCCCGGAGCTGCGGGCGGAGATGGTCCGTCAGGTGGCGGACCGGGCCTGGGCGTTGGGGCTGGGGGTGCGGGCGGTGACCGCCAGCCCGCTGCCCGGACCGTCGGGCAACGTGGAGTACTTCCTCTGGCTGCGCCAGGACGCTCCGCAGCTGGATCCGGCGGAGGCGGACCGGGCGGTCGCGGAGGGCCCCCGATAGGGTGCGACGCAGGCGTCCGGTCGTCGTGAGCGCGGCGGTCGTACCCGGGGCAACGGCGACCCGGCAGGCGTAGGGAGAGGGCAGCAGCATGAGCGAGGAACGCACGGTCTTCCTGATCGCACACACGGGTCGGGAGGCCGCGCTGCGCAGCGTCGAGGCGCTGGTGCAGGGCCTGTTGAAGGCCGGGATCAGAATCCGGCTGCTGGCGGCCGAGGCGGAGGGCCTGGACCTGCCGGACGGGGTCGAGCGGGTGCCCG
Source organism: Kitasatospora sp. NPDC002040 (assembly GCF_040296785.1). Lineage (NCBI taxonomy): Bacteria > Bacillati > Actinomycetota > Actinomycetes > Kitasatosporales > Streptomycetaceae > Kitasatospora > Kitasatospora sp. NPDC002040. Next base: position 262,813 of record NZ_JBEOXV010000006.1, on the reverse strand, counting down.
GGGGGCACGGCGCGGCGGACGGCTGCGAGCTGATCCTGGTCGCGGGCGGTGACGGCACGCTGCTGCGGGGGGCGGAGCTGGCCCGGGAGTCGGGGCTGCCGATGCTGGGCATCAACCTGGGCCGGGTGGGCTTCCTGGCGGAGGCGGAGCGGGACGATCTGGCGGTGGTGGTCGATCGGGTGGTGGACGCCGACTACGAGATCGAGGACCGGATGACCCTCGACGTGCTGGTGCGGACCAACGGCGACGTGCTGTACGAGGGGTGGGCGCTGAACGAGGCGTCGATCGAGAAGGCGTCCCGGGAACGGATGCTGGAGGTGGTGACCGAGGTGGACGGCCGGCCGGTCTCCACCTTCGGCTGCGACGGGGTGGTGCTCTCGACCCCGACCGGGTCGACGGCGTATGCCTTCTCGGGCGGTGGCCCGGTGGTGTGGCCGGAGGTGGAGGCGCTGCTGATGGTGCCGATCAGCGCGCACGCGCTGTTCGCCCGGCCGCTGGTGACCTCGCCGGATTCGGTGCTGGCGGTGGAGGTGCAGCCGAGGACCCCGCACGGGGTGCTCTGGTGCGACGGCCGCCGTTCGGTCGAACTCCCGGCCGGGGCGCGGGTGGAGGTCCGCCGGGGCCGTACGCCGGTGCGGCTGGCCAGGCTGCACCGGGCGCCGTTCACCGACCGGCTGGTGGCGAAGTTCGCGCTGCCGGTGACCGGTTGGCGGGGGCGCGGCGGCTGCTGACCGACTGCGGGCGGTGGTCGGCGGCCGGGGGTCAGACCGCCAGCGGCAGTGCGGTGTCGAGTCCGTTCCAGCGGCCGGTGGCGGCGAGTTCGGCGGTGTCGGCCAGGCGGGCGACGGCTTCGGCGGCGGCCGGTCCGGGCACGGTGAGCGGGATCCGGAGGTGGTGCTCGAACGCGCCGTCGACGCCGAACCGCGACCCGGCCGCGATCCGTACCCCGGTCTGTTCGCCGGCCTGGGCGAGGGCGCTGCCGGACAGGCCGCCGGTGGTCACCCAGAGGGCCAACCCGCCTGGCGGCAGGGTGACTTGCCAGTGCGGGAGCTGTTCGCGCAGGGCGGCCGCGATGCCCTCGGCGCTGGCCCGCAGCCGGGCGTGCCGGTCGGCCCTGATCTCGACCAGGTGTTCGGTGATCATCTCGGCGGCGATCAGCTGGTCGAGCACCGGGCTGCCGATGTCGGTGAAGGCCCGGTCGGTCGCCAACTGCCGTACCAGCGCGGCGTTCGCGCGGACCCAGCCGATCCGCAGGCCGCCCCAGAGCAGCTTGCTGGCGGAGCCGACGGTGACCACCTGGGCGGCCCGGTCGAGCGCGGCGGTCGGTCGGGGCATGGTCAAGTCGCCCAGGCCCCAGTCGAGTTCGGCCGGGGTCTCGTCCACCACCACGGTGGTGCCGGCGGCCCTGGCGGCGGCCAGCAGGGCCCGGCGCTGCTCCTCGTCGACCAGCGCGCCGGTGGGGTTGTGGAAGTCGGGGATCACGTACGCGACTCGGGGGGCCGCGCCGCGCAGCACCCGCTGCCACTCGGGCAGGTCCCAGCGCGGCCCGGCGTACGGGACGGGGACCAGGCGGGTCTCGGCCCGGCGCAGCGCCTGCAGGGTGTGGGCGTAGCTGGGCGCCTCGACCGCGACCCGGTCGCCCCGGCCCAGCAGGGCCCGCTGGACCAGCTGGAGCGCGGCCATCGCGCCGGTGGTGACCAGGATCTGGTCGGGTGTGCTGGGCAGCCCGCGCTCGGTGTAGCGGCGGGCGATCGCCTCCCGCAGGACGGGCACGCCGGTGGGGAAGTTGCCGTGCCCGGCGGCGTACGCGGGCAGCTGCTCGACCGCGCGGGCGGCGGCCTGCCCGAGCCAGGGCTGTGGGGCGGGCAGGGCGGCCACGCCCAGGTCGAGGGTGCGGTCGCGCTCGTCCGGCGGCACCGGGTGCAGGGCGTCGCTGGGCGGGCGGCTGCCCTCGGGCAGGGTGGTCCAGCTGCCGGAGCCGCGCCGGCTGCGCAGGTACCCCTCGGTGCGCAGCGCCTCGTACGCGGTGGCCACCGTGGTGCGGCTGAGCTCCAGCACCTGGGCCAGCTCGCGTTCGGCGGGCAGCCGGGCGCCGACCGGCAGGCGGCCCTCGGAGACCAGCAGGCGGACCTGCCCGGCCAGCGTCCGGTAGGCGGGGCGGTGGCCGGGGCTCTCGGGCAGCCGGGCGCCGCGCAGCAGGCGGGCCAGTGCGGGCGGGGTCACGGTGCTCTGCCACTCGGCCATCTGAATCAGTCCAGTTGAGAGGAATTGGCCCTGGAGAGTCTCCAGGTGGACTCCCCATGATGGCAGTGCGGCCATCGGGCCGCCAGGGGTGTCCGGCGGACCGGACCGGAGCTTCGGCCTTCCCGGCCCCGCGCACGGAAGGCGCGGACCAGGGGAAAGTCGCGGTGACTCAAGACGTGGCCCGGCTCCGGCCCGGCCCACCGGGCACCCCCGCCGCACCGTCCGAAGGAGCCACCCGATGGCCACCCTCTCCGGCCCTGTCCCCGCTCCCGTTCCCGTTCCCCGGGCCAACCGGGCCAACCGGGCCGACCGGGGCGCCTGGAGCTCCGGCCGGCTCGCCCGCCGTCTGCCGCAGCTCCTGCTCGGCCTCTGGCTCTACGGCACCAGCCTGGGCCTGATGGTCCGGGCCGGCCTGGGCGTCAACCCCTGGGACGTGCTGAACCAGGGCATGGTGCACCACTTCGGCCTCAGCATCGGCAGCTGGGTCACCATCATCGGCGCGCTGGTGCTGCTGCTCTGGATCCCGCTCCGCCAGGTCCCCGGCATCGGCACGGTCGGCAACGTGCTGATCCTCGGGGTGGCGATGGACCTCACCCTCGGCGTGCTGGACACGCCCGGGAACTGGCCGGCCCGGATCGCCCTGCTGGCGACCGGCATCGTGCTCAACGGCCTGGCCACCGGCCTCTACATCGGCGCCCGGCTCGGCCCCGGCCCCCGGGACGGCCTGATGACCGGCCTGCACCGCCGCACCGGCCGCTCGGTCCGCCTGATCCGCACCGGCATCGAGCTGACCGTGCTGGCCGTGGGCGTCCTGCTCGGCGGCACCGTGGGCGTCGGCACGGTCGCGTACGCGCTGGCGATCGGGCCGCTGGCCCAGTTCTTCCTGCGCCGGTTCACCGTCCCGGAGGGCTCCTAGCAGCACCCTCCGACAGCGCCGGTGACATAGCTCGCGCAGCGCCCGAAAGGGATGAACTTGCCCGGCCGGAGCCGCTGCTCGTCGCGCGGCGGTCCCGGAACCTCGTAAGGTCGTCACCGTGTTGGACGAGATGCGGATACGGGATCTTGGCGTCATCGACGACGCGGTGGTCGAACTGGCACCCGGCTTCACCGCCGTGACCGGTGAGACCGGGGCGGGCAAGACCATGGTGGTGACCAGCCTCGGGCTGCTGCTGGGCGGCCGGGCCGACCCGGCGCTGGTGCGGCGCGGCGCGGACCGGGCCGTGGTCGAGGGGCGGCTGTCGCTGCCGCCCGGCTCCGCGGTGCTGGAGCGGGCCGTGGAGGCCGGGGCCGAGCTGGACGACGGCGCGCTGCTGCTGAGCCGCACCGTCTCCGCCGAGGGCCGCTCGCGCGCGCACGTCGGCGGCCGGTCCGTCCCGGTCGGCCTGCTGGCCGAGCTGGGCGAGGACCTGGTGGCGGTGCACGGCCAGACCGACCAGCAGCGGCTGCTCCGGCCGTCCCGCCAGCGCGGTGCGCTGGACCGGTACGCGGGCGCCGCCGTGGCCGGGCCGCTGGCCCGCTACCGGGAGGTGTACAAGGCGCTGCGCGAGATCGCCGCGACCCTGGACGAGCTGACCACCCGGGCCCGGGAGCGGGCCCAGGAGGCCGACCTGCTCCGGTTCGGCCTGGACGAGGTCGCTGCCGCCGAGCCGGTCGCCGGGGAGGACGCCGAGCTGGCCGCCGAGGCCGAGCGGCTCGGCCACGCCGACGCGCTCTCCTCCGCCGCCACCCTGGCGCACGCCGCCCTGGCCGGGCACCCGAGCGACCCCGAGGCGGTGGACGCGGGCACCCTGGTGGCCCAGGCCCGCCGCGCGGTGGACGGCGTCCGCCAGTACGACGAGAGCCTGGCCGGGCTGGCCGACCGGCTGAACGAGGTCGGCTACCTGCTGGCCGACGTCGCCCAGGACCTGGCCGGGTACGCCGACGACCTGGACGCCGACCCGGTCCGGCTGGCCGCGGTCGAGGAGCGCCGCTCGGTGCTGGCGCAGCTGCTGCGCAAGTACGGCGGCCCGGAGAACACCCTGGCCGAGGTGCTGGCCTGGGCCGAGGCCGGCTCGGCCAGGCTGGCCGAGCTGGACGGCGACGACGACCGGATCGACCAGCTGACGGAGCAGCACGCGACACTCCGTCAGGAGCTGACCCGGCTGGCGGCCGAGGTCTCGGCGGCCCGGCAGGCCGCGGCGGGCCGGTTCGCCGAGGCGGTCTCGGCCGAGCTCGCCGAGCTGGCCATGCCGCACGCCCGGGTGACCTTCGACCTGGCCCGGACGGACGACCCGGCCGGGCTCGAACTCGACGGCCGCACCGTGGCGTTCGGCTCGCACGGCGTGGACGAGGTCGAGGTGCTGCTCGCCCCGCACCCCGGCGCCTCGCCCCGGCCGATCGCCAAGGGCGCCTCGGGCGGTGAGCTGTCCCGGGTGATGCTCGCCGTCGAGGTGGTCTTCGCGGGTGCCGACCCGGTGCCGACCTACCTCTTCGACGAGGTGGACGCGGGTGTCGGCGGCAAGGCCGCGGTCGAGATCGGCCGCCGGCTGGCCAAGCTCGCCGAGACCGCCCAGGTCGTGGTGGTCACCCACCTCCCGCAGGTGGCGGCCTTCGCCGACCGGCACCTGGTGGTGGAGAAGACCCACGACGGCACGGTGACCCGCAGCGGCGTCAAGGTGCTCTCGGACGAGGAGCGGGTACGCGAACTCTCGCGGATGCTGGCCGGTCTGGAGGACTCCGAGCTCGGCCGGGCGCACGCGGAGGAACTGCTCGCCGCGGCCCGTGCCCCGCGGCTCGGTTGACCGCTCGGTGGGCGCGCTGTTCGGTCGGACCTCCGACACGAGGGGGTGCCGACTGTCCAAGAGGGCGCCGGACCTGGCATGGTGGCGGCTGGAAACTGACTGACCAGTTCATGATCGAGTCGGAGCGAGACGACGTGGACCCTTCCGCCACCAGGGCCGGCCAAGGCACCGAACCGGGGCAGCTGCACGTGGTGCTGGTGCTCTCCGCCGCCAGCGGAGGTGTCGGCGCCCATGTGCGGTCGCTGGCCCTGGGCCTGGTCGCGCACGGCGTGGCCGTGACCGTCTGCGCCCCCGGCGGGACGGACGCGCTGTTCGGCTTCTCCCGCACCGGCGCCCGGTTCCACCTGGTCGACATCACCCCCACCTCGGGCGCCCGCAGCGACGCCACCGCGATCGGCGAGCTCCGCCGCGCCTTCACCGGCGCCGACATCGTGCACGCGCACGGCCTGCGGGCCGGGCTGCTGGCCGACCTGGCGCTGCGTACGGCCGGCCGCTTCCCCGGTCTGCGCCCGGAGACCCCGCTGGTGGTGACGTCCCATCACGCGATGCTGGCCACCGGGCTGGACCGCCGGCTCCAGCGCCTGATGGAGCGTCGGGTGGCCCGCTCCGCCGACCTGGTGCTCGGCGCCTCCTCCGACCTGGTGGCCCGGGCCCGCGAACTCGGCGCCACTGACGCCAGGCTCGGCCCGGTCGCCGCCCCGCCGATGCCGGCCGGCGGCCTCGGCCGGGAGGCCGCGCGGGCCGCGCTGCTGGCCGGCTCCGCCGAGCGGCCGGTGGTGCTCGCGGTCGGGCGGCTGGTCCAGCAGAAGTCCTTCGGCCTGCTGCTGGACGCGGTCCGGCACGGGCTCGGCGACAGCGACCCGCTGGTGGTCGTCGCCGGGGAGGGCCCGGAGGAGGACGCACTGCGGGAGCGGGTCGCCGCGGAGAAGCTGCCGGTCGAGCTGCTCGGCTACCGCACCGACGTGCCCGACCTGCTCGCGGCGGCCGACCTGGTGGTGGTCAGCAGCCGCTGGGAGGCCCGCTCACTGGTGGTCCAGGAGGCGATGCGGGCCGGTGTCCCGGTCGTCTCCACGGCGGTCGGCGGCGTGCCCGAACTGGTCGGCGAGGCCGCCCTGCTGGTCCCGTACGGCGACCCGGCCGCGCTGGCCTCGGCGGTCCGGGAGCTGCTGGCCGACCCGGCCCGGCGCAGCGCGCTCGCGGAGGCGGGGCGGCAGCAGTCCGAGACCTGGCCGGACGAGGCGGACACGGTGGCCCAGGTGCTCAGTACGTACGACGAACTGGTCCAGCGCACCTGAGCCGTGGCGGAGTGCCTTACCCGGCAAGCACGTTGACCGCTTCCGGGGCCGGCGCCGCCGTGCCCCGGGCCGGGGTCGGCCGGGACGCGGTGCGCTGCATGAGCAGGAGCGCGGCGACGGCGCCCGCGAGGGCGATGGCGGCGCAGGTCCAGGTGCCGCTGTGCATGGCGGTGGTGAAGGCGTGGTCGGCGGCATCGGTCAGGCGGACGGCCTGGTCGGGAGCGAGGTGGGCGGCGACCGCGTGGGCCGACGGGAGGTCGGCGTCGGCGGGGGCCGGGACGCCGGGCAGGGCGGTGCGCAGCCGGTCGCGGTAGGCGGCGGAGACCACGGTGCCGACCACGGCGATGCCCAGCACGCCGCCGAGTTCGCGGACCACGCCGTTGAGGGCACTGGCCATCGGCGCCTTCTCCCGGGGCAGCGCGGCCACCGCCGCCGCGCTGGCGGGGGCCATGATCAGGCCCATCCCGGCGCCGACCACCGCCATCCCGACCGAGAGCAGGGCGAACGGGGTGTCCACCCGCACCAGGGACACCCCGGCGAGTCCGAGCGCCATCAGGGCCAGCCCCCCGGCGACCGCCCTGCGGGCGCCGAACCGGGCGGTGCTGCGGTCGCTGGTGGCGGCGGTGGCGGCCATCGCCAGCGCGAACGGGAGCGCGCCCAGCCCGGCCTTCAGCGGGCTGTAGCCGTGCACCAGTTGGAGGTACTGGGTGTAGACGAAGAGTAGGCCGAACAGGGCGAAGAAGGTGACGGCGAGGGTGGCGCCGGAGGCGGCCACCGCGCGGACGGCGAACATCCGCAGGTCGACCATCGGCTGAGCGGTCGTCAGCTCCCAGGCGGCGAACCCGGCCAGCAGCACCGCCGCCACCGCCGCCTCGGTCAGGGAGGTGGCGGAGAGCCAGCCGCGCTCCGGGCCCTGGACGATCACGTCGACCAGGGCGGCCAGGCCGAGGGCCGAGAGCAGCAGGCCGGGGACGTCGAGCCGGCCGGTCCGGCGGCCCGGCAGGGCGGGGATCAGGAGTACGGCGGCGGCCAGGGTGGCGGCGACCAGCGGGACGTTGATCCAGAAGACGCTGCCCCAGGAGAAGTGTTCGAGCAGCAGGCCGCCGGCGATCGGGCCGATCACGATGCCGAGCCCGGCGGTGGCGGACCAGATCGCGATCGCCTTGGGCCGCTCCCGCTCCCCGAACAGCGACACGATCACGGAGAGCGTGGCGGGCATCACGAAGGCCGCGCCGAGCCCCATCACCGCGCGCAGGGCGATCAGCTGGTCCGCCGAGTCGGCGTTGGCGGCGACCGCCGAGGCCAGCGCGAAGACCGTCAGCCCGGTGATCAGCGAGCGGCGCTGGCCGAACCTGGCACCGAGTCCGCCCGCCGTGATCAGCATCGCGGCGAACACCAGGGTGTAGGCGTTGTTGATCCACTGCAGGTCGGCGGTGGAGGCGTGCAGGGCGCCGGCGAGCGCCGGCAGGGCGGTGTTGAGCACCGTGTTGTCGATGGTGACCACCACCAGCGAGGCGCAGAGGGCGGCCAGGGTGGCCCAGCGGCGCGGGTGGCCGGCGTCCGGATCGGGTGCGGTCGGGTCGAGCGTGGTCGGGGTGCCCATCGAGGCGTCCTAACTCTCGTAACCTTACGGCCGTTAGCTGTTGACGGGAAGGTAGCGCACTGACCTAACAGGTGTAAAGTCACTTCTCATGGAGCAGCAGGCGTCCGCCACCGAGCAGCACGAGGAGCCGGCGGCCCGGCCGCGGAACCGTCGCGGTGAGGGGCCCCGGCTGCGCGAGGAGATCGTCCGGGCGGCGCTCGGCCTGATCGAGCGCGAGGGCTCCAAGGAGGCGGTCACCCTGCGCGCGGTGGCCCGGGAGGTCGGCATCGCCGCACCCTCCATCTACGGCCACTTCCCCGACCGGGAAGCCATCGTCGAGGCGGTCGTCCTGGAGGCCCTCGCCCGGCTGAACCGGATGACCGAGGCCGCGAAGGCGGCCGAGCCGGACCCGGTGGACGCACTGCTCGCGGGCTGCGCGGCGTACGTGGAGTTCGGCACCAGGGAGCCGGCCTGCTACCGGGTCGTCTTCAGCACCACCCCGCACCCGACCGAGGTCCCGGCCTGCCAGGGGGGCAGCCGGCCGACCGGGCGGGACGCGTTCATGGCCCTGGTCCGGAGCCTGGAGGCCTGCGTCGAGGCCGGGCGCTCGACCAGCACCGACCCGTTCGGCGACGCGGTCGCGCTCTGGACGGCGCTGCACGGCCAGGTCACGCTGCGCGCCGCCCTCACGGACTTCCCCTGGCCGCCCACGGACACCGTGGCGCAGCTGGTCCGGCGGATCGCGCTGATCACCGACTGAGCTGCCCGGTCAGGGGCCCGGGGGACGGCACCGGGCCCCTGACCTGGGCACGGGGTGCCTACAGGGTCGCCTGCTCCCGCTCCCGGCCGTCGGGCTGGGCCGAGAGGTAGGCGCCCGCGCAGGCGGTGAGGCGCAGCGCGGTGTCGATCAGCGGCACGTGGCTGAACGCCTGCGGGAAGTTGCCGACCTGCCGCTGGGTGCGGGAGTCCCACTCCTCGGCCAGCAGGCCGACGTCGTTGCGCAGTGAGAGCAGCTTCTCGAACAGCTCTCTGGCCTCCTGCACCCGGCCGATCATGGCCAGGTCGTCCGCGAGCCAGAACGAGCAGGCCAGGAAGGCGCCCTCGTGCCCGGACAGCCCGTCGACGTTGTTGCCGTCCTCGTCGTGGGTGGGGTAGCGGAGCACGAAGCCGTCCTCGGTGGAGAGCTCCCGCTGGATCGCCTCGATGGTGCCGATGACCCGCTTGTCGTCCGGCGGCAGGAAGCCGACCTGGGGGATCAGCAGCAGCGAGGCGTCCAGCTCGTGGCCGCCGTAGTACTGGGTGAAGGTGTTGCGCGCGGCGTCGTAGCCCTTCTCGCAGACGTCGCGGTGGATCTCGTCCCGCAGGGCCTTCCAGCGCTCCAGCGGGCCCTCGGCGGGGGTCTGCTCGATCAGCTTGATGGTGCGGTCGACCGCGACCCAGGCCATCACCTTGGAGTGGACGAAGTGGCGGCGCGGGCCGCGGACCTCCCAGATGCCCTCGTCCGGCTCGCGCCAGTGCTTCTCCAGGTAGGTGATCAGCTTGAGCTGGAGCAGGTGGGCGTGGTCGTTGCGGGTCAGGCCGGTCATGTGGGCCAGGTGCAGCGCCTCGACCACCTCGCCGTAGACGTCCAGCTGGAGCTGGCCGGCCGCGCCGTTGCCGACCCGGACGGGCTGCGAGCCCTCGTAGCCGGGCAGCCAGTCCAGCTCCGACTCGGTCAGCTCCCGCTCGCCCGCGATGCCGTACATGATCTGCAGGTTCTCCGGGTCGCCGGCCACCGCGCGGAGCAGCCACTCGCGCCAGGCCCTGGCCTCCTCGCGGTAGCCGGTGCGCAGCAGCGAGGAGAGGGTGATTGCCGCGTCCCGGAGCCAGGTGTAGCGGTAGTCCCAGTTGCGCTCGCCGCCGATGTCCTCGGGCAGCGAGGTGGTCGGGGCGGCGACGATGCCGCCGGTGGGCGCGTAGGTGAGCGCCTTGAGCGTGATCAGCGAGCGGACCACCGGCTCCCGGTAGGGGCCCTGGTAGGTGCACTGGCCGACCCAGTCGCGCCAGAAGTCCACCGTGTCCGTGAGCGCCGTCTCGGCGTCGGGAGCGGCGGGGGCGGGCAGGTGGCTGGCCTGCCAGGTGAGGGCGAAGGCGATCCGCTCGCCCGCACCGACGGTGAAGTCGGCGTACGTGGTCAGGTCGCGGCCGTAGGTCTCGGCCGCGCCGTCCAGCCAGACCGAGTCGGGCCCGGCCACCGCGACGGTGCGGTGGCCGCCGTCGGGCTGCTCGACCCGGTGCACCCAGGGCACCACCCGGCCGTAGCTGAACCGCATCCGCAGGGCCGAGCGCATCCGGACCCGGCCGGAGACGCCCTCGACGATCCGGATCATCTGCGGGACGGCGTCCAGCCCGGCCAGCGGGCGGGGCGGCATGAAGTCGATCACCCGGACGGTGCCGCCCTGGGCGTCCCACTCCTGCTCCAGGATCAGCGAGTCGCCCCGGTAGCGGCGCCGGTCGGCCGGCACGGCGGGCGCGGCGGCGGTGGGCGGGATCGGGATCTCGCCGCTGTCGGTGAACGCCGAGCGGGGGGCCGGGGGGGCGGCCGGGGTGTCCTGGTCGGGGACCGCCTCGGCGGGGCCGATCCGCCAGAACCCGTGTTCATCCGTCCCCAGCAGGCCCGCGAACACGGCCGGGGAGTCGAATCTGGGCAGGCACATCCAGTCGACCGCCCCGTCCCTGCTGACCAGGGCGGCGGTCTGCATGTCCCCGATGAGTGCGTAGTCCTCGATACGGCCGGCCACGTGGTTCTCCAGTTCGCAATATGTGCTCGGCGGCCACCGACGGCGGGGCACACGGTGTCGCTGCGGGGCCGGAGGCGTCCTGGCGGGCGGGGCTGGTGGCCACCGGGGCGGGGCCGTGGTGGGCCCCTGGCCTGAACGGGTGAACTGGTACGGGAGGTGTCCGGTCGCGCATCGGGGACCGAGAGGCGTCGTCCTGACCCCCTCGCCCTCCGCGTGCTCTGTCTGTCGGCGATGCGTCCGTGCAGAATACTTCGGCGGCCCGGGGCGGGGCACGTGGAGAGCGCCCCGTCCGGCCGCTGTCACACCGATTGCCGCCAAAGTGGCCCGACCGGAGCAGGGCGCCTGACCCGTACGAACCAGGTGGAAGTGATCCTTCCGGGCCAGGCCGGACGGTGTTCCGGCAACGCCGGGTGAACGCCGGACGGACGCGCCGGGACGCCCGCGACCGCGTGCACGGCATCGCGCTGATACCCTGGTATCCCGTGGACTGGTGGGCATTCGCCCCGGAGCCGCCGACCCCGACGACCCCGCCGGAGCAGCCGAAAGGCTCACCGGCCGAGTGCGAACTCCTCGTCGGCCAGGCGCCCGGCGGTCCCTCCACCGGCGTCACCTTCGACAGCGACCCACGGGAGCCCCCTCTTGGCACAGCCCCAATCCGGCAAGGCAGCGAACGGCCGCGCCGTGACGACCAAGCACCTCTTCGTCACCGGGGGTGTCGCCTCCTCGCTCGGCAAGGGCCTCACCGCCTCCAGCCTCGGTGCCCTGCTCAAGGCACGCGGACTGCGTGTGACGATGCAGAAGCTCGACCCGTACCTCAACGTGGACCCGGGCACCATGAACCCGTTCCAGCACGGTGAGGTCTTCGTCACCGACGACGGCGCCGAGACCGACCTCGACATCGGCCACTACGAGCGCTTCCTCGACACCAACCTGCACGGTTCGGCGAACGTCACCACCGGCCAGGTGTACTCCACGGTGATCGCCAAGGAGCGCCGCGGCGAGTACCTCGGCGACACCGTCCAGGTCATCCCGCACATCACCAACGAGATCAAGTCCCGGATCCGCCGGATGGCGACCGAGGACGTCGACGTGGTGATCACCGAGGTCGGCGGCACCGTCGGCGACATCGAGTCGCTGCCGTTCCTGGAGGCGGTCCGCCAGGTCCGCCACGAGGTCGGCCGGGACAACGTCTTCTTCGTGCACGTCTCGCTGCTGCCGTACATCGGCCCCTCGGGCGAGCTGAAGACCAAGCCGACCCAGCACTCGGTCGCGGCCCTGCGCAACATCGGCATCCAGCCGGACGCCATCGTGCTGCGCGCCGACCGCGAGGTGCCGCAGGCGATCAAGCGCAAGATCTCGCTGATGTGCGACGTGGACGAGGAGGCCGTGGTCGCGGCCATCGACGCCAAGTCGATCTACGACATCCCCAAGGTGCTGCACTCCGAGGGCCTGGACGCGTACGTGGTCCGCCGGCTCGACCTGGCCTTCCGGGACGTGGACTGGACCGTCTGGGACGACCTGCTGCGCCGGGTGCACGAGCCCCAGCACATCGTGAAGGTCGCGCTGGTCGGCAAGTACATCGACCTCCCCGACGCCTACCTCTCGGTGACCGAGGCGCTCCGGGCCGGCGGTTTCGCCAACAACGCCCGGGTCGAGATCAAGTGGGTCACCTCGGACGACTGCCTGACCCCCGAGGGGGCGCAGGAGCAGCTCGGCGACGTGGACGCGATCTGCATCCCCGGTGGCTTCGGCGACCGCGGCGTGGACGGCAAGGTGGCCGCGATCACCTACGCCCGCGAGAACAAGGTGCCGCTGCTGGGCCTGTGCCTGGGCCTGCAGTGCGTGGTCATCGAGGCCGCCCGCAACCTGGCCGGCCTGCCGGACGCCAACTCGACCGAGTTCGACGCGGCGGCCAAGTACCCGGTCATCTCGACCATGGCCGAGCAGCTGGCGATCGTGGACGGCAAGGGCGACCTGGGCGGCACCATGCGGCTCGGGCTCTACCCGGCCAAGCTGGCCGAGGGCTCGATCGTCCGCGAGGTGTACGGCGGCGAGCAGTACGTGGACGAGCGCCACCGCCACCGCTACGAGGTCAACAACGCGTACCGCGCGGACCTGGAGAAGACCGGCCTGCAGTTCTCCGGCCTCTCCCCGAAGGGCGACCTGGTCGAGTACGTCGAGTACCCGCGCGAGGTCCACCCCTACCTGGTCGCCACCCAGGCGCACCCGGAGCTGAAGTCCCGTCCGACCCGCCCGCACCCGCTGTTCGCGGGTCTGGTGGCGGCGGCCATCAAGATCAAGACCGACGGCGAGTAACTCTCTGCCGACGGGTGGACGGCGGTCGCGCGATTCTTCGCGCGGCCGCCGTTCTGCGTGGGTTAGTGTCGTACTGACGAAAAGGGGAGTGCGAGATGACGGACGGTCAGAGGCAGATCCGCGACCAGGCGGAGGAGTGGCCCGTGCGGTCGAGTACGGAGCCGTTCCGGGGGAGGGTCACCGGGGTCCGCACGGACGAGGTGCTGATGCCCGACGGCAGCTACGCCCGGCGGGACTACCAGACCCACCCCGGCTCGGTCTCGGTGCTGGCGCTGGACGAGCAGCAGCGGGTGCTGATCCTGCGCCAGTACCGGCACCCGGTCCGGCAGCGGCTCTGGGAGCTCCCGGCCGGCCTGCTGGACGTGCCCGGGGAGAACCCGCTGCACGCGGCCCAGCGCGAGCTGTTCGAGGAGGCGCACTGCAAGGCGGGCGACTGGCGGGTGCTGGTCGACTTCTACACCTCGCCCGGCGGGACGGACGAGGCGCTGCGGCTCTTCCTGGCCACCGACCTGTCGGCGGCCGACGGGGAGCGGTACGAGGCGCACGGGGAGGAGCTGGAGATCGAGACGGCGCGGGTGCCGCTGCCCGAGCTGCTGCAGCTGGTGCTGACCGGGGAACTGCACAACCCGACGCTGATCACCGGGACGCTGGCCCTGCACGCGGCCCTGACCTCGCCCGCCGGGCTGGACACGCTGCGGGCGGCGGACTCGCCCTGGCCGGCCCGGCCCTTCGCCTAGGGACCGGCTCCGGGCCCCGGACCGCAGCCGGGCGGGCGGCTGCCTCCGCACGGGTGATTTGGTGGTTGGTAGTACTGGTGTCACCTCTCGTGCGGGTGCCGGGCCGAACTACGCTTCCCGGACGGGGCTCCGTGCGGGCCGTCGGCTGACCGGTCGGGAGTGGCGCAGGTGGCGAGGAAGACGGCGACGATGGACGCACGGCCCGCCCCGGTTCCGGCTCAACTGCCGGACGGGCCGGGCCTGTTCGTCGGGCGCGGGCCCGAGCTGGCGGCGCTGGCGGCGGCCCGGGGCCGAGTGGTGGCGGGCCGGTGTCCGCTGCTGGTGGTGGCGGGGCGGCCGGGGTCGGGGCGGACCACGCTGGCGCTCCGGTTCGCCGCCTCGGTGGCGGCCGACTACCCCGATGGAGTGCTGTTCGCGCGGCTGTCCGCGCCGGACGGCGAGCGGGTGGCGCCGGGGACGGCGGCCCGGCGGCTGCTGGAGCAGCTGGGGGCGCCTGCGGCGGGTGCGCTGCCGACCGGCGACGAGGAGGGTGAGGACGACCCCGCCTGCGGGGCGCTGCGGGCGGCGGTGGCGGGGCACCGGGTCCTGCTGGTGCTGGACGACGTCCGGGACTCGGGGCAGCTCTGGCCGCTGCTGGCCGCCGCGCCCGGGGCGCTGGTGGTGGCCACCACGGCCGGGCCGCTGACCGGGATCGAGGGGATCGACCCGGTCATCCTGGGCGGGCTGTCCCAGTCGGCGGCGGTGGAGCTGCTGAGCGCGCTGGTGGGCGGCACCCGGATCAGTTGCGACCCGGTCGGTGCGGCCGATCTGGCCGAGAGCTGCGCCGCCCGCCCCACCGCGCTGCGGCTGATGGCGGGTTGGCTGCGGGCCGCCCCGAAGGCAGCGGTGACGGACGCGGCCCGGGAGCTGTCGCTGGCGGTCGGGACGCGGACGCCGGAGCCGGCCAAGAAGCGGAAGAAGGGCGCGGCCGAACCGGCCGCCAAGCCGGTCGCGAAGCCGACCGCCAAGCCGACCGATGGGCCGGTCGCCAAGCCGGCCGAGAAGCCGGTCGCGAAGCCGACCGACGGGCCGGTGCCGGTGCCCGACGGCGACCCGCTCGGTGCGGCGTTCACCCTGCTGCACCGGTCGCTGCCGCCGGCCGAGGCGCGGATGCTGCGGATGCTCACGCTGGCCCCCGCGCAGCTGGCCGATCTGCGCACCGCGTCCGCCCTGGTGGGCTGCCCGGCGCCGGAGGCGGGGGCACTGCTGGAGAAGCTGACGGAGCGTGAACTCCTGGACCGGGACGGGGAGTCGGGCGACGGGACGCTCCGCTACCGGGTGCCGGGGCGGCTGTACGGCCGACTGCTGGCACTGCGCGAGGAACTGGACCGGCCGTCCGAGGTGGAGCTGGCGCGGGCCCGGCTGCTGGAGCGGCTGGTGCGCCTGGTGGAGTCGGCCCGGGCGCTGCTCGACCCGGCCGCCGGGCCCGGCCCGGACCCGCTGCCCGGGCCGCTGCGGCTGCGGACGGCGGCCCAGGCCCGGCTCTGGCTGACCGAGCAGCGCGGCCAGCTGCTGGGCGCGGTCGGGGACGCGATCGGCCGGGCGGATCTGGACGGTTCGGCCGGCCGGCTGGTGACCGCCCTGCTGCGGGCGCTGCCGCTGACCGGCGTGG
This sequence comes from Kitasatospora sp. NPDC002040, assembly GCF_040296785.1. Classification (NCBI taxonomy): domain Bacteria; kingdom Bacillati; phylum Actinomycetota; class Actinomycetes; order Kitasatosporales; family Streptomycetaceae; genus Kitasatospora; species Kitasatospora sp. NPDC002040. The sequence continues at coordinate 247,428 of NZ_JBEOXV010000006.1, read as the reverse complement.
CCGCCCCGGTGGACCTGTACGAGCTGCACGGGCTGGTGCTCAAGGTGGCCGAACGGAGCGGGAACCCGCGCCGGGCCGCTGCCGCCCTGCTCAACCTGGGCGACCTGCAGGCGGCGGCGGGCCGCTGGGAGGTGGCCGCCGAGCGCTACCGGGCCGCGCTGGAGCAGGGCCGGGCGGGGGAGGACGAGGTGGCCTGCGCCCGGGCCCTGGAGGGCGTGGGGGAGAGCCGTCGGGCGCTCGCGGACCCGGTGCGCGCCGCCGACTGGTACGGCCGGGCCCTGGAACTGCGCCAGAGTCTGGGCGACCACCCGGCCGAGGCCAGGCTGCTGGCCCGGACGGCCGAGGCGCATCTGGCCCAGCGCCGGTTCGAGGAGGCCGAGCGCGAGTACCGGGCGGCGCTGTCAGTGCTGCGGCGACTGGGCGACGAGCGGGGCCTGCGGGCGGTGTCGGCCGCCCTGGAGGCCTTGCGGGCACTGGTCGAAGCCGAGCGGGCCCGGGTGACTTCGGAGTAATGTCCGGAAGGTCACTTTGCGACCGGTTTGCCAGCTCATGTGGGATGCAAGCCTACGAATCTGCCAATGTGGCGAGCTGATTTATTCAGTTTGGAAGGCTGACGGATCACCTGGGCTTCATTACACTCGACCTTAGTCGCGTAGCGAAGCGTGCCCCGGCGTCTCCGGAGGTCTCCACGTGCGCGTTGCCCGCCGGTGTTCTCCGGCCGGGCCCCAGAGGCAAAAGGGACGTGTTCAGTCGTGAAGGTCGGCATCCCCCGCGAGGTCAAGAACCACGAGTACCGCGTGGCCATCACGCCCGCCGGCGTGCATGAGCTGGTCCGTAACGGACACGAGGTCGTCATCGAGGACAACGCCGGTCTCGGCTCCTCGATCCCCAACGAGGAGTACGTGGCCGCCGGTGCCACCATCCTCCCCACGGCCGACGAGGTGTGGGCCGCCGCCGACCTGCTGCTGAAGGTCAAGGAGCCGATCGCGCAGGAGTACCACCGCCTGCGCAAGGGCCAGACCCTCTTCACGTACCTGCACCTGGCGGCCGACCGGGCCGGCACCGACGCGCTGGTCGCCTCCGGCACCACCGCGATCGCGTACGAGACCGTGCAGCTCGGCAACGGCGCCCTGCCGCTGCTCGCCCCGATGTCCGAGGTCGCGGGCCGGCTGGCCCCGCAGGTCGGCTCGTACCACCTGATGCGCCCGGCCGGCGGCCGCGGCACCCTGCCGGGTGGCGTGCCCGGCACCCACGCGGCCAAGTGCGTGGTCATCGGCGGCGGCGTCTCCGGCTGGCACGCGGCCACCATCGCGATCGGCATGGGCTACGAGGTGACCCTGCTGGACCGCGACATCAACAAGCTGCGCGAGGCCGACAAGATCTTCGGCACGAAGATCAAGGCCATCATGTCCAACGCGTACGAGCTCGAGAGCGCCGTGCTCGAGGCCGACCTGGTGATCGGCGCCGTGCTGATCCCGGGCGCCAAGGCCCCGAAGCTCGTTACCAACGAGCTGGTCTCCCGGATGAAGCCGGGCTCCGTGCTCGTCGACATCGCGATCGACCAGGGCGGCTGCTTCGAGGACTCCCGCGCCACCACGCACGCCGAGCCGACCTTCCCGGTCCACAACTCGGTCTTCTACTGCGTGGCCAACATGCCGGGCGCGGTGCCGAACACCTCCACCTACGCGCTGACCAACGCGACCCTGCCGTACGTGGTCGAGCTGGCCAACCGGGGCTGGAAGGACGCGCTGCGCCGCGACGCCGCGCTGGCCAAGGGCCTGAACGTGCACGAGGGCCAGATCACCTACGGCGCCGTGGCCGAGGCCTTCGGCCTGCCGTCGGTCTCGCTGGAGAGCGTGCTCGCCTGACCTTCCGTCAGCACCGCCGGACGCCCCCGACCCGCTCCCCCGGGCCGGGGGCTTCGGTCTGCCCGGACGCCGCCGAGCGGTCATTGTCGACATTCGTGGGATGGTCGGGTGACCGTGTCAATTAATGCGCACGCTGTCACCCGGCGCAGAAACGTTAGGGTCGTGCGGCCTCTCAACCCTTGACAGTGACCGGTCCAACGGCCGACACATCCGGCCCACTACCGTGGATTGTGTTGCTGCGAACGCCGCAGACAGCCTAGAGTCGCAAACCGTCGGCATGCTGCCACGCTGACGAATCGACAACAGTCCTGGATGCCCAAGGAGGTAAGACGACTTGTGAATGAGTCGACATTTGCTCCCGGGGGTGGTCAGCCGGGACTGGCGGAGCACTCGGTCGCGGTCCGTACCTTCGAGGCACGGCAGAACACCGCCCCGGCCACCACCACCGGCGAGGCTGACCTGCCGTCACACGGCCTGGCCTACGGTGACTTTGCGTACGGTTCCTACGACGACCCTGATGCCGAGTACGAACCGGACCCGGAGTACGCCGCGACCCTCGCCCCTGACGCAGCCCGTCAGCGCCGTGAACGAGTGGGCCCCACCGGCCGCCCGCTGCCCTATTTCCCGATCCCCGCGCCGCTGGCCGAGCACGGCCCCGCGCAGATCATCGCGATGTGCAACCAGAAGGGCGGCGTGGGCAAGACCACGTCGACCATCAACCTCGGTGCCGCACTGGCCGAGTACGGCCGCCGGGTCCTGCTGGTCGACTTCGACCCGCAGGGGGCGCTGTCGGTCGGCCTGGGCGTCAACCCGATGGAACTCGACGTCACGGTCTACAACCTGCTGATGGAGCGGGGTCTGACGGCCGATGAGGTGCTGCTGAAGACCGCCGTGCCCGGCATGGACCTGCTGCCCTCGAACATCGACCTGTCGGCCGCCGAGGTCCAGCTGGTCAGCGAGGTCGCCCGCGAGTCCGCACTGGCCCGCGCGCTCAAGCCGCTGCTGCCGGACTACGACTTCGTCATCATCGACTGCCAGCCCTCGCTCGGCCTGCTGACGGTCAACGCCCTGACGGCGGCGCACAGCGTCATCGTCCCGCTGGAGTGCGAGTTCTTCGCCCTGCGCGGGGTCGCGCTGCTCACCGAGACCATCGAGAAGGTCTGCGAGCGGCTCAACCCCGACCTGCGGCTCGACGGCATCCTGGCCACCATGTACGACTCGCGCACCGTGCACAGCCGCGAGGTGCTGGCCCGGGTGGTCGAGGCCTTCGGCGAGCACGTCTTCCACACCGTGATCGGACGGACCGTCAGGTTCCCCGAGACCACCGTGGCCGGCGAGCCGATCACCACGTACGCGACCAACTCGGTCGGTGCCGCCGCCTACCGTCAGCTCGCCAGGGAGGTGCTCGACCGGTGCCGCCCCGCCGAGTGAGTCTCCCGGGTGCCGACGAGCTGTTCCGGACCACCGGGGGGATGGCCCTGTCGCCCTCCCTGAACCGGCCCGAGGCACCCCGCACGGAGACCGCCCGGACCGCCGAGAAGGGCGGCCCGGCGGCGGAGGTCCCGCAGGCCCGGCCCGAGTCGCAGCCCGTCGCCGAAGGCGCGGCGGCACCGCGTCAGCACGGCACCGAGGAGCCCGCGGGCGAGGCCGCCCGGCGGCCCCGCCCCCGGGGGCGGGCCCCGCGCCGCCCGAGCGGCCGGGAGCGGCACGACGAGAAGATCACCGTGTACGTCTCCGCCGAGGAACTGATGGACCTGGAGCACGCCCGCCTGGTGCTCCGGGGCGAGCACGGCCTCGCGGTCGACCGCGGCCGGGTGGTCCGGGAGGCGATCGCGGTCGTCCTGGCCGACCTGGAGCAGCGCGGCGAGGCCAGCATCCTGGTCCGCCGTCTCCGCGGTCGCTGACCCGTCCTGCGGCGAGCAGGGGTTCGAGGCGCCGCCGGTGTGCGGCTCCGCCACCGGGCGACGCCGACCCCGGGAACGTGATCCCGACGCCGCTGGTCAGGTACTTTCGCCTTTGACCGGCACGCCAGACAGCCCCGCCCCGGCGGCGGAGCCGCCTGTCGGGCAGAGCTCCGAGCCCCTGGACCCGTAGATGGCCGAGCATCCGTTCCAGGTGCGGCTGGACAACTTCGAGGGCCCGTTCGACCTGCTGCTCGGGCTGATCGCCAAGCACCGGCTCGACGTCACCGAGCTGGCGCTGTCACGGATCACCGACGAGTTCGTCGGGTACATCCGGGCGATGGGCCCCGACTGGGACCTGGACGCGGCCACCGACTTCCTGGTGGTGGCCGCGACCCTGCTCGACCTCAAGGCGGCCCGGCTGCTGCCCGCCGCCGAGGTGGAGGACGAGGAGGACCTCGCCCTGCTGGAGGCCCGCGACCTGCTGTTCGCCCGGCTGCTCCAGTACCGGGCGTACAAGCAGGTGGCCGCCGTGCTGGCGGACCGCTGGGCGGCCGAGCTGCGGCAGCGCCCCCGGACGGTCGGCCTGGAGCCGCAGCACGCGGCGCTGCTGCCCGAGGTGGTGATCAGCATCGGACCGGAGCGGTTCGCGCAGCTGGCCGCCCGGACGATGGCGCCCAGGCCCGCGCCGGTGGTCTACGTCGACCACATCCACGCCCCGCCGGTCAGCGTCCGGGAGCAGGCCGCCCTGCTGGTCGAGCTGCTCCGCGAGCTGGGGGAGGCCGGCTTCGGGCGGCTGGTGGCCGACGCCGGGGGCGACACCCTGGTGGTGGTGGCCCGGTTCCTGGCCCTGCTGGAGCTGTACCGGGAGCGGGTGCTGGACTTCGACCAGCCCGAGGCGCTGGGCGAGCTGACCGTCCGGTGGGTGGCCGAGGCCGACCGCCGGGTCGAGGTGACCGACGAGTTCGACCGGCCGCCGGAGCCGATCGGGAAGGAGCCGTCATGACCGAGGAGCCGTCACGGCCCGCCAGGCGCTCGCTGGGCGTCCCGGGGCAGTCCCGGGCCGAGGAGTGGCAGGAGTCCGCCTACGGGGCGCTGGAGGACGGCCACGAGCCGCCTGGGCCCGGGCCCGGACCGGCCGAACCGGTCGTCGAGGCCCCGGTGTCCTCGCTCCGGGCCGATCTGGAGGCAATTCTGCTGCTGGCCGACGAACCCGTCGCCGAACGGCGGCTGGCCGCCGTGCTGGAGCGCCCGCCGGCCGAGGTGGCCGCGTCCCTGCGGGAGCTGTCCGCCGAGTACACCGCCCAGGGCCGGGGCTTCGACCTGCGGTTCGTCGCCGGGGGCTGGCGTTTCTACACCCGGGCCGAGTGCGCGCCGGCCGTCGACCGGTACGTCCTGGACGGCCAGCAGGCCCGGCTCACCCAGGCCGCGCTGGAGACGCTGGCGGTGGTCGCATACCGGCAGCCGGTGTCGCGCAGCCGGGTCTCGGCGGTCCGTGGTGTGAACTGTGACGGCGTGATGCGTACCCTGGTACAGCGAGGACTGGTGGAAGAGACCGGCTCCGAGCCGGAAACAGGTGCAATCCTGTATCGGACGACGAACTACTTCCTGGAACGGATGGGGTTGCGCGGCCTGGAGGAACTCCCGGAGCTGGCGCCCTTCCTGCCCGAGGTCGACGACGTGGAAGCGGAGTCCCTCGAAGGCACGATGATCGCGGAGGCGGTCGCCGCCGCACGTGCGGACGGCAGGGAAGTGCAGTGAGGTCGGCCGGGCACGACGAGCACTTCCAGACGGACAACGACGTACGGACATTTTGATGCGTAGCAGTGGCAACGGCAGGAACAGCAGCGGCGGTGGCGGGAGCCAGGGCCGAGGCGGCGGGCAGGGCGGCGGGGGTCGGAGCGGCGCCCCTCGCGGTGGTTCGTCGTACGGGGGCAGCGGCGGCGGCCGTAGCGGCGGGGGTTCGTCGTACGGCGGCGGCTCCGGCGGCGGCGGTCGCTCCGGTGGCGGCTCGTACGGCGGCGGTGGCAGCAGCAGTGGCGGTCGCTCCGGCGGTGGCTCGTACGGCGGCGGCAGCAGCAGCGGTGGTCGCTCCGGTGGCGGCTCCTACGGCGGCGGCAGCAGCAGCGGTGGTCGCTCCGGTGGCGGCTCCTACGGCGGCGGTGGCAGCAGCAGTGGCGGCCGCTCGGGCGGTGGCTCGTACGGCGGCGGGTCCGGCGGCGGCCGTAGCGGTGGCGGTTCGTACGGCGGCGGCTCCGGCGGCGGCGGCGGTCGCTCCGGCGGCGGCTCCTCGTACGGCGGCCGGGACAACCGTGGCGGCGGCTCCTTCGGTGGCGGCCGCAGTGGTGGCGGCGACCGGCGGGACGACCGCAGGGACGACCGTCGGGACGACCGGCCCCAGTACCCGGACCGTCCGCTCCGCCCGGAGGAGCGCAAGTACGACCGCCCCGAGTTCGGCGGCGGTCCGCACGCGTACCCCAACCGGGACTCCGCGTCCCGGCGGCCCAGCCAGGCCCCCCGGGTCCGCAAGGAGGGCCAGGGCGCCCCGGGCGACCCGCGGCGCCAGCCGCAGCGGACCCGTGAGCTCCAGGGCAAGATCGAGGACGCGGTGCTGGCCCGCCACGAGCAGGGCCAGGGCGTCAAGGGCGGCAACGCCGAGGGCGAGCGCCTGCAGAAGGTGCTGGCGCGGGCCGGCATGGGCAGCCGCCGGGCCTGCGAGGAGATGATCGAGCAGGGCCGGGTGATGGTCAACGGCCAGCTGGTGACCGAGCAGGGCAAGCGGGTCCAGCCGGAGACGGACGAGATCAAGGTGGACGGCCTGACCGTCGCCACCCAGTCGTTCCTGTTCTTCGCGCTGAACAAGCCTTCCGGCGTGGTCTCCACCATGGAGGACCCGGACGGCCGCCAGTGCCTGGGCGACTACGTGACCAACCGGGAGACCCGGCTGTTCCACGTGGGCCGGCTGGACACCGAGACCGAGGGCATCATCCTGCTCACCAACCACGGTGAGCTGGCCCACCGCCTGACCCACCCGAAGTACGGCGTCACCAAGACGTACCTGGCCGCGATCCAGGGCCCGATCCCGCGCGATCTGGGCAAGGTGCTGGCCAAGGGCATCGAGCTGGAGGACGGCTACGCCCGCGCCGACAGCTTCAAGGTGGTCTCCAACGTCGGCAAGAACTACCTGGTCGAGGTCACCCTGCACGAGGGCCGCAAGCACATCGTGCGACGGATGCTCTCCGAGGCCGGCTACCCGGTCGAGAAGCTGGTCCGGACCCACTTCGGTCCGATCGCGCTCGGGGACCAGAAGTCGGGCTGGCTGCGCCGTCTGACCAACCCCGAGGTCGGTCAGCTGATGAACGAGGTCGGCCTGTAGGGTCCCGACCGATCGGAGGGCCTCCCCGCCATGCGGCGGGGAGGCCCTCCGGCGTTCGGCGGGAGTTGCTGTGAGCCTGGCCGCATACGGCTTGTCAGGTCAGGGACTCGTGGCGGAGGATGGCCAACGGACAGCGGCGCGCCGAATGGCGGATCTGCGCCACCAGGGGTGGTGGCGAGGGGGAGCCGATGGGGGAAGGAATCATGGTGCTCGACTCATTCGGGGTGCTCGGCCTGGGAAGGCCGGACGGACAGGTCTACGCGGCCCTGGTGATCGCACCGCAGTCGACTGCGGACGAGATCGCCACCCAGTGCGGCCTGACGCTGCAACAGGGCCACGCCGCGCTCGACCGGTTGGCCGACCAAGGCATGATCACCCGCGCCCCGGTGGACCGGGAGCGCTACCTCGCGGTCGCCCCCGACGTCGCCATCGGCACCCTGATCGGCCACCGCGAGGCCCAGCTGCGCAGCGCCCGGGCCGAGATGCACCGGCTGATGGACGCGTTCCGGGAGGCCTCCCGGTTCACCGACCCGGCGCACTCGGTCGAGGTGCTGACCGGTGGCGAGGCGATCGCCCAGCGGCTGGAGCACCTGATCGAGACCGCCCAGCAGCAGGTGCGCGGCTTCGACTGCCCGCCGTACATCCAGGACCCGGTGGCCAACCTCCCGCGCCAGCGGCAGCAGCTGCGGGCGGGGGTGCGGTTCAGGACGGTCTTCGACAAGGAGGCGGTGGCCTGGCCCGGGCGGCTGGAGAAGGAGATCCTGATCGGCGTCGCCGACGGCGAGGAGGCCCGGGTCAGACCGGTGCTGCCGATGAAGATGATGATGGCCGACGACCGGATGGCGATCATCCCGATCAGCGTCGGCGACGCGGTGCTGGACGCCGCGTACGTGATCCACCCGTCGGCTCTGCTGCAGGCCCTGGACGGACTGTTCGAGGCGGAGTGGGAGCGGGCGGTGCCGCTGCAGGCCGCGATCGGTGACGGCGACGACGGGCTCGGGCCCGAGGACGACCAGCGGAAGCTGCTCGGGCTGCTGGCGGCCGGGCTCACCGACGAGTCGATCGCCCGGTCGCTGGGGTGGAGCGCCCGCACCACGCAGCGGCGGCTGCAGACGCTGATGCGGGAGCTCGGCGCGACCACCCGCTTCCAGGCCGGCATGGCCGCCCGCGAACGCGGCTGGCTCTAGCAGGCGGCTCCCCTGGTGGTCAGCTCCAGGGGAGCAGGGCGGACCAGCGGCCGGCCGGGTCGCGCTGGAGTTTCTCCAGGCCGAGCACGGCGGTGCGGTTGAGGCGGCCGTAGATGTGCGGGAAGCGGATGCCGGGGGTGGCGCCGGGCGGGGGTGCACCGTCGGCGTCCTCCCACTTGATCATGGGCTCGACCAGCTTCTCCTCGATCAGCAGGGCCATCAGGGGGTCCCGCGTGTCCTGGAAGAAGGCGTTGGCGACGGCGAGCGCGGTCGTCTCGTCGGCCGAGCAGTGGATGAAGCCGTCGGTGAGCAGCGAGGCGGCGGTGTAGGGCCGCCCGGGGTCGCGCAGCCAGTCGTCCAGGGGTGCGAGATGGTAGATCATGGCTCCATTTTTACCGGAGTTGACGGCATTTCACCGGAGTTGACCGGGTAGCCGCGCTCAGAGTCCGGCCACCTTGGCCGTCGCGGTGACCTCGTACACCAGGGTGACGGTGCGTCGGCCGCCGGGCGGGAGGGTGAGCTGCCAGCGGACGATGCCGTCGGGGTCGAGCTCGTCGGGGGCGGGGGAGCAGAGCTCCTTGCGGAGCCGGACCTCCACCGCGGCGACCTCGGAGACCGGGATGCGTTCGCGGACGGTGACCGGCTGGTCGGCCCGGTCGTCGGGGCCGGAGAAGCGGGACAGGTGGAGCCGTACCGTCCGGGTCTGCACGGTGCGGGTGGAGAGGGCGCCGGCGCTGCTCCGGGCCTCCTCGGTCTCCCGGACCACCCGGTAGGCGTCGGAGCTGCCGAAGGAGAGCTCGGCGGGGGCGCCCGGCGCGGTGAACTCCAGCTCGGCCCGGCCGGTGAAGCCGCTGCCCAGCACCAGGTCGACCGGACCGGCCAGCAGGGCGTGGCCGGCCGCGTTGGTGAACCGGGCCACCCGGGTGACCAGCGGGGAGAGCTCGGGGGCGCAGCTGTACTCGCTGCTGGCAGGGGTGGTGAAGGCGGTGAGCGGGACCCGGTGCGGGCGGCCGTCACCGGGGACGCGGGCGGGGGCGGGGGCGTGCAGGACCCGGACCTCGCCGCCGTCGTCCACGCCGGGCAGGCCGTCGGCGGCCGGGCCGGTGGAGCCGATCGCCTGCTCGCGCAGCTCCACCTCGACGGTGCGGCGCTCCTCGGCGGTGCGCTCGCGCAGGGTCAGCACGTCCTCGGACAGCCGGGGCGGCTCGCCCGCGAGGGCGGACCGGGCGGTGGAGAGGGTGAGCCGGACGTCGGACCAGTCCTCGCCGGTGCGCTGCCAGACCACCGCCTCGGTCTCCAGGGTGAGCGACCCGTCGTCGGCCAGGGTGGCCCGGTAGGCGGGGCGCCAGAGGGCGCAGGGGGTGAGATGGCTGACGGTCAGTCGGTTCGGGCCGCCGGGGGTGTCGACGGTCAGCTCCAGGAAGCCGAGCAGCTCCGGCGGCTCCTCCTCGGCCAGGGCCAGCGCGTGCCGGGCCTGGCCGAGCTCGCTCTCGGCGTCGAGCAGCCGGGCGTCGGTGGAGCGCAGCCGCTCGCCGTGGGTGTCGCGCTCGGCGTCCACCCGGTCGAGCTCGCGGGTCCAGCGGGCCGGTTCGGTCTCGCCCCGGCCAGCGCCCTCGCCGATCTCCCGGAGCAGGTCGGCGGTGAGCTGGCCGAGCAGGGTCAGCCGGGCGGTCAGGCGTTGGCGTTCGGCGGCGAGCGCGGTCAGCTCCTGCTCCAGCGCGTGCACCCGGTGGCGGAGTTCGGAGTCCTCGGCGGTGGGGGGCTGGGGCGCGGGTGCGGTCCAGACCCGGGTGATCCGGGTGTCCAGCACGCTGCCGGTGGCGAGCTCGGCCCGCAGGGTGCGGTCGGCGGCCAGTGCGGTGACCGGGCCGAGGCGCAGCCGCTGGACGCCGGGGGCGAGGTCGAGCCCGGTGGACCGTTCGACCAGCGAGCGGTCCTCCAGGCAGGTGACGGCCGTGACCGGGAGGGGTGTGGTGGTGGTCATGGGTCAGTTCCTCCGGTCTCCGCCGTGCAGGGTCTTGCCGGCCGGGATGCGGATCTCGTAGCCGCCGTCCAGCTCGGCCCGGCCGTGGGCGGGCAGCTCGACCCGCCGGATCCGGGTGCCGGCCGGGTCGTCCTCGGACGGTTCGTCAGGGGCGGACCAGCCGGGCCGCTCCTGGAGCCTGACATCCGGCTCGGCGGTCACCGGCACCCGTTCCCTGACCTCGACGGTGACCGGGCGGGCCAGCCGGTTGACCAGCTCGACCTGAACCCGGTGGTCGAGCACCAGGGTGTTGTTGCGCATCCCCGCCGTCGACTCGTGCAGCTCGGTGCGCCGGGCCGCCCGGATGCCCTCGGCCACGCCGAGGCCGAGCCGCCTGGTCGCGCCGGGGGCGAGGGTGGGCAGGGCGGCGGTGAGCAGGAAGTCGCCGTCCACGGTCACCTCGACCGGCCCGGCCAGCAGGGCCCGGTCGGTGGCGTTGGTGAGCAGCAGGGTGCCGTAGACGGTCTCCTCGACCGACGGCACGCAGACGTACTCCTCGGCCAGCGAGACCGGGATCTCGCCGATGGTGACGGTGTGCCAGCTGCCGTCCGAGGGCAGGTCGACCGGGGCCGCGGCGTCGTACCGCTGGTCGAAGGAGCCGGCCGAGAAGCGGGGCGGCACGGTGTGCGGGGGCGGGGCGGCGGTGGGGGCGGGGCTGCTGCGGTGCCGCTGCGGTGCGGGGGCCAGCAGGCCCCGGTCGGGGCCGGCCGGGCCCTGGAGGGTGAGGGCGGCGTAGTCCAGCCAGCGGGCGCCGGGGTGCGGCGGGGCGGGCGGCTCCGGCGGGGGCGGCGGGCTGCCGGGGGCCGCGCCGAACTGCTGCGGGGCGGCCAGGTCGGCCATCGGCGCGGCGGCCATGGCGGGCATCGGCGCGGGTGCCGGGACGGGGCCGGCCGGGCCGCCCCGGAACATCTCGGCGGAGCCGCCGTAGCCCGGTGCCGCGCCGCCCGCCGCCTTCGGCATCCGGGCCCGTCGCGACACGCTCCGGACCGGCGGCCGGTCCTCGTCGGCAGCGGCTGCGGGAGCGGCAGGGGCACCGCCACCGACCGCCACCGGGCCCGCGAACCCGAACGCGGGCGCGGGGCGCGGCGCGGCGGTGTCGTACGCCGCGAACAGCTCGCCCAGCCCGGGCGGGGCCTCGCGCCAGCCGGACGGGGCTGGGGCGGTCTGGCGGCGGCCGATCCGGGCCGAGCGCAGCCGGGGCAGCTCGGTGCGGCGCTGCAGGTCGGCGGTGGACAGGCCGAGGCGGACGCCGGTCCAGTCCTCGCCGGTGCGCTGGGCCACCGAGGCGCGCAGGACCAGCTGCCCCCCGGAATCGCCCTGACGGTGGCTCAGCCGGTACGAGGGCACCCAGTGGGCGCCGGGGATGCCGTACTCCAGCTCGAACTCCACCTCCTCCGTCCCGGTGGCGGACCCGCCGGTGAGGGTGAGCAGGACGGTCGCGGTGGTGTTGGTCGGGCCGGTGCGCTCGGTGTCGGGTGCGGCGTCCAGGCGGTCCTGGGCGAGTTGGAGCGCGTGCTCGGCCCGGGCGGTCAGCTCGGCCAGCCGGGCCGCCTCGGCCTGCAGTGCGGTCAGCCGGGTGTCGACGAAGTCGGCCAGCTCCAGCCAGGCGTCGGCCGGGGTCCGGCGGTGCGGCTCGTCCCGGTGGCGGGGCGGCGGGACGGCGCGCAGCGCGGTGAGCTCGGCGATCCGCTCGGCCTGCCGGCGCTCGCGGGTCTCGGCGGCGGAGTACTCCTGCGCAGCCAGGTCGAGCACCCGGATCCGCTCCGGCATCTCGTCCGGGCTGCGCAGGACGGTCTCGTACCCGACCCGGGCCTCGGTCACCCGCAGGCCGGCACCCCGTACCGTGGCCCGGACCGATGCCGGGTCCAGCTCGGCCGGCAGGCCGGTCAGCCGGACCCGCCCGTCGGCCGGCACCGCCCCGCGCGCCCGCCTCCGGCAGAGCGCTCCGGCGGCGTACACCACCACCTCGTCCAGTACCGACTCCACTCGGGCCCCTTCCGCCTTGCCTGGTCAGCGCGCGGCCCAGTCTGCCCGGCCGCACCGCCGCTGTCAGTGGTTTCGCCCCGCGCGCCGCGCCGCCCGACACGCCGGACGGTCCGCCGACCGGCCCAGCCGCGCTCACCCGCACGGGTGCGGCCGGTGGCCCCGGGCCCCGTACTGCCCAAGCCTTGACCTCAACTGACCAGCGCTACTTGGAGGTTCCGCGTGACCGTCACCGCCGATCTGGACAAGCTGCTCGACAAGGCCTACGAGAACCTGACCCTGACCGAAGTCCTGGACGCCCCCGTGGCCGCCATCGCAGGCCTGACCGACGCCCACGGCGAGGCGCTGGCCACCCTGCGGATCAAGACCATCGGCGACCTCGGCCGCAACAAGTACATCCGCGCCGCCGTCGCCCTGGCCGACCTGGGCGACCGGGCGAAGTGAGCCCGGACGGCCGGGCCCCGCACCGCCGGGGCCCGGCCGTCGCCGTTCCGGGGGCCGGACCTGACGGAGAGCCGACCACTGGGTGGTCAAGGACGTCCGTCGGGCCTCCGGTGCGAGAGGATGGGGCCGACCTGGCCCTACCGCCTCAGGAGACGCACCCGTCATGCGCACAGTCGCCGTCGTCGGCACCGGACTGATCGGCACCTCCGCCGCGCTCGCCCTGACGGGGCGTGGGCTGCACGTCTACCTGGAGGACGCCGACGCGGACGCCGCCCGGACGGCGGCCTCGCTCGGCGCGGGGACCACCGAGGCGCCGGACGGGCCGGTGGACCTGGCGATCATCGCGGTGCCGCCCGCGCTGGTGGGGAAGGTGCTGGCAGACTGTCAGCACCGGGGCCTGGCGCGCTGGTACACCGATGTGGCGAGCGTGAAGTCCGGCCCCGGGGCCGAGGTGACGGCGCTCGGCTGCGACACGGTGAACTACATCGGCAGCCACCCGATGGCCGGGCGGGAGCGCTCGGGGCCGCTGGCGGCGCGGGCGGACCTGTTCGAGGGGCGGCCGTGGGTGCTCACCCCGACCGCCGACACCGACACCGAGACCCTGAACGCCGCGCTGGAACTGGTCGCGCTCTGCGGGGCGATGCCGATCGTGATGGACGCCGCCGCGCACGACCGGGCCGTGGCGCTGGTCTCGCACGCGCCGCAGCTGTTCTCCTCCCTGGTCGCGGCCCGACTGGAGCACGCGGACGAGACCGCCATAAGGCTGGCCGGGCAGGGGGTCCGGGACGTGACCCGGATCGCCGCCTCCAACCCGGCGATGTGGGTGGACATCCTCTCCGCCAACGCCGGCGTGGTGGCCGACATCCTGGAGGAGCTGGCGGGCGACCTGGGCGACACCGTCACCGCGCTGCGGTCGATGCAGGCCGTCGAGGAGGGCGAGCGGCAGGCCGGGGCGGCCGGGATCGAGGCCGTGATGCGGCGGGGCAACACCGGCCAGGCCCGGATCCCCGGCAAGCACGGCGCCCCGCCCACCCGGTACGAGACGGTCGCCGTGGTGCTGGGCGACCAGCCGGGCGAGCTGGGCCGCCTGTTCGGCGAGGTCGGCGCGCTCGGGGTGAACATCGAGGACGTGGTGATCGAGCACTCCTCGGGCCAGCAGGTCGGCTTCGTCCAGCTCTCGGTGTCGCCGGGCTCGGTCAAGCGGCTCACGGTCGCGCTGCGCGAGCACGGCTGGAGCGTCCGGGACTGAGGACGCCGTCCGGCCGGCCCGTAAAGCTGCCTAGGGTCGGTCGTCGAACCCCCGTCTGCGGGCCGCCGCCGGGGCACGTGCCCTCCTTGCCCGGCAACGGGCAGGAGGGGCCCTTCGCCGGCTTCTCGTCGGTCGATGATGCTCCGCATCTATCTCTCCCCAGCCTCCGGCCGGGGGGACCCCCGCCCCGCCTGCGGCATCCCAGCCTCCGGCCGGGAGGGGCCCCCTTCTCGGCGCCGCCGATGCACGCACCCCAACGACGCCCCGCCCGCCCTCCGGGCGGACGACGGGGGTTCGACGACAGGCCCTAGGGTCGGTGGCAGGGCGGGGTCCCGCCTGTTCGCGGGGGAGGGGTGTGCCATGACGGGTACGACGGATGTGCGGGCTGCGGCGGGGTTGGCTGCGACCGGGTTGATCGGGGCGGGGGTGCTGCACGGGGTGTGGCTCCGGTCGCCCTGGCCGTTGGAGACGCCGGCCGAGCTGGCGCGGGTGGTGGTCGGGCCGGCCGGCCCCGACGGCGGGCTGCCGCCGAAGGCTGCCACAGCGGTGGTGGCCGGGCTGCTCGGGGCGGCAGGCGGGCTGGTGCTGGCCGGGGCCAGGCCGGAGAGCCGGCTCGGCCGGGCCCGCCTGGTGCGGGCCGGGATGTGGACGGTGGCCGGGGTGCTGGCCGCCCGGGGAGCGGCCGGGCCGGCCGTGTCGGGCCTGCGGCTGCGGGAGGAGACCCCGGAGTTCCGTCGGCTGAACCTGCGGCTGTACTCCCCGCTCTGCCTGGGTCTGGCGGGTCTGACCGGCCACGTGGTGCTGCGGACCCGTCGCCGGGCCTGAACCCCCGTCAGAGCGAGGCGAGGAAGGCGCGGACGGCGGCCGCGAAACCGGCCGGGTCGGCGGCGTGCACGAAGTGGTCCCCGTCCAGGGTGACCAGCCGGGTGCCCGGGCGGCGCCCGGCCATCGCGGTGGCCGACTCGGCGGGCAGGCACGGGAACCGGTTGCCGGCGACCAGCAGCGCGGGGCAGCTGCTGCCCAGCCAGTCGGCCCAGTGGTCGCCGTGCACCTGCTCCTCGGAGCTGACCGTGTCGGCCGGGTGGAACGGCAACCGCCAGCTGCCGTCCGGCAGTTGGCGGAGGCGGTCGCCGACGAGCGGGGCCACCGGGCCGAGTGCGGCGAGCAGCTCCGCCCGGGTCGCGGCGGTGTAGGGCATGGCCAGTACGAAGGCCAGCGGGCTCGGCCCGCCGACCGGCAGCTCGGCCGGGCCCTCCTCGTTGATCAGCGCGCTGACCAGCTCGGGGTGGCGGGCCGCCAGCTGGTACGCGGTGATGCCGCCGCCGGAGTGGCCGAGCACCGGCAGCGGCCCCAGGTCCAGCCGGTGCAGCAGCGCCACCACGTCGGCGAGGTAGCCCTCCCGGCTGTACTCGGCGGCCCGGTCGGAGTCGCCGTGGCCCCGCAGGTCCGGCGCGATCACCCGCCAGTCGGGGCCCAGCTCCGCGGCCACCGCCGCCCAGTCCTGCCCCTCGGCCAGGTGCCCGTGCAGGGCGAGCAGCGGGCGGCCGGTGCCGCCGAAGTCCAGGTAGGAGAGTCGGCGGCCGTCGAGGTCGAGCTCGGCGCGGACGGGGGTGACGGCGGTTTCGGTCATGGTTTCTCTCCTCGGTCGGTCTCGGTGGCACCACCCTAGGGGAGAGTTGTACAAGCGTGCAAGACATTTGTGCAAAAGCTGGCGGGTCAGCCCTTGGGGACGGCCGGGCAGTTGCTGCCGGGGAGGGCGGGGAGCGGGGCGAGCTCCTCGGTGCAGAGGGCGGTGGGGGCCAGGTGCCAGCCGGCCGGGGCGCTGACGACGTCGCCGATGGTGTTGTTGCTCGCGGCGTCGGCGGGGGTTCCGGTGAGGGCCAGCGCGGTGAGGGCCAGCGCGGCGCCGGTGATCATTCGCTTCATGGCCGGTCCAACGAGACGGCTGCCCGGCGGTCACTGGGCGAGGACGGTGGCGCGGGTCGACTAACCTTGGTGGAGACCCTGCCCAGATTCAGTAGAGAGGTTCGCGCCGTGGACACTGCCGACCGAGCGAACGCCCCGGTCGTCGTCGCCATCGACGGACCCTCCGGCTCCGGCAAGTCGACCGTCTCCCGGGCGGTCGCCGCCCGGCTCGGGCTGAGCTTCCTGGACACCGGCGCGATGTACCGCGCGATGACCTGGTGGATGCTGGCCAACGAGGTCGACGTCAACGACGCCGAGGCGGTGGCCGTCGCCTGCGGCAAGCCGGTGATCGTCTCCGGCACCGACGCCGCCGGCCCGACCATCACGGTGGACGGCCAGGACGTCTCCGGCCCGATCCGCGGCCAGCAGGTCACCTCCCAGGTCAGCGCGGTCGCCGCGGTCCCGCAGGTGCGGGCCAGGCTGGTCGAGCTGCAGCGCGGCTGCGCCGAGGTCGCCGACCGCGGCATCGTCGCCGAGGGCCGGGACATGGGCACCGTGGTGTACCCGGACGCCACCGTGAAGATCTTCCTCACCGCCTCGGAGGGCGCGCGCGCCGAGCGCCGCGCCACCGAGCTGCGGGCCAAGGGCCTGGACGAGGCGACCATCACCGCGATGGCCGCCGACCTGGCCCGCCGGGACGCGGCGGACTCCTCCCGGGAGACCGCCCCGCTCGCCCAGGCCGCCGACGCCGTGCTGGTGGACACCAGCGAGCTGACCCTGGACCAGGTGATCGACACCATCACCGGCCTGGTCGAGCAGCGGGCCGGCCTCTCCGCGGTCTGACGACCGCCCACACTCTCGCGTCCGCCGGAACGAACCGGCGGCCCGCACCGCGCTGCCCCCTCGGGGCAGGTACGCACGGCGCATCCCTGGGAAGGGACGGGCCGGGAAACGGAAGTACGGAACATGACCAACGACACCAACGGCGCGCTGGACGACGCCGACTACGCCGAGTTCATGGCGCTCGCCGCCGAGGAGGGCTTCGAGGGCGAGGACCTCGAGGGCCTCAACGACGGCCCGATGCCGGTGCTGGCCGTGGTCGGCCGCCCGAACGTCGGCAAGTCGACCCTGGTGAACCGCATCATCGGCCGCCGCGAGGCGGTCGTCGAGGACAAGCCGGGCGTCACCCGGGACCGGGTCAGCTACGAGGCGACCTGGAACGGCCGCCGCTTCAAGGTGCTGGACACCGGCGGCTGGGAGATCGACGTCCTGGGCATCGACGCGATGGTCGCCGCCCAGGCCGAGCTCGGCATCGAGCAGGCCGACGCGGTGCTGTTCGTGGTGGACGCGAACGTCGGCGCCACCGACACCGACGAGGCCCTGATCAAGATCATCCGGCGGGCCGGCAAGCCCACCGTGCTCTGCGCCAACAAGGTGGACGGCCAGTCCACCGAGGTCGAGGCCACCTACCTGTGGTCGCTCGGCCTGGGCGAGCCCTACCCCGTCTCGGCCCTGCACGGCCGCGGCTCCGGCGACCTGCTCGACGCCGTGATGGCCGCGCTGCCCGACGCCCCGCCGCAGACCTTCGGCGTCCCGACCGGCGGCCCCCGCCGGGTGGCGCTGATCGGCCGGCCGAACGTCGGCAAGTCCAGCCTGCTGAACAAGGTCGCGGGCGAGGAGCGGGTGGTCGTCAACGAGATGGCCGGCACCACCCGTGACCCGGTCGACGAGATGATCGAACTCGGCGGCAAGACCTGGAAGTTCGTCGACACCGCCGGTATCCGCCGCCGGGTGCACCTGACCGCGGGCGCGGACTTCTACGCCTCGCTGCGCACCTCCGCCGCGCTGGAGAAGGCCGAGGTCGCGGTGGTCCTGGTGGACGCCAGCGAGACCCTGGCCGAGCAGGACACCCGGATCATCACGATGGCCGTCGAGGCCGGCCGGGCCGTGGTGATCGCGTACAACAAGTGGGACCAGATCGACGAAGAGCGCCGCTATTACCTGGAGCGCGAGATCGAGAAGGACCTGGTCCAGGTCCAGTGGGCGCCCCGGGTCAACGTCTCGGCGAAGACCGGCCGCCACATGGAGAAGCTCGTCCCGGCGATCGAGACCGCGCTGGCCGGCTGGGAGACCCGTATCTCCACCGCCCGCCTGAACGCCTTCCTCGGCGAGCTGGTCGCGGCCCACCCGCACCCGATCCGCGGTGGCAAGCAGCCGCGCATCCTGTTCGGCACCCAGGCCGGCATCAAGCCGCCGCGGTTCGTGCTGTTCGCCTCCGGCTTCCTGGAGGCGGGCTACCGCCGCTTCGTCGAGCGTCGCCTGCGGGAGGAGTTCGGCTTCGTCGGGACGCCGATCTCGATCTCGGTCCGGGTGCGGGAGAAGCGCAAGCGCACCAAGTGAGTCTGCTGGCATGACGAAGGGGCCGGGCATCAGCCCGGCCCCTTCGTCATGCCGTCAGTACTGGCCCGGGGGCAGCGAGAGCATGCTGCGGTGGCGCCCGCCGACCGCCGGGGAGAGGTAGCCGGTGGCGACCCAGCCCTGGCCGGTGGTCGGGGGGTTGGACTGGGCCGGCATGAACTGCGGGGTGCCCTGGGCGTGGCCCGGGTAGGTGTGGAAGGTCTGCTGCTGCGGCGGGTAGTGCTCGCGGGAGGCGAAGCCGGTGAAGCGGAGGTCCTCCTCACCGGTGCGGTCACCCGGGAGGGCCCGGAAGAGGCGGCGGTACTCCGAGTACAGCGTGTCGTAGATCGGCGTGGGCGAGGTGGGGTTCTCCGCGTCGTACGACGGGCGCATACCCGGGATGGGACGGCTCGTGGGCTGGCGGTGGGCGGCGGCGACCTCGTAGCTGTACACGTAGGACCAACGAGTGAGACCGGCATCGGATGCGGGACGGCCGCCGCTTGGCACGTGCTTCCGGCAGGTGGGGGCCCGGGGAACGGCGGCGGCCTCGCGGTTCCCCGGGCCCCCGGCCGCGCCGGGGCTCAGGTGCCGGCGAGGGGGAGCGAGGCGGCGACCAGGAGGCCGCGGGTGGTGGCCCGGTCGAGGGCGATCCGGAGCAGGTCCTCGCGGGGCTGGCGGCCGATGGTGCCGGCCGGGGCCGCGTACATGGTGACGGCGTTGAGCTGGCGGGCGGCGGAGCGCCAGGCCTCGGTGACCTGGAGCGGCTGGTGGGCCTGCCACCAGGCGGCGTTGGTGCCGGTCGGGGTGGGGTGCAGGATCGCGTGCAGCTGGCCCATCGCCATCAGGACCGACCAGCCGGGGAGCGGGGCGGGGGCCTTGTTGACGTCCTCGACGAACTGGAAGCCCTGCTCGGTGAGGAGGGTGAGGAACTCGTCCTCGCCCGTGGTGTTGCCGGGGCGGCCGACCGGGCCGGTCGGTTCGATCACCAGGGCGGCGTGCCCGGTGTCGCCGCAGAGCACCAGCCCGCAGGTGATGCCGAGGACGGCGGGCTGCCCGGTGGCGGAGACCGAGGGCTGCCCGGCGACCGGCGCGGCCGGGACCGGGGCCGGGGGGACGGGAGCAGGGGCGGGGGCGCCGCCCTGGGACTGGCTGATGCTGCGGACGGCGCCGGCCAGCTGCTCCTCGGAGACCGGTACGACCTGGGACGGGATGCAGCGGGAGTGGGCGAAGGCGAGCACCGCCGTCTCGTCGCCGACGAAGAGCACCGTGCTGGTGGCCTCCCGGCTGGAGTCGCCGGGGGTCCGGCAGGAGGTGCAGTCGTAACTGTCGGGCGCGTGGGCGCCGGCGAGCAGATTGTCTGCCTCGTCGTCACCGATCTCGGCTCGGACCTCGTCGCTGACTTCGAGCATGCGCGGCACGGGGACTCCTCGGTTCGTCTGGGGGTGGCGCGGGCAGGCCCGACCGCCATTACCAACGGGCCGTTGTGGCTGGGGTCACGGGTGCGCTTGATCGTGACGGGATTTGCCGGGTTTTCGACTGCTCCCTGTGGAGGGGAGGTCGCAATCTGTCGATGTTGTGCGCGAGGTCACAGTGGGCGAAAGGTGACCCAGGTCACCGGCGGCCAAGGTTTGATCATGGAAATAGGTAGTAAATCGGACATAAAGCCCGCATTTACTTGATCTTTACTGCCGGTAACCCCTGGCTGAGCTGGGGAAACCCCAAAACGTTTGGAGCCTGCCGATCCGGCTCGTAGCTTCGTAACCAGTGCAACGAGCACTACCCGGGTTCACCTCCCGGTGCACGGCCCGCCGGTCTCCACCGGTACGGCAGGTGCTCACCAGCGTGACTCGCTCGTAGGAGCGGCGCAGGTGTGCGGGAGGTTGGCCGGGGCGGCGAGCACGTCGATCGAGAAACGTGCACGGCCGTCTTGCGGACGCGGCAGACGAAATCACGCTCTTCAGGGCTTGGTTCCGCATGCCTGCCCGGGATTGTCGAGAGGATACTCATGACCTTCCGTAACGAGACCGCCGCTGCCACCACCGCCGTCAAGCGCAACCGCGTTCGGCTGGCTGTCATGGGCGGCGCCGTCGCCGTCCTTCCCGTGGCCGGCCTCGTCACGGCCAACTCGGCCTCCGCCGCCTCGTCCTCCACCTGGGACAAGGTCGCGCAGTGCGAGTCCACCGGTAACTGGAGCATTGCCAACGGCAACGGCTTCTACGGTGGCCTGCAGTTCACCTCCAGCACCTGGGCCGCCTTCGGTGGCACCCAGTACGCCTCCCAGGCGAACCTGGCCAGCAAGGGCCAGCAGATCGCCGTCGCCGAGAAGGTGCTCGCCTCCCAGGGCCCCGGCGCCTGGCCGGTCTGCTCCGTCAAGGCCGGTCTGACCAAGGGCGGCGCCGCCGCCGACGTCGACACCTCGTCGAGCAACACCTCCTCCGCCAAGGCCTCGCGCTCCGAGACCCGCGCCGCCGCCCCGAAGGCCGAGACCAAGGCTGCTCCGAAGGTGGAGACCAAGGTCGCCGAGGCCCCGAAGGCCGCCCCGAAGGCCGCTGCCCCGAAGGCTGCCGCCCCGAAGGCCGAGACCAAGGCCCCCTCGGCTCCGGCCAAGTCCAACGGTGGCAACTACACCATCAAGACCGGCGACACCCTGAGCAAGATCGCCGCGGACAAGGGCCTGGACTGGAAGACGGTCTACAGCAACAACGCCTCCGTCCTCGGTGGCAACCCGGACCTGATCTTCCCGGGCCAGGTCATCTCGCTCTGAACGACGCCTGACGCTCACTGAGCCGACCGCGCACCGGCAAGGCCGCTCCCTCCACCCGGAGGGGGCGGCCTTGCCGCGTTGTCGTCCGGACGGACCGGTCGCGGTGCCGGACGGCCGGGGCCGTGCCTTCATGAGGCCATGCGACCGATCCTGCTGCCCGCCCTCGCCACCGCCCTGCTGACCGCCGCCGCGCTCGTCCCCGCCACCGCCGCGGCCGCAGCCGTACCCGACCGCACCTGGGAGCAGCTGGCCGGCTGCGAGAGCGACGGCGACTGGCACGCCGACACCGGCAACGGCTTCTACGGTGGCCTGCAGATCTGGCCGGCCACCTGGGCGGAGGCGGGCGGGCTCCGGTACGCCGACCGGCCGGACCGGGCGCCGCGCCGGCACCAGATCACCGTGGCCGAGGAGATCCGCCGCCGGCAGGGCTGGGGCGCCTGGCCGGACTGCGCACGGGAGCTCGGCCTGCTGCGCTGACCGACCCGGGAAAGCCCGGGCGGGACTTCGGCAGACCGCCGTCGCCCGGCGGGTCCGGTGCCAGGATGGCCGGTATGGAACTCTTCCCCCGCGAGCGGGCCGACCCGGCACCCGGGGTGGTGCTCCTGCCGGACTGGCTCGGCCCGGAGGAGCAGCGCGAGCTGGTCGAGGCCTGCCGGGAGTGGGCCCGGCCGCCGGCCGGGATGCGGACGATCCGGATGCCGAACGGCGGCGAGATGTCGGTCCGCTCGCTCTCGCTCGGCTGGCACTGGTACCCGTACCGCTACGTCCGGACGGTGGTGGACGGTGACGGTTCGCCGGTCAAGCCGTTCCCGGCGGTGCTGGGCGAGCTGGCGGCGCGGGCGCTGGGCGACGCGTACGGGCCCGAGCCGACCGGGATCGCCGGTACGGCGGACTACCGTCCTGACATCGGGGTGGTGAACCACTACGCGCACGGCGCGCAGATGGGCCTGCACCAGGACAAGGACGAGAAGTCCGACGCCCCGGTGGTCTCGCTCTCGCTCGGTGACAGCTGCGTCTTCCGCCTCGGCAACACCGCGACCAGGACCAGGCCGTGGACCGATCTCGAACTGCGCAGCGGTGACCTGCTGGTCTTCGGCGGCCCGATGCGCTTCGCCTACCACGGCGTCCCGCGGACCCACCCGGGCACCGCCGACCCGGCCCTCGGCCTGGTCGGCCGACTGAACATCACGATCCGTCAGTCCGGGCTGGTTTAGTGGCGGGTCGGTGACGGTTCACCAGCAGGGATCGCGGGCGGAGCGTCTCATTCACTAGGGTGTCGCCGACAGTTGACCGAGTGCGGCCGATTCGTGGGGGCGAAGCCTTGTCATCGCAAGTGAACGTGGATCCGGCGGAGCTGGACAACGCGGCCAAGGTGGTCACCGATCTCAACGGCGAGCTCAGGCCGTTCTCCGACCGGGCGGTCAAGGACGCGGACGAGGCCTCCTCCTCCACCGCCGGCTGGTCGGTCTCGGCCCAGCTCGGGCAGATCGCGGACAGCTGGCGCAGCGCGCTGACCGGCCTGCACCAGTCGATCGAGGGCAACGCGGACGCCCTGCGCAGCACGGCCGGACAGCACCGCGGCACCGATCAGCTGGTGGCCGCCTCGATGAACCGGGCGGGCTAGTCCGATGGCGAACAGCTTCGCGCTCCTGATGAAGCAGAACTTCGGCGACCTGGAGGCCGCCGCGGCCTCCTGGCGCAAGCTCGGTGAGGGCAGCGGCGACGCCCGGACCCGGCACCGCGGCCGGGTGAGCGGTGCGCTGCGCGGTTCGGGCTGGGCCGGCGACGACGCCGAGGCGGCGTACCGGAAGCTGGAGCGGGCCGAGGAGCAGCTCGGCATCGTCAACGCCGAGGCGATGGCGATCGCGGTCACCATCGACGCGGTGCACCAGCGGATGTCCGCGGCGCAGCAGGAGCTGCGGGCCGCGGTGTCCGAGGCCGAGGGCAACAACTACCAGGTGGACGACGAGGGTTGGGTCACCGGGCCGCAGCTGGACCCGGTGGAGCGGCACGATCCGGACGCGCAGGAGATCAACCGTCAGCGGAACGCCCGGCTGGGCGAGTTCAGGCAGCGGATCGGCGACGCGGTGAAGAAGGCCGAGCAGGCCAGCGCCGACGGCTCCGCCGCACTGGGCGGGCTGACCGGTGAGGTGGTCGACGCCGACAGCTCCAAGGCGCAGGCGGAGGTGGCCAACGACGTGGCGGGGATGCGGTCCTCGCTCGGTTTGGCCTCGGTGGTGCCGAACAACGACAACCCGGCGGACAACGCCAAGTGGTGGAACTCGCTGACGCAGCAGCAGCAGCGCGAGTACCTGGCCCTCTACCCGGCCGAGGTCGGCAACCGGAACGGCATCCCGAGCGAGATCCGGGACGTGGCGAACCGGGCCCAGCTGGAGCAGCAGCTGGACCTGAACCGGAACGACACCTCCGGGGACGGCAAGAAGCGGATGCAGGCCCTCCAGGACCTGAAGAACCGCTTGGACAAGGAGGACCACGACCCGGCCGGCCCGGAGGTCTTCCTGATCGGTCTCGACCCGAAGGACGACGGCCAGGCCATCGTGGCCTTCGGCAACCCGGACACCGCGAAGAACACCGCGGTCTACATCCCCGGGACCACGGCCGAGCTGGCGGGCATCGGCGGCGACCTGGACCGGATGAAGAACCTGCACGCCGCGTCGGAGCAGTTCAGCGCCCCGGGCCAGACCTCGACCATCATGTGGCTCGGCTACGACGCGCCCGACGACGTGGTCAAGGACGCCCCGTTCAACAACTACGCCGAGGACGGCGCGCCCAGGCTGGACCGCTACGTGGACGGACTGGGAGTCACCCACGACGGCGGGCCGCGGCACACGTCGGTGATCGGTCACAGCTATGGTTCGGTCGTGGTCGGAGAAGCTGCGAAGAACGGCAACGGCCTGGCCGTGGACGAGATCATCGTGGCCGGCAGCCCCGGTATGCACGTCCGGCACGCCTCGGACCTGAACATCGACCCGAAGCACGTCTGGGCGGCCGAGGCGGACGGGGACCCGGTCCCGAACCTCGGGGCGCTCGGGCACGGCCGGGGCGGCTGGTTCGACTTCCCCAACGTGCCGACCTCGGACGACTTCGGGGCCAACCAGATCAAGACCGACGGCAACCACGGCCACAGCGAGTACTGGGAGAACAACGACCAGCCGCACAGCGCCCTGCGGAACCAGGCGGCGATCATCACCGGCAGCTACGGCCAGGTCGGCCTGAAGGATTGAGCGGCTCATGAGAATCCGGACGGCGGCTGCGGCCGTCCTCGCACTGACCCTGCTGACCTCCTGTGGGACGACCACGGGCTCCACGAAGGACACGTCGTTGCGCATCGCCACCGAGGATCAGATCGGGAACGAGTTGAAGCAGGTCTCCGCGAAGGTGCAGGAGGCGCTCGCGGTGAAGGGCCGGACCGGGCAGAGCGAGGCCCTCAACTTCTCCGACTGCCAGGACAAGGGCACCGAGAAGGGCTCGCGGGACGCGATCCACTTCTGGCAGATCGACGACCTCGCGCCGGCCGACCTCGATCCGGCGATCGACCGGCTGAACGCGTACTTCAAGGCGAACGGCTGGGACGGCCTGGGCCACGAGCGGACGGCGGACAAGGCCGACCTGCAGACCTGGGGCAAGAACCCGGAGAAGACGGTCGCGGTGTTCGCGCAGTCCTTCCACCCGATGAACCGGATCATCGTCCGGGTGAGCTCGAACTGCTTCAAGCCGCCGGCCGGGTGAGGCAGATCACATACCGGGTGACACCGGGGCGATTTAGGTAACGGTGCGGGTTTCGTTGCCTGGGGCAACCTGGAATGTGCCTCGGATGTACAGGGTGCACTGGATGAATATCTTGGAATCCGTGGCGAAACAAGGTTTTTGATCATCTAATCCATGTCACGGTTCGTCACCCCTGTGCCCCTGAGCTGCGGAAACAGTTCAACGTACGGTCGGGGCATGGTTCAGCTCGACTCCCGCCCGAAGGCCGCCGGTCCGGCGGCCGGAACGGACGCCAACGGCGGCGTCCGTTCCAAGGGCCTCAACAGCAACTCGGTCGGCCTGCTCGGGAACTCCGTCATCGGAGTCTCGACGGTGGCCCCGGTCTACTGCCTGACCACCACGCTCGGCACCACGGTGGCGGCGGTCGGGTTGCAGATGCCCGCGCTCTTCCTGGCCGGCTTCCTGCCGATGATGCTCGTCGCGTTCGCGTACCGGGAGCTCAACAAGGCCATCCCGGACAGCGGCACCTCCTTCACCTGGACCGTCAAGGCCTTCGGCCCCAAGGTCGGCTGGATGTGCGGCTGGGGCCTGGTGGTGGCCACCATCATCGTGCTGTCGAATCTGGCCGGCGTCGCCACCGAGTACTTCTACCTGCTGCTCGGCGAGGTCACCGGCAGCGGGTGGATCACCGGGCTGAACGACGACAAGCTGGTGCACGTGCTGACCTGCCTGGCGCTGATCGCGGTCGCCACCGCGATCAGCTACCGGGGCATGACGGCCACCAAGGGCGTCCAGTACGCCCTGGTCGGCCTCCAGCTCACGGTGCTCGGCATCTTCGCCGTGATGGCGATCAGCAAGGCCGTCGCCGGGGACGCACCCGGCTCGCTGGACTTCTCCTGGAGCTGGCTCGACCCGTTCCAGGCCAGCTCGTTCTCGTCCTTCGTGGCCGGGCTCTCGCTCTCGCTCTTCATGTACTGGGGCTGGGACGCCTGCCTGAGCGCCAACGAGGAGACCGGCGGCAGCGAGAAGACGCCGGGCCGGGCCGCGCTGGTGGCCATGGTGGTGCTGGTCGGCTCGTACCTGTTCACCGCCGTCGCCGTGCAGATGTACGCGGGCGTCGGCAGCACCGGCACCGGGCTGGGCAACGAGGAGACCTCCTCGAACGTCTTCGCCGCGCTGGCCGGCCCGGTGATGGGCCCCACCCTGGGCGTGCTGCTCTTCGTCGCGGTGCTCGCCTCGGCCGCCGCCAGCCTGCAGACCACCTTCATCCCGGTCAGCCGCACCGTGCTGGCGATGAGCGTCTACGAGGCGCTGCCGCCGTCCTTCACCGAGGGCAACGCGAAGTACCGCACCCCCGGCCGGGCGATCGTCACGGCCGGCGTCGGGACCGGCGCGTTCTACACCGTGATGACGCTGATCAGCGAGAACGTCCTCCAGGACACCATCGCCGCGCTGACCCTGATGATCTGCTTCTACTACTCGCTGACCGCCTTCGCCTGCGCCTGGTACTTCCGCCACGACATCCGCGGCTCGGTCCGGGACGCGCTGCTCAAGGTGGTCTTCCCGGTGCTCGGCGGGGTGACCCTGGCGGGCATCTTCGGCCGGAGCCTGTACGACATGGTCGACCCGGCGTACGGGCAGGGCAGCTCGGTCTTCGGCATCGGCTCGGTCTTCGTGATCGGCGTCGGCGTGCTGGCCCTCGGGCTGGTGGTGATGGCCGTGATGACCCGGCGCAGCCCGGCCTTCTTCCGCGGTGAGGTGCTCACCCGGGACACCCCGGCGCTGGTCCTGCCGGAGTAGTCCGGCACCATGGCGGAGGCGGCCACCCCGGCGAGGGGGTGGCCGCCTCCGTCGTACCGTCAGGCGTCGGCCAGGGCGGGCATCTCGCCCTCGGTGGTGTCCGGGTCGATCACCGAGAAGTTGGCGCCCTGCGGGTCCCGCAGGGCCGCGAAGCGGCCGAACGGGCTGCTCATCGGGCCGAACTGGAGGGTGGCCCCGGCCTTGGTCGCCCTGGCCACCGCCTCGTCGCAGTCGGCCACCGCGAAGTAGACGTTCACGTACGACGGCACCTCGGCGGGGAACTCGGGGCCCATCGCCATCCGGCCGAGCACCGGATCCCCGGTCAGGCGGTACGTCCGGAAGTCGACCTTGTCGTCGATCACCTGCTGCGCCTTGTACGGGAAGACCGCCGGGTAGAAGGCGTCCACCTTGGGCGCGTCCCGGGTGTAGACCTCGGCCCAGCTGTAGGCGCCCGGACCGGTGCGCTTCTCGAAGCCCTCGTGCTCACCGCCCTGCCAGAGGCCGAAGACCGCGCCGCTCGGGTCGGCCACGATCGCCATCGAGCCGAAGTCGCCGACCTGCATCGGCTCCATCATCACGGTGCCGCCGGCCGCCTTGACCTTCGCCGCGGTGGCGCTCACGTCGGGTGCGGCGAGGTACAGACACCAGGCCGACTGGCCCTCCTGGCCCGGCATCGGGGGCACCACCGCGGCCACCGCCTTGCCGTCCGAGTAGGCCTGGGTGTAGCTGCCGAACTCGGACGCGGCCTCACCGAACGTCCAGCCCAGCACCTCGCTGTAGAACGCCTTCGCGCCCTCCACGTCGGCGAACATCGCGTCGACCCAGCACGGCGTTCCTTCAGCGTACGCAGCCATGATCATGACCCTTCTCTGCCTCGGGGATCCCTTTTTCGTCACCCTAGCCAGGGGTGCCGACAGTCGCGCGCGGAGCGGCTGCGGGGGCCGCCGTCCGGGAACCGTAAGGTCTCCCCGGCCCGGCGGACCGTCCCCGCTCCTAGGCTGGGAAGGTCGTGAACGGAGGCTGGAGATGACGACTGACGCACCGTCAGAACTGTTGGGCCGGGCGGAGATCGGGGTGATCGGGGGATCGGGCCTGTACGCCCTGCTGGAGGACGTGACCGAGGTGGTGCTGGACACGCCGTACGGGGCGCCGAGCGACGCGGTGTCCCTCGGCGAGGTGGCGGGGCGGCGGGTCGCGTTCCTGCCCCGGCACGGGCGCGGGCACGCGGTGCCGCCGCACCGGATCAACTACCGGGCCAACCTGTGGGCGCTGCACTCGCTGGGCGTGCGGCAGGTGCTCGGGCCGTGCGCGGTGGGCGGGCTGCGGGCGGAGTACGGGCCCGGCGCGCTGCTGGTGCCGGACCAGTTCGTGGACCGGACCACCGGCCGGGCGGGGACCTACTTCGACGGCGAGCCGCTGCCGGACGGCACGGTGCCGAACGTGGTGCACGTGTCGATGGCGGACCCGTACTGCCCGACCGGGCGGCGGGTGGTGCTGGACGCGGCCCGGCAGCAGGGCTGGGAGCCGGTGGACGGCGGGACGCTGGTGGTGGTCGGCGGGCCCCGGTTCTCCACCCGGGCCGAATCCCGGTGGCACGCCGCCAACGGCTGGTCGGTGGTCGGCATGACCGGCCATCCGGAGGCGGTGCTGGCTCGCGAACTCGGGCTCTGCTACACCTCGTTGACGCTGGTCACCGACCTGGACGCCGGGGTCGAGAGCGGCGAGGGGGTGACCCACGCCGAGGTGCTGGAGGTGTTCGGCCGGAACGTGGACCGGCTGCGCACCGTGCTGTTCCGGGCCCTCGAGGGCCTCCCGGCGGCCAGGACGTGCGACTGCCCGCACGCCCTGGCCGGGCTGGCGACCGGTCTCAGTTGGCTCGACGACGACGCCGCAGCAGTACCAGCAGCAGGGTGACCGCAGCCGTGGCGGCGAGCAGCAGCAGCCAGTTGCGCAGGTAGGGCAGCGGCAGCACCGAGGGATTGCCGTGGTCCTCCCCGGCCCGCAGGACGGCGGGGAGCCCGACGGCGGTCAGCGCGGCGGCCACCACCAGGCCGCCGCGCACGGCCCGGCCGCCCGGTCCGCGGCCCAGCCGGCCGTGGGCCAGTGCGGCGCCGGCCAGCAGGACCAGCGGCAGCCAGAGCCCGTCGTGGACCAGCAGCCCGCCGACCGCCCACACCAGTACGTCGAGCGGGTCGCCGATCTGCGGGTCCGTCAGCAGCCCGAAGATCCCGAAGCCGATCAGGCCCGCTCCCAGCAGTCCGGTCAGTACCCGCATCACCGCACCTCCAGTCGGGCGACCCACTTGGTCTGCAGCACCCCGGGCCGGTTCGGCGCGATCAGGCGGGCCGGGAACCCGTGGTCGGCGTTCAGCGGCTGCCCGTTCACCGCCAGTGCCAGCAGGGTGAGCCCGTCCCGGGCGTACGGGGCGGGCAACTCGCTGACCGCGTACGGGCCTTCGGCCTCCAGTGAGACCACCCGCACCAGTGCGTCGGCGGGTGCGCCGGCCCGCTCCAGCAGGTCGCGGACCCGGACGCCGGTCCAGTCCGCCGAGGCGCTCCAGCCCTCCACGCAGGCGATCGGCAGCCGGACGGTGTGCTGCGGCAGCGCCCGCAGCTCGTCCAGGCTCAGCCGGTACGGCCGGGGGCCGGCCACCGTCAGCCGCCAGTCGGCCGGGACGGTGGTGGTGCCCGCCTGGGCGGCGGTCCGGTTGACCGGCAGGCCGAGCGTCCCGAGGTCGGGGCGGCGCGGGGCCAGCAGGTCCGACCACCGCAGCCAGGGCACGGTCTGACCCGCCGTGGTCGCCGTGACGGCCGCCGCCGCGACGGTGACCGAGGTCAGGAAGGCCCGCCGTCCCGGCACCGGCACCCGGGCCCGCCACCAGTGCGCGGCGATCACCGGGGCCTTGACCGCCAGGTGCAGCAGCAGGCCGCCGACGGCCGTCCAGCCGAGCCAGAAGTGCGTCTGCCGGAACGGGAACGGCCACGGGTACCACTGGAGGGTGTTCAGCAGCCCGGTGAACAGCTCCAGCAGCGTCGCGGCGACCAGGACGGCGATGCCCAGCCGCTCCAGTGCGTGCCCCAGGCTGCGGGCGGGTGGCCACTCGAACAGCTTCGGATAGACCGTCCAGAGCTTGGCGCCGAGCAGCGGGACGGCGGCCGTCCCGGCGATCACGTGCAGGCCCTGGGTGACCCGGTAGCCGTTCACCGGGCGGCTCGGCAGGTGCCCTTCGAGCCAGGCCGGCGGCTCTTGGAGCAGATGGCTGAGCAGGCCGGTCAGGAAGCAGGTCAGCAGCGCCGCGCCCAGCCAGCGGCCCAGCACCACCGCCGTCCTGGGCTCGTGCAGCGGGGAGTCGAACGTCCCTTCGCGCAGTGGGCCGCGCCGCAGGAAGGCGGGCGGCGGGGGCAGCGGGAGGTCGAACCGGCGGCGGGCGCCGGGGGTGTCTTGGTCCACCCCGCCATCACACCGCCGGACAGTCCCTGAGGGCAGTCGCGACATGCTTACGGAAGTCGTACGGCGCGCGTGTGCCGCGTCGGACGGGCAGGTTGACGGATGTCCGATTCGCGGCAGCGGGGGTCGGAGGGTCCCTGACGGCAGTCGGGACATGCTTACGGAAGTCGTACGGCGTGCGTGTGCCGCGTGGGACGGCCGTTGGCGGCTGGCAGGCTGACGGGGTGTCCGACCAACCGTCTTCCCGCCGGGTGTGGGCCGCCCCGGCCACTGTGCTGGCCCTGCTCGCGCTGACCGCCGCCCTGGTGGGGACCGTGCTCGGCGGCGGCACCCTGGGCAACTCCCGTCCGCTGTACGGCTGGTACGTGCTGGACGCGGTGCTGTTCGGCCTCGCTGTGGCGCTGCTGCGGCTGACCCCGCCCCGGGCCGCCACCCGGCTGCTGCTGGCGGGAGGCGTCCTGGTGGCCGCCGCCGGGCTGGTGGCACCGCCCCGGACCAGCGACGACGCCTACCGCTACCTCTGGGACGGCCGGGTGCAGGCCGCCGGGATCTCCCCGTACGCCCACCCGCCGGACGCGGCCGAACTGGCCGGGCTGCGGGCCCGCGCCCCCGAGCTGTTCCCGCCCGGCGGCGACTGCGGGGGCTGGGACGAGCGCCGCGCCGCCGCCGGGTTCTGCAGCCACGTCAACCGGCCCGGGGTGCCGACCGTCTACCCGCCGGTGGCCGAGGCCTGGTTCGCGGCGCTGTACGGCGCGGGCGGCCGGTACGGCGTCCGGGCGGCCCAACTGGGCGGGTTCGTCCTGGTGCTGGCGGTCGGCGCGGTACTGGCGGCGGTGCTGCGGGAGCGGTGCTGGCGGGTCGCGCTGTGGAGCTGGTGTCCGGGCGTGACGGTCTGGGCGGTCAACGACGCACACGTGGACACGCTGGGAGCGCTGCTGCTGCTGGCCGGCCTGCTGGCCGCCCGAGGTGCACCCGGACGGCGGCGAACGGCGGGCGCCGGCGCGCTGCTCGGGCTGGCGGCGGCCACCAAGCTGATCCCCGGCATCGCCCTGCCCGCCGCCCTCTCCGGCGTACTGGCCCGCCGTCCGCGCACCGGGCTGCTCCTGCTGCCGCTCACCGCCCTGGCGGCCTTCGGGCTGAGCTACCTGCCGTACCTGGTCGGCTCCGGCCGCGCGGTGCTCGGCTACCTGCCCGGCTACCTGCGCGAGGAGGGCTACGACCGGAGCTCCGGGGCCGACCGCTTCGGCCTGCTCCGGCTGCTGCTGCCGGGTCAACTCGCGCTGGTGGCAGGCGTGCTGGTGCTGCTGGCGGCCTGCTGGTACGTGCTGCGGCACGGCGACCCGGACCGGCCGTGGCGGGGTGCGGTGCTGCTGCTCGGCACCGCCCTGCTGGTGGCCACCCCGGCCTATCCCTGGTACGGGCTGCTGCTGCTCGCGCTGCTCCCGCTGGACGGCCGCTGGGAGTGGCTGGCCGTCCCGGCGGCCGGGCAGGTGCTCTACCTCGGCGGGGGCCAGTGGGCGTACGGGGCGGCGCTCGCTGCGGTGGTGACCGGTGCGCTGGTCAGGCGGGCCGCTGCAGGGCGATGAAGCGGCGGCCGTGGCTGGACCAGCGCTCGGTCTCGGCCAGCCCGGCCGGTGCGCCGTGCCGGGCGGCGCTGTCCGCGCCCACCCTGGCCCAGGCGAAGGCGGGGCCGAGGCGGCGGTCGGCACCCTCGATCCGGACCGTCAGCCGCTCGTCCAGCCCGCCGTCACCCGGCTCCACCTCGGCCAGCAACACGCCTCCGGGGGCCATGAGTTGGGCCATCCGCCGGAGCAGCGCGGCCGGGTCGCCGCCGATCCCGATGTTGCCGTCGGCGAGCAGGACCGCGCCCCACCGGCCCTCGCCCGGCAGCCGGTCGAAGACCGAGCGCCGCAGCGCCGTGCCGCCCAGGCCGGTGGTCCGGGCGACCGCCGCCGGGGTCAGGTCGACCCCCAGCGCCGGGACCCCGAGTGCGAGCAGTTCGGTGACCAGCCGGCCGGGCCCGCAGCCCACGTCCAGCACCGCCCGGCGCGGCCGCAGGCAGCGGCGCAGCAGCGAGTGGTCGGCCGCGTCCGGTGCCGCGCACCAGCGCTCCACGTCCAGGGGGTGGCGGCGGCCGGACGCGTCCCGCAGCCAGAGCGGGCCGCGCCCGGCCCTGATGGCCCGGCTGAACGGGTCGTCGATCCACGCCCGGGTGCTCAACCGGTCACCTGCCGGGCCGTCCTGAACTCCCGCCAGCACGCGGCGAACCGCCCGTCCGGTGCCAGCGCGGCCACCTCGGCCGCACTCGCGGCGGTGTCCACGTCGGTCAGCCGGGGCAGGTGGCGGACCGTCAGACCAGCGGCCGAGAGCCGCTCCAGCAGCACCGCGCCGGTCCGGTCGGTGGACATCGGCACCCCGAGCAGCAGGCGCTCCGCCAGCGCCCGGCCGGGACGGGCCAGCCCGAGGGCCCAGAAACCGCCGTCGGTGGCGGGCCCGTACCAGGCGTCCACCCCGCCCCGGGCGGCCGCGGCCAGCGGGGCGGCCAGCACCTCGGCGCGCAGCTGCGGGGTGTCCATGCCGACCAGCAGCGCCGGTGCGTCCGGCGGGGCCGCCGCGAAGGCCGCCACCAGCCGCTGGTCCAGGCCGCCGCTGCCCTGCGGGACCACCTGCCAGCCCGGCGGCAGCCAGTCGCCGGGCTCGCCGTCCAGCACCAGCAGCCGCCGCCCGGCGGGCACCCGGCCCAGCTCGGCCAGCGTGTCGGCGAGCGCGGCCCCGGCCAGGGCGGCGCCCTGTTCGGGGGAGTACGGCGGGGTCAGCCGGGTCTTCACCCGGCCCGGCACCGGCGCCTTGGCCAGCACCAGCAGGGTCGGCGGCGGGGCGGCCAGTACCGCCCGCATGTCGCGGACCGCCTGCCGGGTGCCGCGCAGGGTGCCGGTCACCTTCGAACGGCCGCTGCGGGGGCGGTAGTCCACCGGGGTCTCGGCGATCCGCAGCCCGGCCGCCGCGGCCGCCAGCACCATCTCCAGCGGGTAGCCCGAGCGCCGGTCGCCCAGCCCGAGGGCGAGCAGCCGGTCGCGGCGGGCCGCCCGCATCGGGCCCAGGTCGTGCAGCGGGGCGCCGGTCCTGGCCCGCAGCCGCCGGGCCAGTTCGGCGTTGGCGAGGCGGGCGTGCAGCGGCCAGGCGCCGAGCGCGGTGGGCCGGCGGCGGCCCAGCACCAGGTCGGCGGAGCCGTCCAGCACCGGTCCGGTCACCCGGGGCAGCTGGGCCGGGTCGAGCGAGCCGTCGCAGTCCAGGAAGCAGACCAGCTCGGCGGTGGCGGCGAGCAGCCCGGCATGGCAGGCGGCGCCGAAGCCCCGGCGCTCCTCGCGGATCACGGTCGCGCCGAGCGAGCGGGCCAGCTCGGCGGAGCCGTCGGTCGAGCCGTTGTCCACCACGAGCGGACGCCAGCCCGGCGGGATCCGGCCCAGCACCCAGGGCAGCGCCCCGGCCTCGTCCAGACAGGGCAGCACCACGTCCACGGTGCCGGAGAAAGGTGTCGTCACCCTTCCCACGCTAGGCCCGGGCACCCGGCCCGGCCCCGGACCGACTCCTTACGGAAGTCGGACGGCAGCGAGCCGGGGGTCCGGCCGGGGCGTGCGGGCTCCTACGCTCAAGGGGTGACAGCGACACCCCCCGCCACCCGGATCCTGGTGGTCGACGACGACCCCACGGTCGCCGAGGTCGTCACCGGCTACCTGCTGCGCGCCGGGTACCTGGTCGAGCAGGCCTCCGACGGCCGGCACGCCCTGGAGCTGGTCGCGGCGAACCCGCCGGACCTGCTGCTGCTCGACCTGATGCTGCCCGGTCTGGACGGTCTGGAGGTCTGCCGGCGGCTGCGCGCCACCGTGGCGGGCGCCGCGCTGCCGATCGTGATGCTCACCGCCAAGGGCGAGGAGGCGGACCGGGTGCTCGGGCTGGAGCTCGGCGCGGACGACTACGTGACCAAGCCGTTCAGCCCGCGCGAACTGACCCTGCGGGTGCAGTCCGTGCTGCGCCGCAGCGCGGCTCCGCCGCCGGTCTCCCCGGTGCTGGTCGCGGGTGCGCTCACGCTCGATCCGAAGGCCCGCCGGGCCTTCCGGGCCGGAGTCGAACTCATGCTGACGCTGCGGGAGTTCGATCTGCTGGCGTTCCTGTTGCGGCACCCCGGCGCGGTGTTCTCCCGGGAGGAGCTGATGCGGCAGGTCTGGGGCTGGGAGTTCGGCGACCTGTCCACCGTGACGGTGCACGTCCGGCGGCTGCGGGAGAAGATCGAGCACGACCCGGCCGCGCCCGTCCTGATCAGCACCGTCTGGGGAGTCGGCTACCGCTTCGACCCCGTACCGACCCCGCAGGGGAGTTGACGTACCGTCATGAGGGATCTGTCATGAAGGACCTGTTGCTGATCGCGCTGTTCGCCGCCGTCGGGGCCGGCCTGACCGGGCTGCTGGGCTGGCCGGCGGTCCGGATACTGCGCCGCCGCTCGGTCGCCCTCTCGCTGTTCGCGGTCGCGGTGGTGACGGTGCTGGCGATGGCCTCCGGCACCACGGCCGTGGCCCAGGCGATGTTCCTCTCCGACCACGACCTCGGGGTGGTGATGACGGTGCTGGCGATGGGCGCGGTGGTCTCGCTGGGCACCGCCGCCCTGCTCGGCCGGCAGGCCGTGGCGGGCAGCCGGGCGCTCACGCTGGCCGCCAGGACCGTCGGCAGCGACGCCGGCTTCACCGCGCCGGACCGGCCGCTCAGCGCGGAACTGGCCGAACTGAGCGCCGAGTTGGCCGCCACCAGTGCGCGGCTGGCCGAGTCCAGGCAGCGCGAGCAGGCGCTGGAGTCCTCCCGCCGGGAGCTGATCGCCTGGATCTCGCACGACCTGCGGACCCCGCTGGCCGGGCTGCGGGCGATGGCGGAGGCGCTGGAGGACGGCGTGGTCGAGGACCCGGCCCGCTACCACGCCCGGATCAGGACCGAGGTCGACCGGCTGACCGGCATGGTGGACGACCTGTTCGAGCTGTCCCGGATCCAGGCCGGCTCGCTGCACCTCAGCCCGAGCCGGATCTCGGTCTACGACCTGGTCGGCGACGCGCTGGCCGGGGCCGATCCGCTGGCCCGGGAGCGCGGCATCCGGCTGCTCGGCGGCCAGGTCGAGCCGGCCCCGGTCGAGGTGGACGGCCGGGAGATCTCCCGGGCGCTGGGGAACCTGCTGGTCAACGCGATCCGGGCCACCCCCGCCGACGGCGTGGTCGCGGTCGGGGCCCGCCGGGAGCAGGACCGGGTGGTGCTCTCGGTCACCGACGGCTGCGGCGGCATCCCGGAGGACGACCTGGCCCGGGTGTTCGAGACCGGCTGGCGGGGCGTCAGCGCCCGTACCCCGCAGCCCTCGGGCGGGGCGGGGCTGGGGCTGGCGATCGTCCGGGGCATCGCCGAGGCGCACGCGGGGCGGGCCACCGTCCGCAACGTCGAGGGCGGTTGCTGCTTCGAGATCACCCTCCCGGCGGCGGCCGCGCTCGCGTAGCGGGGCGGCGGGCCGGAGTCAGCCGGTTGCGGCGGCGAAGGCGGCCATGCCGGCGGCGAACGGGACCCGGGGGCGCCAGCCCAGTTCGGCCCGGAGCCGGGAGGAGTCCGCGGTGATGTGCCGGACGTCGCCCAGGCGGTAGTCGCCGGTGACGACCGGGGCCGGGCCGCCGTGGGCGGTGGCCAGCGCGGTGGCCAACTCGCCCACGGTGTGCGGCTCCCCGCTGCCGACGTTGTAGACCCGGGCGGTGCCGGGCGGCCGTTCCGCGACGGCGGTCAGGGCGGCCAGGTTGGCCGCCGCGACATCGTCCACGTGCACGAAGTCGCGCCGCTGGCCGCCGTCCTCGAACACCAGTGGCGCCTCGCCGCGCGCCAGCGCCGAGCGGAACAGCGAGGCCACCCCGGCGTACGGGGTGTCGCGCGGCATCCCGGGCCCGTACACGTTGTGGTACCGCAGCGTCAGCACCCGTCCGCCCCCGGCCCGGGCCCAGGCGGAGGCCAGGTGCTCCTGCGCCAGCTTGGTGGCGGCGTACACGTTGCGCGGATCGGTGCGGGCGTCCTCGGACACCAGCCCGGGAGCGAGCGGGGCGCCGCAGTGCGGGCAGGGCGGCTCGAACCGTCCGGCGTCCAGGTCGGCCGCCGCGCGGGGGCCGGGGGCGACG
This sequence comes from Kitasatospora sp. NPDC002040, assembly GCF_040296785.1. NCBI lineage: Bacteria > Bacillati > Actinomycetota > Actinomycetes > Kitasatosporales > Streptomycetaceae > Kitasatospora > Kitasatospora sp. NPDC002040. The sequence goes on along the minus strand of NZ_JBEOXV010000006.1, from coordinate 211,167 downwards.
TCGCCGTGCCGGGGGCACCGGTGCCGTCCCTCGCCGTACACCACCATCGAACCGGCCAGCACCAGCCGGCCCACCCCGGCCCGGGCCATCCCGGCCAGCAGCACGGCGGTGCCGAGGTCGTTGCACCCGGCGTACTCGGGCGCGTCGTCCAGGTCGACGCCGAGGCCGACCATCGCCGCCTGGTGGCAGACCGCGTCGACGCCCTCCAGCGCCGCCGCCACGGTGTCCCGGTCGCGGACGTCGCCGCGGCGGAACTCCACCCCCTCGGGCAGCACCGGCTCCGAGCGGTGCACGGCGGGCAGCAGCGCGTCCAGCACCCGGACCCGGTGGCCCGAGCGCACCAGCAGCCCGGCGACGGCCGAACCGATGAACCCGGCACCGCCGGTCAGCAGAATCTCCATGCCGCCGACCGTAGGCCCGGACCACCCGCCGGGGCGGCAACGCTGCCGCACCGTCAGCGACCGGTAAGAACCTGCGCCGCAGCCGGTCAGGCCGGGGGCAGTCGGGCGGCGAAGGCGGAGAGCAGCAGGTCGAGGGCGAGCGGGTAGGCGCTGCGGTTCATCTCGGCGGTGAGCAGCGGGGCGGTGGCGGCGATGTGCGGGTGGGTGTCGGCGGGCAGGCGGGCGTAGTTGAGCTGCCAGACGGACGCGTCGGCGGCCCGGGCCGGGGCGGGGAGGGCGTCCACGGCGGCGTCCAGGGCGGCGAAGGCCAGGCCCTGGTCGACGAAGGCGTGGTAGAGCTCGACCGCCTCCCGGTCGGGGAAGCCGGCCCGGCGGAGGATGCCGAGGATGTTCTCGACCGCCTGGATCTCGTACGTCCGGCCGGTGGTCCGGTAGGCGGCCAGCAGGGCGGCCTGCGGGTGGGCGCAGTAGGCGCGGTGGATCCGCAGGCCGATCTCGCGCAGGTCCGCCCGCCAGTCGCCGGTGGCCTGCCAGCCGTGCTGGGCCCGGCCGACCAGTTCGTCGGTGATGGCCAGCAACAGGTCGTCGGTGCTGTGGAAGTACCGGTACAGCGCGCTGGGGTCGGCGCCCAGCGCCGCGCCGAGGCGGCGGACCGTCAGCGCCTCGGAGCCGTGCTGGCCCAGCAGCCGGAGCGCGGTCTCGACGATGACGGCCGCCGAGAGCACGGTGCCCTGCTTGGTCGGCCGCCGTCGGCGCCGCTCGGGCTCGTGCACCACCCGGTCTGCTCGCTCGTCCATGGCGTGCACCTTATGACAACGGCATTGACGTGTGAAGGGCCCGGGAGTTTCATTTGCCGGACCCGGGGCTGACCGAAAGCCCCCTGGTCAAGGCGGTGGTCTGTTGACTGCGACAGCGAAGGACGGGGCGAGAACCCTGCCCCAGGGCGTCACCATGAAGAAGTCGATCGGCATCGTCGACGGGGTGGTGATCGCCGCCTCCAGTACCGCGGCGACCTCCAGCATCGGCATCGGGCTCGGCCTCACCGCCGGTGTGGTCGGGCTGCACCTGCCCGCGATCATGCTGCTGGCGTTCCTGCCGGTGCTCGGCATCGCCGTCGCGTACGGCCGGCTGAACCGGGTCGAGCCCAACGCGGGCAACAGCTACACCTGGGTCGGACGGATCCTCAGCCCCTGGCTCGGCTTCCTCACCGGCTGGGTGAACATCGTCGGCACCATCGTCTTCATGGCGTACACCACCGCCGTCACCGGCTCGGCCGTGCTCCAACTCGCGGGCCAGGCCGGGCTGCACAGCATCGGGGGCCTGGCCCTGGACCCGGACTCCACCCTGCAGACCACCCTGATCGGCCTGGCGGTGCTGGCCGCCGCCACCGTGGTCGCGGTCCGGGGGCTGGCGCTCGCCGCCCGGTTGCAGAAGTACCTGCTGATCTTCGAGTACCTGGTGCTGCTCGGCTTCTGCGGCTACGGACTGGTGGTCGGTGACCAGCCGTTCGCGCTGGAGTGGTTCAACCCCTTCGCCATCCCGAGCCTGGACGCGCTGGCCCAGGGCATGGTGCTCGCGGTGTTCTGCTACTGGGGCTTCGAGTCGGTCTTCACCGTGGCCGAGGAGGTGCACGACCCGAAGGACGCCTCCCGCGGCGGCATCGTGGCCCTGGTGATGATGATGCTGCTCTTCCTGCTCGCCGGGACGGCCTTCCAACGGGTGCTTCCGCTGGACGAGTTGGCCGACAACGGGGCCCAGGGGCTGACCTACTTCGGCGCCAAGCTGGCCGAACAGCCGCTCGCCGCACTGCCGTTGATCGCTCTCACCTTCTCCGCCGTGGCCTCGCTCCAGGCCTCGGTGATCCCGACCGCGCGCGGCACCTTCGCGATGGGCCGCGACCGCACCCTCGGCCCGGTCTGGACCCGGATCCACCCCCGCTACGGGACCCCCGCCGCCGGTACCGTGCTGCTGGTGCTGATCTCCTCCGCGATCGCGGTGCTGGCCCTGGTCATCCCCACCGTCACCGACCTGATCAGCGCGGCCGTGAACGCGATCGGCATCGTGGTGGTGCTCTACTACGCCCTCACCGCGGTGGCCGCCGCGGTCCGGTTCCGGCACCTGCTCCGGGACGAACCCCTGGCCGGCCTCCGGGTGGTGGTCGCCCCGCTGGTCAGCGCGGCCGCACTGCTCGCCGTCGGCGGCTACCTGGCCTGGAGCTTCTGGACCTCCGCCGACCACTTCGAGGTCAGCGCCGACAACGGCTGGTTCCAGCTCCTGGTCCCCGCCCTGATGATCGGTACCGGCCTGGTGGCCTGCGGCTGGGCCCGCTGGGTCCGCAGGTCGCCGTACTTCGAGACCGGCCGGGGCACCGATGCCGACCTGGTCGAACTGACGCCTTCCGCCTGACCCGCCATCCGTCCCGCCCAGTTGGGAGCTCCACCGATGAACCACGCAGACCTGCTCTTCACCGGCGGCCCGGTGTTCACCGCCGACGCCGCCAGGACCAGGGCCACCGCCCTGGCCGTCACCGGCGACCGGATCACCGCCGTCGGCCACCAGGAACTCCGGGAGCTGATCGGCCCCGGCACCGAAGTGGTGGACCTGAAGGGCAGGCTGCTGGTCCCCGGCTTCCAGGACGCGCACATCCACGCGGTGTACGGCGGCACCGAGCTGGGCGAGTGCGACCTGACCGGCACGGTCGGCGCGGACGAGTACCTGGAGCGGATCCGCGCCTTCGCCGCGGCGCACCCCGAACGGGAGTGGATCACCGGCAGCGGCTGGTCCCTGGAGAGCTTCGAAGGCGGCCTCCCCACCCGGCAGTTGATCGACTCGGTGGTCGCCGACCGCCCGGTCTACCTGGTCAACCGGGACCACCACGGCGCCTGGGCCAACACCCGCGCGCTCGAACTGGCCGGACTCACCCGGGACACCCCCGACCCGGCCGACGGCCGGATCGAGCGCGAGCCGGACGGCACCCCGAGCGGCGTGCTCCAGGAGGGCGCCACCGCCCTGGTCGCCCGGCTGGTCCCGCCGACCACCCCGGCCGACCGGCTGGCCGGGCTGCTCCGGGCCCAGCAGCTGCTGCACTCGCTCGGCATCACCGGCTGGCAGGACGCCCTGCTCGGGGTGTTCAACGGCCAGCCGGACCCCTCCGACGCCTACCTGGCCGCCGCCCGGGCGGGCACCCTGACGGCCCGGGTGAACGGCGCGCTCTGGTGGGACCGCGAGCGCGGCGCCGAGCAGATCCCGGAACTGGTGGCCAAGCGGGCCGAGTTGACCCACGGACGGTTCCGGGCCGGCTCGGTGAAGATCATGCAGGACGGCATCGCGGAGAACTTCACCGCCGCGATGACCACCCCCTACCTGGACGGCTGCGGCTGCGCCACCGCCAACTCCGGCCTCAGCTTCGTCGACCCCGAGGCCCTGCTCGGCCACGTGACCGCGCTGGACGCGCTCGACTTCCAGGTGCACTTCCACGCCCTCGGCGACCGGGCCGTCCGGGAGGCGCTGGACGCGGTCGAGGCCGCCCTCGCCGCCAACGGCCCGCGCGGCAACCGGCACCACCTGGCCCACCTCCAGGTGGTGCACCCCGACGACCTGGCCCGGTTCGCCGCCCTCGGCGCGATCGCCAACATCCAACCGCTCTGGGCCGCCCACGAGCCGCAGATGGACCAGCTCACCATCCCCTTCCTCGGCCCCGAACGCGCTGCCTGGCAGTACCCGTTCGGCGACCTGCTGCGCACCGGGGCCACCCTGGCCGCCGGCAGCGACTGGCCGGTCAGCAGCCCCGACCCGCTGGCCGGCATCCACGTCGCGGTCAACCGGATGGAGCCCGACGCCACCGACGGCCGGGTCTTCCTGCCCGAGCAGCGCCTCGACCTCGCCACCGCCCTGGCCGCCTACACGGCGGGTTCGGCGCACGTGAACGGCTGCGACGAGGCGGGCAGCCTGCGGCCCGGGCTGCTGGCCGACCTGGTGGTGCTGGACCGCGACGTGTTCGCCCACCCGGCCGAGCGGATCGCCGAGGCCCGGGTCGAACGGACGTACGTGGGCGGCCGGTTGGTGCACCAGGCGTAACGGCGCCGGGCCGCCGGACCCGGGCGTCACCGTCCTGCCCCTCGGCGCGTTGTTCCTGCTGACACGCCGTCGGGAGATCCCGCCGCTGCGGGATGCGACGGACGCTACGGGAGAAGGACGGTTCCGGAGAATGAGAGCCCTGACACGCCGACTGTCGGCGACCGCTGCCACCACCGTGCTCGCGCTGGTGGCAGCGGTCGGACCGAGCGCCGCGGCAGCCGCACCGCGTCCGGTCGAGACCGATTTCACGATCGGGTTCCTGAAGGGCTTCCTGCAGCCCGAAGCGGCCCCGGACGGCGCGAACGACTGGTCCTGCAAGCCGGGTGCGGCCCACCCCGCGCCGGTGGTGCTGGTGCACGGCACGTTCGAGAATATGAACGACAACTGGGGCGGTGCGGCGCCGCTGCTGGCCAACAACGGCTACTGCGTCTACGCCTTCAACTACGGTGCGGAGCCCGGGAACCCGATCCAGGGCACCGGACCGATCGAGCAGAGCGCGGCCCAGCTGGCCGCCTTCGTCGACCGGGTCCTGGCCGCCACCGGCGCGGCCGAGGCCGACCTGGTCGGCCACTCGCAGGGCGGCATGATGCCCCGTTACTACCTGAAGAACCTCGGCGGCGCCGCCAAGGTCGGCAAGCTGGTCGGCCTGGCCCCGAGCAACCACGGCACCACCATCCTCGGGTTCACCCGGCTGGCCACCGCGCTGGGCCTGCTGGAGCCCGCCAACCGGTTCCTGCTCGGCCCCGCCTGCCCGGCCTGCGTCCAGCAGGAGCAGGGCTCGCCGTTCCTCACCGCCCTGAACGCCGGCGGCGACACCGTCCCCGGCGTCACCTACACCGTCATCGCCTCCCGCTTCGACGAGGTGGTGACGCCGTACGAGTCGGCCTTCCTGAGCGGCCCGGACGTCACCGACACCACCCTCCAGGACGGCTGCCCGCTGGACGCCGCAGAGCACACCGAGATCGCCTACGACCCGAGGGCGCTCACCCACGTGCTCAACGCCCTCGACCCGGCCCACCCCAGGCCACTGCCCTGCCAGGCGGTGCTGCCGCTGCTCGGTCCGCTGCTCTGACGGAGTGTCAGCCCGGGCAGCGTTCGGTCGAACCTTAGAGTCACTGCCATGTCACCCACTGTGCGCACCACGGCCGAGCGGTACCCCGACCGCGTCACGTACGACCGCGAGGCGGCCTACGCCATCCTGGACGAGGCCCTCGCGGTCCACGTCGGCTTCAACACCGACCAGGGCCCGATGGTCATCCCCACCCTGCACGTCCGCGACGGGGACCGGCTCCTGCTGCACGGATCGGCGTACGGCCGGTTCATGACCACGGCGGCGGCCGGCACCCCGGTGTGCGTCACCGCGACCCTGATCGACGGCCTGATCCTCGGCCGGGCCGCCTCCCACCACTCCGCCGCCTACCGCTCCGTCATGGTCTTCGGACGGGCGACCGGCATCGAGGACGCGGAGGAACGGGCCGCCGCACTCGCGTACATCGTGGAGAGCGTCGTCCCGGGCCGTCTCTCGGGCCCGGGCGCGGCCCGCCGTCCGAGCGTCGAGGAGGCGGAGTACACGGCGGTCCTGACGCTGCCGGTCGAGGAGTTCTCGATCAAGACGCGCAGCGGCTTCGCCCGGGACGAGCCCAAGGACGACGCGGTCGAGTCCTGGGCCGGGTTCATCCCGCTGGACCTGACGCCCGGCACTCCCGTGCCGGACGCGCTCACCGGTACCCGCTTCCCCGCGCCCGACTACGCCGAGCTGCGCCGGACCCGGGGCTGAGGCGTCGGCGGAGTCACCAGCTGATCGGCAGGGTCTCCGGCCCCCGGTTGACGGTGCCCCGGCGCCAGCGGATCTCGGCGGCGGGTACGGCCAGTCGGAGGCCGGGCAGGCGGTCGAGCAGGGTGCCCAGGACGACCTCGCACTGCATCCGGGTGAGCGCGGCGCCGAGGCAGTAGTGGGCGCCGTGCCCGAAGGCCAGGTTCGGCGGCCGGTCGGTCCTGGTGAGGTCGAGCCGGTCGGGGCCGGCGAAGACGGTGGGGTCGCGGTTGGCGGCGAGGTAGGAGACGTAGACCGCCTCGCCGGACCGGATGGTGACACCGCCGACGGTGACGTCCTCGGTGGCGATCCGGGGCATGCCGACCCCGTTGCGCTGCGGGATGAAGCGGAGCAACTCCTCGACCGCAGCGGGCAGTCGGGTCCGGTCCTCGCGCAGCCAGGCCAGCTGTCCGGGGTGGGTGAGCAGGGTGTAGACCATGGTGGAGGCCTGGTTGCGGATCTGGTCCAGGGCGTTGAGGACGATCATCACCGAGAGCGAGATCAGCTCCGGCCGGCTGAGCGCCCCGGCGCCGTGGGCGGCGACCAGTTCGCTGAACAGGTCGTCGGCGGGGTGGGCGGCCCGGTGCTCGGCCAGGGTGCGGAAGTAGCCCGCGATCTCGGCCTTGACCCCGTTGCTCTCGGCCAGTGAGTGGTCGCTGGAGAGGATGACGGCGCGCCAGCCCTGCAACAGGCCGAGATCACCGGCCGGGACGCCGAGCAGCCTGCCGATCACCTGCTCGGGCAGCGGGCCGGTCAGGGCGGAGGTGAGCTCGGCGGGCGGCCCCTGGTCGAGCACGGCGTCGACCAGCCGGTCGGCGATCTCCTCGGTCTCGACCCGGAGCCGGGCCACCCGGCGGCGGTTGAAGGCCTGGGCGACCAGGCGGCGCAGCCGGGTGTGGTCGGGCGGGTCGGTGCGTCCGATGCCGCCGACCGGGGCGACCACGTGCGGGGTCATGCTGGTGACCGGCCGGTCGACGGTGAGTTCGCGGCTGAACCGGGGGTCGGAGGTGAGCTCCTTGATGTCCTCGTACCGGGTGGCCAGCCAGGCCTCGCCCTCGCCGAACCTGAGCCTGATCCGGGCGATCGGCTCCTCCCGCAGCAGCCGGTGCAGCAGCGGGTCGAACTCCAGCTCCGGCAGGTGGTCGACCGGCCAGAAGTGGGCCGTGCCGCGGGCGGGGCACACCTCGGTCAGAGGGCCGGCATCGGTCACGGGTCCGGCATCGGTCACGGGGTCGCCACCTCCACCGGGAGGTGCCGCAGCGGGGTGAGCTGCTCGATGTCGTAGCGCAGGCGCAGTGCCGCCACCGCGTCGTGGTCGATCCCGCCGTCGGCGTTCAAGAGGTCCAGCAACTCCTCGAAGTAGTGCTCGTGTTCGGGCGGCGGCGAGGCCTGGAAGAACATCCGGGCGGGCCGTCCGGTCGGGTTGGCGAAGGCGTGCGGGCAGCCGGGCGGGACCAGGATCAGCGTGCCGGGGGTGGCCCGGAGGAAGGTCCGCCCCTCCCGCGACTCCCAGTCGCGCCAGTCGGGCGTCCGGACCTTCGGTTCGAACGCGAGCACGTCCAACTCGCCGTCCAGCAGCAGGAACAGCTCCTCACTCCGGCCGTGCGCGTGCGCGCCGACGTCGAATCCGGGCGGCACCACCACCTCGAAGCTGGAGGCGGCCAGCGAGTGCGCGCCGGTCACCTTGAAGGTGACCTGCTGGGCGGCGGCGTGCACCGTCCGGCCGCCGCCGGGCGGGACCACCAGGCCGTCCCGGGGGTTCAGGTAGGTCATCGGCGCGTCCTCACCAGGTCACCGGAAGGGTTTCCGGACCACGGATCAACGCGCCGCGCTGCCAGACCAGTTGGTCCTCCGGTACGGCCAGCCGCAGGCCGGGGAAGCGGTCCCAGAGCGAGCCGACGATCAGCTCGGACTCCAGCCGGGCCAGTGCGGCGCCCGGGCAGTAGTGCGGCCCGTGGCCGAAGGCGACGTGCGGGTTGGGGCAGCGGTCGAAGTCGAGCAGCTCGGGGTCGGCGAAGACCGAGGGGTCCCGATTGGCGGTCAGGTACGAGACGTAGACCGGGTCCCCGGCCGGGATCAGCACGCCGCCGACCTCGACGTCCTCCAGTGCGATCCGGGACAGGCCGACCGCGTTACGGTGCGGGATGTACCGCAGCAGCTCGTCCACGGCCTGTGGGAGCAGGGCGGGTTGGCCCCGCAGCCGGGCCAGGTGGCCGGGGTGGGTGAGCAGCGCGAACACCATGTTGGCGCTGTTGTTGCGGACCGCGTGCCCGCCGCCGATCTGCACCAGCACGGCGAGCCCGACCGCCTCGTGCAGCTCCAGGGTGCCCTCCTGGACGGCCTCGGCCAGCACTCCGGCGAGGTCGTCGCGCGGCTCCAGCCGGCGGCAGCCGAGCAGCTCGGTGAAGTACTCGGCGAACTCCTCCTTGGCCCGCTCGCTGGCCTCCCGGCCGGCCGAGGCCGAGATGACGGTGTCGGACCAGTGCGCGATCAGGGCGTGGTCGGCCGGCGGGACGCCCATCAGCTCGCACATCATGGCGAGCGGGAACGGGCGGTTGAGGTGCGCCATCAGGTCGAGCGGGCCGCCGTGTTCGGCCATCGCGTCGAGCAGCCGGTCCATCACCTGCTGGGCGTGCTCGCGCAGCCGGTGCATGCTGCGGGCGGTGAACGCCTTGGCCACCACCCGGCGCATCCGGGTGTGGTCGGGCGGGTCGGCGAAGCCGACGGCGCCGTCCATCGGGATGAAGTGCGGGGCCAGCCGGGTGACCGAACGCCCGTACACCGCCTGGCGGCTGAACCGCGGGTCGACCGAGACGAACCTGACCTCCTCGTACCGGGTCACCAGCCAGGCGTGGCCGTCGCCGTGCGGCAGCCGGACCCGGGCCACCGGGTCCTCGTGCAGCAGGCGGTGCAGCAGTGGGTCGAAGTCGAGGCCGGGGAGGTCGGGCGGGTTCCAGAAGTGGACCGGGGCGGCCGTGGTCGTGGTCAATTCGAGCTCCTGATCAGGGTCTTGGCGAACGACTGGGGCTTCACGGGCACGGTCCAGCGGCCGAGCGCGACCTCGGCGGTGATGCCCGGGCCGAAGCCGGCGATCAGCCCGGTGGCCCGGTCCACGGCGGTGCCCTCGTCGAAGTAGCGGGCCAGGGCGTCGAAGACCACGGCGCTGGCGATGTTCCCGTACTCGGTCAGGGTGGCCCGGCTGAACCGGAAGCACTCGGGGTCGACCTTCAGATGGCTGCAGAGGTCGTCCAGGATGCGCGGCCCGCCCGCGTGCACGATGTAGAAGTCCAGCTCGGAGGCGTTCCACTTGTGCTGCTCGGCGAGTTGGACCAGCACCGGGGCGAGCGGCTCCATGGTGCCGGGGACCCGCTTGTCGAGCAGGAAGTGGAAGCCGGTGGAGCGGACACTGTAGGCGATCCACTCCTCGGTGTCCGGGACCAGGTACGAGCCGTTGCGCTCCAGGTGGACGCCGGTGCCGCCGCTGCCCCGGACCACCGCGGCGGCGACCGCGTCGCCGAACAGGCCGTTGGAGAGCAGGGTGCCGATCTCCAGGTCGGTGGGCTGGTAGCAGAGCGAGCAGAACTCGCAGGCCACGATCAGCACGTTGGCGTTCGGGTAGGCGGTGCAGAAGTCGTGCGCGCGGTTGATCGCGGCGCCGCCGGCCGCACAGCCGAGCTGGGCGATCGGGAGCTGGCGGGTCTCCGGGCGGAAGCCCATCGAGTTGATCAGCCAGGCGGTCAGCGAGGGCATCATGAAGCCGGTGCAGGAGACGTAGACGATCAGGTCGATCTCCTGCGGCGTCAGGCGTGCGTGCTCCAGTGCCTCCCGCACCACCTGGGGGACCCGGCGCTTGGCCTCCGCCTCGTAGCGCAGGTTCCTGGCCTCGAAGCCCGGGTGCGCCAGGGTCTCCTCGACCGACTGGACCAGGTGCCGCTTGCGCACCCCCGTGTTCTCGATCAGTCTGAGGGCGAGCGGCAGTTGGGGATGGTCGGCGTGGATCGACCGGGCCAGGTCGAGGGTCTCCTCCTGAGTGATCACGTACTCGGGCACGGCAACGGCGGGACGGCACAGAGTGGCCACGGGCGGGACGTTCCCCTCGCTCGACGACGACCCGCCGGACAGGGGGACACCCACCACGGGCCGGGAGCCGACCGGCTCCGGCCGGTACCCGTTCCCCCGGCCGGCCGGGAACACCGCCTGACCGGACGAACTGCACACGAAGGAACCAGCGGGTAATTCGGCGGCGGTACGGAACGGACTCGGCGATACTCGCCCGATGACCAGCTTCACCACCCACCGCGACCGGGTGCTCGACCCGGGGCTCAGCACGATGCAGCGGCACCGGGCGCTCTGGGTCTGCCTCGACGTCTTCGCGCCGTACGGATTCCTCCGCACTTACCACCACCTGACGGTCAGTGCCCTGATGCCGCGTCAGCTGGAGGACGACCCCGGGTCGCTGGTGCGCGCGGTGACCGAGCTGGACCGGGCCCGGACGATCCGACAGCAGGCCGCGGCCCGCTACGCGGAGCGGCGTCGGCAGGAGAAGCGGGCCGGGCTGCGGCGCCCGGACCGACCCGGGCCGTGGTGGTGGCCGTCGCGCCCGCGCAGCTACGTGGTGGACGAGTACTGCCACCCCGCCCTCGCACTGCCGGAGTTCGTCGGGCGCGAGGTCCGGCTGGCCGAGGGGGAGCAGCCGACTGGCTGCCGCAGCTGCGGGGACGGCCGGCCGCCGGTGCTGCGCTCGACCGGGCACGGCTTCGTGGAGCTGTGCCCGGGGTGCGGGTGGGTGCGCCAGGACTGCGGCTGCGGCCGGAGCCACGTGTTCGTGCACCCCGAGCGGGTCTCCTGGGCGAGCCTCCGGCTGCGGGAGCACCTGAACGGCGACGGGCGCCCGTTCGAGCGGCATGCTGTCGCCGAGCGGATCGCCGGCCTGGTGGAGGTCAGGCGGTCGTCGCGGTCACTCTGACGGATAGTCGGCGTCGGCGAGGTCGTCGGCCAGGTCGGCCAGGGCCAGGTCGGGATTGAGGGCCCGGACCACCTCGGTGGTCAGCGGGCGCAGGGCCAGCACGTGGCGGACGGCGGCCAGGTCGACCGGGACCTCGTAGTAGTCGGTAGCGAAGTCGGCGTACGCCTCGGCCGAGCGGTCGGTGAGGGACTGGAACAGCCAGTCGGCGCCGTCCGGGTCGGGGTGGCCGGGCGGGAAGTCGATCGCGCCGCTGTGCCACCGGTCGTCCCCGGCCAGGTGCCAGAGCGCGGCCGTGACGGTGGGGAGGCCGTCGTCGGTGAAGGCGGGCTCCTCGGCGCAGGCCCGCAGCGGCCCGGGCACCTCGTCGAGGACGCCGGGCCAGACCCGGTCCTCCGCGTACGGGCTCATCGGCGACTCGTGGTCGAAGCCGCGCAGGTAGGTGCCGGCGGGGGTGAAGGTGACCGTGTACTCGTCGCCGGAGCCGTTCCGCATCGAGGCCAGCTGCTCCCCGGGCGCCCAGTGGGCGTCGAAGGTGAAGTAGCGGTCCGGCCACTCGGGGCAGAGGATCGCGTCCAGGACGGCGAGCGCCCGGCAGTGCTCCCGCAGGATGTCGGGGGCGGGCAGCAGCGGTGCGACATCGTTGGCGGTCATGATGATCATCCAACCGTACGGCACCGACACCGCCCGCCCCGGGCCGGCAGCTGTGCTCAGTTGAGGCTGTACCAGGGCGGCGGCGTCCAGGCCGCGCCGAACGGCAGGGCGGCGTCCGGGTCGGTCAGGGTGATCCGGATGCCGACCGTGCCGGCCAGACCGAGCCGCAGCCGGCTCCGGACCAGCGCGAGCATCCCGGTCAGGCCGTACTTGTTGAGCAGCGAGGTGCGGTAGCACGCGGTGGTGTCGGGGTCGCAGAGCACGGCCCGGGCCGTCCGCCGCCCGCCGAGCGGGCGGCCGTGCTGGTCGCAGGGTTCGACCAGGACGCCGGGGTGGCTGCGGACGTGGCGGACCACGGCCGAGTCGGTGCGGGCCCAGACGCCGAGGGCCGGGCCGTCCGGCACCACCCAGGTGGTGGCGGTGGCGGAGCTGCCGTCGTCCTCGAAGCTGGTGATCAGCAGGTGTCGGGTGTCGGCGAGTTGGGTGCTGTGCCGGCTCATCTCGCGCCTCCGTCAGTGCTCGTCGGTGTGGGCGATCGCGCGGTACTCCTCGGCGGTCGGCCGGCTGATCTGTCCGGCCGGGCCGTAGTAGGCGTGCGAGGCACGGACCCGGGCCCGGGTCAGCAGCCCCGCCCGGGGCGGGAGTTCGGCGGGGGTGTGCTGCTCGTGCGCGGTCAGTCGGTGCAACTCGGCCGGGGAGAGCGGCTGGTGGAGTTCGACGAACTCGCCGCCGGGTGTCCGCTGGATGATGCCCGTCTCCCGGCCGTGCAACACCTTGTCGCGGTCCCGCCGTTGCAGGCCCAGGCACCAGCGCTTGGTGACCGTGAAGACCAGGACCGGCACCACGAACACGCCGATCCGCACCGCGTAGGTGATGCTGTTCAGCGAGAGGTGCAGCTGGGTGGCGAACAGGTCGTTGCCGCCGCCGGCCAGCAGGACCAGGTAGAGGCTGATCCAGGCCGCGCCGAACGCGGTCCGTACCGGGGCGTTGCGCGGGCGGTCCAGCAGGTGGTGCTCGCGGCCGTCCCGGGTGATCCAGCTCTCGATGAAGGGGTAGGCCGCGATGGCGGCCAGCACCAGCGGGAAGGCCAGGAACGGGATCAGGATGCCGAGGTTGAGGGTGTGCCCCCAGAGGCCGATCTCCCAGCCCGGCATCACCCGGATCAGGCCCTCGGCGAAGCCCATGTACCAGTCCGGCTGGGCGTCGGTGGAGACCTGGTCGGGGCGGTACGGACCGTACGCCCAGATCGGGTTGACGGTGGCGACCGCCGACATGGCCGCGATGACGCCGAAGACGAGGAAGAAGAAGCCGCCCGCCTTGGCCAGGTAGACCGGCATCAGCGGCATGCCGACCACGTTCTGCTCGGTCCGGCCGGGCCCGGCCCACTGGGTGTGCTTGTGGTAGAAGACCAGGATCAGGTGCGCCACCAGCAGGCCCAGCATGATCCCGGGTATCAGCAGCACGTGGATGGTGAAGAACCGCGGCACGATGTCGGTGCCGGGGAACTCCCCGCCGAACAGGAACATCTGCAGGTACGTGCCGACCAGCGGCACCGCCAGCGTGACGCCCTCGACGAAGCGGATGCCGGTGCCGGAGAGCAGGTCGTCCGGGAGCGAGTAGCCCATGAAGCCGTCCATCAGCCCGAGGAACAGCAGCAGGAAGCCGAACAGCCAGTTGACCTCGCGCGGCTTGCGGAACGCGCCGGTGAAGAAGACCCGCATCATGTGCACGAACATCGCCGCCACGAACACCAGCGCGGCCCAGTGGTGGATCTGACGGATCAGCAGCCCGCCGCGCACCTCGAAGCTGAGGTTCATGGTGGAGGCGTAGGCCTCCGACATCCGGATGCCGTTCAGCGGGGCGTAGGAACCGTGGTAGACCACCTCGGCCATGCTCGGCTTGAAGAACATGGTCAGGTAGACGCCGGTCAGGATGATCACGACGAAGCTGTACAGGCAGATCTCGCCGAGCATGAAGGACCAGTGGTCCGGAAAGATCTTCCGCAGATTGGTCCGGGCGAGCGTGTGGATGCCCAGTCGGCCGTCCATCCAGTCCGCCGCGCGGCGCCCCGAGTTCTGACGGGTGGTCATGGCACTCCCCTTGTGCGCGATCCGTGTACCCAGCTCGAAACGGGGAGTGACCCCCATTTCCTGGCGGTACTGTAGCACCAACGGGGAGTGGTCCCCGTTTCAGTGACTGACTAAGGTGGGCCCATGACGGATCAGCAGGCCGCGCCCCGGCGGCGGGACGCCCGGCGCAACCGTGAGGCGCTGGTCGAGGCGGCGGCCGAGCTCTTCGCGCAGCAGGGGCTCGGCACGCCGCTGGATGTGATCGCCCGCCGCGCGGGCGTCGGCAACGCCACCCTCTACCGGCACTTCCCGACCCGGGAGGACCTGATCGGCGAGGTCTTCGCCACGGCGGGGTCGGTGCTGGCCGAGGCGGGGGAGGAGGCGCTCGCGAGCGAGGACGCCTGGACCGGGATCGAGCGCTACTTCAGCCGGATCTTCGAACTGGTCGGCGCCAACCGGGGGTTCAACGACCTGGTGACGATGGCCATCCCGAGTGTCCCGGCGCTGGCCGAGATGAGCCACCGCAACGCCGCGACCGTCACGGCCCTGATGGTCCGGGCGCAGAAGCAGGGGACCATGCGCCTGGATGTGGTCCCGATGGACCTGCTCTTCCTGCTCGGCCCGCTCTGCCGGGCGGTACCGGCCGCCGACGATCTCCGCCCCGGCGTGTGGCGGCGCTACCTGGCGCTGCTGCTGGCCGGCTTCCACGCCCGGGCCACCGACCCGATGGCCGAACCGCCGGTCGGCGAGGAGCAGTTGGACCAGCTCTTCGCCGGGCTCTGGGAGGCGGAGGGGTGACCACTCCGCCCCCCGGGCGGCATCGGCCCCGCGCTCACTCCCCGGCGTAGGCCCGTTCCAGCGCGGCCAGGTCGAACTTGCCCATCCGGAGCATCGCCTCGGTGGTCCGCCGGGCCTTCTCCGGGTCGGGGTCGGCGATCATCTCGATCAGGGCGGTCGGCACCACCTGCCAGGAGACGCCGTACCGGTCCTTGAGCCAGCCGCACTGCGACTCCTGGCCTCCCTCGGTGAGCCGGCTCCAGTAGTAGTCGATCTCGGCCTGGTCGGCGCACGGGATCTGGAACGAGACCGATTCGTTGAACTTGAACAGCGGCCCGCCGTTCAGGCCGACGAACTTCTGGCCGTTCAGCTCGAACTCCACCGCGAGCACCGAACCGGCCGGGCCCGGGCCCGCCTCGGTGTAGCGGCCGATCCGGCCCAGCCGGGAGTTCCTGAACACCGACAGGTAGTACTCGGCGGCCTCCTCGGCCTGGTCGTCGAACCACAGACAGGTGGTGAAGCGGTCGTCCGTGCTCATCCGGGTGCCTCCCTGGCCGACTGGCTGCGCCGGAGCCGGCGCCCGAAAAGTGAGCATAGGACCGAATCGGCCGGGAAGGCGCGGGCGCCGCGCGGAGGTCAGCCAGGCAGCGGAGCGGGCAGCGCGGCGCAGAGGCGGTCGAGCTCCTCCTCGGTGTTGTAGTAGTGCACCGAGGCCCGCAGCAGCGACTCCAGCCCCCGCTCGGCCAGGTCCCAGCGGGCCGAACCGAGCAGCGCGGCCGAGACGTTGATCCGCTGCGCCCTGAGCTCCGGCACCAGGGCGGCGCTGTCGTGGCCGGCCACGGTGAAGCTGACGATGCCGCACTGCCGCGTGCCCCGGTCGTGCAGCGTCACCCCGGGCAGGGCCAGCAGCCGCTCCCGCAGGCCCGCCGCCAGTGCGGTGACCCGGGCCTCGATCGCGGGCAGCCCGAGCCCCAGCGCGTAGTCCACCGCGACCCCGAGGCCGATCCGGCCGGCCAGGCTGCTCTCCCAGCTCTCGAACCGGCGGGCGTCGTCCCGGACCCGGTACGAGTCCGGGCCGGTCCAGCTCGCCGAGGAGAGGTCCAGGAACGGCGGCTCGAGGGTGTCGAGCAGCCGCTCCGAGCAGTACAGGAAGCCGGTGCCGCGCGGCCCGCGCAGGTACTTGCGGCCCGGTGCGGTGAGCAGGTCGCAGCCGATCTCCCGGACGTCGACCGGCAGTTGGCCGATCGACTGGCAGGCGTCCAGCAGGTACACCGCCCCGGCGGCGCGCGCCACCGCGCCGATCTCTGCGGCCGGATTGACCAGCCCGCCCTGGGTGGGCACATGGGTGATGCCGATCAGCTTCACCCGCTCGTCCACCAGCTCGCGCAGGGCGGGCACGGAGACCTGCCCGTGCTCGTCGTCGGGCACCAGCTCGACCTGCACCCCGTACCGGTCGGCGGTCTGGAGGTACGCGATCGCGTTGCTGGCGTACTCCGAGCGCGAGGTCAGGATCCGGTCGCCGGGCTGCCAGCGCAGCCCGTAGAACGCCATGTCCCAGGCCCGGGTGGCGTTCTCGTGCAGGGCGATCTCGTGGCGTCCGGCGCCGATCAGCTCGGCCAGCGCGTCGTAGGTGTGCTCG
The DNA here is from genome assembly GCF_040296785.1 of Kitasatospora sp. NPDC002040. NCBI lineage: Bacteria > Bacillati > Actinomycetota > Actinomycetes > Kitasatosporales > Streptomycetaceae > Kitasatospora > Kitasatospora sp. NPDC002040. The sequence goes on along the minus strand of NZ_JBEOXV010000006.1, from coordinate 194,774 downwards.
ATCCGCCCGGCCGCGGCGGCCGCGGCCTCGTAGCCGCCGGACCGCTCCTCCAGCCGCAGGTGGTCCACCACCGCGTCCACCACCTGACGCGGCGGCAGGGACGCGCCGGCGTTGTTGAGATGGGTCACCCCCGCGCAGCCCGCCGTGTCCTGCCGGGCCAGCTCGACGTCGATCGGCACTGCGGCCTCCTGTGGTCCACCGTTGGTGGTCACACGATAGGCAGGTCCGGGCCGCGCGGGGCGGACGGATGTCAGCTGCCGTAGAGCAGTTCCACATCCTTGCGGTAGGCGGCCATCACCGCCTGCCGTTTGACCTTGAGCGACGGGGTGAGCAGACCGCGCTCCTCGGTGAAGTCACCCGCGACGATCCGGACCCGGCGGATCGACTCGGCGCGCGAGACGGCGGCGTTGACGGCCTGGACGGCGGCGGCGACCTCGGCCGCGACGGCGGGGTGCAGCGGTACGGCGCTGTCGACCGGGAGCACCGGGGCGCCGGGGCCGGACGGGGGCCGCTCCAGGAACTGGGCCAGCGTCTCGGGGTCGAGCGTGACCAGGGCGGCCACGTGGGAGCGGCCGTTGCCGACCACCAGGCACTGGCTGATCAGCGGGTGGGCCCGCAGCCGGTCCTCCAGCGGGGCCGGGCTGACGTTCTTCCCGCCGCTGGTGACCAGGATCTCCTTCTTCCGGCCGGTGATGGTGAGGTAGCCGTCCGGGTCCAGCCGGCCCAGGTCGCCGGTGGCGAACCAGCCGTCCAGGAAGGGCGGTTGGGCCGCCGGGTCGAGGTAGCTGGTGAACAGCTGGCCGCCGCTGAGCAGCACCTCGCCGTCCGATGCGATCCGGACCGCGGTGCCGGGGACGGGCGGGCCGACCGTCCCCGGGCGGGGGCGCAGCGGCGGATTGACGGTGGAGGGCCCGGTGGTCTCGGTCAGGCCGTAGCCCTCGTAGACGATCACTCCCGCACCGGCGAAGAACAGCAGCAGCTCGGGGTCGAGCGAGGAGCCGCCGCTGATCGCGTACCGGACCCGGCCGCCCATCGCGGCCCGGACCTTGCGGTAGACCAGCGCGTCGTAGAGGCCGTGCACCAGCCGCAGCCCGAGCGGGGCCCGGGGCCCGTCACCGGCGACGGCGGCCAGCTCGGCCCGGGCATAGCGGACCGCGACCGCCACCGCGCGGTCGTACACCCGGGCGGCGCCGCGCGCCTGGGCCTCGACCCGGCCGAGGTGGTGGATCTTCTCGAACAGGTAGGGCACCCCGACCAGGAAGGTGGCGCCGAACCCGGCCAGGTCGGGCCGGAGTTCGGCCGGCTTGAGCGAGGGGCTGTGGCCGGTCCTGATCCGGGCCAGCACACAGGTGACCTGGATCATCCGGCCGAGCACGTGGGCCAGCGGGAGGAACAGCAGGGTGGACGGCGGCTCGGCCGAGACCGCCTCGAACACCGGCCTGAGCAGGGCCTGGCAGTTGGCGGCCTCGTCCAGGAAGTTCCCGTGGGTGAGGCGGCAGCCCTTGGGGCGGCCGGTGGTGCCCGAGGTGTAGATCAGGGTGGCCTCCGAGCCTGGGCCCGACTCGGCCCGGCGGCGGTCCAGTTCCGCGTCCGGGACGGCGGCGCCCGCCTCGGCCAGCTCGGCCACCGCGCCCAGGTCCAGCCGCCAGAGCGGGAGCTGGGTACCGAGGCGGGCCAGCGCGACGGTCAGCACCTCGGCGCAGCCGGCGTCCTCGGCGACGGCGGCGACCGCGCCGCAGTCGCCGGTGATCCACTCGGCCTGCTCGGCCGAGGAGCTGGGGTAGACCGGGACGATCACCGCACCGGCGGCCCAGGCGGCGAAGTCCAGCAGGGTCCACTCGTAACTGGTCCTGGCCATCAGGACGATCCGGTCGCCGGGCCGGATCCCGGCCGCCACCAGGCCCTTGGCGGTGGCGGCGACCTCGGCGGCGAAGGCGGCGGCGGTGACGTCGGCCCAGGCGCCGTCGGCGCCCCGGCGGGCCAGCACCACCGCGTCGGGGGCCTCGGCGGCGTTGCGGAACGGCAGGTCGGCGAGGCTGCCCTCGGTCTGCGGCGGTACCAGGGGCGCGGTGCGGGCCTCGACGATCCGGTCGCCGTCCTGCCGTACGTCCACCCGGGCGCGGTTGCGCAGGTGTTCGGCGCGGGCGGCCCGGACGAGGGGGTGGGCCATCAGCTGGTCTCCTCGGGTCCTGGGGTCTTCGGGTCGGGTTCGGTTCAGCGTTCGAGCAGTGCGGTGATGCCCTGGCCGCCGGCGGCGCAGATCGAGATCAGGCCCCGGACCGGGCGGTCACCGGTCCGCTCGGCGGCCAGTTCGTGCAGCAGCTTGGCCAGGGTGGCGGTGATCCGGCCGCCGGTGGCCGCGAACGGGTGGCCGGCCGCGAGCGAGGAGCCGTTGACGTTCAGCCGGTCCCGCTCGACGGTGCCCAACGGGCCCGGCAGGCCGAGCCGTTCGGTGCAGAACCGCGGGTCCTCCCAGGCCGCCAGGGTCGCCAGTAGCTGGGAGGCGAACGCCTCGTGGATCTCGTACCGGTCCAGCTCGCCCAGGGTCAGCCCATGCCGGGCCAGCAGCCGGGGCACCGCGAACACCGGCGCGGTGAGCAGCCCGTCGGCCTCGGGTGCGTCGGTGCCGGGGACGAAGTCGACCGCGGCCACCTCGGTGTCCACCAGGTACGCCAGCGGCTCCAGTCCGCGCGCCGCGGCCCACTCCTCGCTCGCCAGCAGGACCACGGCGGCGCCGTCGCTGAGCGGGGTGGAGTTGCCCGCCGTCATGCTGGCGTCCTCCCCGTCGGTGCCGAACACCGGCTTCAGGCGGGCGAGTTGACCGGCCGAGGAGTCGGGGCGCAGGTTCTGGTCGCGGTCCAGGCCGCGATGGGGGGTGACCAGGTCGTCGAAGAAGCCCCGCGCGTACGCGGCGGCCAGCCGCCGGTGGCTCTCGGCCGCGAGTTCGTCCTGCTCGGTGCGGCCGATCCGCCACTGCCGGGCGGTGCGGGCGGCGTGCTCGCCCATCGAAAGCCCGGTCCGGGGTTCGGAGTTGACCGGCAGGTCGGGGACCAGCTGGCGCGGTCGCAGCCCGCCCAGCAGGGTGGCCAGCCGGCGGCCGGTGGAGCGGGACTGCTGGGTGCGCAGCAGCAGTCGGCGCAGCTCGTCGTTGAGCCCGATCGGGGCGTCGCTGACGGTGTCGACGCCGCCGGCCACGCCGCAGTCGAGCTGCCCGAGCGCGATCTTGTTGGCCACCAGGGTGATCGCCTCCAGGCCGGTGCCGCAGGCCTGTTGCAGATCGCAGGCGGGAGTGCGGTGGTCGAGCCGGCTGCCGAGCACCACCTCCCGGGTCAGGTTGAAGTCCCGGGCGTGCTTGAGCACCGCCCCGGCGGCGACCTCGCCGATCCTGACCCCGGCCAGGTCGAAGTGGTCGATCAGCCCGTCCAGGGCGGCGGCGAGCAGCTCCTGGTTGGTGGCCCGCGCGTACGGCCCGCCGGCCCGGGCGAACGGGATGCGGTTGCCGCCGAGGATCGCCACCCGGCGTACGGTCCTGGTCATCTCTGGCTCCCTGATCGAAGGACGGCCCCTGGTGCTCGACCGGGCCCAGGGTATTTACTCTTCAGTAAACTTACTAGGGAGTAAGGGGTATCGATCCATGGCCGGTCTGCTGCAGCAGGTCATCGAAGGCCCGGTGGGGCGCGGCGTGCTGCGCCGCCTCGGCGCGCCCGTCGCCGCGGAGCTGGTCCGCCACCGGGCCGGGCAGGCCCCGTTGGGCGGGCCGGTCCTGCTCGGCGGCACCGCGAGCGCCCGCCTCGGCGCCGCGCTGGCGGCGGCGCTCCCGGCCGGGCCCGCCGGGCCGCGCCCCGCCGCGCTGGTCTTCGACGCCACCGGGCTGGAGGGCACCGACGGGCTGGCCGAGCTGTACGAGTTCGGCCACGCCTCGGTCCGCGAACTGGCGCCCGCCGGGCGGGTGGTGGTGCTCGGCGAGGTACCGGGGGCAGGCGGCCCGGGAGCGGCACTGGCCGCCCAGGCACTGGAGGGCTTCGTCCGCTCGCTCGGCAAGGAGCTGCGCGGCGGCTCCACCTGCCAGCTGCTCCAGGTCGCCCCGGGCGCCGAGCAGTGGATCGACTCCCCGCTGCGGTTCCTGCTCTCACCCCGCTCGGCGTACGTCTCCGGCCAGGTGATCCGGGTGGAGCCGGCCGCGACCGCCCCCGCGCGCCGCTCACTGGCGGGCGCCGTGGCCGCCGTCACGGGCGCGGCGGGCGGGATCGGTGCGGCGATCGCCGAGGTGCTGGCCCGGGACGGCGCCACCGTGGTCTGCCTCGACCTGCCCGCCCAGCAGGACGGGCTGGCCCGGACGGCGGAGCGGGTCGGCGGCCGGGCCCTGGCCGTCGACCTGACCGGACCGGACGCGGCGGAGCTGATCCGGACCGAGCTGGCCGGGGCCGGCGGGGTGGACGTCTTCGTGCACAACGCGGGCATCACCCGCGACCGCACCCTGGCCCGGATGACCCGGCCGGAGTGGGACGGCGTGCTGGAGGTGAACCTGGGTGCGGTGCACCGGACCACCGAGGCGCTGCTGCGCGGCCCGGAGCCGGTGCTGCGCGACGGCGGTGCGCTGGTCTGCACCTCCTCCATCGGCGGCATCGCGGGCAACAGGGGGCAGACCAACTACGCGGCGAGCAAGGCCGGTCTGATCGGGCTGGTCCGGGCGCTGGCCCCGGAGCTGCGCGGGCGCGGCGTCCGGGTCAACGCGGTGGCGCCCGGCTTCATCGAGACCGCGATGACCGCCCGGATGCCGCTGCTGGTGCGCGAGGCCGGGCGGCGGATGAACAGCCTGGCCCAGGCCGGGCTGCCGGTGGACGTCGCCGAGACGGTCGGCTGGCTGGCCGACCCCGCGAACGCGGGGGTGACCGGCCAGGTGCTCCGGGTCTGCGGCCAGTCGCTGCTGGGGGCCTGAGATGGACCGGGTCCTGGGCAGCTACCTGCGGGCCGTCACCCGACGGGGCGTCAGCGGCGGCGGGCTGCCGGAGCGGCGCCTGCTGCTGCCCGAGCGGGCGGCCGACCCCGGGCGGCTGGCCGACTACCGCCGGATCTGCGGCTTCCCGGCCGTCACGGCCGTCACGGCCGCCCCGGCCGACGGGCCGCTGCCGCCGACCTACCCGCACCTGCTGGCCTTCCCGGCCGCGCTCCGGCTGATGACGGCCCCCGGCTTCCCGCTGCCGCTGCTCGGGCTGGTGCACATCGCCAACACGGTCGGCATCCGGCGGCCGGTCGCGGCCCGGGAGCCGCTCGCGGTCGAGGTGTGGACCGAGGGGCTGCGCGAGCACCCGCGCGGCACGGCGTTCGAGGTGGTGGCGGTGGCCCGGGCGGCGGGGGAGGAGGTGTGGGTCTCGCGCAGCACCTACCTGCACCGGAGCCGTCCCGGCGGCCCGCCCGTCCCGGTGGCGGCCGGGGTCGAGCCGCTGCCGGGTCCGTTCGAGAGCTGGCCGCTGACCGGTGCCACCGGGCGGCGGTACGCGGCGGTCAGCGGGGACCGCAACCCGATCCACCTGTCCGCCCTGACCGCGCGGCCGTTCGGCTTCCGGCGGGCGATCGCGCACGGGATGTGGACCAAGGCCCGGGCGCTGGCCGCGCTCGGCGACCGGCTGCCCCCGGCGGCCGAGATCGAGGTGGCGTTCCGGGCGCCCGTCCCGCTGCCCGGCACGGTACGGTTCGCGGCGGCCGAACGGGACGGGCGGACCGAGCTGCTGCTCACCGACCGCGCGGGCACCCGGACCCATCTGCGGGGGAGCGTCACGGCCCGTCAGCTCCCGTAGCCCTCGCCCTTGCCGCGGCGCTCCAGGCCGATCCAGATCAGGTTCATCAGCCGGCGCGCGGTGGCCTCCGGCTGCTCGCCTGGCACCGTGAGCGCCCAGTCGGCCAGCGCGTCGGCCGCGCCGACCAGTGCGTGCGCGATCGCCGCGGCCTCCCGGCGGAGCGCCGCGTACCCGCTGCCGCCCTCCCGGGCCTGGTCCAACTCCATCGACTGCCGGACCAGTTCGGTGACGGTGTCGACGATCTCGGCCCGGGCCCGGGCCAGTTGCTCGGCCACCGCACCGCTCTGCGACCTGGCCTGCTGGTAGAGCACCACCCAGCTGTCCCGGTTGGCCGCGACGTAGCCGAAGAACGCCGTCAGCCCCTGCATCAGCCGCTCGCCGGGCTCGTCGGCGGGGGAGCGGGCGGCGCTGCCGATGCTGTCGACCAGCCGGTCCGCCTCGCGCGCGATGCAGGCGCTGAAGGTCTCCTCCTTGGAGCCCAGGTACAGGTACAGCAGCGGCTTGGAGACCTGGGCCCGCTCGGCGATCTCGTCCATCGAGGTGGCGTGGAAGCCCCGGGCGGAGAAGACCTGCACCGCCGCGTCGAGCATCTGCTGTTCGCGGACCTTGCGGGGGAGTCGCTTTCGGGACGGTTCCGGGTGCATCTTGCCAGCCTATCTGACCGAGCCGTAACCTTACTCTCAAGTAAACTTACTCCGGAGTAAGAAGGAGTCGCCCACCATGACCTCCCTCGACGGGCTGGATCTCGACCGCCTCGACTTCGCGGCCATCTCGCCCCAGGACTTCGCCCAACTGGTCCGGGGCACCGGGAAGGCCGCCCTCGCCGACATCGTCGCCGGACCCGCCCGGGGGCGGATCCTGGACGAGGTGTTCGGGCGGATGGAGACCAGGTTCAAGCCCGAGGTGGCGGGGCGGCTGAACGCGCTGGTCCGCTGGCGGATCAGCGACCCGGGCCAGGACGACGCGGTGTACGAGACCGCGATCGCCGACGGCGCCTGCGTGCTGCGCAAGGGCGCCGGGGAGGCGGAGCCGAGGCTCGGACTCACCCTGACCGCGGCCGACTTCCTCCGGCTGGTCTCCGGCAACGCCAACGGCGTCACGCTCTTCATGACCCGCAGGCTCAAGGTCGCCGGTGACCTCGGCCTGGCCTCCGGGCTGACCCGCTACTTCGACATCCCCAAGGCCTGAGCCCCGCCTGCGCAGAAGGAGCCCCGCATGAGCTTCAACCTCGACCTGACCGACGAGCAGACCGAACTCCGGGACTGGGTCCACGGGTTCGCCGCCGACGTGGTCCGCCCGGCCGCCGCCGAGTGGGACGAACGGGAGGAGACGCCCTGGCCGGTGATCCGGGAGGCGGCGAAGATCGGCCTGTACGGCTTCGAGTCGCTGGCCGAGATGTGGGCCGACCCGACCGGGCTCTCGCTGCCGGTGGCCAACGAGGAGCTGTTCTGGGGCGACGCGGGCATCGGCATGTCGATCTTCGGCACCACCCTCGCGGTGGCCGGGATCTTCGCCAGCGGCACGCCCGACCAGGCGATCGAGTGGATCCCGCAGTGCTTCGGCGACGAGCAGGACCCGAAGCTGGCCGCCTTCTGCGTCTCCGAGCCCGGGGCCGGCTCGGACGTCAGCTCGCTCCGCACCCGGGCCCGGTTCGACCAGGCCAGGCAGGAGTGGGTGATCAGCGGTCAGAAGGCCTGGATCACCAACGGCGGGATCGCCAACGTGCACGTGGTGGTGGCCTCGGTCGACCCCGAGCTGGGCGCGCGCGGCCAGGCCGCGTTCATCGTGCCGCCCGGCACCGCCGGGCTGGTGGGCAACCGCAAGATCAAGAAGCTGGGCCTGCGCGCCTCGCACACCGCCGACGTGTTCCTGGACGAGGTCCGGGTGCCCGCCGAGTGCGTGCTCGGCGGGAAGGCCAAGCTGGACGAACGGCTGGCCCGGGTCCGCGAGGGCGGCGCGGCCAAGGCGCAGGCCGCGATGGCCACCTTCGAGCTCAGCCGCCCCACGGTCGGCGCCCAGGCGCTCGGCATCGCCCGGGCCGCGTACGAGTACGCACTCGAATACGCGGGTGGGCGCGAGCAGTTCGGGCGGCCGATCCTGCACAACCAGGCGATCGCGTTCGCGCTGGCCGACCTGCGGACCGAGATCGACTGCGCCCGGCTGCTGATCTGGCGGGCCGCCTGGATGGGCCGCAACGACCGGCCGTTCACCGCGGGCGAGGGTTCGATGTCCAAGCTCAAGGCGGGCGAGGTGGCGGTGGCCGCGACCGAGAAGGCGGTGCAGATCCTCGGCGGCGCGGGCTACAGCCGGGAGCACCCGGTGGAGCGCTGGTACCGGGACAGCAAGATCTACACCATCTTCGAGGGGACCAGCGAGATCCAGCGGCTGGTGATCGCCCGCGCCATCTCCGGGCAGCCGATCCGGTAGCGGACCGAGGGGCGTGGCCGTCCGGACCCGATCAGGAGGTGGTGAGCGCGAGCCGCAGCTGCTCCTCCTCCACGATCCGGACGGCCAGGGACCGTTCCGAGATGTCCACCGCCTCCGGCGTCGACTCGGCGGTCTCGCTGCGGCGGGCGTAGTGGTCGAACTCCCGGCTCTTGGCCCGGAGGATCTCCACCATGCGCTGGTCGACGCTGTCCGTCGCCAGCAGCCGGTGGACCTGCACCGGCCGTACCTGGCCCATCCGGTGGGCCCTGGCGACGGCCTGGCTCTCCAGGGTCGGCTTCACCTGCGGCTCGCACAGGATGACCACCGACGCGGCCTGGATGTTGAGGCCGATGCCACCGGCCTGGATCTGACCGAGCAGCACGGCGTGGCCCGGCTCCGCACCGAACCGGTCGACCAGGTCCTGCCGCCGGGCGGCCGCCAGGCCGCCGTGGATCGGGCCGAGGGCGTGCCCGCCGAGCGCCTCCTGCACGGTCGCCAGCACGTCCTTGAAGTACGAGAAGACGATCACCTTGAGCCCGTTCTCGGCGGCCTCCCGCACAAGTTCCTTGAGGCGCAACAGCTTTGCCGATCCGGCCGGGTCCGCGTAGGCGGCCCGGCGCATGGCCATGAAGTTCCCCGAGGCGACCGCCGACCGGTAGGCGGCCTGGTCGGTCGGGGAGAACTCCTCCCAGGCGTCTACCTGGACGACCGCCGGGAGTTCGGCCAGCACGTCCTGCTGGTTGCGCCGCAGGTACGCCGGTGCGACGGCTTTGCGGAAGGCCGCCGGGCTTCCGACTCCGGTGCTGCCGCCCGGCGGACCGAGGAGATCCGGCTGCAGGTACTGCACCAGGCTGCGGAACTCCTCGACCCGGTTCTCCATCGGGGTCCCGGTCAGGAAGAGCACGTGCTCCGCCTGCTCCGCCCACTCCGCCACCGCCCTGGAACGCTGCGCCGTACGGTTCTTGATGAAGTGCGCCTCGTCCACCACCAGCATGCCGACCGGCAGGTCCGACAGGTGGTCCAGCCGGCGCAGGCCTTCGTAGGTGGTGACACCGACACCGCCCCGACCGCGCCAGTCGTCCACGGCCGCGTCGCGCTCCGGGCCGTGCAGGCGGAGGGCCGGCAGCGTGCTGCCGGACTCGATCTCCCTGGTCCAGTTCACCAGGACGCCGGCCGGACAGACCACCAGGAAGCGGGTCCGCCCGGTGGATCGCAGGTGGGCCATGGCGGCGACGGCCTGCACGGTCTTCCCCAGACCCATTTCGTCGCCGATGATCACCCGCTGCTGCGCCAGCGCGAATCGGACCCCGAACGCCTGGTAGCCGCGCAGGGAGATCCTGCTGTGGGTGTCGTCCAGCGGCTCGGCCCGGATCCGCTCGGCCAGGTCCTGGGGCAGGTCACCCTCCGACGTGACCCGGCCGGCCGGGCCCGATCCGGTGACCTGGTCGAGCACGGTGTAGAACTCGGCCGCGTACAGCTCGAAGTCGATCCAGGCCTCGGCGGGCGACACCGGTGGGCGCAGCAGGTCCACCGACGCCTGCGCGAACGCCGTCGGCAGCTCCTGCTCATCGGCCCGGAAGGTCAGCGCCTCCAGCTTGCGGACGGCCTCCAGCGCCGTCGCCCGCTGCTCGCGGCCGACGAACAGTGCGCGCAGGGCGCCTCGGAGCGGGCGCGCGGCGGTCAGCAGCGGGGCCAGGTCGAGCTCGGTCCGCTCGGCGGCCGCGTGGGCGCGGCGCACCTCGTGGCCGGCGGTGACCAGCCGGTGCACGGCGGACACCAGCGCGGTGGCGGCCGGGCTCCGGTCGCCGGGGTCGATCCGGACCGCCACGGTCCGGCCGACCGCCTCGGCGAGCTGCCGGGCTGCGCCGATGGCCTGAGCGGCAGTCAGCTCACCCACGCCGGGGTGCAGCCGCAAGGTGTAGGCGGTGGTGTCCCGGACCTGCCGGACGGTCGTGTAGCCGGCCTGCTCCAGCGCGGCCAGCCGGAGCCCGCCGCCGGTGACGTCCTTCAGCCTGGCCAGCGGGATGCGGTCGAGTTCCGCCTCCACCAGCGCTTCCTGGAGCGGGGCCAGGGCCAGGCGGACCCGCTCGACCGCGTGCTGGTGGTCGCCGATGACCGTCCGGGCGGCGGCTTGCAGGCGTTCGGCCCGGAGGATGGCGGCCCGGGGCTTCCGTACGGTCGGCTCCGGCTGCCCCACCACGACTCCTGCCGTCATCGGCTCCACCTGTCGGAGCCGGATCCCGGTCATGATTCCACCTGTTCGCCGGGGCGGGTCCAGCCGCCGGAGCGGGAGCCGGAGTTCGGCCCGGGTGCGGTGCACAGCCCTCCGGCGCCGGACGCGTCGGCTGCTCCGGATCTTCCGGTCACATCATCCACACGGCGGTGGTGGGCTGACTAGGATCTGCACTCTGTGTGCGAACGCGCCGACTCTGCGCGTTCGGCAGAACACCGAGAGGGGACAGCGTGGAATCCGCCCAGGAGACCAGCCACCGAATCGACCTGCTCGACAGCGATCCGCTGCGGTCCCGGCGCGAGGCCCGCGAGCTCGTGGCCGAGTTCGCCGACGCGGGCCTCACCGCAGTCGTCCAACTGCCCGAGCCGCAGGCACCGGACGGGGAGGCCAAGGGCGTTCCGGTCCTGGAGACGGTGAGCGTGCTGCTCGCGGCCGGGTCGCTCGGGGTCGCGGTGCTGCAGACCTGGCTGGCCCGGTCGCCGGGCCGCACCATCCGTGTGGTCAGAGCCGACGGGGCGCAGCTGGAGATCTCCGGCCGAGAGGTGCGGCAGGACTCCGAACTGGTGGAGCGCTTCCTCGGCGAGCGGGCCGAGCAGGCCGAGCAGGCCGGCCAGGCCGAGCGCTCCGAGCAGGCCGGGCAGGCCGAGCGCGCTGAACGGGCCGGACGTTCTGAGCGGGCCGAGCGCGCCGGCAACGGGTCCGGATCGGTCGGCTGAGCGCGGCCGATGAGCGACAACGACCGTTACGCGCTGCTGGTCGGCGTATCGACGTACGACAGCGCCAGGTACCACGAACTCCCGGCGGTACGAGCGGATCTGCACTACATGCAGGCGGTGCTGGAGAGCACCGAGATCGGCATGTACAACGACTGCGCCGTGGTCGCCGAGCCCACCCGGGCCGAGATGCTGCGGGCGATCGAGGACTTCCTCGGCGAGCGGCAGGCCAGTGAGACCGCCCTGGTCTACTTCAGCGGGCACGGGGAGTTCTGCGAGCAGGACAACCAGCTGTACTTCCTCACCCGTGACTCGGACCCGGCGGACCTGCCGGGGACGGCGGTGTCGGCGGAGTTCCTGGAGCGGATGCTCCAGGACTGCCGGGCGGCCTCGAAGATCGTGCTGCTGGACTGCTGCTCCAGCGGGTCGGTGGTGCAGGGATGGACCGCGAAGGGCGCGACCGCGGAGGAGCTCCGGGGCGGCGCGGAGGCCGGCCGCAGTACGCTGCTGCACCCGACCGGGGTGTACTTCATCACGGCCTCCGACGCGCTCCAGGTCGCCTCCGCGATGGCACCGGAGGGCTCCTCGCTCGGCACGTCGCGGTTCACCGGCGAGATCGTCGAAGGGCTGCGCAACGGGCGGATCAAGGACAGCGGTTGGATCACCCCGGACGACCTGTTCACCTTTCTCACCCAGCAGATGACGAGCCTCGGGGTCCCGGAGGAGCAGCGTCCGACCAAGTCCACCATCCGCGCCACCCGGGACCTGGTGTTCGCCCGCTCGGTGGCGCAGCCGGTCTTCCTGCCGCCGCTGCCGGGAGCCGGTCCGGCCGGTCCGGCGCCGTCGCCGGCGCTGCTGAAGGCGCGGGCCCGGGTCGACTCCGACGCGCAGGACGGCGTCGACTGGAAGCGGTTGCTCCAGTACTACCTGGCCTGCATCGCTGCGGAGTCGGCCTCGGCCATGCTGCCCGACCGGGACCGCGGCGAAGGGCAGGACTACGTCCTGCACGGCTCCGGCAAGGAGGAGGTCCAGGCCGGACTGGCCCGGTCCCTGGCGGCACCCGCGCTGCCCCGGGGCAGGGACGCGGACAAGACCGAGTACTGGTACGGGTACCCGGTCGTCACGCTGCCCGCCGCCGGCGGCCGCCGGGGCAAGACCGCGGTGCGGGTGGCCCCGCTGCTGATACAGCGGATGGAACGGTCCCCGGACCCGGACGGCCGGGACGTGCTCCGGCCCGCCGGGGTGCCGTCGGTGCACGCCGGGCTGCTGGCCGAGCTGCTGACCCAGGACGAGGCCGGAGAGCTGGCCGCCCGCTGGCAGCCGACCTGGCAGGACGGGAACAGCGGCCAGATGCTCAAGGCGGTACGGCAGTTGCTGACCGAGCTGCACCTGCCCGAGCTGGAGCCGCTGGACATCTCGGTGCTGAACGACACCGGCGTGCGCAGCTCGCTGCGGCGGGGGGCGCACAACGCCGCCATGCTGCTGCTGACCTCCGGTGCGGACAAGTTCGCCGAGGGGCTGGTGGGCAACCTGACCGAGATCGCGGCCAAGGCCGACCAGATCTCCCGCACCGCGCTCGGTGCGCTGCTGGCCGGATCGTCGGCCGCAGCCGACCCCGAGGCACAGCGGGCGGTGACCGTGGTGGCCGCCGGACCCTCCAACGAGAGCCAGCAGCACGTGGTCCGCGCGGCGATGACGCAGCCGGTGACCGTGGCCACCGGCCCGCCGGGCACCGGCAAGAGCGAGGTGGTGACGGCGGTCGTCACGACCGGCAGCCAGGCCGGGCAGACGGTCCTGGTGGCCTCCACCAACAACGAGGCGGTGAACGTGGTCGCGGCCCGCTGCGACGACATCGCCCCGGGGCTGATGATGCGGACCGGCAATGTCGAGGCGCGCGGCCGGGAGGCGGAGAAGCTGGAGCGCCTGCTCCGCGAGCCCCCCGAGCAGCCCGCCCGCAACTCCGCCACCGCCATGGGCGAGTTGCGCCATGCCTGGGCCCGTTCGCTGGACGGACGGCGGTCCGCCGCCGAGTACGTCCGGGCGGAGGGGCGGTTGGCCGACCTGCTGCGGACCAGGGCGGCGGCCGCGCAGTCGCTCGGGATCCAGCCGGAGGTGCTCGCCGGGGGCGGGCTCGGCTCCGGCGACCTGCTCCGGCAGTGCGAACGCCGGGCCCGGAGGGCGCTGCGGGCCCGGGTGCTGGCCGGTCTGCGCCGGGCCCGGGCGGCAAGGGCGTTCGTCCGGGCGGTGGCTCCGGAGGTACGGGACCACCTGGTGGCCGCGGCCCTGGCGGAACCGCTCCGGTTGGCCCTGCTGGCCGACCTCTGCGGCGCCGAGGCGGATCTCCGTGCGCTGACGACCGCACACGAGCGGTACGACGAGCAGCAGTTGGGGGAGGACCGGCTCCGGGACACCGCGCGGATCACCGAGCTGTCCCGGGAGGCGGCCGGGGCCACCTCGGCGGAACGGCTACGGGCGGCAACAGAGGTGATGAACCGTCGACTCCAGTCGCTCCGTCAGCAACGGGGTTTCCAGAAGAGCCAGAAGCAGCTGATGGCGCAGGTCAAGGGCTGGGGGATCAGCACGCACTCCGTCCGCCAGCTCGAACTCTCGACCGGCCTGGTCGACCTGGTGGTGATCGATGAGGCCAGCCAGTGCTCGATCCCCGCCGTGCTGCCGCTGCTGTTCCGGGCCGAGCGCGTCCTGGTGATCGGCGACCCGATGCAGCTGGGGCACATCGCCTCGATCTCCCCCGAGCAGGAGCGCCAGGCCCGGGAGCGGGCGGGGCTGTCCGCGGCCTGGCTGGAGGAGCACCAACTCTCCTACCGCACCAACTCGGTGTACGACGCGGCGAGCCGGGGGACGGCCGCGCTGCTGCTGGACGAGCACTACCGCTGCCACCCCGAGATCGCCGACGTGGTGAACGGGTACTGCTACGCGGGCCGGCTGCGGGTGCTCACGGACGTGCGCGGCCATGTCCCGCCGGTGGACCTGTCCCAGGGGTCCGGGCGGTCCTCGGTGCTCACCTGGGTGGACGTCCCGGACGGTGCCTCGGCCCCGGGCGAGGGCGGCGGATCCTGGCGCAACCAGGCCGAAGCGGCCGCCGTCGAGCGGGTGGTGGCCGAACTGCGCCGCCGGCTCCCGGCGAAGGCGACGATCGGTGTGGTCACTCCGTTCCGGGCGCAGAAGGAGGACCTGGAGCGCAGGCTCAGGGAGTACGACGTCCGGGTCGGTACGGTGCACGCCTTCCAGGGCGGCCAACGGGACGTCATGGTGCTCAGCCTGGTCGCGGCCGGGAACACCCCGGCCGGTACCGCGCACTGGGTGGGCGGTCAGGTGAACCTCTGGAACGTCGCGATCACCCGGGCCAAGTCCCAGTTGATCACCGTCGGCACCCACGGCTTCTGGCAGGAACACCCCGGCCTGCCCGCCGAGTTGGCCAGGCGCTCGACCCTGGTGGCAGCGGCGGGTGCCGACCGGCGGCCGACCGGGGCGGCGCCGCTCGCAGCTGTCCCGTCCCCCGGACGCGAGGCCCTGGCGGACCGGCTTCAGGCACATCTCGGTGACCACGGCCACCATGCGCTCGAACGTGGTTCGGTCGTCGGCGGCCACCCGGTCGACCTGCTGGTCACGGGCCGGGACCCGGTGACCGGTGAGCCGGAGAACATCGCGGTGCTGATCGACGAAGGGCCGGCCGAGGGCGAGGAGCCGGCCCGGCACCTCCGACTGGTCCAGGCCCGGGGGGAGTTGCTGGTCGGGCTGCCCTCGGGCGGCTACGGCGCCAAGGCCGGCCCGGTGGCCCGCTGGGTCCGGGTGCCGGCCTGGCTGATCCTGTCGGGGCGGCCGGTGCCCGGCCTGACGGATTGACCGGACTGCGCCGTTGGCCCCCTGTCTCGTTGCCAGGGGGCCAACGGCGCACTCGGGATCAGCAGTTGACCGCTACTGGGAGACCCGGACGTAGTCGACCAGCATCTTCTGCGGGAACACGGTGGTGCCGTCCGGCGCACCGGGCCAGTCGCCGCCGACCGCGTTGTTGAGGATCAGGTAGAACGGGTGGTCGTAGACCCACGGCCCCCGGGTCTGCTCCAGGGTGGTGCGGTCGACGGTGAAGAAGGCGTTGCCGTCGACGGAGAAGGTCATGTGGCTGGAGTCCCAGTCCATCCCGTAGACGTGGAACGCGGACGCGAAGTCGCTGCCCGGCACGGTGTACGGACTGCCGTACCCGCCCGCCCCGTTGTAGGCGGGGGCGTGCAGGGTCGAGTAGACCGTGTCCGCGACCTTGCCGACGTGCTCCATGATGTCGATCTCACCGGAGTTGGGCCACGGCGTGCCGGTCCGGAAGTTGGCGCCGAGCAGCCAGAACGCGGGCCAGATCCCCTGCGTGCCGGTCACCTTGATCCGTGCCTCGACATGGCCGTAGGTGAAGTTGAAGTGGTCGGCGGTGTTGATCCGGCCCGAGGTGTACTGGCAGGTGGTGCTCCCGCTCAGCGGGTCGCGCGGGCAGCTCGAGCCCGGAGTCACCTCCTTGCGGGCCTCGATCACCAGGTTGCCGGTGCCGTCGTGGTAGCTGTTCCGGTTGCCGGTGGTGTAGTACTCCAGCTCGTTGTTGACGCCCGGTCCGGCGTCGGCGGTCCACTTGGAGGCGTCCGGGGCCGTCCCGGCGGGGGAGTTGAACTCGTCGCTCCAGACCAGGTGGGTCGGGTTGCCCGGGTTCGGCGGCAGTGCGGGCGGCGGGGTCGGGTTGCCGCCGGTGCCGTACACGTCGAAGCCCCAGAGCGAGTAGCCGTACGGGGTGCCGCGCTGGGTGCCGTACATCCGGACGTAGCGGCCGGTGCCGGAGACGTCGATGCTCTCCTTGAACCCGGCGCCGGTGCTGGTCGAGTAGATGGTGGTCCAGTTGCTGCCGTCGGCGGAGGTCTGCAGTTGGTAGGCCTTGCCGTAGGCCGGGTCCCACTGCAGAACGACCTTGCTGATCGCGGCGGTTGCGCCCAGGTCGACCGCGATCCAGCCCGGGTCGACCCAGCCGGTGGTGTCGCTGCTGGCCCACCGGGTGGCCGGGTCGGCGTCGAAGGCCTTGGCCGGGGTGCAGCCCGAGCAGAAGCCGCTGTCCTGGAAGGTCGAGGCGGTGGCGGGCTTGCCGTAGGAGAGCAGGACGGCCGAGCTGCTCGGCGGCCCGCCCGTCAGGACCTGGAACTCCCAGAGCGAGTAGCCGTACTGGGTGGCGCGCTGGGTGCCCAGGACGCGGACGTAGCGACCGCTGCCGGTGACGGTCAGGTTCTCGGTGCCGCCCGCGCCGGTGCCGGTCGAGTAGATGGTGGTCCAGGTGCTGCCGTCGGTGGAGGTCTGGAGCTGGTAGGCCTTCGCGTACGCGGCCTCCCAGACCAGGCGGACGCCGCAGAGCGACTGGACCGAGCCGAGGTCGACCTGGAGCCACTGCGGGTCGCTCGCGGCGCTGGACCAGCGGGTGCCCGGGTTCCCGTCGACAGCGGCGGCGGTCGGGGTGCCGCCGTTCTCGGTCGAGGACGCGGTGGTGGGCCGGTTGAGCGCGGCGTCGGTGCTGCCGCAGCCGGTGCCGGCGGCGCTGCCGTAGACCTGGAACTCCCAGAGCGAGTAGCCGTACTGGGTGGCGCGCTGGGTGCCGAGGACGCGGACGTAGCGGCCGCTGCCGGTGACGGTCAGGTTCTCGGTGCCGCCCGCGCCGGTACCGGTCGAGTAGAGGGTGGTCCAGGTGCTGCCGTCGGTGGAGGCCTGGAGCTGGTAGGCCTTCGCGTACGCGGCCTCCCAACTGAGCACCACCCGGCTGAGGGTGGCGGTGGCGCCGAGGTCGACCTGGAGCCACTGCGGGTCGCTCGCAGCGCTGGACCAGCGGGTGCCGGTGTTCCCGTCGACGGCGGCGGCGGCCGGGGTGCCGCCGTTCTCGGTCGAGGAGGCGGTGGCCGGGCGGCCCTGCGAGAGCAGGGCGTCGGCGGCCCGGGCGGGGGTGCCTCCGCCCAGGGCCAGCACCAGGCCGGCCAGCAGTGCGGTCACCAGCAGCAGGACGAGGGGTGGTCGGGCAGTCAGGCGACGTACGGACATGGCGGCTCCTGTCGGACGGTCCGGAGACGGGTGGGGGAGCGCTCTCCGAATGGGCCGATGGTTACGGAGCCGCCGACGAAGCGTCAATGACTTGAACAGATATGGACCGTACTTCCCCTGATTCCTGAAGACTGATCAGGGACAGACCAGTACATAGGGGTTGCATCCCGTGTGGTGGTCAGGGTCGATCCTCCAAGTAGTGATCCGGATGAGCGCGGCGAACCCGGGGTAGACGGGGAGAATGACCGATGTGCGAGCGACTCTGATCGGGAACGTACGCCGGTACCTCCGCGACCCGGTGGTCCACCTGACCGTACGGGCCACCCTCGCGGCGACCCTGGCCTATGCCGTCGCGGTGCAGCTGAGCACCGAGCCGGCGCCGCTCACCGCGCCGCTGACGGCGCTGCTGGTGGTGCAGGTGACGGTCTACTCGACCCTGACCACCAGCATCCGCCGGGTGAACTCGGTGGTGGTGGGGGTGCTGATCGCGATCGGCTTCAGCGCCGTGATGGGCCTGAGCTGGTGGAGCCTGGGCCTGATCATCCTGGCCTCCCTGACGATCGGCCAGTTCGTCCGGGTGGACGAGTTCGTCAACGAGGTCGCGATCAGCGCGATGCTGGTGCTGGGTGTCACCCGGCTCGCCACCCAGGCCTGGGACCGGGTGCTGGAGACCCTGATCGGCGCCGGGGTCGGCCTGCTCTTCAACCTGCTGTTCGCACCCCCGGTCTGGATCGACACGGCCGGCGAGTCGATCGAGGACCTGGCCCGCCGGGCCCGCCACCTGCTGCTGCGCCTCGCCGAGCAGGTGCACGGCCCGATAGAGGTGCACCGGGCCGCCGCCCGGCTGCACGAGGCGCGCGAGCTGGACCAGGCGATCGCCGACGTGGACGCCGCGCTCCGGCAGGCCGAGGACAGCCTGCGGCTCAACCCCCGGATCTCGGAGGGCCTGCTGTCCAGGCTGGTGCTGCGCACCGGCCTGGACACGCTGGAGATCTGCGTGGTCGTCATCCGGGTGATGGCCCGGTCGTTCACCGACCTGGCCAAGCGCCGCAGCGCCGAGGAGGCGCTGTTCCCGCCGGACGTCGCGCTCGCGCTGGAGGAGCTGATGGCCCACATCGGCGGCGCCCTGGTCAGCTTCTCGGTCCTGGTCACCACCCAGGTCAGCCGCAACGCCGAAGCCGCCGAGCAGCGGCTGGCCGACGAGCTGACCGCCGCCCTGGCCAGCCGGGAGAACGTCGCCCGCCTGCTGCTGGAACGAGTGCAACTACATCCGGAGGCCTGGCAGTTGCACGGCTCACTGCTGGCCGAGCTGGACCGGATCCTGGACGAGCTCGACCTCGAACACCGCTCCCGCCGGCTGATGGAGGAGCTGGACCGCGCCGCCGTCGCCAAGGCCGAGCGGTTCACCGCGCTGCACCGCCTGCGCGGCCTGGTCCGGGGGTGACCGCCCTCAGATCCGGAGGTCGGCGGAGACCGGGGCCGGGGTCCACCGGTCGGTCCGGGGGCGGGCCGACTTGATGCCGTACTCGCCCTTCAGCTCCTCCGGGACGGCGTACTGCATGACCCGGCCCCGGGTCAGCGAGCTGAGCTCCAGCTCGGTGACCCAGCGGCCGAAGGTGTCGAGCACCCACTCGCCCAACGGGCCGCTGTCCTCGATCCGTTCGAGCAGGCCGAGCAGGACCGGCGCCGTCTTCACGGCGGTGTCCCAGGTGGAGGAGCGGGGGATGTCGAGCCAGTCGGCCGAGGTGTCCCCGATCAGGTAGCGGATCAGCGCGGCCACCACCGGGTCGAACAGCGTGCCGGGGACGACCTCCTCGTACAGGTCGATCAACTGCCGGGTGAGCAGCGCGCCTTCGGCGGACGGACCCATGTGCCGGGCCATGTAGCGGTCGGAGAAGTCCCGGGCCGAGGCCAGGTCGACCGGCACCGAGGCGGGGTCGCAGCCGAGCATCGCGCCGACCACCCGCCAGGCGTAGTAGTAGGACTCGGCGCCCTCCACGGACATGTGGATGCCGAGCCGGTGCAGCGCGTCCAGGACCTGGACCGAGAACATCATCTGCCCGCCGATCATGTCCTCCTGACAGATCGGCACCCCCAGCGCGGCCTCGTCCCAGCGCCCCTCCCGGCGCAGGTGGTGGCGGATCGACGCGTGCAGCAGCCGGACCTTCTGCGCGGCCGGTACGAACCGGCTGTCCGCCTGGAACGCGTCCGGCCGCATCAGGTAGACGGTGAACTGCCCGGTCTCAGCCATCCGGCGGGACGGGTACGCCAACGAGTGGGTGGCACTGAGCAGTCGGGCGATGTGCGGGACCAGGTAGCAGGCCGGCATCGCGGCGAACGAGAGCGCGGTGGAGATGTGCACGTTGTTGTCGATGAAGAACAGCCGGGCCTTCTCCATCTCGCCCCAGTCCACCCAGCTCGGCGGGGCGGCGGTGGCGGCGAGGTACTCCCTGGCCACGTCCGGCAGGCCGTCGGGCAGGTCCTGCCCGGACCGGTCGAACCAGCGCATCAGGGTGTTGAACTTCCCCATCTCGCCCCGGGCGAACAGCTCCGCCACGGTGGCGTCGGCGAGTTCGTCGCCCTGGAGCCGGAGGGCGTCCGGCTGGTGGTGGTTCACTGGCGTGTCGCCCATGGTCGTTCCTCCGGGTTCGTCATGCGTCACGGGCGACCAGCGCGGACACCAGCCCGCCGAGCGCCTGCGCGGCGTCCGGGGGGAGCTGGGCCCGCGCGATCGCGGTTCGGGCGGCCGAGGCGCGCTCCTCGATCATGGACTCGACCCGGCGACGGGCGCCGGAGCGCTCGATCACGCCCCGGGCCGTCCGCAGGTCGGCGGCGTCCAGGTCGGGACGGCCGAGCAGGGCGGTCAGCTCCTTGCGGTCGGTCTCCCCGGCCCCGGCCAGCGCGATCGCCACCAGCACGGTCGGCTTGTGGCCCCGCAGGTCGTCCAGGTCGGACTTCCCGGTCACCGCCGGATCGCCGAACACCCCCAGCAGGTCGTCCCGGAGCTGGAACGCCTCGCCCAGCGGCAGCCCGTACGCGCTGAACGCCGCCAGCGTGCGGGCGGGGGCGCCGCCCAGGGCGCCGCCGATCTGCAGCGGGTGCTCGACGGTGTACTTCGCGGTCTTGAACCGGATGATCTCCAGCGACCGCTCGGCCCGCGCCGCCGCTCCGGTGCCGAGGATCTCCAGGCACTCCCCGGCCACCAGCTCCCGGGCCAGCACCGCCCAGAGCGGCCGCGCCCGGGCCAGGTACGCGCCCGGAAGCCCGCAGGAGGTGAACAGCTGGCCCGCCCAGGACAGCAGCAGGTCGCCGACCATCAGGGCCAGCGCCCGGCCCCCGGCCTCGCGGCGCCCGGGCTCGCCGATCGCCGTCCGCAGCGCGATGTGCGCCGTCGGCGCGCCCCGGCGGGTGGCGCTCTCGTCGATCAGGTCGTCGTGCACCACGGCGGCCGCGTGCACCAGCTCCATCGCGGCCGCCGCCCGGACCACCGCATCGCTGTCCGGCTGTCCGGCGGCCCGCCAGCCCCAGTAGCAGAACGCCGCCCGCAGGCGCTTGCCCTCCGCCACGGCGGTGGTCAACTGATCGGCCACCGGCTTCAGTTGCTCGCTCACCGCGACCAGCTGCGCGGTCTCCTCGCGGGCGTGCTCGTGCAGGACCCGGTCGACCCTGGCCCGGAAGGCCCGGGCGTCATGCACCGCCGGTGCCGCTCAGCCGGGCGGCGGCGATCCTGGCCAGCTGCTCCATGTGCGCCTCGGGCACGGCGTGCCGCTTGAGCGCCAGCTCCCCGCGCGCCTTCAGATCCTGGTGCCCCTCCCGGGCCAGCTCCCCGAGGTCGTCCCGGCGCAGCAGCCCGCGCAGCAGCCCCGCCCCGCGCTCCACCCGGCTCAGGGCCAGATCGGCCAGCCCGGCCACGGCGTACACCAGGTCCTCGCCCGAACTGCCTTGCCCACGGCGCTCGTTGCTCACCCCGAGTCCCCTCTGTCGACTGCTTCCGTGCGGACTCTAACCAGCGCTCCGGAGCACTCGGGCGATCTTCCCCGGAAGTCACTCTCCGGGGTGATCGCCGGTGTCCGACCGTCGGAGCGCGGAGGTGCCCGGGGTACCGTGCGCGGGGTCGACGGGTAAATGCGTTCGGGGGAGTGCCGTGGGCCTGTCACACTGGCGATCATGACCCTCGATCGCCGCCCGCTCGGGCTGCCCGTGTTCTCCGAACCCGCCACCGATGATGCCGTGGTGGGCGGGCCCCGGCCCGCCCCGGTGGACCGGGCCGTCTTCCTGTCCCCGCCCGCCGTCGAGTACGACGACGAGCCCGCCTACGAGGAGCCGCTGCAGCAGGCCGGGGGGATGACCTTCTCGACGCCGGAGCGACAGGGCTGAGGCCGCCCTTCTGAGTCACCTGCCGGTCGGCCCTGGGCTGTTTCAGGCCGGGGCGGGGCCGAAGCGGCGGCGGTAGGCCTGCGGGCCGAGGCCGGTCTCGCGGCGCAGCAGTGCCCGCAGGTTGGTGGCCGAGCCGAGGCCGCTGCGGCGGGCGACCGCGTCGAAGCCGGGCTCGCCGCGTTCGATCAGGCGACGGGCCAGGGTGAGGCGTTCCGCGGTGAGCCAGGCCAGCGGGGTGGTGCCCAGCTGGGTGCGGAAGCGCCGGTGCAGGGTGGCCGGGCTGACGGCGGCCCGGGCCGCCAGGTCCGCCACGGTGAGCGGCTGGTCCAGCCGTTCCTGGGCCCAGACCAGCACGGGGGCGAGCGAGTCGTCGGGCAGGTCGGGGACCGGTCGTTCGACGAACTGCCGCTGGCCGCCGTCCCGGTGGGCCGCGAAGACCAGCCGGCGGCTGACCGAGTTGGCGATCTCCGCGCCGTGGTCGCGCCGGACCAGGTGCAGCCCGAGGTCCAGCGCGGCGGCGCTCCCGGCCGAGGTGAGGATGTCGCCGTCGTCGACGAACAGCACGTCCGGCTCCAGCCGGACGGCCGGGAACCGGGCCCGGAACGAATCCGCCCACTGCCAGTGCGCCGTGGCCCGCCGGCCGTCCAGGACCCCGGCCTCGGCCAGGGTGAAGGCGCCGCTGCAGAAGCCCACCAGCCGCGCCCCGCGCGCGTGCGCCCGCCGGACGGCGTCGAGCACGGCCGGGCGGCGCGGCACGTCGGTGTCGGGGCGGTTGGGGACGATCAGGGTGTCCGCCGTCTCGGCGGCCTCCAGCCCCGCCACCCCGGTGAGGGTGAAGAACCCGTCCCGCATCAGGGTGTCCGGTTCGGGCGAACAGAGCCGGAAGTCGTACAGCTCGCGCCCGATCTCCGGCCTGCGCAGGCCGAACACCTCGGTGGCGCAGCCGAGTTCGAAGGGGTTGGAGTTCCGGTCCACGATCACCACGACGCGGTGCGGTGCGGGCGGCGCGGGCCGGACCTGGTGCGAGGATTCTTGCGGCATGTGCAATTCCTAGCACTCACGCCGGCCGCCCGCCACGGGCCAGCATGGTCCCCATGACCACCACCACCGCACCGATCGCCCTCGCCACCGCCCTGGCCTCCTTCGACGCCCTCTGGAGCCCCCGGATCGTCAACCGGGTCAACGACTACGACGTCCGGATCGCCAAGGTGCAGGGCGAGCACGTCTGGCACGCCCACGACGACACCGACGAGTTCTTCCTGGTCCTCGACGGCGAGCTGCACATCTCCCTCCGCGAGCCCGCCGGCGAACGCACCGTCGTCCTCCCCAAGGGCTCCGTCTTCACCGTCCCCCGGGGCACCGAGCACCGCCCGGCCGCCCCGTCCGGCGCCGCCATCCTGATGTTCGAACCCACCGGCACCCCCACCACCGGCGACCGCCACGACGAGATCCCCTCCCACGTGGACAGCACCACCGGCCACCTGTTGGACTAGATCGCCGGGATCAGCACGCCCAGGCCGGCGGCGATGGTGCGGAGCAGGGCGAGGAAGGCCGCCACCTCCTCGGCGACCGCGCCGGCCTCCAGGAGTTCGGGGGCCAGGGCGGCCAGGATGGCCAGCAGGCCGGCTGTGAGGCGGACCCGGTTGAAGAAGCGGACGTAGTCGCCGCGCAGGCAGAGGCGGTAGAAGAGCAGGCCGGGGAGCAGGCGGCGGGCCTCGATGACGAGCTCCAGGTTCTCGCCCTCGGGGGTGAGGAACTGGTGCAGCGGGATGGTCGGGCTCGGGGTGTAGGTCTTGCCGGGGCGGTAGGGGAAGCCGTTGCCTTCGTAGTTGGAGCGCAGCTTGACGCCCTTGGCGATGCCGTCGGTCACGCCGGAGGGGGAGAGCGGTTTGATCTCGTACCACTCGGCGGCCCGGCCCGGGCGCTGGCTCAGGATGTCGGGGCGGACGCTCGCGCCGACCTGGCTGATCACGGCGGCGGGGACGGCCGGGTTGTGGGTGCGCAGGAAGTCGGTGTACGGGGTCGGGCTGTTGGCGAGGTCGAAGAAGTCGTCGACCGGGCTGCACGGGCCGGTCCGGGTGCAGAAGTCCGCGGTGATGCGCGGCTCGACGAAGCGTCCGACGAAGCTGGCCAGCTTGGGGGCGTCGAGGACGGCCATCGACATCGAGAAGCAGAACTCGTCGGCCAGCTCCAGGATCTGGAGCACCTTGCCGGTGATGTCCAGGTCGGGATGGAGGCTGTCGAGGATGCCCGCGGTGAACGGTTCGCGGGCCAGCAGGGCGGAGTCGGTCCGGATCGGGGGCGTGTCCAGGCCCTCCAGGAAGGTGAGTTCGAGGTCGAGCCGGGTGATGGTGCCGACGCCGACCACCGGGTCGGAGGGCTGGAGCCCGCGGCCGGCCTTGAAGGCGCTGACCGCCGTCCCCGTCTCGGCGCCGAACCTGCCGTCCCGGCCGAAGGCCGGCAGGGCCGAACCGGTGGTCACCAGGGCCTGTTGGACGGCGGCCACCGCGTCCGAGGCCTCGGGCTCGCGGATCTTCCGGGTCCCGGCGGCCACCTGGGCCAGGTCCGGGCTGCTGCCGAGCAGTTCCGACTGGAGCATGGGAGAACCTCCTGACTGTCGGGACGACGGTTACCGTCGTCCTCGCACCGGGCCGCAGGTGGCCCGCCACGGGCTCGGGTCGCGCGGGGACGGGCCGAACATGCCGCCGACGCCGTCCATGATCCGTACCGGCTCCTCGTCGCCGGGTGCCGCGCCCCCGGCCGGAGCAACCGGGTCGGGTGTCTTCCTGGCCTTCAACGTCCTTGTCAGCGCCGACTGTTGGACCGGTCCGTTCGCGGTCGGGGCGACCGGGTCGGGGACCGGAGTGAGCCGGTCGCCGGTCACGACCAGGTAGGGCTCGTACGGCTCCCGGCGGTCGATCGGCCGCAGCAGCGGCAGGTTGCGTGGCATGGCTTCCCCTGTTCAGGTCGAGGTGCAGGTCACCGCACCGGGGATGCGGACGGGTCGCTGCGCCGACGGCGGAGCGGGTGGCCGCCGTCGGCGCGGTCGGCGGATCAGTGCCCGAGCAGGCCGCCGAGAATGCCGAACGGGTTCGGCAGGCCGCCGGGCAGGCCGCCCGGCAGGACACTGGGCAGCACGCTCTTGATGAGGTCGAACAGCCCGTCCGCCTCGATGCCGGACGCGCTGCCGAGCGCACCCGCCGCGGCCGTGCTCCGGTCGACCGGCGGGGCCAGTCGGGGCAGTTGCAAGGCGGTGGGGCGCACCCCGCCCGCCGGTCGAGTGGTTCCGTTCGTCATGGGAGGACTCCCTCATCGTGGTGACGGTGGGTTCGGGGGCGGTCGTGGGCGCGGGGGCGGTCAGAAGAGGCCGCCGATCCAGTCGATGATGTCGCCCGGGTTGATGTCCGGGATGGGCAGGTACTTGTCGCCCTGCTTGCCCAGCCACTCCAGGATCCCGGCCGCCTCGACGCCCGCGGCGGTGCCGAGGGCGGCGCCGGCGGCCACGCCGGTCCGCCGGACCGGCCGGGCCTGCGGGGGCAGGTGCAGCGCGGGCGCCCCGAGCGGGGCCGGGTTCCTCAGGGTCTGATGGATCGTCACGGTGATCAGTCCTCCTTGCGGTTCTGCGGCCGGCGGGACGCACCCGTCGGCACGGGTCGGTGGTGCTCAGGCGCCGTACTGGGCGGCGTAGCACATCTGCCGGGCCAGCCCGGGCAGGCCGGCGCAGCGCGACCTGGCCGCCTCCACCCCGGACCCGCCCGGGCGGGCCTCCGGTGCGCTCCTGGCGTCCCGGCGGACCGGTCGGACCTGGGGTGGGGGTGTGGTCCTCGGCAGTGCTCCGGTGGTGTTCATGGACCGGCCTCCTCGGTCGTACTCGGTGGTGATGGACGTACCCCGGGCTCACATGTCGCCGAGGAACTGGTGCGTCGGCGACAGGCTGACCGGGAGCTCGTCGCTCACGTCGATGGTGAACAGGTAGGTGACCCGCGAGCGCCGCTCGTCGTCCGGGTCGAAGAACCTGACGACGACGTCCTGGCAGTCGGAGCCCATCCGGCAGTACGGGCTCTTCGCGACACTGATCGAGTCCAGCGCGTACAGCCGGTCCTCCGGTCCGGGGACGTGCTTGGCCGAGAGCAGGCCTTCGCTGACCTGGCTGCCGAACAGGAACGCGTTGGTGCCCGCGTAGTTCAGCGCGCGGTCGGCCGAGCTCTGGCCGAGGTTGCGGAACTGGTAGTAGATCTTGTCCAGGAAGGCCCGGACGGTCTTGCGCAGCGCCGCGTCGTCGATCTTGACCTTGCGGTCCTTGGTGTCGGCGCGCACCGCCGCGAGCACCGACTCGATCAGGGCCGTCTCGTTCCAGGTGTAGAGGCCGCGGCTCTTCACCTCGACCACCGGGACCAGCTGCCCCGAGAACAGCCGGACGGTGCGGTCGGTGATCACGCCCGGCACCGAGACCCGGGACACGAACCCCTCCTGGTCGTCCTTCAGCCGGGACTGCCCGACGAACGCGTCCCGGAACACCCGGTACACCGTGGAGACCGGCGGCGCGGCCAGGGTCAGCAGCATCTGCGCCAGTTCGGCCGGCCGGGAGACGGCCTGCTCCAGCGCGGCCCGGTCCTGGAACGGGTCGAGGACGGGCGTGCTCCAGTCCACGCCGACCGTGGGCTCGGCCTCCAGCGCGTAGATCGGGGTGCTGTCCATGGTCAGGGTCCAGGTCAGCTTGTCGGACGCCCAGGGGTTCCAGAGCAGGTACTCGTACAGCTGGCGGGGGTCGTACGGGTTCGGCGGGACCTCGGTCGCCTCGCCCGCCGCCGTCCGGGGCCCGGGCGCGGGGGCCATCTGCTGCCGGAAGGTGTCCCGGCGGGCCTCGGTCCCGAAGTCGACGCCGATCTCCCCGATGGCGTAGACCAAGGGGCGCGGACCGCCCGAACCACCGCACCCGCAGGACGGTTTGACGCCCGGTGGGGCCGCCTCAGGAGGAGGCGGGTCACGGTGGGCCGGAGCCGTCGGTTCGGCCTCCTGGCACCGGCAGGGCGCGGACGCGGTGACGCCCGCCTCCTCGGGTGCGACGGCGGCGGGCGGGGCGGCCGGGGCGGTCGGAACGCTCTCGGTGTCCATGGTGCTGACTCCCTCGTGCGATGCGTGGGCGGGCGAAGCGGTGGCGGGCGAAACGGCGGATGCGTTCGGTGCGGGCGGGAGCGGTTCGGGCGAGGGCGCGCCGGCGGCGTCGACCCCGGGGAGCGGGAGGGCCCGGATCGGCGAACCCGCCTGCCCGGCACCGGAGATGAGCTCGTACGCGCCCGCTGCGTCCAGGCGGCCGGTCAGCCGGCGCCGGCACTCCGGCGACCCGTCGGGCGAGCACGGCGTACTGCGCGCGGTCGCCAGGACGGCCCGGCCCGCCGCGAGCGGGTCGGCGGTCCGGCCCCGGGCGAGCTGCGCGGCCACCAGCAGGGCGGCGGCGCCGGTCACCAGCGGGGTCGCGAAGCTGCTGCCGGTCAGGGCGGAGACCCCGCCGCCGGGTGCGGCGCCGAGGATGTCCAGGCCGGGTGCCAGCACGCCGTTGGCGGCGTACGCGCTGCCCCAGTTGTTGAGCTCCAGCGGTTCGCCGTCCGGACCGGCCGCGCCGACCGCGAGCACCGACGGCAGGGCGGCCGGGACCTGGACGCAGTCGCTCCCGTCGTTGCCCACGGCCGCGACCACCAGCACCCCGTTCTCCTCGCAGAGCCGCAGCGCCCGCTCCAGCACGGCCTCCGCCCGGCCGTCCTGGCTGCGCTCGCCGCCGCTGATGTTGATGATGTGCGCCCCCTCCTGGACCGCCCGTTCGACCGCCCGGGCCAGGTCCAGCTGCGGGACCCGGCCGTCCGGCGCGTCGGTGAAGACCGGCAGCAGCAGACCCCGGCAGCGCGGCACCACACCGGCCACCGGGCTGCCCGGCCAGCCGAACAGCAGGCTGGCGACGTGGGTGCCGTGCAGGGACATCGGCCCCGGACCGGCCGGCTGGCCGACCAGGGTGTCCAGCCTGGTCAGGTCGGCACCCGCGAAGCAGGGGTGGGTGAGGTCCACCGGGCCGTCCAGCACCGCGATCCGGACCGCCTCGTCGCCGAGCAGCTCGGCGGCGGGTGGCAGGTCCCGCAGGATCGACCTGGGGTCCATGGGGTCCTCCTCGCCGTTCGGCGGTCACCGTCCGCGGGTGTCCCGGCAGTTGGCGGTGCGGGAGTCGCGGGCGTTGGCACCACGTTCCACCCCGCCCGTCCGTCCGGGCGGCGCCGGGAAGTCGTCCGGGCGTTCCGGGAACGTCGGTCGGACGTTGCGGTGCCGTGGGCCGGCCGGGCCGGGTGCTTCCCCGGGGTGACGGGGTGCCCGGCCGGGCCCGGGGTCGGGGACGTTCGCCGGACGCCCGGTGGACGGCGGCGCGACGCCTGCGGCACGGACCGGCGACGCGCCCGGGACGCGGCGAGCAGGTGCGCGGAACTCCCGGTGGCGGGAGAGTGGTGGATGTGTCGAGGAATGGCGCGTGCCTTGACCTGCTGAGGGGCTTCGAGGTCACCTACGCCGGGACCAGGGTGCCCCTCCCGGTGGGTGCGCAGCACCTGCTGGCCTTCCTCGCGTTACAGGGCGACAGCGGCGCCCAGCGGATCACGGCGGCCGAGCAGCTCTGGCCGGACTGCACCAGCTGGCGCGCGGCGGCCAACCTGCGCTCGGCACTGTGCCAGGGGCGGCGGCTGGGGGACGGCACGGCGATCGAGAGCGCCGGCCAGCGGCTCCGGCTGGCCCCCGGCATCCGGGTCGACCTGCACGCCGCCTGGTGCTCGGCCGAGCAGGTGCTGGCCGGGCTCGACCCGCTGCCCGCGAGCTGCGGCGAACTGGTCGAGGAGCTCGGCGGGGAACTGCTGCCGGGCTGGTCCGAGGACTGGCTGCTGCTGGAGCGCGAACGCTGGGACCAGATGCGCCTGCACGCCCTGGAGTCCCTGGCCCACCAGCTGAACCGGGCCGAGCAGTACCTCGCCGCGCTGGAGACCGCCCTCACCGCCGTCTCGATCGACCCGATCCGGGAGACGGCCCACCGGATCGTGATCGAGGTGCACATCGCCGAGGGGAACCTCGCCAGCGCGCTCAAGTGCTACCAGCAGTACCGGACGCTGCTGCAGCGGGAGCTCAACGTCGCCCCGTCGCCCCGGATGGCCCGGCTGGTGCAGGACCTGATGCACAGTTAGCCCGGTCGTCGGGTCCTCGGGCGGTCGGGTCGTCGGGGCGCTCTGGCGTGATCGCATCCGGCAGGCGACGATGGAGTGACGGAGCGTTACTTTGTCTACGTGGGAAGGTTGTTGTCAGGATGCTGGTCGACTGGCCTGCCGGGCCGTTCGTGCTGCACCTCCACCGGAGTCGGGGCCGGGTGGCGTCGGCCGCCGCCGACAGTCCGCCGGGGACGCCCGTGCTGGTGGGGCGGGAGACGGGGGGAGCGGGTGAGCAGTGGGTGGCCGAGCGGTTCAGGGCCGTGCACGTGCGGATCCGGCATGCCGCCACCGGCCTCTACCTGACCGTCGAGGGGACGGACGCCGGGGCGGCCGTCGTGCTGCGGCCCGAGTTCCCTGACACCGGGGGCGGTTCCTCGTACTGGCGGCAGGCCTGGCGGGCCTTCGTCCAGCGCGACACCGGGCGGTTGCTGGCGATCAACGACCAGGCCGGCCGACTCCTGGGCCTGGCCGGCCCGGTGGGCGGGCCGCTGGTCCTGGAGGACACCGTCGGCGCGGAGGACCGGTCGTGCACCGCTTGGGTGCCGGTGGCCGTCGCACCGCCGCAGCCGGGGACCGCACCCGCACCGGGGGCGGCCGGCCTGGCCGTTGGGACGGGACGGGTCCGGGTGGCGGCGCACCGGTTCGAGAAGTACGGGCGGATCATCGAGGACATCTTCGGGGAGACCGTCTTCCGGGAGGTGCCAGGGCCGGCCCTCGCGCCCGGAACGCTGATCGAGGCCTTCGACTTCGACGGGCACTCCCAGGGCGGTTGGTTCGAAGCCGACCAGGAGGGCGGCCTGCTCACGTACACCGACGACTACGAGCACCCGGGCTCGGCGCGCAAGGTCTTCCACCGGCTGCCCGGGGAGCCGGCCCGCTACGTCGACGCCGACGAGGTCGACGTCCACTACGTCCCGCCGGCCGGGGTGGACCGCGCCGCCTCCCTGCCGTTCTCCTCGACCGGGTCAGCACCGACGACGGCGCCCTGACCAGCTCTGACTGGCTCTGACCAGGACCGGGCCTTGGGCGCCCGGCGAACCCGCGCCGAGGCCTGCCGCTGCTCACCGCCCGGCGGTGAGCCAGTCCGCCAGGGCGGTGAGGCCCGCCTCCGGGTCGCGGCGGCCGATGCCGATCCGGAACCGGTCGGTGGGGGTGGGGGTCAGTTCGGAGCGGTAGACGGAGGCCGGGAGCAGCAGCACCCCGGCCTCCTCGACCAGGCGGGCGCAGAAGGACTCCACGCCGTCGGCGCCCAGGTAGCGCGGGTAGGCGACGCAACCGCCGTCCGGCGCCTGCCAGTCGAAGAGCTCGGGGAAGCGCGCGAAGAAGGCGTCGAAGACCGGCAGGTTGGCCGCGATCAGGGCCCGGTTGCGGTCGAGGATGGTGGCGCGGGCCTTGAGGGCGATCCGGGCCAGCACCTCGCTGGGGGCCGCGTTGCAGATGGTGGTGTAGTGCTTGGCCCGCTCCAGCCGGGAGCGCAACTCCCGGTCGCGGCAGGTGATCCAGCCGATCCGCAGGCCGGGCAGGCCGAGCGACTTGGAGGTGACGTTCAGCGAGAGGGCGCGCGGGGAGAGGTCGGCGGCCTGCGGCAGGGTGCGGGCCGGGTCGCGCTCCAGGCCCCGGTAGACCTCGTCGCTGAACAGGTGGATGCCGCGGTCGTCGCAGAGCTGCGCCAGCGCGGCGAACCCGGCGGCGTCGATCAGCTTCCCGGTCGGGTTGTTGGGGAAGTTGACCGACACCACCCGGGTGTTCGGGCGCAGCGCGGCCCGGACCAGGTCGAGGTCCAACTCCCAGTCCCGGTCCGGGTCCAGGGCGACACCGGTGACCTCGCAGAGCGCGAGCGGCACGGTCTCGGCGGCCTGGTAGTTCGGGGTCACCACGACGGCGTGGTCGTCCGGGCCGAGCAGCACGTTCATCGCCAGGTAGAGCGCCTCCTCGGCCCCGGCGAAGCAGATCACGTCGTCCGGGCCGGCCACGTCGTACGTCGCGGCGATCGCCGCGCGCAGCGCCGGGTCGCCGAAGGTCTCGGTGTAGCCGAGCGGGAGCTGCTCGAAGGCTTCCCGGTCCGCCGGGTCGGCGAGCGCCAGCAGTTCGGCCATGGTCATGGTCTGGACGTCGGAGGCGGTCAGGTGGTGCCGGGCGGTGAACTCCCAGCGGGAGAAGTACGTTTCGAGCCGGAAGTCGGGCAGGCGGGTCATGGCGCGGGGTCTCTCTTCAGCTCGGTCAGCAGGGCGTAGACGGTGGAGCGGGAGACCCGCAGCGCCTCGGCGACGACGGGTGCGGCCCGGCGGACGGCGAACACCCCGGCCCGGTCCAGCTCGCCGAGCACGGCCAGCCGGTCCGGCCTGGTGAACCGTTCGACCGGGCGGCCGTGCTCGCGCACGTGGGCACCGACCACGTGCTGGATCCGCTCGGTCCAGTCCTGCTCGAACAGCTGCTCCGGCCGCTGCACGGTCGGCGCGCCGAAGGCGGACAGCACGGCGGCGGCCCGCTCCAGCGGGGTGCGGTCGAGGTTGACGCAGAGCACGGCCGCCGCCCGGCCGTCCTCGTCCCGGAGCACCGCGCTGACCGAGGAGAGCCGCCGCCCGTCCGCGAGCAGCTTCTCGTACGGCCCGTAGACGTCGTTCGCGGCCGGGTCGAGCGCGTCCAGCTCGCCGAGCAGGGACGCGTCGCCGGCCCGGCGGCCGGTCATCGGGTGCCAGATCGCCAGCACCCGGTCGGTGTCCGGATCGTGCAGCACCACCTCGGCGTACGGGCCGAGCAGCAGGGCGACGGCCTGGCAGACCGGGCCCCAGAGCCGTACCCGCGGGTCCTCCGGTGCTTTCGTCATGGCTGGACTGTACGTCCAGATCGGACGGATGGTCCAGTGGCGCGCCGGGCGATCACCTGCTCGGCCACCAGCAGGTTGACCAGCCAGGCCGCCCAGGCGCCGCTGGTGTACGCCTGCTCGAACGGGACCCCGGCGGCCGAGCAGACGATCAGCCAGAGCCGGAAGGTGACCCCGGTGAAGATCAGTGCGTAGGAGCGGATCATCCAGACCTGGTGCCGGGCCACCCGGCGCCGCCGGATCGCGGCGAACGCCGCCGTGGAGGTGGCCAGCACCCCGACGGCGAGGGCGGCGAACCCGGCCGGGGCGATCGGGCCGAACAGCCCCTTCGGCACCAGCAGCAGCCCGCCGGCCGCCGTCGCCACCGCGCCGGCCAGGTAGACCCGGCCGAGGAGGCGGTGCACCCGGGGCCACCGCAGCCGCAGCCGGGGCAGGAACTGCCACGGGCCCAGGGCCAGCGCCAGCACGGCGCCGCCGACATGGAGGGTGAGCGGGGCGAGCGAGGCGAGGTAGGTGGCGCGCTGCTCCTCCAGGAAGGTCTCCGGGTCGAGGGTCAGGTAGCGGGCCGAGAGCAGGGCGATCGCGGTGGCCAGGACGGTGACCGTGATCCAGCCCGAACGGCGGAGCAGGACGGATGGGTTCATGCTGCGGACGGTAGGCGGCGGGCGCCCCCGGGCACGTCCCCCCGGCGAGGTCGGCCGGGGTACCCCCACAGGGCGATGTGCCCGGGCCCGGCGGCGGGCTACCGTACCGGCCATGACGGCCCTGACCAGATGGATCGCCCCCGGCAGCGCGGTGCGGATGCCGGCCGCGCCCGTGCGCGACGGTGCGGTGGCGCTCGCGTTCCTGCTGGCGATGACGGCCGAACGGCTGGCCCACGCACCGCAGTTGCCCGCGCTGCTGCTGAGCGCGGCGGTCGCCGGGGCGCTGGCCCTGGGCCGACGGGCGCCGCTGGCGGCGTACCTGGCGGGGACGGTCGCGCTGGCCGTGGAGGCGCAGGTGATCACGCCGCCCGGGCCGCTGTCGCCGTACGCGAACCTGCTCGGCCTGTACGCGCTCGGCCGGTACGCCACCCGGGGCCGGGCCAGGCTCGGCCCGGTGGTCGTACTGGCAGGCATGGCGGGGTACTTCGGCGCTCTCGCGGTGCCGGGCGGGGTGCTCTTCCTCTGGCTGCTGACCTGGGCGCTCGGCTATGCCGCCGCCCGGCGGCAGGAGGAGCGGACGGTCGCCCGGCAGGTGCTCCGGCAACGGGTGGTGGCGGAGGAACGGGCCCGGATCGCCCGGGAGTTGCACGACGTGGTCGGTCACACGCTGAACCTGATGCTGGTCCAGGCCGGGGCCGCCCGCCGGCTCCTGCCCCGGGACCCGGTGCAGAGCGGCGAGCTGCTGTCGGGGCTGGAGCACACCGGCCGGGAGGCGCTGGACGAACTCGACCGGGTGCTCGGCCTGTTGCGGCTCAGCGGGCCGGCGGACGGGGACGGGAGCGGGAGCGAGGACGGGCCGGGGCAGGGGGCGAGCCTGCAACCCGGCCTGGCGGATCTGCCCCGGCTGGTCGGCCGACTGGAGCAGGCCGGGCTCCGGGTCACCGCCCGGGTCGGCCCGGAGGTGCGGCAACTGCCGCGCACCGTCGACCTGTCGGCGTACCGGATCGTCCAGGAGGCACTGACCAACACGGTCCGGCACGGCCGTGCCGACACGGTCGAGATCACGGTCGGCCGGGAGGCGGAGGTGCTCGCGATCGAGGTCCGGGACGGCGGGCGCGGCGCCCCCGGCGGGTACACCCCCGGCCGGGGGCTGCTGGGGATCGCCGAACGGGCCGCGATGTTCGGCGGCACGGTCGAGCACGGCAGCGTGGCGGAGCAGGGAGGTGAACGGGGCGGCTTCCGGCTGCGCGTGACGCTCCCGCTCGGATGACCGCGCGGGCTACTGCCGGGGCGGCCGCTGCCGGGTCGGCAGTCCGGATCCTGCTGGCCGAGGACGACGACCTGCTGCGCGCCGGGATCGCCCTGGTGCTCGGCACCGAACCGGGGTTCGAGGTGGTCGGCCAGGCCGCCGACGGGCTGCGTGCCGTCGAGCTCTGCCGCGAACTCGCCCCGGACGTGGTCCTGATGGACGTCCGGATGCCCGGGGTCGACGGGATCGAGGCCACCCGGCGGATCGTGGCGGCCGGACTGCCGGTCCGCATCCTGGTGCTGACCACCTTCCACCACGACGAGTACGTCTGGGGTGCGCTGCGGGCCGGGGCGGACGGCTTCCTGCTCAAACGCGCCTCACCGGAGCGGCTGGTGGACGCGGTCCGGACGGTGGCGGCCGGACAGGCCCTGCTGGACCCGGCGGTGACCCGCGACCTGGTCGGCCACCTGATCACCCGTCACCCGGACGGGCCGCCGGCCGCTGTGACCGACCGGCGGCTGGAGCGGCTGACCGCCCGGGAGCGGCAGGTGCTGCGGCTGGCCGCCGAGGGCTGCTCGAACGCGGAGATCGCCGGCCGGCTGGTGCTCGCCGAGTCCACGGTCAAGACCCACGTGAAGCGGGTGCTCACCAAGACCGGCGCCCGCGACCGCGCCCAGGCGGTCGCCATCGCCCACCGCAGCGGGCTGATGGCGACGCCCGACCCGGCCGGGTACTGAGGGCTCCGTAAGGTGGCCGCGATGGCGGGTCCGAGGGGTTCGAAAACTCGTGTGTAACGTCCGGGCTCGCCCGACCCCTCATTAGGCATGTAGGGACGCCGGGGGGAGTGGAAGATGGCAGGCAGTCGTGCCGCCGCAGAGGTCAGGGACGCCGGGTTCCTGGAGCTGACGGCCGGTCGCACGGCACAGTTGTACCGTTCGGCGTGCCTGCTGACGGGTGGTGACACCCATCTCGCGGAGGACCTGGTCCAGGACACGCTGGCCCGGATGTACACCATCTGGCGCCGGCAGAACTCCTGGCTGACCGGGCGTTCCCGGATCGAGGACCCCGGTGCGTACGCGTACCGGGTGCTGGTGCGCACCTTCCTGGCCCACCGGAAGCGCCGCTCCAGCGGGGAGCTGCCGATCGGGGAACTGCCGGAGGGCGGCGGCGCGCCGGACGACGACAGCGCCCTGCGCCTGACCCTGCTGCACGCGCTGGCGCAGCTCGGCCCGAAGGACCGCGCGGTGCTGGTGCTGCGGCACTGGGAGGACCGGAGCATCGAGGAGACCGCCGAGGTGATGCAGTGCAGCCCGGGCGCGGTCCGGACCAGGACCACCCGGGCGCTGGCCAGACTGCGGGCCCAACTCGGCGACTCGCTCGCCGAGTCGGCGCCCCGCTGACCGCCGATGCCGCCCCGGCCGGCCCCACAACGACGAGCCCCACGACAACGAGCCCCACGACAACGAGCCCCACGACGACGATGAGCACGACGACGATGACGAGGTCTCCGCGTGTCCAGTGACCAGAAGAGCGACCAGGAGTTCGAAGCCGAGCTGGCGTCCGCCCTGACCCGGGTCGGGGCGACGTTCCGCACCGAGACCGCACGGCTGGACGCGGTCGGTCTGGAACGCGGCCGCCGGGCCTGGCGGCGCCGCCGCGCCGGTACGGCCCTCGGCACCGCACTCGCGCTGGCCCTGGTCGGCGGGAGCGTCTACCTGGTGGCGCTGGGCGGCCCGGCCGTCTCGACCGGTCCGGCCATCTCCTCGGAGGCGCCGGTACCCCCGAACCCGTCCGGAACGAGGTCGGCCGCGCCGAGCTCGACCCGGACCTCCGGGCCGGTACTGGTGCCGACCGAGCGCGTGCTGACGGCTCTGCGAGCCAGCCTGCCGACCGGGACCTTCAGCGGGGTGGAGGGTCTGGAGGACCAGGACATCGAGATCGACGGAGCCATGGTCAGCCTGCGCTTCGACGACGGCAGGGGGGTCTCGGCGGTGTCGGTGTCCGTGACGCGACGCGCCCCGCGGACGGCGGCCGCAGCCCAGCAACTGTGCGTCACCCGGAGCGGCGGGTCCGCCGAGGGCTGCCGGACCAGCACGCTCGCCGACGGTTCGGTGCTGACCGTGTTCCAGGGGCTGGAGTTCCCCGACGGCCGGGCGGACACCAAACTCTGGTCGGCCGTCCTGTCCGGCCCGGACGGCCGGCTGATCGAGCTCACCGAGTGGAACGCCCCGGCGAGCAAGGGCGAGCCGGTCAGCCGCCCGGCGCCGCCGCTGACGGCCGATCAGCTGACCGCCGCGGTGACCTCGCGGGCCTGGGACCCGATCGTGGCGGTGCTGCCGCCGGCCCGGGGGGAGGTGAGTGCGAGCCGGCTCCCGAGCGGGCAGATCGTCCTGATCGCGTCGAAGCTCCTCCCGGCCGGCCTGGTGCCCGCCCACGCCGACCCGGGCGGCTCCGGCGAGGCCCACTTCACCGTCGACGACGGAGCGGGGGCGAGCCTGGTGGAGATCGGCCTGCAGCACTGGCCCGACCCCGGGACCCTCCGGGAGCAGGACCGGCCGCCCGGCTGGCGGACTCTCGCGGACGGTTCCTGGCTCTGGGAGACCGAGGAGGGCACCAACCCTCGCCACCGGCGGGTGGAGGCGGTGCGCCGGGACGGGATCCGGGTCGTGGTGTCGGCGTACAACAGCGGAGCGGTGACGGAACTGGCGACCCGGCAGGCACCGGTGCTCACCGTCGAGCAGATGAGGGCGATCGCGCTCAGCCCGGCCTGGACGACGGCTGACGGCTGACGGCTGACCTGGTGTGACCCCCGGGGGGACCGGGGCCGGTGATGGTTGACGTATCGACAGATTGAGGGTGGGGCAGACATGCACGCTGGTGCGAGGATCGGTGTCGCGGCGGTCACGGTGGCCATGTTCGCGGGCGGTGGGTACGCGGCGTACGCCCTGGTGAGCGACGGCGGCAAGGAGCCTGCCAGGACGGCTTCGGGCGGGGCGGCGAAGCCGACCGGGCAGAGCGTGGTGGCGGAGCCGCCGTCGGCGGAGGCGGCTGCGGCGGGTGCGAAGGCGTTCCTGGCGGCCTGGGCCAAGGGCGACTTCGAGGAGGCCGGGCGGTTGACGGACCGTCCGGACGCGGCGGTGGCGGCGCTGACGGCCTTTCGGACGGCGCTGACTCCGACGGCGCTGACACTGACCCCGACCGGCGCCGCACCGGTGGTGGCGCCGGTCGGCCCGTCCCCTTCCCCGTCTATCGCTGTTGCTGCTCCGCGCGGGGTGCCGGTGGCCTTCCTGGCCGAGGTGGGGTTGCCGGGGGCGGTTCGGGTGTGGCAGTACGAGAGTGCGGTCGCGATGGTGAAGACCGGTGACGGCGGAGTGGTGGTGCACTGGGATCCGACGGTGGTGCACCCCCGGTTGGGGCCGGGCATGGCGCTGGCGATCCGGCCGGTGTCCTCCTCCGCGCCGTCCCAGGTGGTGGACCGCAAGGGCCGTCCGGTGGCCGAATTCCCGTCGGTGGCAGCCGTGTTGTCCCAGATCGAGTTCGCGGACGACGGTGCGCAGCCCACTGACGGCACCGGTGTGGTGGTGACCGGGGCATCCGGTGGTTCGGGCAGACCGGAGTCGTTGTTCACGATCACGGCGTCCAAGGACGCGGCGAAGAAGCAGTTGACGTTGGATGCGGATCTGCAGCGGGTGGCGGAGGCGGTGGTGAAGGAGCAGGCCGGTCCGGCGTCGGTGGTGGCGGTCGAGCCGAGTACGGGTCATGTGCTGGCGTTCGCGAACAATCCGACGGTTGGTCAGAACCGGGCGTTCGGGGGTGCGACGGCGCCGGGTTCGACGATGAAGGTGGTCACCGCGGCGGCGCTGCTGGAGACCGGTCTGACGCCCGACTCGCCGGTGCCGTGCCCGAAGAACACCAACGCGGGCGGGCGCCTGGTGCCCAACGACTTCCTCGATGCCCGGCCGGGTTACACGTTCAAGGACGACTTCGCGCAGTCCTGCAACACCGCCTTCATCGAGGCCGCGCAGGCCCGGCTCAAGGCGGGCAGCCTGCCCGCGGTGGCGAAGGACGTGTTCGGTCTGGGGCTGGTCTGGAAGACGGGTCTGTCGGCGTTCGACACCGACATCCCGGTGGAGACCAACGCCGAGCAGATCGCGCTGGCCTACGTCGGGCAGGGCCGGATCAGGACCAACGCCCTGGCCATGGCGTCGGTGTCGGCAACCGTGCAGAGCGGCACGTTCCGCCAGCCGGTCCTGGTCCCGGGCAAGGCCCAGCCCAGGGCCGCCCGCACCCTGAGCGCCACCGTCCTGAACCAGCTGCGGTCGATGATGCAACGCACCGCGCAGAGCGGGACCGCAGCCAAGGCGCTCGGCTCCATCCCCGGTGCCGCCGCGAAGACCGGCACGGCCGAGGTCGGCGGGCAGAACCCCAACAGCTGGATCACCGCCTACCGGGGCGACCTCGCCGTCGCCGTCGAGGTCCAGGCGGGTGGCCACGGCGCGGACGCCGCCGCCCCCGCCGCCGCCAAGCTCCTCCAACTGGGCAACAACCACTGAGAAACGGCCGCCCGTCCGGGGCGGGTACGACCTGGCTACCCGCCCCACGGGCCGTCAGCGGCGCCTGCGGCCGACCAGGTAGGTGAGCGTCCAGGCCGTTCCGGCGGCGAGGAGCAGGCCGAGGACGGCTACCCACTCCGACCCGGACTGGCTGCCCCACCAGGATCTGGCCGGGAGGATCGGGACGAACTTCAGCATGTGCTCGACCGCGTGGTAGCCGCCGCTGTAGGCGAAGACCATCACTACGGAGTTGGTGTAGCCGAAGAAGGCGCCCAGCGGGGCCACGACGGCCGCGCAGATGCGCGCGCCGGTGCGGCGCCGGCCCACCAGGCCCGAAAGCAGGCCGACCACCGCGCCGTTGATGAGGGCGTGCGCCAGGTAGAGCGTGTGCCGGGCGTTCTCCGACTGGTGTTGGTAGGTGGCCACGACGACGCCGATGTAGAGCGCCGACACCAGGAACGAGCCGAGCAGTCCGAGGAAGAACGCACCGACCGAACTGCCCGTCCTCGGCGCCGCCCCCGACGGTGCGGGGTGGAACGGGTACGGCGGACCGGGCTGCACCGGCGGCGGGCCGGGGTAGCCGGGTGCCGGGCCGGGGTAGCCGGGCGGGGGGCCGAACCCGGGCGGTTGCTGCGGTAGGGGTGCCTGCGGGGGTATGGGGGCCTGGTTGTACGGGTTGAACTGCGGCTGGCTCATTGATCGTCCCCCGTGCGGCGAAGTGTGCTGAAGGGGGTGAGGGTACCAACTCGGCCTGGGGCGGGGCCTGGTGGGCAGCTCGTCAGTCGGTGCTCAGCTGGTCGGCGACCAGCTCGGCGAACTCGTCCGGGGTGATGATCCGGATGCCGAGCTCCTCGGCCTTGGCGCGCTTGGAGCCGGCCTTCTCGCCCGCGACCAGGAGGGTGGTGCGCTTGGAGACGGAGGAGGAGGCCTTGCCGCCGGCACGCTCGATGAGTTCGTTCATCTCGTTCCGGGAGAGCTCGGCGAGGGCGCCGGTCATGCTGCCGGTGACCACCACGGCCTGGCCGCCGAGCGGGCCGGTCGGGGCGTCCTCCGCAGCGCTCCCGGCTGCTGCGGCCGCTGCTGCCGGTGCGGGTGCGGTCGGCTCGGTCTCGGCGGTGCCGACGTCCTGGGCGATCAACTTGTCCAGCAGCGGCGCGAGTTCGGTCAGCTCGGCGACGATCACGCGGGCCTTCTCGGTGCCGATGCCGGGGACTCCGGCGAGGGCCTCCTCGTCGGCGGCGCGGATGGCGGCCATGCTGCCGAAGTGGGCGGCGATCCGGCGGGACATGGTGCGGCCGGTGCCCCGGACGCCGAGGGCGCAGAACACCCGGTTCAGCGGCTGGCGCCGGGCCGCCTCCAGTGCGGCCACGAGGTTGTCGGCGCTGGTGTCGCCCATCCGCTCCAGGGTGAGCAGCTGATCCCGGGTCAGGGTGAACAGGTCGGCGAGGTCGGCGACCAGGCCGGAGTCGACCAGCTGGACGGCGCGGGTGCCGCCCAGGCCCTCGATGTCGAGCTGGTCGCGGGCGGCGGCGTACCGGATCGAGGCGACCGCCTGGCAGCCCCGGCCCCGGACGCAGCGCCAGCGCTGCTCGGAGGTGTCGATGGCGTCCCCGCAGCGGGGGCAGACCTCGGGGAAGGCGATCGGCTGCTCGGCGCCGGTGCGCTGGTCGGTGAGCGGGGCCTCGACCCGGGGGATCACGTCGCCGGCCCGGTAGATGAAGACCTGGTCGCCGATCATCAGCCCGCGCCGGGTGATGTCGGCCGGGTTGTGCAGGGTGGCGTAGGTGACCGTGACGCCGTCGATCACGACCGGCTCCAGCACGGCGCGGGGCGCGATGATGCCGGTGCGGCCGACGTTCCACTCCACCTCCAGCAGGCGGGTGACCTTGTGCTGGGCGGGCAGCTTGCGGGCGACCGCCCAGCGCGGCGCGCGGGAGCCGGAGCCGGCCAGCTGCTGGTCGGCGGCGGCGTCGGCCTTGACCACCACGCCGTCGATGCCGAACGGCAGCACCGGCCGCAGTGCGGCGATCTCGTCGATCCGGGCCTGCACCTCCTCGACCGTGGCGCAGTGCTGCGGGTGGGCGGCGGTGCTCGCGGCGGTGTTGGCCCCGAGCTCGGCGAGCCGGGCCAGCACCTCGGTGTGGCCGAGCTCCTCGAAGCCGACCGCGCCGTACGCGAACAGGGTGAGCTCGACCCGGTAGGGGCGGTCCTTGGCCCGCAGGGTGCCCGCCGCGCCGCTGCGCGGATGGGCGAACGGGGCGGCGCCGTGGGCGGTGCGCACCTCGTTGGCGTGCTCGAACTGCTGCTGGGTCAGCAGGACTTCACCGCGCAGCTCCAGGTCCACCGGCTCGGTCAGGGTGGCCGGCAGGCCGAGCACCGCGTCGGCGGAGTGGGTGATGTCCTCGCCCGAGAGGCCGTCGCCCCGGGTGAGCAGCTGGACCAGCCGGCCGGCCCGGTAGCGGGCCGCCACCGCGAGGCCGTCCAGCTTCGGCTCGACGCACCAGCCGTCCACCGGGCGGCCCAGCCGGCGCTCCAGACCGGCCGCCCAGGCGGCGAACTCCTCGGCCGAGAAGACGTTGTCCAGCGAGAGCATCGGGACCGAGTGCGGGACGTCGCCCTCGACCGCGCCGCCCGCCACCTTGCCGGTCGGCGAGTGCTCCAGGACCTCGTCCGGATGGGCGAGTTCGTACGCCTCGATGGCGCGCACCAGGGCGTCGTACTCGTCGTCGCCGAGCGGCGTGGTGCCGTCGTCGTAGTAGGCCGCGGCCGCTTGAACGGCGGTGGTCACGGCGTCGGAATAGGCGGCGAGAGAGGCCAGAGCGGCTGCGTCCTTCATGTTCCCATTCTCCCGAACGGCACTGACATCGGGATCTCCCGCGCCGTCAGCGGACCCGGGTGGCGGGACGGGCGAAGGCGGCCCGGTAGGCGCGGGGCGTCATGCCGACCCGCTGGACCAGGTGCCGCCGCAGCGAGTCCGCTCCGCCGAGCCCGCTGCGCCGGGCCACCTGCTCCATCGGCAGTCCGGTCGACTCCAGCAACTCCCGTGCATGCTCGATCCGTTGGAGCAGCAGCCACTGGAGCGGGCTGAGCCCGACCTCGGTCAGGAAGCGCCGGTTCAGGGTGCGGACGGAGACCCGGGCGTGGGCGGCCAGCCCGGTCAGGGTCAGCGGCTCGGCCAGCCGTTCCAGCGCCCAGCCCCGGGTCCGCGACAGCGAGGTGCCGCCGTCGTCGGACGCCACCGGCAGCCGGAGGGTCTGCCCCTGCCCGCCGTGCC
Source organism: Kitasatospora sp. NPDC002040 (assembly GCF_040296785.1). Lineage (NCBI taxonomy): Bacteria > Bacillati > Actinomycetota > Actinomycetes > Kitasatosporales > Streptomycetaceae > Kitasatospora > Kitasatospora sp. NPDC002040. The sequence continues at coordinate 153,378 of NZ_JBEOXV010000006.1, read as the reverse complement.
GGACCGCGGTGGCGACCGTGAGCCGGGCCGCGGCGTTGGCCACCGCCGCGCCGTGATCGGTCCGGATCATGTGCAGGCAGAGGTCGATCCCCGCCGTCAGTCCGGCCGAGGTCAGCACGGGCCCGTCCTCGACGAACAGGACGCCCGGCCGGACCCGGACCGCCGGGTGGCGGTGGCCCAGCGCGCCCTCCTGCACCCAGTAGGTGGCGGCGTCGCGCCCGTCCAGCAGCCCGGCCTGGGCCAGCACGAACGCGCCCGTGCAGATCGAGGCGATCCGGGCGCCCCGCCCGGCCGCCGCGCGCAGCGCCGCCAGCACCCGGGGATCGGCGTCGGCGCGGGCGCCGGAGCCGGTGACCATCACGGTGTCCGCCTCCGCCAGCGCCTCCAGCCCGTGCGGGACGACCACTTGCAGGCTCCCCATGGTGTCCACCACCCCCGGCTCGGGCGTGCAGACCTGCACCCGGTAGCCGGGTGCGCCGTCCACCTCCGCCGCGCCGAAGACGAGTTCGGGAATGGCCAGGTCGAAGGCGGTGACCGGGGGAACGGCCACCACGGCGATCCGGTGCATGGCGAGAACCTCCGGAACCTCGGCAACAGCGCCACTGTTTCACGCCGCCGTGGCCCCGCAGAGTTGGGCCCGTCCCCCTCCCACCTTCCTGGAGCGCGCCATGTCCCACTACGTCGTCACCGGTGCCGGATCGACCGGCAGTGCCACCGCCCGCCTGCTCGCCGAGCAGGGCGAGCACGTCCGGCTGGTCACCCGCAGCGGCTCAGGACCCGAGCACCCCGGGATCGAACGCGTCGCCGCCGACGTCACCGACCCCAACCGCCTCACCGCCCTGCTCGACGGCGCCCACGCCCTGGTCAACTGTGCCGCCCCGCTGTACGACCGGTGGAAGCAGGACTTCCCGCCGCTGGCCGGCTCGCTGCTCACCGCTGCGGAGCGCACCGGCGCCGGGTACGTGATGCTCGGGAACCTCTACGGCTACGGCCCGTTGGACGGTCCGGCCACCGAGGGGCAGCCGCTCGCGCCGGGCACGGTCAAGGGCGCGGTCCGGGCCGGGATGTGGGCGGACGCGCTGGCCGCCCACCTGGCCGGCCGGGTCCGGGCCACCGAGGTGCGGGCGGGCAGCTTCTTCGGTCCGGGGGCGCAGTCGCTGTTCCTGCTGCTGGCGGGCCGTCAGCTGGTCGCCGGGGAGCCGGCCGCCTACTACGCCGACCTGGACGCTCCGCACAGCTGGGCCTACCCGGCCGACGTGGCCCGCACCCTGGTCGCCGCCGCCAGGTCCGGGGACAGCTGGGGCCGGGCCTGGCACGTGCCCGCCTTCGCGACGCTCTCCGCCCGCGAACTGGCCGCCGCACTGGCCGGTGCGGCCGGTGCGCCCGCACCCCGGCTGACCGCGATGACCGACCGGGACCTGGCCGAACTCGCCGTGCTGGTACCGCTGCTGGGAGAGGTGTACGAGATGCGCTACCTGACCCACCGGCCGACCGTGCTGGACTCCACCCGCACCGAGCGGGCCTTCGGCCTGCGGGCCACGCCCTTGGCGGAGGTGCTGGCCGCCACCGCGGCCGACCTCGGGTGACCGGGTGAGGAGCCGTCAGCGGGACCAGCGGATGCCGTGGAAGCCGGGCGGGACGTCGAAGTCGACCAGGTGCGCCAGGTTGCCGTCGATCAGGCGCAGCCCGGCCACGTCCTTGTGCGGGGTGCCGCTGTCGAGCCGCCAGATCCGGTACGCCCGGTCGGCGGCGAGCTCGGGGGCCAGTCGCAGCGTCAGGTCGAAGTGCTGGGCGGCGGAGCGGAACCACCAGCCGTAGTACGGCTCCGGCTCCGCACCGGTGAGGTGGTACTCGAGCGCGAAGGTCTCGCCCCGGCCGAGCGGGGCGTACAGCACCTCGGCGGCGATCAGGGCGGCACCGGGGTCGGTCCGGACCCGGCCGAGGCGGCAGTCGCGGCCGGCCCGGATCTCGGGCACCGCACCGCCGCCCGTGTGGGTGAGCACCACATGCCGGTCGACCCCGGTCCGGCGGGCCCGGACGACGGCGCGGACGGTGGCCCGGAAGCCGGTGCCGGTCACCGTGACGTCCTGCTGGACCGTGAGCAGGTCCAGCCCGCTGTCGGCGGGTGCGCCGAACTGGGCGCGCAGGCGGCCGGCCCGGCGCGGGGGAGTGCCGGGCAGCAGGGGGCGGCGTCCGCGCGGCCCGTGGTCGTCCAGCAGGCGGCTCAGCGCGCCGGCCGGAAGGTCGAGCAGGTGCTCCAGCTCGGTCACGGCGCGCAGGCTGTCCGGGCGTTGCGGCCGGACCGCCCCGCGCTGCCAGTTGCTCAGGGTGGAGACGGCGACGGTGAGGCCGCGCGCCGCCAGCCGTTCGCGCAGCCGTTCCAGGCTCAGGCCGCGGTCGGCGATCGCCTGCCGCAGCGCCGTGTGGAACGGTCCGGTGATCCGCACGTCGTTCATGATGCCGTCAACGGCCCCTGGGTTACTAGTGGGTACTGGATTTTCGACGCCGGCCCGGATTGCTCCCGGTCAGTGCGGCGACGGCCGTCGCATCGTCCACCGACGGCCGGGCCCGGCGGCTTCCCAACCGCCGCGGCCACCGCCACGATGCCGCTGTTCCACCACCCCCACAAGGAGGTTCAGCATGCCCAGCAGGAGAACGGGGGTTGCGGCCGTGCTCGCGGCCGTGATCGCCCTGACCGGCACGGCGGCGGTCGGCGCCGCCTCGCCCGGCCGCGCCACCGCGGCCGTTGCGGCCGCCGCGGTGCCGAGGTTCGACCACGTGGTGGTCGTGCCGTTCGAGAACAAGGACTACTCGGCGATCATCGGCAGCAGCGCCGCCCCGTACCTCAACTCGCTTGCGGCGCAGGGCGCGAGCTTCACCCAGTCGTTCGGGGTGACCCACCCCAGCCAGGGCAACTACGTCGCGCTCTTCTCCGGCTCCCAGCAGGGCGTCACCGACGACTCCTGCCCGAAGAACCTCACCGGCAGGGCCAACCTCGGCAGTCAGCTGATCGGCGCCGGCTTCGGCTTCAAGGGCTACTCGGAGGGCCTGCCCTCCGACGGCTACACCGGCTGCAGTAGCGGCCGGTACGTGCGCAAGCACAACCCCTGGGTCGACTTCGACAACGTGCCCGCCGCGAGCAACGTCCGCTACAGCACCTTCCCCACCGACTACGCCCAACTGCCCACCGTCTCCTTCGTCGTGCCCGACATGTGCAACGACATGCACGACTGCGCCATCGGCACCGGCGACACCTGGCTCAGGAACAACCTGGACGCGTACGCGCAGTGGGCCAAGACCCACAACAGCCTGCTGATCGTCACCTTCGACGAGGACAACTTCAGCTCCGTCAACCAGATCGCCACCGTCTTCGTCGGCGACAAGGTCCGCCCCGGCAGCTACGGCGAGCAGATCAACCACTACAACATCCTGCGCACCCTCGAGGACGCCTACGGCCTCGCACCGCTCGGCAGCGCCGCCACCGCCGCCCCGATCACCGACGTCTGGACCACCAGCACCCCCGGTCCGACCCCCGGCCCGACCCCGACCCCCAGTCCGTCGCCCAGTCCGTCGCCCACCCCCAGCACGCCCGGTGGCATCGTCAACGGCGGCTTCGAGTACGGGACTTTCAACGGCTGGACCCGTACCGGCACCACCGCGATCGCCGACCTGCCGCACGCGGGTGCCTACAGCGGCGCGGTCGGCGCCACCACCCCCACCGACGGCGACTCCGTCCTGACCCAGACCTTCACCGCCCCACCGGGCGTCACCAGGCTCACCATCTGGTGGAAGGGCGACTGCCGGGACACCGTGAAGTACGCCTGGGCCAGCATCGCGGTCAAGCACAACACCAGCGGCACCACCGTCACCCCGCTGCCCAGGACCTGCACCGCGAACGGAAGTTGGCAGCAGGTCACCGACACCCTCACCCCCGGCCACTCCTACACCGTCCAGCTGGTGAACCACGACGACAACTACCCGGGTGACCCCAGCATCACCTGGTTCGACGACCTCGTGCTGAGCTGATCGGACGGTGCAGATGAACCGGCGCATCCTCGCCGCCCTGCTCTCGGCCGTGCTGCTCGGGTCGGTGGCCGTCGGCTACACCGTCCTGCGGGCCCGGCCGGCGCCCGCCGTCGACCGGGCGGGGATCACCCTGGATGCCCCGGGGCTGCTGCTCCGCGACACCCGGACCGGCCGGCTCGCCGTGCAGGACAGCGGCGGCGAGCGGGCCGGATCGGCGCTGGGGTGCGCCCGGCTGTACGCGGCCGCCGGTACCGGGGTCTGTCTGCGCGAGGGCCTGGCCTCCGCCCAACTGGTGCTCCTCGGCAGCGACTTGACCGAGCGCAGGTCGATCCCGCTGAACGGGGTGCCGAGCCGGGCCCGGGTCTCCGGCTCCGGCCGGATGGTCTCCTGGACGGTCTTCGTCACCGGCGACTCCTACAACGGCGGCCGCTTCTCGACCCGCTCCGGCATCCTCGACACCCGCACCGGCACCCTGGCCGGCAACCTGGAGAACTTCACCGTCGACGGGCGGCCGCCCGACCCGGACGCCAACGTCTGGGGCGTCACCTTCGCCGTCGACGACAACCGCTTCTACGCGACCCTGTCCACCGGCGGGCACCGCTCCCTGGTCCGGGGCGACTTCGCCGCCCGCGACCTGCACCCGCTCAAGGACAACGTCGAGTGCCCGTCGCTCTCCCCGGACGGGACCAGGATCGCCTACAAGAAGGCGCTGCCGAACGGGGGTTGGCGCCTCACCGTGCTCAACCTGGCCGACCTGGCCGAGACCCCGCTGGCCGAGACCCGCAGCGTCGACGACCAGGCGGCCTGGCTCGACGACCGCACGGTCGCGTACGGCCTGCCGCACTCCGGCACCGGTGCCGACGTCTGGGCCGTCCCGGCCGACGGCACCGGCACGCCCCGCCTGCTCGCCGCCGACGCGGACTCACCCGCCCCGCTGCACTGACCCCGGGAAAGGACCGCCGCCCGTGTACCTCTCCACCATCCGTCCGCACCGTACGGACGCGGGCCCCGGCCGCCGCTGGTCGGTGGTCGGCGGCAACGTGCTCGCCCTCGGCGCGGTCAGCCTGACCACCGACGTCTCGGCCGAGATGGTCTCCGCCGTCCTGCCGCTCTACCTGGTGGTCGGCCTGCACCTGAGCCCGGTGGCGTACGGGCTGCTCGACGGCCTGAACGGCGGGGCCACCGTGCTGCTGCGGCTGGCCGGTGGGTACGCCGCCGACCGGATCGGCCGCCGGAAGGCGGTCGCGGGCCTGGGCTACGGGCTGTCGGCCGCGGCCCGGCTCGGCCTGCTCGCGGCCGGCCACTCGGCCGCCGCGATCGGGCTGGTGATCGGTGTCGACCGGGCCGGCAAGGGGCTGCGCACCGCGCCCCGGGACGCGCTGATCACCCTCTCCGTCCCGCCGCACGCGCTGGGCCGGGCCTTCGGCGTGCACCGGACCATGGATGCCGTCGGCGCGTTCGCGGGGCCGCTGGTCGCCCTGGCCGTGCTCGCGGTGGCGGGCCAGGCCTATGACGCGGTCTTCGTGGCGAGCTTCTGCGTGGCGTGCCTGGGCCTGGTCCTGTTGCTGCTGTTCGTCCGGGACCACCGGGGCGCCGGGCCGTCCGCCCGGGCGGTGCCGCTGCGCGCGGCGGCGGGGCTGCTCCGACTGCCCGCCCTGCGCAGGCTGTTCGCCGCCGCCGTGCTGCTCGGCCTGGCCACCGTCGGGGACGGCTTCGTCTACCTGCTGCTGCAACGGCGCGAGGCGGTGGCCGTCGGCTGGTTCCCGCTGCTGGCCGTCGGCACCGCGCTCGCCTACCTGCTGCTGGCCGCACCGCTCGGGGCGCTGGCCGACCGGTACGGCCGGCTGCCGGTGCTGCTCGGCGGGCAGGCCGCCCTGGGGGCGGTCTACCTGCTGCTGCACGGGCCGCTGCGCGGTTGGCCGGTGATCGTCCTGGTCCTCGCGCTGCACGGCCTGTTCTACGCCGCCACCGACGGCGTGCTGATGGCGCTGGCCGGCCCGGTGCTGCCGGAACGGCTGCGCACCACCGGCATCGCGCTGGTGCAGAGCGGCCAGGCGCTCGCGTACCTGGCCTCCTCGGTGCTGTTCGGCCTGGCCTGGCAGGCCTGGGGCCCCGCCACCGCAACCCGCCTGGCCGCGCTCGGGGTGCTGCTCGCCCTGACCGCCACCGCCCCGCTGCTGGCCGGCCTCCATACCCGTCCGGGGCGGGCCGGGTAGCCGTTCGACCGGACTTGGTGGGATCGGGTCGGGACTTCGTCAGAACCCGACCGATGGTGCGGCAATGGTCGGGCGATGTAGTACCGATGTTCGACGCATCGAGGCTGAGGGCCGTGACGACGACGACCCAAGCCGGGACCGGGACCGTGCTCTACGAGTACCGGCGCACAGAGCTGATCGAGCCGGACTGGCGGCGGTTCCCGCTGTGGAGCGCGGTCACCGCCGAGGAGTGGCGGGACCCGCAGTGGCAGCGCGCGCACTGCGTGAAGAACCTCCGCCAGCTGCGCGAGGCGCTGGGGACGGGCCCCGGCGAGACCTTCTACGAGGATGTCGCCCGGGACCAGGCGGAGTTGGCGACCATGTCGCTGCTGCTGCCCCCGCACGTCATCAACACGATGTCCCCGGACCGGCCGCCGACGGCCGACTCGCTGTACGCGGACCCGGTCCGCCGCTACATGCTCCCGGTGGCCTCGGACCGCGACCCGGAGTGGCCCAGCCACCCGGTGGCCAGCCGGGACTCGCTGCACGAGGCGGACATGTGGGTGGCCGAGGGCCTGACCCACCGCTACCCGACCAAGGTGCTGGCCGAGGTGGTCGCCACCTGCCCGCAGTACTGCGGGCACTGCACCCGGATGGACCTGGTCGGCCCGGCCACCCCGGCCACTCCCAAGTACCGCTTCGCGCTCAAGCCGGTGGACCGGCTGGACCGGATCGTCGAGTACCTGCGGGCCACCCCGTCCGTCCGCGACGTGGTGGTCTCCGGCGGCGACACCGCCAACCTGCCCTGGCCGCGCTTGGAGGCTTTCCTGCTGCGGCTGTTGGAGATCGAGAACATCCGCGACATCCGGATCGCCACCAAGGCGCTGGTCGGCCTGCCGCAGCACTGGCTCGCCGACGAGGTGCGGGCCGGCATGGCCCGGGTCGCCGCGCTCGCCTTCAGCCGGGGCGTCTCCATCGCCGTGCACACCCACGCCAACGCGGCCCAGCAGGTCACCCCGCTGGTGGAGCAGGCGGCCCGGGCGATGCTGGAGGCCGGGGTGCGCGACGTGCGCAACCAGGGCGTCCTGCTGCGCGGGGTGAACGACAGTCAGCAGGCGCTGCTGGACCTGTGCTTCGCACTGCTCGACGGCGGCGGCATCACGCCGTACTACTTCTACCTCTGCGACATCATCCCCAACAGCGAGCACTGGCGGATCCCGCTGCACCAGGCGCAGCGCCTGCAGGACTCGATCATGGGCTTCCTGCCCGGCTTCGCCACGCCCCGCCTGGTCTGCGACGTCCCGTACGCCGGCAAGCGCTGGGTGCACCAGGTCGCCGAGTACGACCGGGAGTTGGGGATCTCGTACTGGACCAAGCACTTCCTGACCGTGCTGGACACGGACGACCCGCAGGCACTGGAACGGGTCTACGAGTACCACGACCCGATGCACAGCCTCCCCGCGTCCGGCCGGGAGCACTGGCGCCACCACCTCGGGCCCGCCGTCGAGCTTCTGGAGCGCAGCCGATGATGCTGTTCAACGACCCGGCCGCCGTCGCCGCCTTCACCGGGGCGCACCGGCGCCTGCAGCAGTTGGAGGAAGCCGGTTTCGCGCCCGAGCTGGTCCGGGAGGTGCAGCAGGAGAAGCTGGCGCTGCTCTGGGACCGCGCCGCCGAGGCACCGTTCTACCGGGACGCGCCCGGGGTCGCGGCCCGGGACCTGGACGCGGTCGAGCCGACCGCGAAGGACCGGCTGAAGGCGGGTCCGGCCGACTTCGAGCGGGCCGGGCTCGAACGGGTGGTCAAGTACTACGAGAGCTCCGGCTCCTCGGGTATCCCCACCCCCACGCCCCGGCTGGCCGAGGACGTGATCCACAACGTGATCGGGGTGGCCCCGCTCTGGCGCCGGGCGCTGGGCACCGACCCGCGCCGGGTCGCCGTGCTGCTGCCCTCGGACGTAGTGCCGGTGGCCGACTTCGTGGCCGGGGTGTGCGAGTACCTCGGGCACGCTGCGCTGCGCTGCTACCCGTTCACCACCGGGATGTGCGACTTCGACCGGCTGGAGCGGCTGTTCGCGGGCTACCGCCCCGAGGTGCTGTTCGCCGCGCCCGGGGTGCTGACCCAGTGGACCCGGGTGCTGAAGAGCCGCGGCGCGCTGGACCAGGTCCGGTCGCAGGTGCGGACGGTGATGCTGCTCGGCGAGGTCTCGCTGCCCGCCCAGCGCGCCAAGCTGGCCGCCGACTGGCAGGCCGACGTGTTCGACGCCTCCTACGGCAGCACCGAGACCGGCACCATCGCCGCCACCTGCGAGCGGGACCGGCTGCACCTGCTGCCGCACGGCCACATCCTCGAACTGCGGGACGGGGACAAGCTGGTGCCCGCCGCACCGGGTGCCACCGGCGAGCTGGTGGACACCCCGCTGAACAACTTCGCCCGCCCGCTGCTGCGGCTGGCCACCGGCGACGTCGCCGAGGTCGCCGCCGAGCCCTGCCCGTGCGGCCTGGCGCTGCCGACCGTCTACATCCACGGCCGGCAGTCGGACCGGGTGGAGATCGGCGGCACGGTGGTGGACGAGCGCCTGATCGGCTCGATCGTCTACCTGGACCACCGGGTCACCGGCTACCTGATCCAGGTCGGGCCGCAGACCGCCCGGCTGGTGCTGGAGCGGGACGTGGACACCGAGGTGAGCGACGACGTGCTGGCCGACGACGCCCGGGAGCGGTTCGAGGGCACCGGCATCCACTGGGACGACGTGCTGGTGGTCAGTCAGCTGCCCGCCGTCACCAAGGCCGGCGGCAGCCAGAAGAACTGGAAGCGCACCAACGTGGTGGTCGCCCGATGAACCCGTTCACGCTGCTCGCCGACGGCGGAGTCCGCCAGGGCGAGGCCGACCTGTGGTGCAGCTACGCCGCCGTGCGCACCCTGCACTGGCTCGGCGAGAAGCCCGCCGGAACGGAGCAGGTGGTCGCCTTCCTGCTGTCGCGGCAGAACACCGACGGCGGCTTCGCCTGGCAGCGCGGACTGCCCTCGGACGTCTGGGCCACCTACTACTGCACCCAGTCGCTGAGCGACCTCGGCCACCGGGTGCCGCGGGCCGAGCTGCTCGCCGACTGGCTGGCGCAGACCCGCACCTGGGACGGGGGCTTCGCCATGACGCCGGGTCAGGGCGCCGACATCTGGGCCGCCTACTACGCCACCCGGCTGTACCGCGAGGTGCTGCGGCTGCCGGTGCCCGAGCCCGGGGAGCTGGGCGGCTGGCTGGCCGCGTCCCAGCACGCGTCCGGCGGGCTGAGCTGGAGCCCGGGCGGGCACAGCCCCGACGTCCGGGCCGGCTACTACGGTGCGCTGGCCTGGCGCGCGGCGGCCGGTGACGCCCCGGTGCCGTGGCGGGCCGAGGCCCTGGTCGAGTGGCTCCGGGACCAGCAGGACGACTGCGGCGGCTTCCGGTTCGCGCCGGGCTCGCAGCCCTGCGCCTGGGCGGCCTTCCGGGCGGTCCGCGCGCTGGCCGCGCTGGACGCCGGGCCGCGCGAGCCGGACCGGCTGCGCGGCTGGCTGGCCGACCGCAGGCTGCCCGACGGCGGCTACGAGCGCTGGGCGGGCTACGGGAGTTCGGACGTCTGGGCCTGCTTCAGCGTGGTCGGCGCGCTCCAGACCCTGGGCGACACGGTCGCCCCGGCGGACCGGGCCGCGATCGCCGAGCTGGTCCGCTCCTGCCAGCTGCCCGACTCCGGCTTCACCTACACCGACCCCGGCCGGGCCGGCGACAGTCTGGCCACCGCCGCCGCGACCGTGGTCTCCGCGCTGCGCCCCGACGGCGGCCAGGGCAGTACCGGGCCGCTGGTGCGCTGGCTCCAGCAGGCCCATCTCCCGTACGAGGACGGCGTGATGTACATGCCGGGCCGGGGCGCGGAGGTGCGCTGCACGCTCTGGGCGGTCGAGGCCCTGGGCGCGGTCGGCGAGCAGCTGGACAGCGCGCGGATCGGCCGCTGGGTGCGCGGACTGCAGAACGCCGACGGCGGCTTCGGCTACTGGCTCGGCCGCGGCTCGGACCTGGTCTCCACGGTCAGCGCGGTGGAGGCGCTGGCCGCCACCGGGCTGGCGCCGGCCGACTGGACCGACCCGGCCGGGGTGCACCGCTTCCTGGCCAACTGCCGCTCCGGCGACCGGTACTGCCCGGTACCAGGGGCCGAGCCGACGCTCGCCGCCACCGCCCAGGCGATCCGGGTGCTCGACCTGCTGGGCAGCGCCGACCAGGCGGCCGAGCTCGGCGCCACGCTGGCCGCCCAGGCCAGCCCGCTCGGCGGCTTCGGCCCCAGCGCCAGGGAGCTGCCCGACCTGCTGTCGACCTATCAGGTGGTGCTGACCCAGCACGTGCTGGGCCTGCCGGTCGACCTGGACGGACTGCGCCGCTTCCTGGCCAAGGTCCGGGTCGGCTCCGGCTTCGCCTGGAGCCCGCTGAGCCGGGTGCCGGCCGGGCTGCTGGCCGGCTGCCTGGGCGAGCAGCTCGCCGCGCTGGCCGCCAGCGATGCCGCCCCGGCGCCGCTGCTGCGACTCAACCTCTGAGGGGCCGAGGGATGCCGACCACCAAGATCGAGACCCCGCTGGCCGATCCGCTGTTCGAGCGGGAGGTCGCCAAGCAGCTGAGCTTCTGGTGGCGCCGCCAGGGCGTCGGGTTCGACCACGTGCTCACCCGCTTCGCCGAGCTCTCGGGCGACCGGGTCTTCAGCGGCCCGTTCCCGCTCGGCGGCAGCGGCGCACAGACCGGAGAGCCCGGGTCCCAGCTCTTCGCCCTCGTCACCTGCGTGGTCTCGCGCGAGCGCGACCACGCCTTCCGCCGCAGCTACGCGCTCGCCGTCCGCGCGCTGCTGGCGACCCGAATCCCGGCCGACCGGATCTTCGTCTCGTTCGATCCGGTCGACCCCGCCGACCACTTCACGCCGGGCACCGCCTGGGCCGAGCCCTCCGAGGAGAACCAGTGACCACCACCTCCGGTACCGACACCCTGCGCGACCCGCTCCGGGCGGCCCTCGCCGCCCTGCTCGACCACCCGCTGGACCCGGCCGACGACGAGGCCTCGCTCGCCGACCTGGCGCCCGAGCGCTACGACAGCCTCGGCGTGCTGGACGCGGTCGGCCTGGTCGAGCGGGACTTCGGCGTCTCGGTCGACCTGGTCGTGGACGACCTGCGCTCGACCTTCTTCAGCGTGGCCTCGATCGCCGCGCTGGTGGACCGCAAGCGGCGGGACGCCGCCGTGCTCGGGATGCTGTCGTGACGGTCTGCCAGGAACCGGTGCCCGGCGCGGTGCCGGGCCCGGCACCGGCCGAGCTGGAGTTCGCCACCTCGGGCTCGACCGGCGAGCCGCAGCGCTGGCTGCGCACCCTGGCCCAGGTCGACGCCGAGACCGAGCTGCTGATCGGCCTCTGCGCGGACGAGAGCGCGGACCAGGGCGTGGACGGCGTGCTGTCCTTCGCCCCGCCGCGCCACCTGTACGGGCACCTGATGAGCCTCGCCCTGCCGCGCCGGCTCGAAGTGCCCTGCCTGCAGGCCGGGTTGACCGCACCGCTGGCCCGGACGGTGGCCCGCTGGCGCCGGCCGCTGATCGCCGCGGTGCCCGCCGCCTTCGCGGTGCTGGGCCGGTGCCTGCCCGAGCTGGCCGGGGCCGAACGGATCACGCTGGTGCACAGCAGCGCCGTACTGCCGCCCGCCGGGCTGAAGCTGCTCGCCGACCTCGGCGAACGGGCCCGGCTGGTCGAGCTGTTCGGCTCCACCGAGACCGGCCTGATCGCCACCCGGCCCGGTGGCACCGAGGACTGGACCCTGGCCGCCGACACCCGGTTCGCGATGGACTCCGAGTCGGACCAACTGCGGGTCAGCAGCCCCCGGTTGGCCCGCCGCCCGGACGGACCGCCGCCGACCGCCACCACCACCGGCGACCTGGTGACGGTGCTGAACGGGCGGACCTTCCGCTGGCGCGGCCGGAGCAACCGGCTGGTCAAGGTCAACGGCGTCCGGGTCGGCCTGGACCGGGTGGCCGCCCGCCTCTCCGAGGCCGTCCCCGGCGTGCCGATCAGCTGCCGGGCCGAGCCGGACCCGCTGCGCGGCGAGTGGTTCACCGTGCACGCCGGGACGGACGACCCCCGGGTGCTGGCCGAACTCGCCGCCGCCGTCCGGGCCCTGCCCGCCGCCGAGCGGCCGCGCGCCCTCCTCCCGCTCCCACCCGACGGAAGGTCCCGATGACCGACACCACCGCGGCCCTGCGCACCCTGGCCCGCGAGGCCACCAGGCTCCCGCACTTCGAGCACAAGTACCGCCAGGTCGACCTGGACGGCGACTTCGACGTCACCACCCTCCCCGAGATGACCAGGGAGGACGTCACCGCCGCCGCCGCCCAGGCCGCCGTCCGGCGCCCCAGGAACGGTTCGGCCTACCTGTTCACCAGCGGCGGCAGCACCGCCGAGCCGAAGCTGGCCTGGATCCCGACCGAGATGCACCTGGGGCGGCTGACCGAGCACTGGCAGCCGCTCGGCCCCACCGACGTGCTGGCCAACCTGGCCAGCCCGGGCCGGCTCTGGTCCGCGCACTACTGCTACAACCGGCTGGCCGAGCTGGCCGGCGCCGACGTGATCGGGCTCGGCTACGTGGCCGACGAGGAGCTCGGCCAGTGGCTGGACTTCCTCACCCGGCACGGCACCACGGCGGTGGCGGGCACGCCCTCGCAGCTGCTGCGGATCCTGCGGTTCTGCGAGGAGACCGGCCACCCGTTCGCCGCCACGCTGCGGGCCGGCATCTGGTTCGGCGAGCCGTGCGACCCGCAACTGCCGGAGCTGCGCGACCGGGTGGCCCCCGGCTTCGGGCTCTGGGGCAACTACGGCTCCACCGAGACCTGGGTGATCGGGCACAACGGGCCAAGCTGCCCGACCGACACCTTCCACCAGCTCCCTTACCAGCACGTCGAGTTGGTGGACGGGGCGGTCCTGGTGAGCACCCTGCACCCGGGCGCGGTGGCCCCGGTGCTGCGCTACCGGATCGGCGACCGGGCCGAGCGGGTGGAGTGCCCGTGCGGCCGGCCCGGCCCGGCGCTGCGGATCGCCGGCCGGGAGAGCTCGCTGGTGAAGTTCGCCGGGACGCTGGTCAGCCCGCAGCAACTGGTGCAGATCGCCCAGGAGTTGCCCGGGGTGAAGGAGGCCCAGGTGGTGCTCGCCGGAGCCGCCGGGATGGCCGAGCGGATGGAGGTCCGGGTGGTCGGCGACGCCGACCTGGAGACCGTCCGCACCCACCTGCTGGCCTCGCAGATCGACCTCGGCTTCGCCCTGCGCGGCGACGAGGAGGAGTTCACGGTCACCCGGGTGGACGCCAGGTCCGCCAACCCGCGCACCGGCAAGACCCCGGACCTGCTCTGGACGGACGCCTGATGCTCGCCCAGGACCGGCCGCTGACCGTCCCGCCCGCCCTGCTGCTGCCGCTGGCCGAGCGCCGCCGGCTGCTCGACACGGGCGGGCTCGACCCCGCCGCCCACCGGGCCGCCCTGCTGGAGCACGTCCGCCGGGCCGACCCGCAGGTGCGGGCCTTCACCGACTGGCGTCCGGACGACCTGGCGCCGGTCCCGGACCGGATCTCGGTCAGCTACAAGGACACCATCCACGTGGCGGGCCGCCCCACCCGGCTGGGCATCCGCAGCGGCTACCGGGACTACCCGGTCGAATCCGCCGAGGTGGCCGCCCGGCTGGAGCGCCAGGGGCTGCACTGCGTCGGCAAGGTGACCACCACCGAGTGCGCCCTCGGCACCGCCAAGCCGAGCCGCAACCCGCGCTACCCGCACGTCTCGACCGCCGGGTCCTCCTGCGGCTCGGCGGTCTCGGTGGCGGCCGGATTCTGCGACGTCTCGGTCGGCAGCGACTCCGGCGGATCGCTGCGCTGGCCCGCGATCTACTGCGGGGTGACGGCCCTGCGGCTCACCCCGCAACCGGAGCTGCTGGCCGGGGTGCACGCCGTCTCGCCGAACATGGAGTCGGTCGGCCTGGTCACCAGGACCGCCGCCGACCTCGGTTGGCTCTGGCGGCAGCACCGACTGGCGGACTGCCTGGGCCTGCCGGCCGCCGAGGTGCCCGAGCAGCTCAGGTACGCCGTGGCCGCACCCCCGGGCGAGCCGCTGCACCCGCAGGTCGGGGGCGTGCTCGCGGCGCTCCGGCACGCCCTGGCCGAGCGCGGCCACCTGCCGGTCGCGGTCGAACTGGACCAGGTCTGGGCGCTGCGGGCCCCGGCCGGCGAGCTGCTGGCCCGGGACGCGTACGACAGCTACGCCCACGTACTGGACGCCCCCGGGGTCGAGGTCGGCCCGGACACGCTGGCCGCGATCCGGCGCGGCGCGGGCACCACCTACGCCCGGCACGCCGAGCTGACGGCCGGTCAGGACCGGGCGCAGGCGCTGCTCACGGCACTGCTGACCGAGCAGCTGGACATCCTGGTGCTGCCGCTGGAGGCGGGCCTGCCCGACCTGGTCGGCGTACCGGCGGCACCCACGCTGAGCCGGGGCGAGCCGGTCCTGATCGCCAACTACGCCCGGCTGCCGGTGCTGGCGGTCCCGCTCGCGGTCAGTGAGCAGGACTCCCCGCTGGGCGTCCAGGTCCTGGCCGCACCCGGCGCCGACGACCTGCTGGTCGCGGTCGCCGAGATCCTGGAGCAGCTGGCCGGGTCGATCACCCCCTCGATCACCCCCTCGATGAGACGGACGGCTAACGCATGACCACTTCACAGACCGAACCCGAGGCGGTGGTGCTGCTCGGCGCGATGCTGGGCGGCCGCTACCCGGAGCTGGTCCCGGCCGCGCTCCGCCGGGGGCTGACGGTGCTGGGCATCGACGCGGACACCCCGCGCGCCCGGCGCTTCGACCAGGCCCGCCGGGAGCAGCCGGAGCACCCGCTGGCGGGCATCGCCGAGCTGGCCTGGCTGCCCGGCGACCGGCACGAGGAGATCGTGCAGCAGGTGCTCGGCTGGGCGGAGGGCCGCCGGATCGCGGCGGTGGTCCCGTTCGGCGAGGACTACGTCGAGGCGACCGCGCTGGTGGCCGACCTGCTCGGCCTTCCGGCCCCCGGGCTGCGGGCGGCCCGGGTCTGCCGCAACAAGCTGCTCCAGCGCCGCTACCTGGCCGACTGGAGCCCGCGCTCGGTGCTGCTGCCCGCCGGTGCGCACGCGAGCCGGGCGGAGGACTGGACCCACTTCCCTGCCGTGCTCAAGCCCTTGGACGGGCAGGCCAGTTGGGGTGTGGAGCGGGTGGACGGCGGGCCGGAGCTGGCCGCCGCCCTGGCCGAGCGCGACCCGGCCGAGGCGCTGCTGGTCGAGGAGCTGGCGCTCGGGCACGAGGTCTCGGTGGAGTCCCTGGTGCAGTACGGCGAGCCGGTGTTCGCCGCGATCACCGGCAAGCGCACCAACGAGGGCGCCGACGGCGAGGCCCGCTGGTTCGTCGAGCTCGGCCACACCGTCCCGGACCCGGAGTTCGACCAGGCCGGCCGGGAGGCCCTGCTGGCCGTCAACGCCGAGGTGCTGGCCCGGCTCGACTTCCAGGACGGCATCGCGCACGCCGAGTACCGGGTCGCGCCCGACGGCACCGTCCGGCTGATGGAGATCGCGGCCCGGGCCGGCGGCGACAACATCCTGACGCTCTACCACCTGGCCACCGGCGCCCCGCTGGAGGAGGCGGTGCTCACCGTCGCGCTCGGCGAGCCGACCGAGTACCCGCAGCCGCGCCGGTTCGTCCGGCAGGTCTACCCCGAGCACACCCCCGGCGTGCTGAAGGACGTCACCGCACCCGGCCTCGGCACCGAGGTCAGCTGGCTGGCCGAGCGCTGGATGTGGCCCGCCGTCAAACCGCTGGGCGCGCACGACCCGGCCGCCGTCCACATGATCGTGGCCGGCCGGGCCAAGGGCGACGAGCTGGCCCCGATCCGGGCCTCCTCCGACCGCTCCGCGATGTACGTCATCGACGCCCCGACCCCCGCCGAACTCGACGCCGTGCAGGCCAGGGTGGACGCGGCGCTGACCGTGGAGGTCGAACCCCGTGGCTGAGTCCCTGCGCGGTCTGGTCCGGGAGCGGCTCGACCCGCTCCGCCCGCCCGGCTACCGGCGGATCGCCGCCGCGATGCTGGTCACCAACGTCGGCAACGGCATGCAGTTCATCGCCAACTGCCTGCTGGTGCTGCAGATGACCGACAGCCCCCGGGCGGTGGCCCTGGTGCTGCTCACCGCGGCCATCCCCGGCGTCTTCTTCGGCCCGCTGATCGGGGTGGCGATCGACCGGTTCGAGCGCCGCTGGGTGTTCGTCTGCGCCGACGTGGTCTCGGTGCTCACCCTGGCGGTCACCGTCACCCTCCAGGGCACCGGGCACCTGGAGACCTGGCACGTCTTCGTGATGGTCTTCATCCTCGGCCTGACCGAGTCCACCGCCGTGCCCACCGGGACCACGATGGTGCGCGAGATCGTCCCGGTGCAGAAGCTGCTGGCGGCGAACGCCACCACCGGCGTCGCGGTCCAGATCGGCAACGTGATCGGCACCGCCTTCGGCGGCTTCCTGATCGCCGCCTCCTCGGTCACCTGGGTGCTGGCGATCAACCTGGTCTCCTTCACCGCCTCGGCGCTGTTCGTGGCCGGGGTGAAGAGCAAGCGGGTGATCACCAAGAGCACCGGCGAAGGCTGGCGCGAGCAGGTGCGCAGCGCCGCCGCCGGCTTCACCTACCTGCGCACGCACCCGGCCACACTGCCCTCGTACACCATGCTGCTGGTGCTGTTCGCGGTGCTCTACATGATGAACACCCTGGTCGCGCCGTACGCCGAGACCGTGCTCGACGTCGGGGCCAGCGGCCTCGGCTTCATCGACGCGATGTTCGCGGTCGGGGCGATCCTCGGCGGGCTGGTGCTGCCGCTGCTGACCGCGCGGTTCAACCGGGACCGGCTGGCCTGCTACGGGCTGATCGGGATGGGGCTGACCCTGATCCTGCTCTGGCAGGCCGACGGGCTGGCCGAGCCGATGGTGTTCTACGCCCTGGCCGGCATCAACTTCCAGGCGTTCTACATCTTCCGCACCCGGGTCCAGGAGCAGGTGCCGGTCGACATCCAGGGCCGGGTGATGGCGCTGCTGATCACCACGGTCGGGATCTGCCGGATGGGCGTGTACATCGTGCTCGCCGCCTTCGTCTCCACCCTGACGCTGCGGCTGATCTACCTGTTCTGCGGCATCGCGGTGCTGGTGCTCGGCATCGTGATGACCACCAGCACGATCGTGCGGCGGGTCGAGTCCCGGGCGCCCGAGGTCGAACCGGAGCCCGAGCTCGCGCCGGTCGAGGCGGGAAGGCAGGCCGACCATGTCTGAGCGACGCCCCGCCCTGCTGCTGATCGGCGGCCTGGCCGTGGCCTGGAACCAGCGCTGGCTGGCGGCCGCCCGGGACCGCGGCCTGGAGCTGCTGGTGCTGGACGCACCCGGGCCGCACGCCGCCACCCTGCTGGCCGGCCGGGCCACCCCCGGCCACCCGCTGGCCGACGTGGTCGAGGCCGACCTGGTCCCGGCCGAGGACCTGGCCGGGCTGGCCGACCGGGCGGCGGCCTGGGCGCTGGAGCACGACATCCGCGCGGTCTGCTGCCTGCGCGAGGAGTACGTCGAGGGCACCGCGCTGGTGGCCGACCTGCTCGGGCTGCGCTCGCCCGGGCTGCGGGCGGCCCGGGTCTGCCGCAACAAGCTGCTCCAGCGCCGCTACCTGGCCGACTGGAGCCCGGTCTCCGCGCTGGTCCCCGCGACCGGGCGGACCGAGCTGGCGGCCGGCTGGGACGCCTTCCCCCTGGTGGTCAAACCCGTTGGCAGGCTGGCCAGTTCGGGTGTCCGGCTGGTGGCGGACCGGGCCGAGCTGCTGGACAGTCTGACCGCCTACGAGCCGGACGAGACGCTGCTGTTCGAGCAGCGGGCCGAGGGCCCCGAGTACTCGGTCGAATCGCTCAGCCTGCACGGCGAGGTGCAGTACCTGGGCACCACCGAGAAGCGCACCACCGAGGTGGTCGGCGACTACTTCGTCGAGATGGGCCACACCACCCCGGCGCCCGGCCTGGACGGGCCGACCCGGGAGCGGCTGTACGCGGTGCACCGGGCGGTGCTGGCCCGGCTGCGGTTCGACACCGGGATGGCGCACGCCGAGTACCGGATCGGCCCGGACGGGCGGATCGTCCTGATCGAGATCGCCGCCCGGCCGCCCGGCGACAGCATCATGGCGCTGCACTGGCTGGCCACCCTGGCGCCGCTGGAGGACGCGGTGGTGGCGGTGGCGCTCGGCGAACGCCCGGAGCCGGTCCGGCCGAGCCGGTACGCCCGCCAGGTGTACCTGCCGCACGAGCCGGGCGTGCTGGCCGGGTTGGCGGTCGCGCCGGAGCTGGCGGCCGTACCGCAGTGGTTCGACCCGGCCCTGGTCCGGGCCCAGGTGGCCCGCTGCGGGGAGCCCGACGCCCCGTCGGCGCTGCGCTGCGTGGTGGCGCTCAAGCCCGCCGGGACCGTGCTGCACCCGATCCGGCAGTCGGGCGACCGGGCCGCGATGTTCGTGGTGGACGCGGCCACCCCCGAGGCGCTCGACCGGATCGAGGAGCGCTGCCTCGCGGCGATCACCCTGCAGACCCGGGCCTGACCGCACCCGACCCAGCCCGCCCAGAGCCCGACCAGACCCCGAGACCCGAACGGACGGCACCCGACTATGTCAGCACTGTTCACCGCCGAGGCGGCGCCCGCGCCGGAGGCGGGGTGGCCCGCGTCGCGGGCCGTGGCGGAGGTCACCGCCCGGCTGCGCGAACTGCCGCCGCTGGTGGGCCTGGAGGACTGCCTGGAGCTGCGCCGCCGGCTGGCCGAGGTGGCGGCCGGCCGGGCCCAGCTGGTGCAGGGCGGCGACTGCGCCGAGCTGTTCGCCGAGGTGTCCGACCACACCGTGCTCCGCAAGGCCGCCCAACTCGGCGAGCTGGCCGACCTGGTGGCGGCCGGCACCGGGCGGCCGACGGTGGCGGTCGGCCGGATCGCCGGGCAGTTCGCCAAGCCCAGGTCACAGCCGTTCGAGCCGGGCCCGCTCGGCGAGAGCCTGCCGGTCTACCGGGGCGACGCCGTCAACAGCCCACTGCCGACGGCGGAGGCGCGGGTGCCCGACCCGGAGCGGCTGCTCACCGCGTACCGGCTCTCGGCCGAGATCCAGCGCCGGCTGACCGAGCACGCGGCCGACGGCCGACGGGTGTTCAGCAGCCACGAGGCGCTGCTGCTGGACTACGAACTCCCGCTCACCCGCGGCCTGGGCGAGCTGCGGCACAACAGCTCCGGCCACCTGCTCTGGATCGGTGAGCGCACCCGGCAGCCGGACGGCCGGCACGTGGCGGCGCTGGCCGGCACCGCCAACCCGGTGGCGGTCAAGCTCGGCCCCGGCACCACCGCCGAGGACCTGGCCGCCCTGGCCGCCGTGCTCGACCCGGAGCGCACCCCGGGCCGGCTCTCGTTCGTGCTGCGGTTCGGTGCCGACCGGGTCGAGGCGGTGCTGCCCGGCCTGGTCCGGGCCGCCGCCGAGGCCGGGGTGCGGCCCGCCTGGATCTGCGACCCGATGCACGGAAACACCGAACGCGGCGCGGGCGGACGGAAGATCAGACGGATGACCAAGGTGCTGGCCGAGGTCCGCGCCTTCGCCCGGGTGCTCCGCAGCCTCGGCGAACACCCCGGCGGCATCCACCTGGAGCTCACCCCGGACGACGTGACCGAGTGCGTCTCCGACCACCGCGCCACCCACGACGCCGTCGACCAGCCCCGCTACTGGACCGCCTGCGACCCCCGGCTGAACCCCGGTCAGGCCAGGCTCGCGGTCGCCACCTTCACCGAGGAGGCGGCGTGATCCACCTCGGCACCGGGGAGCTGAACCCCGCGACGGTCGCCCGGCTGTCGGCCGGACCGCTCACCGAACCGGTCGGCCTTGACCCGGTGACGGCGGACCGGATCGACCGCGCGGTCGGCCTGCGCGACCGGCTGGTCGCCTCCGGGCAGCCGCTGTACGGGGTCACCACCGGCTTCGGTGACCGCAACATCGGCCAGATCTCCGCCGCCAAGGCCGCCGAGCTCCAGCACAACCTGGTCCGGTACCACCTGGTCGGCAGCGGCCCGGTGGCCCCCGACGCGGTGGTGCGGGCCACCATGCTGATCCGGGCCAACTGCCTGGCCCGGGGCTGGTCCGGGGCCCGCCGCGAGGTGGTCGCGCTGCTGCTGGACTGCCTCCGGCACGACCTGCTGCCGATCGTGCCCGAACGCGGCTCGGTCGGCGCCAGCGGCGACCTGGTGCCGCTCTGCTACCTGGCCGCGCTGCTGATCGGCGAGGGCACCGCCAGGTACCGGGGCGAGGAGCGGCCGGCCGCCGAGGCACTGGCGGAGGCCGGGCTGCGGCCGCTGGTGCTCCAGCCCAAGGAGGCACTGGCGCTGATCAACGGCACCTCCTTCATGTCCGGCTTCGCGGTGCTGGCGGCCGCCGAGGCCCGCCGGCTGGCCGAAGCGGCCGAGGCCTGCACCGCGCTGGCGGTCGAGGTGCTGCTCGGCAACCGGGACCACTACCACCCGGTGATCCACCGGCAGAAGCCGCACCCGGGCCAGGTCAGGTCCGCCGCCCGGATCCGGCAGCTGCTGGAGGGCTCCGGCCTGGCCCGCGACCACGCCCAGGTGGTGCACGCCAACGGCGAGGCGGGGGAGGCCGGTTACCGCCGGCTGGACCACCCGATCCAGGACCGCTACTCGGTCCGCTGCGCCCCGCAGGTGATCGGCGTGCTGCACGACGCGCTGGACTGGGTGGACCCCTGGCTGGACACCGAGATCAACTCCACCAACGACAACCCGCTGCTGGACGCCGACACCGGCCTGATCCACAACGGCGGCAACTTCTACGGCGGCCACGTCGGGCTGGCGATGGACGCGCTGCGGGTCGCGGTGGCCAGCGTCGGCGACCTGCTGGACCGTCAGCTCGCCTGCGTGGTGGACGAGAAGTTCAGCAACGGGCTGACCGCGGGCCTGACCGCGCCGACCGCGGACGGCGACCGGGAGGCGGGCCTGCACCACGGCTTCAAGGGCGCCCAGATCGCCTGCTCGGCCCTGGTCGCGGAGGCGCTCTCGCTGGGCATGCCCGCCACCGCCTTCTCCCGCTCCACCGAGGCGCACAACCAGGACAAGGTCAGCATGGCCACCATCGGCGCCCGGCACACCAGGACGGTCAACGGCCTGGTCTTCGAGGCGGCGGCGATCCAGCTCGCGGCGCTCTGCCAGGCGGCCGACCTGCGCGGCGCCGAGCGGCTCGCCCCGGGCACCGCGGCCGTGTACCGGCTGGTCCGCCGCCATGTCGCCTTCCTGGCGGCCGACCGCCGACTGGACGTCGAAGTCGCTTCGCTGGCCCGGGCGTTGCAGGACGGGGCGCTCGAAGCGGCGGTACCGGACCGGATCGAGGAGGAGAGCCATGTCTGAGGTGCTGTACTGCCGGGCGGCCGACCTGCGTGCTTCGGGTACTGCGGCCGTGTACTGGCTGGGTTGCCACCATATTGCCCTCCTGGCAAGGGTGTTGGAGGACGGGGCGGTACCGGACCGGATCGAGGAGGAGAGCCATGTCTGAGGTGGTGGACGCCGCGACGGCGTACTTCGGGGCCGCCGGTCCTGCCGGCCCGGCCGAGCTGCCGGAGCTGCTGGCCCTGACGCTGCGGGAGCGGCTGGACCAGCTGGCGTCGGGCGGGCTCGCACTGGCCGAGTGGAACGAGGCCGCCGACGCCTGGGGCCGGGAGGCGGACGGCCGCTACCGGGCCTGCGCCGAGCTCCGGCCCGGCGGGCCCGGGGCGGCCCCGCTGCGGCTCGGGGTGAAGGACACCGTGGACGTGGCCGGCTTCGCCACCCGGCTCGGGCTGCGCCGCTACCGGCACCACCCGGCCCGGAGCGCGGCGGTGCTGGCCGGCGGCCACGGGCTGGCCACGGTGGCCAAGCTGGTCACCACCGAGCTGAACATCGGCATCGGGTCCGGCTGCGAGAACCCCTGGTTCCCGCTGATCGACCCGGCCGGCTCCAGCACCGGCTGCGGGGTCGCCGTCGCCGCCGGGATCTGCGACCTGGCGCTCGGCACCGACGTGCTCGGCTCGGTGCGCTGGCCGTCCGGGCGCTGCGGGGTGGTGGGCCTGCGGATGACCCACGACCCGGCTGCCGTCCGGGGGATGCTCCCGCTCAGCCCGTCGATGGACGCCCCCGGCTGGGTGGCCAGGACGGCGGAGGACCTGGCGCTGCTGGCCGAGCTGTCCGGCCTGCCGATCCCGCGCGCCGAGCGGCACCGGGGCCTGCGGATCGGCGTGGTGGCCGAGGTGGCCGAGGGCGGCGCGGAGCCGGAGATCCTGGACGCGCTGAAGGCGGCGGGGGAGATCTTCGCTGCTGCCGGGCACCGGGTGGCCACCGCCCGTCTCGGTGCGCCGTGGGGACTGCGCGGCGCCGCCTGGGAGTTGTGCGCCCGGGAGGCGTGGGAGGGCAGCCTGGTCTGGGACGGGCGGATCGCCGAGGAGCTGTCGGAGTCCACCCGCAGGGCGGTGGACTCCGGCGCGGCGGTCGACGGCGGCCGCCACCGGGAGATCGCCGCCCTGATGGCCCGGACCAGGGCCGGGGTCGGCGAGCTGTTCGCCGATGCGGGAGTCGACGTCTGGCTGCTGCCGCTGGACCCGGACGTCCCGCGCCCGCGCGGAGCGACCCGGGCCGCCTCCTCGCTGGTCACCCCGGGCCACCGGGACTACGACCGGGAGATCGGCTACACCCCGGTGGCCAGCTTCGCCGGCCTGCCCGCGCTGACCTTCCCGGTCGGGCGCTCGGCGGACGGCGTGGCGCCGCTGGCGATGCAGCTGGTCGGCCGGCCCGGCGCGGAGGGGATGCTGATCGGCCTGGCCCGGGAGGCCGGCCGGGCGGTCGGGGTGGTCGGCCGCCCGCAGTGACTGCCGCCCCACGGGCTCGACCGGGCCGGCGGCAAAGCCCGGTGCGGAGGGGAAGCTGACCGGCCCGGCACAGTGGCGGCTGGTCCGGTGGTGGCAGTCGGCCGGACCCGCCGGGCCGGTCGCCGCGACCGCCGGGCCTACGGGCCCAACTGCTGCTGCAGCAGCCGTAGTTCGGCGGCCCGGCCCGGGTGCATCCGGGAGAACAGCGCCAGCCCCCGGTCGATGTGCTCCAGCGCGGCCGGCCGGTCGCCCGCGTCCCCGGCCAGCCGGGCCAGGCCCTCGAAGGCGACGCCCTGGTCGAACCGCAGCTCCAGTTCGGTGGCCAGCCGCAGGGCCCGCTCGTGGCAGTCCCGGGCCACCTCGGGCGAGCCCTGGCTGCGGTGGATCGAGCCGATCAGGTTGAGCGTCTGGCTCTCCAGGTCCCGGCTGCCGATCTCCCGGGCCAGCACCAAGGCCTCCCGGGCCCAGCCGAGTGCGGCGGCCTGGTCGCCGGTGTGGTGCAGGAAGTCGCCGAACGCCCAGCGGGTGCGGGCCTCCACCTCGCGCGCGCCCAGCTCCCGGGTCCGGGCCAGGGCCTGCTCCAGGCAGGACCAGGCCTCCTCGGCATGGCCGAGCCGGGAGTGCACCCAGCCGACGTTGAGCAGGTCCACCGCCTCGCGGAACGGGTTGTCCAGGCCCCGGCTCAGCTCCAGCGCCTGCCGGTGGTACGCCAACGCCTGCCGGTAGTCGGCCAGGTAGCCGTACACCACCCCGATGTTGCCGAGCACCGCCGCCTGGTCGCGGGCCGCGCCCAGCTGCTCGAAGATGGCCAGCGCCTCCCGGTACTGCGCCAGCACCTCGGGGTAGTCGCCGCGCAGCAGGCCGACGTGCCCGAGCGTCCACAGCGTCCTGGCCTCGCCGTACCGGTCGCCGGTGGTCCGGCACAGCTCCAGCGCGGTGCGCAGCGCCCGTCCGGCCTGTTCGTAGTGGCCGAGCGCCCGGTGCGCCAGGCCCAGGTTGGTCTGCACCTCGGCCTGGCCGTGCAGGTCGTCGGTGGCCCGGGCGGCGTCCAGGGCGTGCTGATAGCCGGTCAGGGCGTCCTCGGCGTAGCCGTTGCGGACCAGCAGCGGGCCGACCGCGACGGCCAGCCGCCAGGTCTGCTCCAGGTCGCTGCCGGACGGGACGCCGGCCAGCAGCGCGACGATGTTGGCCCGCTCGGCCGCCAGCATGTCGGCCGCGTCGGCCACCGTCCGCAGGCCGGGGATCGCGCTCGGCACCTCCCGGGCCGGGGCGGCGGGCAGCCCGGGGTCGGAGAGGTCGGCGACGCTGCGGGCCAGGTTGAGGTAGTGCTGCCGGAGCCGGCGCAGCGCCTCCTCGCGGCCGGCCTGCTGCTCCTCGTGCTCGGCCTTGGTGAGCGCGTACTGCCGGATCAGGTCGTGGAAGTAGTAGCGGCCGACTGTGTGCTGGCTGAGCAGGTGGGTGTCGAAGAGCTCCTCCAGCAGCACCTCTGCCTCGGCCACGGTGGAGCCGGTCAGCACGGCCGCGCTGACGGCGTCGAAGTCGTGGCCGGGGTGCAGCCCGAGCAGCCGGAACAACCGCTGCTGCGGCTCGTCGAGTTGGACGTACGAGACCTCGAAGGCGGCGGCCACGCTGCGGTCGCCCGCCACCAGCTCGGCCAGCCGGCGCTGCCGGTCGCGCAGCCGGTGGGCCAGGTGGGACACGCTCCAGGCGGAGCGGTGGCGCAGCCGGGAGGCGGCGATCCGGATGGCCAGCGGCAGGCAGCCGCAGAGCGCGACCACGTCGCGGACCGCCGCGTCCTGACCGGCCGTCCGCTCGGCGCCGACGATGCGGACGAAGAGGTCGACGGCGTCCTCGGGTGCGAGCACCTCCAGGGACAGGTTGACGGCGCTGTCCAGCGCCGCGAGTCTTCGCCGGCTGGTGATCAGCACCAGTGCGTGGCCGGTGCCGGGCAGCAGCGGGCGGACGTGCCCGACGTCGAGCGCGTTGTCCAGCACCACCAGGACCCGCTGGTTGGCGAGTGCGGCGCGCCAGGCGGCGGCGCGCTGGTCCAGGCCGTCGGGGATGCCCTCGGGGGTGACGCCGACGTAGCGCAGCAGGCGGTCGAGCGCGGCGGCCGGGGTGATCGGCTCCTGGCCGGGGGTGTGGCCGTGCAGGTCGATGAAGAGCTGGCCGTCCGGGTAGCGGTCGGCCAGTGCGTGCGCGGCCCGGACGGCCAGCGTGGTCTTGCCGATCCCGGCCATGCCGTCCACGGCGGTGACCACCAGGGTGGCGCTCTCGTCCCGTCCGGCCAGCGTGACCAGCCGGTCCAGCTCGTCGCTGCGACCGGTGAAGTCGGTGACGTCGTACGGCAGGAAGCGGCGCTGGTGGGCCCGGAAGACGCCGTCGGCGGCCCGGCCCGGTCCGGCGGGGGCGGTCTGCTCGACCGCGGCGGGCCGGTCCAGGGCGGGGTCGCAGCGCAGGATCTGCTCGTGCAGCAGCCGGAGTTCGGCCCGGGTGTCCAGGCCGAGGTCGGCGGCCAGCAGGTCCCGGCCCTGGGCGTAGACCTCCAGCGCGTCGGCCTGTCGGCCGGAGCGGTGCAGCGCGAGCATCAGCTGACGGCGGAACGGGTCCCGGAGCGGGTGGGTGGCGACCAGTTCGGAGAGGCCGGCCACCAGGGCGCCGGCCTCGTCGGAGTCCAGGCGGAGGTCGAACAGCCGCTCCATCGCGGTGAGTCGCTTCTCGTCCAGCTTGTCGGCGGCGATCCGCACCGCCCGGCCGTCCAGCCCGGCCAGCGCCGGGCCCTCCCAGAGCGCCAGCCCCTCGGTCAGGGCGGCGACGGCCTCGGCCCGGCGGCCGGCTGCGCGGGCGGTCTCGGCCGAGCGGACCAGGGCGCGGAAGCGGTGCGCGTCGACCCGTTCACGTCCGTGCGGGACACTGCTCAACTCGGCCCGGTAGCCCCGGCCGTCGGTGCGGATCAGCTCGCGCAGCGGTCCGAGGCAGCGGCGCAGGGCGGCGATCGCGTTGTGCACCTGCCGCCGGGCGGTGTCCGGCGGGGCGTCGTCCCACAGCGTGTCGACCAGGGTGTCGAACGGGACCACCCGGTCCGCGTCCAGCACCAGGACGGCCAGCACCTTCTCCTGTCGAGGGCCGTTCAGGTCCAGCTGGCGCCCGCCGAGATGGACGCGCAGCGGACCGAGGACCTCGATGCCCCACTCCTCGTTCATCACGAGCGCACAGTCTTTCGAGTAGCGGTGGGCAAGTGAGGCCATGTATATCAGCACTCAATAACACCGCTCCGGCAAATCCTCGGACCCGGTGGCAGGAAGTGGCCAGGACGTCGTCAGGTCGACGTCGGGGGAAGGCGCGGCGGACAGTTGACGGATGATCAGGAAACGGCCGGGGCCGAGCGCGGATTCCGGCGTACGGTACTGCTGTTGGGGGCGGTGCTGCTGTTCGCCCTGGTGGCCCAACTCCCGCCCGGCCAGGGCGGATCGGCGCCGGGTTCGCGGGCCCGGGAATTGGCCGGAATGATCTGGCCGCAGGGGTGGAATCTGTTCGACGACGGGCAGTACGCGCCGGAGACGGTGGCCTACCTGGCCGGTCCCGGGGGCTGGACCGAGGCGATGCTGACCCCGCACGGCAGGCCGGGCAGCGGATGGGGCATGAACAAGTCAGATCGTACCCAGATCAAAGAGATCGAGGCCCTGACGGCCTTGCTCCGGCCCGATTCCTGGCTCCGCTGCGAGGCGGCGGAGCTCGACGACTGCCACTGGCCCGACACCGGTGCCCCCGGCGCCCCCGCACCCCGGCCGCTGGACAACCCGGCGGCCCGGCCCACCCTCTGCGGGGAGGTGGCGCTGACCCGGGAGAGGCTGGCGCGCTGGGGGAGCGGGCAGGCGGGGCAGTGGTGGATCGAGGCGGCCGTCCTGCTCCGGGTGAGCTGCTCGTGAGCGGCCGGTCGCCCGGCCCGCGCACGGACTGGACCCGCCGGCTGTACGACCGGGCCGCCGCCGGGGCCGCCGGGTACGCGCCCGGACCGGCGATCGCGGTCGGCCGCTCGCTGCTCGCCCTGGTCCAACTGGCCACCCTGCTCGGCACACCCGACGCGGCGCTGTTCGCCGCCGGCGGGTACGGCCCGGTCGGCCCCCGCTGCGACGGCGTCCGGGCCCTCGGACTGTGGTGCCTGGGCCCCGCGGACGGCACCCTGACGGTGCACCGGCTGCTGGCGGCGGTCGGCCTGGCCGTGGTGCTCTCCGGCTTCCTGCCCCGCTGGACCTGCCTGCTGCACTGGTACCTGACCTTCTCCCTCGGCGCCGCGACCGGCCTGGCCGACGCCGGGGACGCGGCGGCCCGGATCGCCACCCTGCTGCTGGTCCCGGTCCTGCTCGGCGACACCCGGCGCTGGCACTGGCGCCGCCGCCCCGACGCCCTGCCGCCGCTCTGGCGCGGGGCCGGCCACGCGGCCCAACTCCTACTCCGGCTCCAGGTCCTGATCGTCTACCTGAACGCCGCCCTGTCCAAGCTGGCCGACCCGGTCTGGCGGCAGGGGACGGCGATGTACTACTGGCTGCACAGCCACTACTGGGGCGCCACGCCGGGGCTGCGCCCCTTCGTCGACCCGGTGCTGGATCACGGCTGGTCGGTGCGGGCGCTGAGCTGGTCGGTGATCGGGCTCGAACTGGCCCTGGCCGCCTGCATGGTGGCACCGCCCCGGCTGCGCCGCGCGGCGCTGCCCGGAGCCGTCCTGCTGCACGGCGGGATCGTGCTGCTGATGGGGCTGTTCGGCTTCGGGTTCACCATGATCGCGCTGGTGCTGCTCGCCTGCGCGGGCACCGGATCGGGTGAATCAAGGCGGCGTTCCCAGCGCCGATGCACAACCGATGTAACCAGGGCCCAGACTGAGGGACGGTCGAGTGCGGCTCGTGCAGGGGCGGACCGACCGTGGCGTGAAGCCCATGGAACGAAGGGGGAGGATTCACTGTGAAGCCGACCAGAATCGCACTGTTCGTCGCCGCACTGGTGGCTGTCGTTGCCGTCGTCGCGCAGCCGGCCCAGAGCGCACCGGCCAAGCCCGGCCCGGTCGCCGAGGCCGCAACCGGCGGCTGCCCGTCGCTCGGACCTTGCTAGAAAGGGGAGTTCGGATGTCTCGTCTCGTGGTGGTGTCCGGCGGCGGCAGCGGAATCGGCCTGGCGATCGCCGGGCACTTCGCCGCCGCCGGTGACGACGTGCTGATCCTCGGGCGCAGGGCCGCGACCCTGGCCGCGGCCGCCGACGCCGTCAACGCCGAACTGGACGCCAAGCGGGTCACCCACCTCGCGGCCGACCTGAGCGATGTCCAGGAGGTCGAGCGGGTCGCCGCCCACGTCGCCGGAACCGGTGACACGGTGGACGTGCTGGTGAACAACGCGGGCGGCTTCTACGGGCTGGACCAGCCGGACACCCTGGAGGGCTACGCCGCCCAGTGGCGGGCCAACTTCGAGGGCAACGTGCTGCCGACCGTGCTGCTGACCGAGGCGCTGCTCCCGCAGCTGACCCGGCCGGGCGCCCGGATCGTCACGCTGTCCTCGATCGCCGCGCTGCGCGGCCCGGGCACCTACGGCGGCGCGAAGGCGGCGTTGCACCCGTGGAACGCCGAACAGGCCACCGCGCTGGGGCCGGAGGGCATCACGGCCAACATCATCGCGCCGGGCTACATCGAGGAGACCGAGTTCTTCGGCGACCGGATGACGCCGGCGGGCCACGCCGCCCGGGTGTCCCAGACCCTGGTCGGCAAGGCCGGCCGAGCCGCCGAGATCGCGGCCATGGCCGGGTACCTGGCCTCGCCGGAGGCGGGCTTCGTCACCGGCCAGATCCTCCAGATCAACGGCGGCGCCCTGCTCGGCCGGGGCTGACCGGACCACCACCCGGCCCGCCCCGTGCCCACCGCACGGGGCGAGCCGACGGGTGTCAACGATGCGTCAGGACCGCGCCGGTGCGCGTCAGGATCGCGTATGACCGGCGGGCGGCAGCGGGCCGGGCGGCCAGGATCGGGGCACAGAGCCGAGGGGCACAGCCCCGATCCACGGAGGTACGTCCATGTCCGGTGCCACCCAGGCGCAGCCGACCGCCACGGCCGAACCGGAGCCCCCTGATACCGGAGCCACCGGTGCCGGAGCCGCTGACAGCCGAGTCGCCACGGACGCCGGGCACCCCCGGGACCGGCTGACCGCACTCGGCGGCCTGGCGGCGCTCTCGCTGGACGCGATGGCCTCGGTGGCGTACGGCCCCGAGTCGATCGTGCTGGTGCTGGCCGCCGCGGGCTCGTACGGGCTCGGCTTCACGCTGCCGGTGACGATCGCGATCGCGGTGCTGCTGGCCGTGTTGGTGGCGTCCTACCGCCAGGTGATCGCGGCCTTCCCGGACGGCGGCGGCTCGTACGCGGTGGCCAAGGCGCACCTGGGCCGCCGGACGGCGCTCACCGCCGCCGCCTCGCTGGTGGTCGACTACGTCCTGAACGTCGCCGTCTCGGTGACGGCCGGGGTGGCCGCGCTGACCTCCGCCTTCCCGTCCCTCTACGGGGACCGGGTCTGGCTCTGCCTCGGCGTGCTGGCGCTGGTGACCGCCGTCAACCTGCGCGGGATCGCCGAGTCCGCGCGGTGGTTCATGGCGCCGACGGCCGTCTTCGTCGGCTCGATCCTGGTGATCATCGTGGTCGGGCTGTTCCGGGACGCCCCCGCCTCGGTCGAGGCGGCCGCGGGCCACGCCTCGGTGCTGACGGACAACGTCACCGCGGTCGGCGCGCTGCTGCTGCTGAAGGCCTTCGCGGCGGGCTGCTCGGCGCTCACCGGCGTCGAGGCGGTGGCCAACGCGGTGCCCTCGTTCCGGGCTCCGTCGGCGAAGCGGGCGCAGCACACCGAGGTGGCGCTGGGGGCGCTGCTGGGGGTGATGCTGATCGGGCTGGCGGTGCTGATCGGCCGGTTCCAGCTCCAGCCGGTCGAAGGGGTCACCGTGCTGGCGCAGTTGGCGGATGCCTCGCTCGGCCACGGCTTCGGCTTCTACCTGGTGCAGTTCGCCACCGTGGTGCTGCTCGGCCTGGCCGCCAACACCTCCTTCGGCGGGCTCCCGGTGCTGCTGCGCCTGCTGGCCCGGGACAACCACCTGCCGCACGTCTTCGCGCTGCGGGCCGACCACCAGGTGCACCGGCACGGGGTGCTGTTCCTGGCCGCGGTCTCGGCCGGGCTGCTGGTCGGCTCGGGCGGTGACGTGAACAGCCTGGTACCGCTGTTCGCGATCGGCGTCTTCGTCGGCTTCACGATCTGTCAGGTCGGCATGGTGAGGCACTGGCGCGCGGCGGGCGAGCCCGCCCGGGCGCTGCTGAACGGCTTCGGCGCGCTGCTCACCGGCGTGGCGGCGGTCGTGGTCACCGGCACCAAGTTCACCGAGGGCGCCTGGGGCATCTGCCTGGCGCTGCCGCTGCTGGTGCTGCTGTTCGAGGCGGTGCACCGCAGCTACGCCCGGATCGGTACCCGGCTCGAACTCGGCCGGGCACCGGGGCCGGTGACCCGGCAGCCGTCCCTGGTGGTGGTCCCGGTCACCGCGATCACCCGGCTCACCCGGGACGCGCTCTGCGCCGCCGTCTCGCTCGGCGACGAGGTGCTGGCCGTCACGGTCGTGCCCGCCGACCCCGACCGGGAGGACCGGGCGGCCGCCGAGGCCCTGCGCCGGGACTGGGAGCTGTGGGGCCCGGGCGTCCCGCTGGTGGAGCTCCCCGACGCGCATCGCCGCCTCGGCGCACCGCTGGCCGGGTACGTGAACGGGCTCGGGGCCGATCGCCGGGTCACCGTGCTGATCCCCGAGGTCGAGCCGGCCCGGGTCTGGCAGCGGGCGCTGCAGAACCAGCGCGGCGCCGTGATCGACCGGGCGCTGCGCCGCCGCACCGACGCCGTGGTCTGCCGGCTCCGACTGCGGATGGAGGCGGAAAAATGACCGGAATGTACCGGATGAACCGAATCCGCGTACGGACCTTGACGATCCCTTAACGCCCGGGCCGAAGCGGCCGGAACAGCCCCCGAAACCCCGTCCGACCTGCACTGATGCCGGGTCCGACGGGGATTTCGGCCTGCCTTGACCGGGCGCCCGGGCGACTTACGCTCACCCCTGTGTTCAATCTGCCCCAGGCGCTGAAGCGCCTCGTGATCGGCCGGGCCATGCGCAGCGAGGAGCTGGGCGAGACCCTGCTGCCCAAGCGCCTGGCCCTGCCGATCTTCGCGTCCGACCCGCTCTCCTCGGTGGCCTACGCCACCCAGGAGATCCTGCTGGTGCTCACCGTCGGCGGCACCGCCTTCCTCTACCTCACCCCCTGGGTCGCGGCGGGCGTCGTCGCGCTGATGGTGGTCGTGGTGCTGTCGTACCGTCAGGTGGTGCACGCCTACCCGAGCGGCGGCGGCTCGTACGAGGTGGTCTCCAGGAACCTCGGGCCGAGCTCGGGTCTGGTGGTGGCGGCCTCGCTGCTGGTCGACTACGTGATGACGGTGGCCGTCTCGGTCGCCTCGGGCGTGGACAACATCATCTCGGCCCTGCCCGCCCTGGCGGACCACCGGGTCGCGCTCGCGGTCGGCTTCGTGGCGCTGCTCGCCGCGATGAACCTGCGCGGCGTCCGGGAGTCCGGCAACGCCTTCGCGGCGCCGACCTACCTCTTCATCGGCGCGATGCTGCTGATGATCGTCACCGGGCTGGTCCGGGTGGCCTTCGGCGACGCACCGGTGGCGGAGAGCGCGGCGTACGGGATCACCGCCGAGCACGGCAAGGACGCGCTGGCCGGGCTCGGCCTGCTGGTGCTGGGCCTGCGGGCGTTCGCCTCCGGCTGCACCGCGCTGACCGGGGTGGAGGCGATCTCCAACGGCGTGCCGGCCTTCCAGCAGCCGAAGTCCAGGAACGCCGCCACCACCATGGGCGTGATGGGCCTGACCGCCGTGGTGATGTTCGTCGGCGTGACCGCGCTGGCCCTGATCGCCAAGGTCCACTACGTCGACGACGCCTGCCAGTTGACCGGCTTGGCGGGGGAGTGCGGCGGCTTCACCCAGCAGACCGTGATCGCCCAGCTGGCGGCCGCGGTGTTCGGCGGCGATGACTCGGTGCTGTTCTACCTGATCCAGGCGGCCACCGCGCTGGTGCTGATCCTGGCCGCGAACACCGCCTTCAACGGCTTTCCGCTGCTGGCCTCGATCCTGGCCCAGCACCGCTACCTGCCCCGGCAGATGCACACCCGGGGCGACCGGCTCGCCTTCTCCAACGGCATCATCGCGCTCGCGGTGGTGGCGGGCGGCCTGCTCTGGCTCTACGACGCGGACGTCACCGACCTGATCCACCTCTACATCCTCGGTGTCTTCACCTCCTTCACGCTCTCGCAGATCGGCATGGTCAAGCACTGGAACCGCATCCTGCGGACCGAGCAGGCCCCGTCGGTGCGCGGCGCGGCCCAGCGCTCCCGGGTGATCAACGGCTTCGGCGCGGTGGTCACCGGGCTGGTGCTGGTGGTCGTGTTGGCCACCAAGTTCACCCAGGGCGCCTGGCTCGCGGTGGTCGCGGCCGTGCTGCTCTGGCTGATGATGCGGGCCATCCGGCGCCACTACGACGCGGTGGCCCAGGAGTTGGCGGTCGAGGACCCGGCGGCCGAGTCGGCCCGGCCGGCCAAGGTGCACGGCATCGTGCTGGTCTCCAAGGTGCATCGGCCGACCCTGCGGGCGCTCGGCTACGCCCAGGCCTTCGGCCCCGACACCCTCGAGGCCGTCAGCGTCGCGGTGGAGCCGGACTCGACCGCCGAACTGGTCGCCCAGTGGGCCGAGTTCGACCTCCAGGTGCCGCTCAAGGTGCTCGACTCGCCGTACCGGGAGATCACCAAGCCGGTGGTGGGGTACGTCCGATCGGTGCGGCGCGGCAGCCCGCGCGACGCGGTCGCGGTCTTCATCCCGGAGTACGTGGTCGGCCACTGGTGGGAGCACCTGCTGCACAACCAGTCCGCCCTCTGGCTGAAGAGCCGGTTGCTGTTCACGCCCGGCGTGATGGTGATCAGCGTCCCCTGGCAGCTCTCCTCGGCGCCCCGGGCCGACCGCCCGGCCCGCCGGGCCCCCGGCTCGGTCCGCCGGGGCGAGCCGACCCGGTCCAAGGTGGGCTGAGCAGGCACGTCGAAGGCGGCCCCGGGCGGTGGGGGGCCGCCTTCCGCGTTGCCGGGGCCGGTGCGTTCCCGGGGTCGGCGTCAAGGCCGCGTCAAGGTTGCGGGTGGCCCCGTATGGAGCGCGTCAGGAACCGCGTCACCGTTGTGACCAGCTGATTTGCTTCATTCGTCGACCTGCCGTCGGCGCCGTGAGGGTCCGTCAGGACCACGAACGGCCTGGTATCCGACCACTTTTGGTGGAGCACATGTCCGATCTCATCTTCGTCGGCGTCACGGTCGCCGTGTTCGCCGTCATCGCCCTGATCGCCCGGGGGGTGGAGAAGCTGTGAGCGCCGAGAACATCGCAGGTCTCATCGTCGCCGTCGCCCTCGTCGGCTACCTCGTCGTGGCGCTGATCTACCCGGAGAAGTTCTGACATGGGTTCCACTCTCGCGGGCTGGCTCCAGGTCCTCGCGCTGGTCGGCGCGCTGGCCCTGTGCCACCGCCCCCTTGGCGACTGGATCGCCAAGCTCCTCACCTCCGCCCGGCACCTGAGAGCCGAGCGCGTCGTCTACAAGGTCGTCGGCGTGGACGGCGACGCCGACCAGCGCTGGCCGGTCTACCTCCGCTCGGTGCTGGCCTTCTCCGCCGTCTCGGTCCTCTTCCTCTACGGCCTGATCCGGCTCCAGGGCCACCTGCTGCTGAGCCTGGGCGTGCCGCAGATGCCGGGCCACCAGGCCTGGAACACCGCGATCTCGTTCACCACCAACACCAACTGGCAGTCCTACTCAGGTGAGTCGGCGATGGGCCACCTGGTCCAGATGGCCGGCCTCGCGGTGCAGAACTTCGTCTCCGCCGCCGTCGGCATCGCCGTGATGGCCGCGCTGATCCGGGGCTTCACCCGCAACCGCACCGACCGGGTCGGCAACTTCTGGGTCGACCTGACCCGGATCGTGCTGCGCCTGCTGCTGCCGCTGTCGATACTCTTCGCGCTGGTGCTGGTCGCGAACGGCGTGGTGCAGAACTTCCACGGCTTCCACGAGCTGACCACCCTGGCCGGCGACCCGCAGTCGGTCCCGGGCGGTCCGGTGGCCTCGCAGGAGGTCATCAAGGAGCTGGGCACCAACGGCGGCGGCTTCTTCAACGCCAACTCCGCGCACCCGTTCGAGAACCCGACCGGCTTCACCAACCTGCTGGAGATCTTCCTGCTGCTGGTGATCCCGTTCGCACTGCCGCGAACCTTCGGCCGGATGGTCGGCGACACCCGCCAGGGCTACGCGATCGTCGCGGTGATGGGCCTGTTCTGGGCCGCCTCGGTCGCCCTGCTGACCCTCGCGGAGTTCCAGCACTCCGGCTCCGCGCTGCAGGCGGCCGGCGGTGCGATGGAGGGCAAGGAGCAGCGCTTCGGCATCGCCGCCTCCTCGCTGTTCGCGGCCTCGACCACGCTGACCTCCACCGGCGCGGTGAACTCCTTCCACGACTCGTACACGCCGTTCGGCGGCGGGCTGACGGTCTTCAACATGATGCTCGGTGAGATCGCGCCCGGCGGTACCGGTTCCGGCCTGTACGGGATGCTGATCCTCGCGGTCGTCGCGGTCTTCGTGGCCGGGCTGATGGTCGGCCGCACGCCGGAGTACCTGGGCAAGAAGCTCGGCGGGCGGGAGATGAAGTTCGCCTCGCTCTACATCCTCACCACGCCGACCCTGGTGCTGGTCGGCACCGGCATCGCGATGGCGCTGCCCGGCGAGCGGGCCGGGATGCTCAACTCCGGGGCGCACGGCTTCTCCGAGGTGCTGTACGCGTTCACCTCGGCCGCCAACAACAACGGCTCCGCCTTCGCCGGGATCACCGTCAACACCGACTGGTACGACACCGCGCTCGGCCTGGCCATGGTGTTCGGACGCTTCCTGCCGATGGTGTTCGTGCTGGCGCTGGCGGGTTCGCTGGCCCGGCAGCAGCCGGTCCCTGCCACTCCGGGCACCCTGCCCACCCACAAGCCGCTGTTCGTGGGCCTGCTGTCGGGCGTCGTCCTGATCGTGGTCGGCCTCACCTACTTCCCGGCCCTGGCGCTCGGGCCGATCGCGGAAGGTCTGCACTGATGTCCACCGTCACCCCCACCCCCCAGCAGGCTCCGCACCGAGCCGCGACCGGGCTGCTCGACCCCAGGCTGGTCGTCGCCTCGCTGCCGGACGCGGTGAAGAAGCTCGACCCGCGCGTCATGATCAAGAACCCGGTCATGTTCGTGGTCGAGGTCGGCTCGGTGGTCACCACCGTCGCCGCGATCGCCGACCCGTCCGTCTTCGCCTGGGCGATCACGCTCTGGCTCTGGCTCACCACCGTCTTCGCCAACCTGGCCGAGGCCGTCGCCGAGGGCCGGGGCAAGGCCCAGGCCGACACGCTGCGCCGGAGCAGGACCGAGACCATGGCCCGCCGCCTGCTGGACTGGCCCGCCTCGCGGGCCGAGGAGCAGGTACCGGGTACCGGACTCCGGCTCGGTGACCACGTGGTGGTCGAGCCCGGCCAGACCATCCCCGGGGACGGCGACGTGGTCGAGGGCGTCGCCTCGGTGGACGAGTCCGCCATCACCGGCGAGTCCGCCCCGGTCATCCGCGAGTCGGGCGGCGACCGCTCGGCCGTCACCGGCGGCACCAAGGTGCTCTCGGACCGGATCGTGGTGAGGATCGCCTCCGAACCCGGCAAGTCCTTCATCGACCGGATGATCGCCCTGGTCGAGGGCGCCGCCCGGCAGAAGACGCCGAACGAGATCGCGCTCAACATCCTGCTCGCCTCGCTCACCGTGGTCTTCCTGATCGCGGTGGTCACCTTGCAGCCGATGGCCACCTTCGCGGGCGCCCCGCAGTCGATGATCGTCCTGGTCGCACTGGTGGTGGCGCTGATCCCGACCACCATCGGCGCGCTGCTCTCCGCGATCGGCATCGCGGGCATGGACCGCCTGGTGCAGCGCAACGTGCTGGCCATGTCCGGCAGGGCAGTTGAGGCCGCCGGTGACGTCAACACGCTGCTGCTCGACAAGACCGGCACCATCACCCTCGGCAACCGCCAGGCGGCCGAGTTCCAGCCCGCCGAGGGAGTCACGGTCGAGGAGCTGGCCGACGCCGCCCAGCTCTCCTCGCTCGCGGACGAGACCCCCGAGGGCCGCTCGATCGTGGTGCTCGCCAAGACCGCGCACGGCCTGCGGGCCCGCGCCCAGGGCGAGTTGACGCACGCCACCTGGGTTCCGTTCACCGCGCAGACCCGGATGTCGGGCGTCGACCTGGACGAGGCCGAAGGCGTCCACGCCATCCGCAAGGGAGCCGCCGGGTCCGTCACCGCCTGGGTGACCGAGAACGGCGGGACGGTGGGCCGGGACATCGCCGACCTGGTGGACGGCATCGCCGCCGCCGGCGGCACCCCCCTCGTGGTCGCCTCCCGGATCGGCGCCGAGGCCCCCGAGGCCCTGGGAGTCATCCACCTCAAGGACGTGGTCAAGGAGGGGATGAAGGAGCGGTTCGACGAACTGCGCCGGATGGGCATCCGGACCGTCATGATCACGGGCGACAACCCGCTGACCGCCAAGGCGATCGCGGCCGAGGCCGGCGTGGACGACTTCCTCGCCGAGGCCACCCCCGAGGACAAGATGGCCCTGATCAAGAAGGAGCAGGCGGGCGGCAAGCTGGTCGCGATGACCGGCGACGGCACCAACGACGCCCCCGCCCTCGCCCAGGCCGACGTCGGCGTCGCGATGAACACCGGCACCATGGCGGCCAAGGAGGCCGGCAACATGGTCGACCTGGACTCCAACCCCACCAAGCTGATCGAGATCGTCGAGATCGGCAAGCAACTCCTGATCACCCGTGGGGCGTTGACCACCTTCTCGATCGCCAACGACGTGGCCAAGTACTTCGCGATCATCCCGGCCATGTTCGCGGCGGTCTACCCGGGCCTGGACCGGCTGAACATCATGCAACTGCACAGCCCGCAGTCCGCGATCACCTCCGCGATCGTCTTCAATGCCTTGGTCATCGTCGGCCTGATCCCGCTCGCCCTGCGCGGCGTCAAGTACCGCCCGTCCGACGCCAGTTCGCTGCTGCGCCGCAACATCGGGGTGTACGGGCTGGGCGGTCTGGTGGTGCCGTTCGTCGGCATCAAACTGATCGACCTCATCGTCCAGTTCATCCCCGGCCTGAGCTGAAAGGAGCGCAGGACATGTCGAAGCCACTGCCCCACGCCGTCCGGACCCACCTCACCGCGCTGCGGATGCTGCTGGTGATGACCGTCGTCCTCGGTCTCGCCTACCCCCTGCTGGTCACCGGCATCAGCCAGGTCGCCTTCAGCGAGAAGGCCAACGGATCGATCGTCAGCTCCGGCGGGACGGAGGTCGGTTCCAGCCTGCTGGGCCAGAACTTCAACCTCCCCAAGAAGAACCCCGACGACGCCGACGAGGCCGCCCAGCCGGACCCGAAGTGGTTCCAGCCCCGCCCGGCCGCCTACCCCTACGACCCGAAGAGCTCGGGCGCCTCCAACCTCGGCCCCAACAGCGAGGACCTGCTGAAGGCGGTGGAGGAGCGCCGCGCGGCGGTCGCCGCCTTCGACGGGGTCGACCCGGCCGCCGTCCCGGTGGATGCGCTGACCAGCTCCGGCTCCAGCCTCGACCCGCACATCTCGGTCGCGTACGCCGAGCAGCAGGTGGCCCGGGTCGCCAAGGCCCGCGGCCTCGCTGCGGACACCTTGGAGAAGCTGGTCGCCCAGGCCACCGAGGGCCGCTCGCTCGGCTTCCTCGGGCAGGCGGGCGTCAACATCGTCCTGCTCAACCAGGCCGTGGCGGAGCAGAAGTGACGGCTCCTCCGGCTGTGCTGCCCGCACCGCCTGCACCTTAGAACGACCGGCCCGGGTACGGGGGAGCGCCTCCCCTGCCCGGGCCGGTCGGCCGAATTCCACCTTCCGCCCTCGCACGAAAAGAGCAGCGCCCGTGGCCCGCGACCTCGCCCCCGGCTCCCGGACCCGCCGGGGCCGGCTGAGGGTGTACCTCGGTTCGGCCCCCGGGGTCGGCAAGACCTACCGGATGCTCGACGAGGCCCGGCGGCGGCAGGAGCGCGGGGCGGACGTGGCGGTCGGCTGGATCGAGTGCCACGGCCGCCGCCACACCGAGGGCATGCTGGACGGCCTGGAGACGGTGCCCCGGCTCCACCGCACCTACCGGGGAACCGAGTTCGAGGAGATGGACCTCGACGCGGTGCTGGCCCGCCGTCCGTCCCTGGTCCTGGTGGACGAGCTGGCGCACACCAACATCCCGGGCGGGCGGCACGCCAAGCGCTGGCAGGACATCGAGGAGATCCTGGCGGCCGGGATCGACGTCATCACCACCGTCAACATCCAGCACCTCGAATCCCTCAACGACGTGGTGCAGAAGATCACCGGCATCCCGCAGCGGGAGACCGTCCCCGACCAGGTGGTCCGCCGGGCCGACCAGCTCGAGCTGGTCGACATGGCCCCGCAGGCGCTGCGCCGCCGGATGGCCCACGGCAACATCTATCAGGCCGAGAAGGTGGACGCCGCGCTCTCCCACTACTTCCGGGTCGGCAACCTGACCGCCCTGCGGGAACTCGCCCTGCTCTGGGTCGCGGGCCGGGTCGACGAGGGCCTGCGCGAGTACCGCGCCACCCACCGGATCGACCGGGTCTGGGAGACCCGCGAACGCGTCGTGGTCGCGCTCACCGGCGGCCCCGAGGGGCAGACCCTGATCCGCCGCGCCGCCCGCATCGCCGACCGTACGGCCGGCGGTGAGCTGGTGGCCGTGCACATCACCCGCAGCGACGGCCTGGCCGGTGCCTCACCCGGAAACCTGGCCGAGCAGCGGCAGTTGGTGGAGAGCCTGGGCGGCAGCTACCACGTGGTGGTCGGCGACGACATCCCCACCGCGCTGCTCTCCTTCGCCCGCGCCCACGACGCCACCCAGCTCGTCCTCGGCACCAGCCGGCGCGGCCGGACCAACCGCTTCCTCACCGGCCCCGGCATCGGCGAGACCACCGTGGACGCCTCCGAGGACATCGACGTCCACATGGTCACCCATGAGTTCAGCGGCCGGGGCCGGCTGCCCTCGCTCGGCCGCCGCCACTCCACCCGCCGCACCGTGGCGGGGTACGCGGCCGGACTCGTGCTCCCGGTGCTGCTCACCCTGGGCCTCTCGCACGCCGGGCTGAACCTCACCACCGACGCACTGATCTTCCAACTCGGCGTCGTCGTGGTCGCGTTGCTGGGCGGCTCGGCGTCCGCCCTGCTCGCCTCGGTGGCCGCCTCACTGCTGCTGAACTACTACTTCATCCCACCCGTCCACACCTTCACCATCACCGAGCCCAACAACGTGATCGCCCTCGCGGTCTTCGCCGCCGTCGCCCTGACCGTCTCCACCGTGGTCGACCACGCCACCCGCCTCACCGCCCGGGCCGCCCGGGCCACCGCCGAGGCCGAGACCCTCTCCACCCTGGCGGGCAGCGTCCTGCGCGGCGCCGACGCCCTGCCCGCCCTGCTGGAGAAGTCCCGGACGGCCTTCTCGATGGACTCCGCTGCCCTGCTGGAACGCACCGGCGGCACCGTCATCGCCCGCAGCGACTCGGGTGCGGACCCGGTCGCCGACCGCGAGGTCACCGAACTTCCGGTCGGCGCCGACGCGTTGCTCGTCCTCACCGGCCGTCGGCTGCCCGCCGCCGACCAGCGCGTCCTGATCGCCTTCGCCGCGCACGTCGCCGCCGCCCTCGAACGCGACCGCCTCGCCACCGCCGCCGCCGAGGTCGAACCGATCAAGGCCGCCGACCGGATGCGCACCGCCCTGCTCGCCGCCGTCAGCCACGACCTCCGTACCCCGCTCGCGGCCGCCCTCGCCTCGGTCGGCTCGCTCCGCAGCCCCGACGTCGAGTTCTCCGACCAGGACCGGGCCGAACTCCTCGCCACCGCCGACGAATCCCTGCTCAAGCTCAACCGCCTGGTCGACAACCTGCTCGACCTGAGCCGCCTCCAGGCCGGCGCGCTGGTGCTGCACCTCCAACCCACCCACCTCGACGAAGTCCTGCCCCGGGCCCTCGACTCCCTCGCCGACCCCCACGCCCCCGTCCAGCCCCTCGACCTCGCCACCGTCCCGCCGGTCCTGGCCGACCCGCCCCTGCTGGAACGGGTGCTGGCCAACGTCATCACCAACGCCCTCCGCCACAACGCCCCGGGCGCTCCCGTCCTGGTCACCGCCAGCACCCACGCCGCACGCGTCGAGATCCGCATCGTCGACCGCGGCCCCGGCATCCCCACCGAGGACCGCGACCGCGTCTTCCTCCCGTTCCAACGCCTCGGCGACACCGACAACACCACGGGCGTGGGCCTCGGCCTCGCCCTCTCCCGCGGCCTCGCCGAAGCCATGGACGGCACCCTCGAAGTCGAGGACACCCCGGGCGGCGGCACCACCATGCTCCTCACCCTCCCCGCCGCCGGACCGTCCCAGGACGGGCAGGAATGAGATGCCGTTCGGCTCTCCGCAGGACTTGGTTCGGGGTTGGGCCTCACTGTTCCGACAACAGGTACATGCGCAAGCGAGTGAACGGTATGCGTGGTGCTGTCTGTCTGGCAGCGGTGTCGGTCCTGCTGGGAGCGGGCGCGGCTGTTGCGGCCCCGGCCACGGCCCAGGCGGCTCCGTTGCCAGCCGTTCCTACTTCATGGCGGCGTCGAACGTCAGGGACTACAAGTGCGTCGCCAGTGGCAGCCTCTGGGCCGGCAAGGTCCTGGCCAGTTGATCACTGCGCACGGAACCCGGCCTTCGGATGCGGTTGGCCGCCGCACCCGAAGGCCGGGTTGGCCCGGGGTCGACCGTGGCTCCGGGCCTTCTAGGCCGTGCTCCTGATTTTCCGCAGCAGAGCCTCGGCACGGGCGATGTGGAAGGGGTGGGCGGTGGCGCGGTGCAGGGTGAGTGCTTCGGCCGCCAGGGCGCCGGCCGGCTGGACCTCACCGTCGGCCAGGTGCTGTGCGGCCAGTACCTGCAGGGCGAAGCCCTCCAACGGCCGGTAGCCGGATTCGCGTGCCAGCTGCAGGGCGTGGGCTGCGCGCTCGCGGGCGGGCGCTGCCCGGTTCCGGCGTCGGTCGGTCTCCGCCAGGCCGATCAGGGCGGCGACGAGCGGGTGGCGGACATGGCTCTCCTCGGCCAGGGCAAGCGCCTTCCCGAAGACGGCCTGGGCGACCAGCAGGCCACCCAGGCGCAGCCGGGTGGCGCCGAGGACCAGCAGCGCTCGGGACTGTGCGTAGGGGTCCGCGCTGCGGCGGGCCATCGCAGCGGCGGTTCGGGCGTGCCGCAGCGCCTGTTCGGGGTGGGTGTCGTCGAGTTCGACCCAGGCGAGGTTGGTCAGTGCGGCGGTCTCGCCGTCGCGGTGGCCGACCCGGGTGTCCAGGTCGATTGCGTCGCGGAGGCAGGTGCGTGCCTGCTCGAACCGGCCGCGGCGGTGGTGCACGGCGCCGAGGTTGATCAGTGTCGCGGCCTCCGTGCGGGTCGTCCCGGCGGCGCGGCTGAGGGCCAGTGCCTCGGCCAACCGGGCTTCGGCGTCGTCGAGTTCACCGGTGCGCAGCAGGTCGGCGCCGAGGTTGTTGAGTCCGATCGCCCGGCCGGTGGTGCGGCCGAGGGAGGTGTTGATCGCCAGGGCCCGTTCCATGTGGGTGATGGCGTGGGCGGTCCAGCCCTGGATGGAGCAGGCGATGCCGACCTTGTCGGTGGCGGAGGCGACGGCCTCGGCCCAGCCGGCCCGTTCGCCGTGCCGGATGGTCCGGCGCCCGTAGGCGATGGCGCGTCGGTAGTCGCCCCGGCAGTGGTGGAGGAAGCCCAGCCCGGCGGCGGCGGAGGTGCGGGCCCAGTCGTCGCCGGCGCTCGCCGCGGCCGCCTGCGCTGCCTCGGCGACGGTGAGCCAGCGCACCAGGGCGCGCTGCGCGGCGAAGTACGGCCGCAGGGTGTCGCCGAGTTGCCAGGCCGTCCGGGGCAGTCCATGGTCGGCCGCCTGCGTCGCGATCGCGGTCAGGTTCTCCTCCTCGGTGACCAGCCAGGTGCGGGCCTGGTCCGGGGTGTTGAAGCGGGCCGGGTGCGGGTCCACGGGGAGCCGGACGAACTGCGGGAACAGCAGCCGGGCGGCGGCGTCGGCGCGGTGCAGGTACCAGTCGTGGGCGCGCCACAGCGCGGCGGCGCGCGCGGTCAGGGTGTCCTGGTCCTCCGTGAGGTCGCGTGCGTAGGTGCGCAGGAGGTCGTGCAGCGTGTACCGGCCGTCGGCCGCCTCGATCACGAGGTGGCTGTCGGCGAGGTCCCACAGGTGCTCCTGCGCGTCGGGAACCTGGTTCTGGGTCAGGGCCGCGACGAGTTCGGTGGTGAACTCGCGGACCGGCAGCAGGCCGAGCGCGCGGAACGTGGCGCGCACGTCGGCGGAATGGGCCAGGTAGGAGTAGGAGAAGACGGTGCGCAGGCTGGCCTGGGCGTCGCCCCGGACGGTGAGGCGGGTCAGCGCCGAGTCGCCGGCCAGGCGGGCCACGGTCCGGGCGATCGGGGTGGTGCCGTGGTGGCGGGGGACGGCGATGGTGGCGATCCGGATCGCCAGGGGAAGCCGTCCGCACACCTGGGCCAGGGCGGCGGCCGCCTCGGGTTCCGCCGCTGCCCGGTCCTGGCCGACCAGGCACGCCACCAGCTCCGCGGCCTCGGGCTCGGTCAGCGGCTGGAGCAGGAGTTCGCACGCTCCCTCGCGGGCGATCAGCCCGGGCAGCCGCTCGCGTGAGGTCACCACCACCCGGGTCCCACCGTCACTGGGCAGTGCGGGTCTGACCTGCTCCGCCTCGCGGGCGTTGTCCAGGACGAGCAGCAGCCGCTTCCCGGCGACGAGCGAGCGGAACAGGCCGGCGGCTTCCTGCTCGACGGCCGGGATCC
This sequence comes from Kitasatospora sp. NPDC002040, assembly GCF_040296785.1. Taxonomy (NCBI): domain Bacteria; kingdom Bacillati; phylum Actinomycetota; class Actinomycetes; order Kitasatosporales; family Streptomycetaceae; genus Kitasatospora; species Kitasatospora sp. NPDC002040. The sequence continues at coordinate 110,135 of NZ_JBEOXV010000006.1, read as the reverse complement.
GCGCCGGCGGCACCCCGAGCGCGCCCAGCAGTTGGCCGAGCGCCTCCAGCGGCCGGAGCGGCCTGCCGGGTCCCCAACCCTGCAGATCGACGTACAACTGGCCGTCCGGCCACTCGGATCGGGCTGCCCACGCGGTGGCCAGGGAGCTCTTTCCCGCCCCCGCCATGCCCGAGACGATCAGTGGGCCCGATCCGTTTCCGGCGGCCCAGGCGTCGAGTGCGGCCAGCTCCTGCCGCCGACCGACGAACAGCTCCACCCGGGCCGGGAGCTGCCGCGGCAGCACGGCCCCCTGCGGCTTCGCCGCGGGCGCGGTGAGCACGAGGCGGTGGGCGGCCTGCAGCACCGCGCCGGGATGGCTGCCGAGCTCTGATCTGAGCCTTGACCGGGTCTGTTCGAACGCCTCCAGTGCCTCCGCCGTCCGCCCGCAGCGGTGCAGCGCGGTCACCAACTGGGCCGCCAGCGGCTCGGCCAGGGGATACTCCACCATCAGCTGCGACAGGTCGCCGGCCACCTCGGCATGCCGGCCCGCAGCCAGTTCGGCGGTGTAGAGCTGAACCAGCAGGTCGACCCGCTCCCGGCTCAGCGCCTCCCGGACCGCCTCACCCCACTGTCCGGTGACCCCGCCGAGCGGTTGCCCGGTCGGCCACAGTGCCGACGCCTCCCGCCACAGGCCCAGCGCCGCGTCCGGGGGCGCCTGCCGCGCGCGGGCTGTCAGCTCCCGCATGTGGTGGACGTCCACCAGTTCCGCCGCCGCCTCCAGCACGTACCCCGGGCCCACGCGCCGCAGGGACACGCCGTCCTGACCCGCCAGCAGCCGGCGGAGCCGCGACACGTACGCATACAGGGTGCCTCGGGCCGCCGGCGGCGCATCGTCCCCCCACACCCGGTCGACCGCGGCGTCGACCGAGACGGGCTGGCCGTTGCTCAGCGCCAGCACGGCGAGAACGCAGCTCGGCCGCGAGCCACCGACGGACACGAAGCCGCCGTTCACCATGAGACCGACCTGCCCGAGCAGTCTGATCGCCATATCCCCCCCTGGATATCTGTGAAAGTCAGGTGATGATCGCCGACGGTCCGTCAGGGATCAAGGCTCTCTTGCTTGCTGATACCGGATGGTTCCCAGGGGTCCGCACCACGAAGGAGCATTTGGGTGCCACACATTCCGCTTGCAGACTGCAAGGCCGTTGCAAGGGCGGCGGCGCATACTTCCCGAACCACCGAATCCGGAAGGGAAGACATGCGACATCCAGCCCGTAGTGGGCGAGCCCTGTCGGCTCTGGCCTGTGCAGCGCTCGCGGTCGCCGTACTGACCGCATGCACCGGCTCGCCTCTCTCGTCGGGCCCGTCCTCCACCACGCAGTCCCCGCCCAGCAGGGCTGTCCAGCGCTGGTGGCACGACGACGGCGGGAGACAGTCGATCCTCGAACTCAACAAGACGGTCAAGGCCGTCGGGGACTCGCTCGGGACGAGCAACGGCCAGATCTGGGACGCCTGCGCGGCCCTGCGCGACACCGTGAAGCGCATGCGGACCACGACCCCCGTCCCGGACTCCGAGCTGGCCGACCACTGGAACGGAGCCCTCGACGACTTCCAGGGCATGGCCGAGATGTGCGTCGAAGAGAGTGAGGCGGACAGTGAGGAAGACCGCACCCGCTTCGAAGCCCACTACCGGACCGGATTGCAACACCTCGTCGCCATCGCCCAACGGGTCACCGGCAAGCAGTGACCCCGTCAGCCCCCGAACCGACCCCGTAGCGGCCCCGCCGGAGAAGCAGGAAGAGAATCTCGGGCCGCCCACAATCCGACCCGGCGCCGCATGCCGCTGATGCCCGGAGATCCGCCTGGTCGATATGTGCTGGCCGGTTGGGTCAAAGGCCGGGAGACTCAGGTGCTGTGAACATGGGGATCTCTGGTTTTGAGCCGTCCTTCCTGATCGGGGTCGACGCGATTCGGCAGGTGCACGGATCACGCTTGGCGGAGCTCACCGGTAGGCGGCTGACGGGGTTCGCGCTGGTGCGGTTCGCCGAGGACGGGGACTGGTTCGCCGACTGCCCGGTGGTGCTGGACTTCGACGGCATCCAGGTGGAGCTCTGCCACTGGAAGCTCGACGAACTCTCGATCGGCTGGGACGCCATCGACACCACGGCGGCCATCACCGGGTGGGAGTCGTCCGAGTTCACGCCCCGGTGGTCCCACAGCGACGAACGCCTCGAACTGTGCCTCGGCGACGTACTGCGTGAGGTCACGCTTCTCGAATGGCAACCGGCCGACCGTGACCTGGCGGCAGGAACTGTGGCGGTGGAGTTCACCTTCGCCAGTGGCTGCCTGCGGATCGTCAACGGCCTCGACGAGAACAGCATCGAGGTCGGCGCGGCCCACCCGAACTACGTCCGACACCGGCTGGGCCACTGAGCACTACCGCCCGGTCGGCTTCCGGCCGATCTCGATGACCGGCGGCAGGGCGGGCGCAGGCGGCGGGGTCAGCGGCCGGCGGCCGGGACCAGGCCCGGGGCGAGGCGGTAGGACAGGGCTTCCAGCAGGGGCTTGCGCTTGGTGTTCTGGAAGGCGGCGATCAGCCACTGCCCGTCGTCGCCGCGGACCAGGGTGTACGTCTGGATCTTGCTGAGCTTCTGGGGGCGCTTGCCCTTGTAGGTGTCCCCGCGCCCGTTCACCACGGCCAGGCCGGGGGCGGGGAAGCGGATGTCGAGCGTGGCGTCGGCCAGCCGGGTGCCCTTGGCGAGGCCGCCGAAGAGGGTGCGGTGGCAGGCCACGATGTCGGGCCGGCCCTGGTAGCGGGTGCCGATGTAGGTGATGTAGGTGGCGTCCTCGGTGAAGAGGTCGCCGTACGCCTCGGCGTCGTGCCGCGCCCAGGCGTCGACGAGCCGGTTCAGCACGGCCTGGACGGCGGCGGTTTCGCTGGTTGACTGCATGACGGACCACTCCCCGATGGTTAGACTGAGACAGATGCTGCTCATGTGCAGTATCTGCATGCGTGCAGATATTAAGATAGAAGGAGCCCCGGGGAATGGCAACAGGCAACGGCGCGGACGCGCACACGGTCTTCCGGCAGTACCTGGACGCGGTCGGCCTCCAGGGCCTGGCCAGTGCGGAGGCGGCGGGGCTGCACACCTCGGAGTGGTACGCCCTCAGCCTCATCGGCCTGGCGGGGAGCATGACCTCCGGTGAGCTGTCCGCGCGCACCGGGCTGACCACAGGCGCGACGACCCGGCTCATCGACCGGCTCGAACGGGCCGGCTACGCCCGGCGGGTGGCCGATCCGGCGGACCGGCGCCGCGTCATGGTGGAGGCGGTGCCGGACGCGCTGGACCGGGTCGAGGACGTGGTCGGCCCGGCCCGCAGGCATGTCGCCGCGGTGATCGGCAGCTACTCGCCCGAGCAACAGGCGCTGCTCTTCGACTACTTCGCCCGGGCCGCGCCCGCCTTCCGCGCGGCCACCGAGGAGATCCGCACCCAGGTGGCGCCCCGGCGCGCCAAGTCCCGCCCGGAGAGCCAGGGTTGAGGCCAGGCCGGCTGCGGTCAGCGAACGCCGCGCCGCACCTGGAACTCGTGGTGCAGCCGGATGCTCTCGTCCCGTGCCACCGTCGCGAGGTACGAGCTGTGGGGATCGTCGGCGTGCCAGAAGCCGGAGATGGCCAGCTCGTGTGCCGCCAACGCCTCCTCGTACCGGGCCGCCTGTCGGAGGTCGAGGGCGAGGTCCAGGTGGACGGCGGCCTCCACCAGGCGGTCCGCCCGGGAACGGGAGAGCGCCAGGGCCTGCCGGCGGACCGAAAGGGCCCGCTCCAGCAGCCCGCCTTCGCGCAGGGCGGTGGCCAGCCCGTTGACCGCGTGGCTCTCCCGGGGGTCGTCCGACTCCCGGAAGGCGGCTGCGCTGCGGGTGAAGACTTCGACGGCCTCGCCGGAGCGGTCCGCGCAGAGCAGTGCGCCGCCCTGGTCGAGCAGCGCCGCGCCTTCCTCGCCGTGGTCGCCGATCACGGCGAGCACGTCCACGGCCAGTCGGAACGCTTCGGCGGCGTCGTCGAAGCGGCCGACAGTGTTCAGGGCGCTGCCGAGGTTGCACAGAGCCCGGGCCTTGGCGTGGGAGTCCTCGCGGTCCCGGCCGGCGGCGACGGCCCGCTGCAGGACCTCGACGGCTTCGGCGTCACGCTCCAGCAGGGTCAGTGCGACGCCGAGGTTGTTCAGCGAATCCGCCTCGCCGGGCGGGTTGGAGAGCCCTCGGTGGATCTCGGCGGCGCGGCGGTGTTCGGCGACGGCCTCCTCGGCGCGGTTCAGGTGTTGGAGGGCGGTCCCGAGGTTGTCGCGCACCACGGCTTCGTCGCGCAGGTTTCCCACGGTCCGGAGCAGGACGATGGCCTTGCGGTGGGCGTCGACGGCTTCGTCGGAACGTCCCAGCAGCGCCAGCGCGACGCCGAGATTGCTCAACGTCCCGGCCTCGAGCCGGTCGTTGCCGAGAGCGTGGTGCTCGGCGGTCGCCCGGCGGTGGGCGTCGGCAGCTTCCTCGTACCGTCCCAGTCCGCGCAGGGCCATGCCCCGCATGTTGAGGATGCGGGCGGCAGCGGTGGGGACGCGGAGTCCGACGGCCATCGGGTGCGCGGCCTCGGCGATGGCCAGCTGGTCGGCGAAGTCCCGCCGCTGGTACAGGAATCGGCTGAGCAGGAGCGTGAGAGTGACCGCTGTCCCCGGGCTGTCCGTGGTGGCGGCGAGGACGGTGGCCACCAGGTTGCGGTGCTCGGCACCGAGCCAGGCCAGGGCGTCCGCGCGGCTCGGGAACCGGTCGCCGGTGGGGCCGAGCGGCACCTCGAAGTGTGCGTCGGCAGCCTGAGCACCGGTCAGGTAGTGCTCGTGGAGCCGGTCCTGGGCATCCTCCCGCTCCTCGGCCCCGAGGTCGGCCTCGCCATCTGCCCGCCCGCGCTCGTGGGCGTACAGCCGCACCAGGTCGTGCATGCGCCAGCGTCCCCACTGGTGGCCGGCCTCGACCAGGTGGGCCCGGGCGAGGTCCTGGAGCAGCAGTTCCGTGCTCAGGCCGCGCCGGTCGAGCAGGTCCGCGGCGGCCCCGGTGGACAGGTCGGGGCCGGGATTCACCGCCAACAGCCGGAAGGCCCGGGCGTGTTCGGGGTCGAGGCGGTGGTACGAGAGGTCGAACGCCGCGCGGACGGCCCGGTCCCGGCGGCCCAGCACGTCCAGGCGGTCGTCGGCGGACTGCAGGGCCTCGCGGACGGAGGAGAGCGGGCGGGCCGGGAAGTCGGCGAGCAGCGCGGCCACGATCCGCAGGGCCAGGGGCAGGCCGGCGCAGAGCTCCGCGACGGCGTCGGCCTCGTCGGGGGCGTCGGCCACCCGGGTGTCGTCGGCGGCATCGGCGGCGCGCGCGGCGCGGATCGCCCGGTCGAGCAGCGCCACCGAGCCTGCCCGGTCCAGCGGTCGCAGCTCCTGGCGGCGGGTGTCGAGGTCCAGCGCGTCGCGTGAGGTGACCAGGGCAGCGGTACGGCCGTCGGTCGGCAGCAGCGGCCTGGCCTGTCCGGCGTCGGAGGCGTTGTCGATGACGACCAGGATCCGCCGGTCCTGCTCGGCGAAGGCGGCCAGGACGCTCCGGTACAGCCGGACCCGGTCCTGGAGCCCGGCCGGGACGGCTGCGGAGGGCAGGCCCAGCGCCCGGAGGAATCCGTCCAGGGCGAGTTCGGGTCCGACCCGGAGCGCGGGGTCGTAGCCGAACAGGTCGACGAACAGCACTCCGCCGGGGAACCAGCCCGGTCGGGCGAGGGCACGGGACGCCGCCTGGACGACGAGCGCGGTCTTCCCGACCCCGCCGAGCCCTTCCACCGCCGTCACGGGGACCTGGCGCGGCCGGTCCGCAGTCGGATCCAAGTCCCGTAGCAGCCGGTCGAGTTCGTCCTCCCGCCCGGAGAACGAAGGGGTGGGTGCGGGCAGACCGGACAGGGCCGGGGTGATCTCCGGCGGCAGGGTGAGGTTTACCGTGCCGCTCTGGATGACCGTGCTGAAGAAGACACCGCCGTCGATGCGGTTCGAAACTCCGGGTCCCACGGTGCCGCCCCCAGCCTGTGACCGATGCCGACACCCTAGGGTGCGGGCCGACCGGGACGGGGGAAATCCGGCAAGTCTCCTGGGTGGTCGCGCTGGAGCTGTACGGAGGCCGCCGCTCACCGCGTCCACGTGATCACCTCAGCGGGCCTGCTCGGTGGCGGCGCCCCTGGTGCTCAGCCCGTTCACCCGCCGGCCGCGTGAAGTCCGGAGCAGAGCAGGTCGAATGCCTGGAGGGCGGCCGAGGCGACGGCGTCGCGGGCGGGTGCGGGCGGTTCGCCGGACATGATGCGTCGTCGGAGTTCGCGCAGGGCGGCGCGGTGCGTCCCGGCGATGGCGCCCGCGAGGAGCGGGGGCAACGCGGCGGCAGCGGCGACCCCTGCCGGGCGTGCGGCGTTCGGCGGGTGCTCGGTCAGGGCGGTCGCCAGGGCGGCCTCGATGTGTTCGCCGATCTCGCGTTCGCGGTCGGACAGGGCCGGGCTGTCCTGGATGACCCGCCAGAACGCGGGTGCTCCGGGCTGGAGTCCGAGCGCGGGGTGGTCCTGCCGCAGGGTGGAGAGCAGGTCGTCGCGGACGGCCTCGACGGGGCAGCTGCCCGGGGGGCGGACGCGTACCAGTGCGGCGAGATGGTCCTCGACCTCGGCCTGGCGGTCGAAGAACAGGTCTTCCTTGGCGGGGAAGTAGTTGAACACGGTGTTGGTGGACACGCCCGCGTGCCGTGCCACCTCGGCGACCGTGACCTGGTCGAAGCCGTGCTCCAGGAAGAGCGGCAGGGCCGCGTCGGCGATCGCCGTACGGGTCTGCTGCTTCTTGATCTCTCGAAGGCCCATACCGCGCATGATAGTGTCACCACAAATTTGGGGTGACACCAAGAATTTGGGGGCGACGGCGTGACCATGACCTTCGGCATCTATCCCGGCGGCATCCTGGGCGACGACCAGGGCATCATCCATCCGGTCCGGCCGGACGCACCGGATCGGATCATCGACGCCCTCGACCAGCTCCAGGGCGACGCGGCCACGTTGTCCGTACGCGCCTACCGGTCGTTCGCCGCCACCGTGACACCGCCTCAGCCCACACCCGCCGATCCGCACGCCTACCTCCAGCGCGGCCGCACCCTGGACCTCGTGCTGCAGTTCCGCGAGCCGTCGGGTGCGCTGGACGGCTGGCCGGAGTTCGTCCGCCGGGCGGTCCGGACCGGCGGCCCCGGGCTGGCGTCGGTCCAGATCTGCGAGGAGCCCAACCTCGACCTTCCTCCGGTCGACGGCAGCATCCCCAACGTCCTGAACGCGCTCGTCCAAGGCGTGGTCGCCGCCAAGCAGGAGGCCCGATCCCTCGGCCGCCGGGTGGAGGTCGGCTTCAACGCCGTGCCGACCTTCGACCCGTCCGACACCTTCTGGTCCGACCTCGGGGCCCTGGCCGACGCGCGCTTCCGAGCGGACCTGGACTACGTCGGCCTGGACTTCTTCCCGGACGTGTTCCGGCCCATCGCGGCCGACCAGCTGGCAGCTGCCGTCACCGCGGTCCTGACGGCGTTCCGCCGCACCGACCTGCCGCAGGCCGGCATCCCGGACACCGTCCCGATCCGCATCTGCGAGAACGGCTGGCCCACCGGCCCCGGTCGCACCGAGCAGCAGCAGGCCACCGCCCTCGGCACCGTCATCCGGACCGTCGCGGCCCTCGCCGCCGAGCTGAACATCGACGGCTACTCGCTCTTCGCCCTGCGGGACGCCGACAGCAACGCCGAAGGGCTCTTCCACCACTTCGGCCTCCTGCGCGACGACCACACCCCCAAGCCGGCCTTCACGACCTACCGGCACCTCATCGGCGAGCTGGGCAACCCGCCGGCCGGCTCGGCCCAGTGACGTCGCGGCGGCCAGGCGCCGGGAACGCTGTCGCTGGGTCAGAACCGCTCCAGTGAAAGGTGAGTGATGACCGGCGGGCAGGAGCGGCCCCGAGCTACGCCGCCGGTTCGGCGGTCTGGTCGGTGCGCTCGATCTCGTTCTCGCGGACGAGCCACAGCGCGAGCGCGGCGCCCGCGAAGCTGAGGACGGCGCCGAGGACCAGGATCTCGTTGAAGCCGGCCAGGAAGCCTTCGCGGGCCGCGTCCGTGATGGCCTGGCGGGACTCGGGCGGGAAGGCGGCGACGGCCTGGGGGAGGTTGCCGGAGGAGGCGGCCTCGACCAGTTCGCGCGGGTGGGAGCCGGTGGCGGCGGGGGTGCCCGCGGTCAGGTCCCTGACCTTGTCGGCGCCCCGGCCGATGAAGATCGCGCCCCAGACGGCGATGCCCACGGCGATGCCGACCTGGCGGAAGGTGTCGTTGATCCCGGCGGCCATGCCGCTCTGCTGCTTGGGGACGACGCTCACGGCCACGTCCGCGATCACCGGGTTGACCAGGCCGACGCCCGCGCCGCCGACCAGGAACCCGGCCAGCAGGGTGGTCCACTCGGAGTCCGCGTCGACGCCGCTCATCAGCAGCAGGCCGACCCCGACCGCCGCGAGCCCGGCGCCGAGCATCAACCGGGCAGGCACCCGGGACAGCATCAGCCCCGCGATCGGTGCGACGAAGAAGCTCAGCACGGTGATCGGCAGGTAGCGCAGCCCGGCCTGGAAGGGGGAGAGGCCGAGGAAGTTCTGCAGGTAGAGGGTCAGGTAGAGGAACAGGGCGAACAGCGAGCCGGAGACCGCGAAGGCGGCCAACTGCACCCCGGTGAACGCGTGCCGCCGGAACAGCCCCAGCGGCAGCATCGGCTGGGCGACCCGGAGTTCGATCAGCACGAACGCCGCCAGCAGCACGGCCGCGCCCACGAACAGCCAGATGATCAGCGCGCTGCCCCAGCCCTCGGCGTTGCCCCGGACCAGGGCCAGCACCAGCAGGAACAGCGAGCAGCTGAAGGTGGCTACGCCGCCCCAGTCGACCCGGGTGGCGTTCGGGTCGCGGCTCTCCCGCAGCTTCAGCTGGGTGACGATCAGCGCCGCGACGCCGATCGGCAGGTTGAGGTAGAAGATCGACTCCCAGCCCAGCCCGTCGGTGAGCGCCCCGCCGACCAGCGGTCCGACCGCCACTGCGATGCCGATCGTCGCGCCGTACGCGCCCATCGCCGCGCCGCGCTCGCGCCCGGCCGTGAACTCCTGGGCGATCAGGGCCAGCGACACCGCGAACATCGCCGCGCCGCCGACGCCCTGGAGTGCCCGGGCCAGGTTGAGGACGGTCGGGTTCGGCGCCAGTGCGCAGAACAGCGAGGCGAGGGTGAAGATCGCTAGCCCGATGCTGAACATCCGCCGCCGCCCGAGCCGGTCGGCCAGCGAACCGGCCGTCAGCACCAGGGCGGCCAGCGTCAGCGCGTAGGCGTCGAAGACCCACTGCAGATCGGTGAAGCTCGCCCCGAGGTCCGCCCGGATCGCCGGCAGGGCCACGTTGACCACGGTGATGTCCAGCAGCAGCATGAACGTCGCCACCAGGACGGCGACCAGGGTCCACCATTTGCGTGCCATGAGGCCGATCTCCTCGCTGTGCAGCAGTGCTGACTCGCTGTCACGACGGTAGGCGACCGGTGAACCCGCGCCCCGGACAGACACGAGTGTCAGGGGTGTCCGGGGCGCGGGTGTCGGCCGTTCGGGTCGGCGCCCGGGTTCTGGCAGCCCGGGCTACGACAGCCCGGGTTACGGCAGTCCGGGTTAAGGCAGTCCGGGCTACGGCACCGGCTGCGGCTGGGTGACGCAGTGGATGCCGCCGCCGCCCGCACCGATGGCGTCGATGTTGAGCTGCTCGATCACCCGGCCCGGGAACAGGCCGGCCAGGGTCGCCTTGGCGGCGGCGTCGGCCCGGCTGTCGCCGAACTGGGCCGAGATCACCGCGCCGTTGCAGACGTAGAAGTTGGCGTAGGAGCCGACGAAGTTCTGGTCGGTCGACCGGATCACGTTGTAGTCGGGCCCGCCGAGCTTGGTGACCTGCACGGTGGTCCCCTTGGCGTCCACCGAGGTGGAGAGGACGTTGTACTGGTTGATCGCGTCGTTGTACCAACCGTCGTGCGGGTCCTTGGCGTTCGGCTGCTGGACCAGCCCCTTGCCCTGGGCCAGGAAGCGCGAGGTGGCGTCCACGTGGTCGCGGGTGATGTCGCCCGAGTCGACGTAGCCGTTGAACCAGATCACCTTGCTGGCACCGTACGCGGCGCACATCGCGGCGGTGGCCTGGGCCTCCGTCATGCCGGGGTTGCGGTTGGGCTCCAGCAGGCTGCTGCGGGTGGCCATCAGGGTGCCCGCGCCGTCGGTCTCGATCGCGCCGCCCTCGCCGGTGATCCCGGCGGCGGTGAACGGGACGCCGAGGTAGGCCGCCACCTTGGCGGCGACCTGGCCGTCCTTGGTGGAGGTCTGGCGCTTGCCCCAGCCGTTGAAGTTCAGGCCGATCGCGTCGAGCCCGCCCGCGCCGTTGGTGCGGAAGACCGGGCCGGAGTCGCGCATCCAGCAGTCGTCCACCGGGATGGTCCCGATCACGGTGATGTTCGGGTGGGTGCACATCGACTTCGCCTTGGTGACGCTGGCGGAGTTGGCGCACACGGTGACCGGCTCGTACTTGGCGATGGTGTTGGCGATCAGGGCGATGTTGGCCTGGACGTTGGCCAGCGAGGTGCCCCGCCCGCCGCCGCTGCCCCAGATCGCGGTGCTGTCGGGCCAGGCCATCCAGGTCCGGGTGTGCTGGACGGTGTCGACCGGGACGGAGTACGTGCCGGTGCCGCCGGTGGGGGTGGGGCTGGGCGTCGGGCTGGGGCTGCACCCGGCGGTGACCTCGGCGTGGGCGACCTGGGAGGTGCCGCTGTTGGCCGCCCAGACCACGCCGACCGTGGTCGCGCCGGCGATGGCCAGGATGCTGCGCCGGTCGATCGGACGGGCGTGGCTTCTGCCGGTCGGCCCCTGCCGTTCCACGTGCTCGTTCATCTCGCTGTCCTCACTGTGGGGGTGTCGGCCGCTGCGCTGCCGATGGCGAGGACGCTATAACTGACCAAGCGCTCGGTCAATAACTCGAACGGAACTGATGGACCGTCAATTTCCTTGCAGGAAAAGGGTGGTGGACGCTCGATCGGCAAACGGGCAAGATCGACTCCCGGCGGGCCCCGGCTCGCTAGAGTGTGCGGGTGGCCAACCGAGCTCAGGACCTCCGCACCGCCGTCGACCCGGCCCGTAGACCGCGGGCCTCGGCCAAGGGCGAGCAGACCAGGGCGCGGCTGCTCGCGGCGGCCCGCAGCCTGCTCGCCGGGGACGGCGAAGTCCCGTTCACCACCCGCAACGTGGCCGCGCTGAGCGGTGTCACGCACGGGATGTGCCACTACCACTTCCAGAACCGCACCGACCTGATCGTTGCGGTGGTCGAGGACATCAGGGCCGAGTGGATCACCCCGCTGGAGGAGGCCGCCGCCACGGCCGGCACCTTCGCCGAACGGGCCGAGCGCATGGTCGGGCTGCTCACCCAGCCGGAGGCCGGCGACCTGTCCCGGCTGCACTCGGCGCTGCACTGGTTCGCCGTCACCGACGAGCGGGTCAGGACCGCACTGGAGGCGGAGTACCGGCGTTGGCGGGCCTGCTTCGTGGCGCTGTTCCAGGTGCTGGCGGACGAGCGCGGCGACGGCCTGGACCCGCGCCCGCTGGGCGAGGCGATGGCGGCGGCGACCGACGGACTGGCCGCGATCCAGGCGCTGGACGCCGAACTCGACGCGGCCGCCGTGATGCGGGCCCTCGTACACGGCCTCGCCAAGCCCTGAGCCACAGTCCGACCCCAAGCCCTGACCGAAGCCCCGCACGGACCCGCCGTCAGGTCGGCGCCGCCCGCCGCTCGGTCCTGATCCCGAACGCCACCGTGCAGGTCAGGCTGGCCGCGATGATCCCCTCCGCCCAGAAGAACGCCACGTAGTCCATCAGCGACCCGATCGGCGGCGTACCGGGCGCGGCGTTGCGCAGCCCGACCAGCGCGAACAGCGTGGCCGCCATCCACCCCAGGGCGGGCCAGACCAGCCCCTGCCGCTTGCGGTACAGCACCTCGGCGCCGCCCAGCACCGACAGCGCCAGCGCCCACATCGCCAGGATCATGAACCAGGCCAGGATGAAGGTGCTGCGCGACCTGCTGACCTTGGCCTCCAGCACGGTGGTGCCGGAGGCGGCCGCGTTGCTGGAGGGCCGGACGGTGAAGAACGGGTCGGCGTCGGTGAAGGTCAGTGCGACCGGCAACTCGGCCCCGCCGGCCCCACCGACTCCGCCGACCGTGGCGTTCCAGCCGACCGAGATCCGGTAGCGGTCGAAGGGGTAGTCGGAGGGCGTGCCGCCGTACAGGCCGACCGTGATCGGCTGCGCGGTGACCGCCTCGCCGGGGGTGCTGCGCAGGGTGGCCTTGGTGAGCGAGCTCGCGGTGACCTCCACCGCCCGGGTGAAGACCAGCGAATCGGGGCTCTCGGCCAGGCTCCCGTGCGGCACCAGGACGGTGTAGAGCACGAGTTGCTGGGCCTCGGTGTCGATCTCCTGGGCGGTGATCTCCAGTTCGACCCCGTCACCTTCGAACTCCGCGCCCACGTGCCGGGGTTGCTGGCGGCTGTTGCGCTCGTTGAAGTACAGCCCGATGCCGGCCGCGACCAGCACGGCCATCAGCACCAGGACGACGACGTGCCGCAGGCCCCGTCGGCGCGGTTCGGTGGTCACGGGGCACCGGGGGAGGAGGGCTGCTGCTGGGTCGAGCAGTGGATGCCGCCGCCGCCCGCCGCGATCGCGTTGATCTCGACCGGGGCCACGGTGCGTCCGGGGTGCAGCTCGGCCAGCACGCCGGCGGCCCGGTCGTCGGAGGCCTTGTCGCCGAACCGGGGCATGATCAACCCGCCGTTGACCACGTAGTAGTTGAGGTAGGTGGCGAGGAAGTCCTTGCCCCGGTCCTCGGTCAGCTCGGGTTCGGTCAGCTCGACCACCCGCAGCTTGCGGCCCTTGGCGTCGGTGGCGGTCTTCAGCACCTCCAGCGCCTGGTCGGAGGCCTTGGACCAGATGTCGGCCGGTGCGCCCGGGCCCGGACGGTGGATCACCACCACGCCCGGCTCGGCGAACCGGGCCAGGGCGTCGATGTGGCAGTCGGTGATGTCCTGGCCCGCGACACCGGCGAACCAGATCACCTGCTGCACCCCGAACAGCTCCTTGAACGCCGCCTCGATCTGGTCCCGGGTCTTGCCTGGGTTCCGGTTCGGGTTGACCCAGGAGCTCTCGGTGGCCATCAGGGTGCCCTCGCCGTCCACCTCGATGCCGCCGCCCTCGCCGGTGATCGGTGCCTGGACCCGGCGGATGCCGTAGCGCTCCAGCAGGTTCGCCGCCACCCGGCTGTCGTTCCCGTGGGCCTGCTTGTTGCCCCAGCCGTTGAAGTTGAGGTCCACCCCCGCGATCCCGCCGGGGCCGGTGACGAAGGTCGGGCCGGTGTCCCGGGCCCACAGGTCGTCCACCGCGAGATCGATCACCTCGACGGTGGCGCCGCAGAGCTGCCTGGCCTGGGCGCTCTGCTCCGGACGGGCCATCAGCACCACCGGTTCGAACCGGGCGATGGTCTGCGCCACCCGCGCGATGTCCTGCCGGACGGCGGGCAGTTGGTCGCCCCACACCTCCTCCAGGGCGGGCCAGGCCATGAAGGTCCGGACGTGCGGGGTCGACTCGGCCGGCATCGCGAAGGCGGCCGCCGGGCTCGGACTGCCCGCAGGCGTACTCGCGGGGGTGACCGAGGGCGCGGTCGACGGTGCGGCCGAGGGGGAGGCCGACGGCGCGTCGTCGGCGGCGCCGGAGGAGCAGCCTTCGAGCAGCGCCAGTGCGGCGACGGCCGAGCCCGACCGCAGCAGGGTCCGGCGGGAGAGGTCTGTCATGGGGTTTCCCGTCTTCGTGCGGGCTACGGCTGATCTCCGACAGTAGAGGCCTGCACCCGGAGCGCCGGTGATCCGGTGCTCCGCCAATCAGGCGAAACGGGTCCGGGCCGCCCGGCCCGGACCCGCTCGTCACAGTGCCCGGCGGGCCGCGGCGATCCCGCGCGGATCCCAGCCCGGCCGCGGGACGGAGTCCAACAGCAGCCGGGTGTACGGGTGTTGCGGCCGGGCGAGCACCTCGGCGGTCGCCCCGGCCTCCACGATCGCGCCGTGCCGCATCACGATCACCTGGTCGGTGACACAGCGCACCACGCCCAGGTCGTGGGTGATGAACAGGTAGCCGATGCCGGTCTGCTCGCGGATGTCGGAGAGCAGGTTGAGGATCTGCGCCTGCACCGAGACGTCGAGCGCCGCCACCGCCTCGTCCAGCACCAGCACGGACGGCTCGACCGCCAGCGCCCGGGCGATCGCGACCCGCTGGCGCTGCCCGCCGGACAGCTGGCGCGGAAGGGCGCCGGCCTCCCGGCTGCCGAGGCCGACCTGCTCCAGCAGCTCGGCGATCCGGCGGGGGTGGTCCCCGTCCGGGAAGTGCAGCCGGAGCGTCTCGCGCAGCACGGCGCCGACCGTGGTCCTGGGGTCGAGCGAGAGGAAGGGGTCCTGGAAGACCATCTGCACCTCGCGCGCCCTGGCCAGGCGGGCGGCCCGGCCGCGCTGCGCCCGGGTCCGGTCCTGACCGTGCACCAGCACCCGTCCGGCGTCGGCGCGTTCGAGCCCGACCACGATCCTGGCGGTGGTGGTCTTGCCCGAACCGGACTCGCCGACGATGCCCAGCGAGCCGCCCTCGGCCAGCCGGAACGAGACGTCGTCGACCGCCTGCACGCTCCCGTACGTCCGGCGCAGGCCGACCACCTGCAGGACGGTGCGCGGCGAGTCCTCCGGCGGGGCGGCCGGGGCGGCGGCCTCAGGCATGGGTGGCATCGGTGCTCATCTCCCGGAGCTGGTCGCTGTGGTGACAGGCCGTCCGGCGGGTCGGCTCGCCGACCACCGGGAGCAGGGCGGGCGCCTGCTGGCTGCACAGGAAGGTGGCGAGCGGGCAGCGGGCGGCGAACGGGCAGCCCGGTACCTCGTCGCGCAGGCTCGGCGGCCGGCCCTCGATCGCGGCCAGCCGCCCCTGCGGGGCGTCCAGGCGCGGGGTCGAGTCGAGCAGCGCTGCCGTGTAGGGGTGCAGCGGCCGGCCGAACAGGGCTTCGGCGGGGCCGGTCTCGGCGATCCGTCCGGCGTACATCACGTACACCCGGTCGCTGATCGCGGCGGCCAGGCCCAGGTCGTGGGTGACGAACAGCAGCCCGGTGCCGAAGCGTTCGCGCAGGTCGGCGAGGAGTGCCACCACCTCGGCCTGGGTGGTGACGTCCAGGGCGGTGGTCGGCTCGTCGGCGAGGATCAGGGCCGGGTCGCCCATCAGCGCGGCCGCGATCATCACCCGTTGCAGCATGCCGCCGGAGAGCTGGCCGGGGTACTGGCGCAGCACCTTGGCGGTGAGGCCGACGGCGTCCAGCATCTCGGTGGCCCGCGCGGTGGCGGCGGCCCGGTCGGTGCGGGTGTTGAGCCGCAGGCTCTCGGTCAGGAAGTCCCCGATCCGGCGCAGCGGGTTGATGGCCGCCCGGGGGTCCTGGAAGATCATCGACGCGGTGCCGGTGCGCAGCCCGCGCAACTGCTCGGGCGTCATGGTGAGGACGTCCTCGCCGTTCACCCGCACCGTGCCCTCGGTGCCGGCGCCGGGCGGCAGCAGCCCGAGCACACTGCGCGAGGTGAGGCTCTTGCCGGAGCCCGACTCGCCGACCAGGGCGACGGTCTCCCCGGCGTCGACGAACAGGTCGACCCCGGTGAGCACGGGCCGTACGGCGCCCGGCAGATGGAGCCGGAACGCCTGGATGTCGAGGGTCTTCGGCGCTGTCTTCGGTGCTGTCTTCGACGGTGTCGTCATCGGTCCCTCCTGGAGACCTGGTCGGCCCAGCGCTCGCCGACCACGTTGAAGGCGACCACGGTCAGCACGATGGCCGCACAGGGCACCACCGCCGACAGCGGGTACCCCTGCTGGATCGCGGACTGGCCGTCGAAGACCATCCGCCCCCAGTCGGGGGTCAGCGCGGGGACGCCGAGCCCGAGGAAGGCCAGACCGGCCAGGTCGAGCAGGGCGTAGCCGAAGTTGATGGTGGACTGGGCCAGGATCACCGGGGCGATCGAGGGCACCACGTGCCGCAGGCAGATCTGCAGGCCCGAGTGCCCCTGCACCTGGTACGCCTCGACGTAGGGGCGTTCGCGCTCGGCCAGCACCAGTGAGCGGGTGAGCCGGCTGACGTACGGCAGGTACGCCACCGCCAGTGCGATCACCGGGGCGAGCAGGCCCTCGCCGTAGACGGCGACGATCAGGATCGCCAGCAGCATGCCGGGGAAGGCGAAGATCAGCTCGGTGCTGCGGGACAGCACCGAGTCGAGCCAGCCACCGCGCCAGGCGGCCAGGACGCCGACGGCGACCCCGGCCAGGGTGGAGAAGGCGACCACGCCGAGCGGTCCGAGCAGCGAGGTGCGGGCGCCGGTCATCAGCCGGGACAGGGTGTCCCGGCCCGAGGCGTCGACGCCGAGCAGGTGCTCGCCGGAAGGGCCGGCCAGCGCGTTGCCCAGGTCGACCGTGTTGGGGTCGTACGGGGCCAGCCAGGGGGCGAGCAGTGCGAGCAGCACCACCAGCAGGACGAAGCCCAGGCAGATCCGGTAGAGCGGGGCCCGGGCGGTCCTGATCCTGGCCAGGCCGGGGCGGTGCAGGACGGTGGCGGTCATGCCGCGGACCTCCTCGGACCGAGGGTGACCCGGGGGTCGACCAGCGGGTGCAGCAGGTCGACCACCAGGTTCACCGTCATGAACAGCCCGACCATGATCAGCGAGATCGCCTGCACGGTGGGGAAGTCCTTGGTGGTGGTGGACAGTTCGAGCAGCTGGCCGATGCCGCCGACGCTGAACGCCGACTCCACCAGCACCGTGCAGACCAGCAGGGTGGAGATGATCAGACCGCCGGTGGTGAGCACGGTGCCCAGCGCGTTGCGGAAGACGTGACGGCGGATCACCTGGTGCTCCGACACCCCGCGGCTGCGGGCCACGGTGACGTGCTCCTGGCCCAGGCCGTCGAGCATCGCGGCCCGGGTGACCCGGGCCAGCATGCCGATCAGGTAGCAGGCCAGCGCGATCGCGGGCAGGGTCAGGTGCCAGAGCATCTGGCCGAAGCCCTCCCCGGTGCCGCCGGTGGGGAACCAGCCCAGCCGCACCGCGAACAGGCCCTGCAGCAGCACCGCGGCGACGAAGGCCGGCGTACCGACCGCGAACGCGGTGGTGACCAGGATGCCGGAGTCGACCGCGCCGCCCCTGACCGCGCCGATCCAGCCCAGCAGCAGGCCGAGCACGACGACCAGGACCAGCGCCATCGCCACCAGCAGCAGCGTGCTGGGCAGCCGGTCCGCCAACAGCCGGGAGACGTCGGTGCGGTAGGTGATCGACCGGCCGAAGTCGCCGTGCGCCAACTGGCCCAGCCAGCGCAGGTACTGGACCGCGAACGGGTCGTCCAGGTGGTACTGGGCGTTGATCGCCTGGAGCGCCTCGGGGGAGGCCGAGCGCCCGGAGAGCAGGAAGCTGGCCGGGCTGCCCGGCGCCAGGTACATCGCTCCGAAGATCACGAAGGAGGCGCCGAGCAGCGTCGCTGCCATCTCCGCCAGCCGTCGGGCGGCGAATCGGAGGAACATCACCGGGTGGCTCCCACATCGGCCGCCCACGGGTAGTACATGTACGAGATGGTGGTCGGCGCGCCGGTGATCCGCTTGTTCAGGAACACCGCGGTCGGCCACTCCGCCACCGGGACCCAGAGCAGCTGCTCGGAGGCGGTCTTCTGCAGCTTCGCCGTGATCGCCGACCGCTGCGCGAGGTCCGAGGTGGTGGTGGCCTGCTTGACCAGGTCGTCGTACGCCGGGTCGCTGAAGCCCGCGTAGTTCTGGAACGCGCCGGTCTTGAAGTTGGCCAGCAGGTCCAGCGGGTCGGTGATGGAGTCGTAGTACGTCTCCGGGAACATGTCGATGCCCTCGCGGGCCGAGGCGTCGGTGAACAGCGCGGTGAACGCGTTCGGCGCGATCGTCTTCAGCTGGACGTTCAGGCCGATCCTGCTGCCGGCCGCCTGGACGGCGGTGGCGAGCAGGGAGACGTCCTGGCCGATCGAGCTGGTCGCCACCGTGATGGTCTTCCCGGTGGCGCCGGCCTCCTTGACCAGGGCCTTGGCCTGCTCGACGTCCTGCACGGTCGGGGTCAGGCCGGTGAACGCGTCCTTCTGCACGTCCGCCGGTGCGGCGGCCCAGGCGCCGCGGGTGGTGAGCGAACCGGTGACGGTGCCCGCCCCGCCGAGGCCGGACTTCACGAAGCCGGAGCGGTCCAGCGCGAGCGAGAGCGCTTTGCGGACCCGGAGGTCGCCCAGCGCGCCCTTCATGTTGGTGACGTTGACGTTGACCGTGCTGAGGCCCTCGCCGAAGTAGAGGCTGCCGACGCCGCTGGTGCGCAGGCGCTCGTAGCTCTCGGTCGGGATCAGGTAGCCGCCGTCGGCCTCGCCGCTGATCATCGCGTTGACCCGGGCCGAGGAGTCGGTCAGGAAGCGGAAGACGGCCTTGGCCGACTTCGCCCTGGTGCCCCAGTAGTTGTCGAAGCGGTCCAGCTCGACCGACTGCCCCTTGGCCCAACTGCCCAGCGTGAACGGGCCGGTGCAGTCCAGGCTGCCGGTGGTGCCGTAGTCCTTGCCGGCCGCCTCGACCCCGGCCTTGGCCGCCACCACACCGGCCGCGGTGGCCATGTACTGGTTGAACTGCGAGTCGGGTTGGGTCAGCTTGACCGTGACCTGGAGCGGGCCGGTCTTGGTGATGGTGCTGACGTTCTGGAACTGCGAGGCCCAGGCCGCCGCGTTCTCCGGGTCCATCTGGCGGCCGAGGCTGTAGACCACGTCGTCGGCCGTCAGCACGCTGCCGTCGTGGAAGTGCACGCCGGCCCGCAGGTCGTAGACCCAGGTGGTCGGGTCGGGGTTGGACGCCTTCTCCGCCAGGCCGGGGGCCAGGGTGAGCTGCGGCGTCCACCGCATCAGGCTCTCGCAGACGTTGGAGAGGATGGTGTTCTGCGGGTAGTCGAAGGCGGCGATGTAGTCCAGGGTGGGCGGCTCGGCGTACACGGCCCAGGTGAAGGAGTCGAGTTGGCCCTTCGGCGCGGGTGTGTCGGCGGACAGCTTGAAGGTCGACGTGTCACCGGTGCCGCCGCTCTTCGGCGGGCCGGAGCAGGCGGCGGCCAGGGTGAGGGCGGTCAGGGCGGCGACCGGGAGGGCGAACCGGCGGCCGGAGGATCTGCGGGGGCGGAGCGGGGTGCTGGGCAGCGGTGTGCTGGGCATCGGGGCTCTCTCTTCCGTGCTCGACAGGGGGAGGTGCGGAGCGGGGGCGGGCCGGCGGTGCGTCAGACGGCCGGCACCTGCTGGGTGATGCAGTGCACGCCGCCGCCGCCGTAGGCGATCACCCGGGAGCGGACGCCGACCACCTTGCGGCCGGGCAGCGCGGCCGCGATCACCGCGAGCGCCCCCTCGTCCTCGGGGCGGTCCGCCACCGGGACGACCACGCCGCCGTTGGCGATGTAGAAGTTGAGGTAGCCCACCTCGGTGTGCTTGCCGTCCACCTCGACGAACGAGCTCTGCGGCAGGTCGATGATCTCCAGCTTGCGCCCCTGGGCGTCCACGGCCGCCTCCAGCACCGCGCGGTTGTCGCGCATCCGCTGGTAGTCCGGGTGGGCCGGGTCGCTCGGGAGCTGCACGACCACCTTGCCGGGGGCGACGAAGGCGCAGACGCCGTCCACGTGCCCGTCGGTCTCGGTGTCGAGCAGACCGCCGTACGGCAGCCAGATCACCGTGGTGACACCGAGCTTGGCGATCAGCTCGGCCTCGATCTCCTCCTTGCTCATCCCCGGGTTGCGGTTGGGGTGCAGCAGGCACTGCTCGGTGGTGATCAGGGTGCCCTCGCCGTCGACGGTGATCGCGCCGCCCTCGAGGATCATCCGGGAGTCGATCCGCTCGACGCCGAGCCGCTCCAGCAGCGCGGCGGCGATCCGGTCGTCGGTGTCGAACGGGTGGTGCTTGCCGCCCCAGGCGTTGAACCGGAAGTCCACGCCCGCGCGCTGCCCGTCCGGGCCGAGCACGAAGATCGGGCCCGAGTCGCGGAACCACGAGTCGTCCAGCGGGAGTTCGACCACCTCGATGCCGTCGCCGCACAGGGCGCGGGCGTCCTCGCCCTGCCCCGGACAGGTGACCATGGTCACCGGCTCGAACTCGGCGATCGCACGGGCGACCTGGGCGTACTCCCGGCGGGCCTCGTCCAGGGTGTCGCCCCACAGCTCGGCCCGGGTCGGCCAGGCCATCAGGCAGCCCTGGTGCTCGGTCCACTCGGCGGGCATGCGGTAACTCATGTTCTTCTCCTGCTTGTTGAGCGTGGCAGTGGGAGGCGGGCCGGTGCCGGTCAGGCGGCCGGCTGGGACTGGGTGGCGCAGTGGATGCCGCCGCCGCCGGCCGCGATGGCGTCGATGTCGAGCTGGACCACGGTGCGGTCGGGGTACTGGGCCTGGAGGATCGCGGCGGCGACCGCGTCCGCCCGGCTGTCGCCGAACTGCGGCACCAGGACGGCGCCGTTGGCGGTGTAGTAGTTGGTGTAGCTGGAGAGGAACTCCTTGCCGCGGCCTCGGATCAACCTGCGGTCCGGGGCCGGGAGTTCGGTGATCCGGAGGCGGCGCCCGGCCGCGTCGGTGGCGCTCTCCAGGACCTGCTTCGCCTCGCGGTAGACCGCGACCCACTTGGGGTCGGTGCCGGGTCCGGGCCGGTCCAGGATCACCTGGCCGGGGGTAGTGAAGCGGGCCAGGCAGTCGATGTGGCAGTCGGTGATGTCCTGCCCGGCCAGGCCGGGCACCCAGATCACCTTCTCGATGCCGAGCGAGGCCTTCAGCGCCTGCTCGACCTGGCCCTGGCTCATCCCCGGATTGCGGTTGGAGTTCACCAGCGAGCTGACCGTGGCCAGCAGCGTGCCCTGGCCGTCGGTCTCCAGCGAGCCGCCCTCGCCGACGAACGACGCCTCGATCCGCTGCACCCCGTACTCGGTCAGCAGGGTCGCCGCGGCGGCGGCGTCGTTGCGGAAGGGCTGCTGGTAGCTGGTGCCGCTCTTGCCCCAGCCGTTGAAGTTGGTGTCCACCCCGGCCACGGCACCACCGGGGGCGACCACGAAGGTCGGACCGAAGTCGCGGATCCACAGGTCGTCGTTCGGGATCTCCAGCACCTCGATGCCGTAGTACCCGCCCGAGCCGCAGTAGTACCGGGCGTCCGCTGCCTGCCCGGGGCGGGCCAGCACGACCACCGGCTCGTAGCGGGAGAGCTCGTACGCGACGTTGGCGACGGCCGTGCGGACGGCGGTGAGCCGGTTCTCCCAGACCGAGGCGAGGGCGGGCCAGGCCATGAAGGTGCGGAGGTGCCGGTCGTGCTCGGCGGGCATCCGGAACGCGGTCGGTGCGGGGGCGGCGTGCGCCGGGGTGGAGAGCGCCGCCGTCCCGAGGGCCAGGACGGGCAGGGCCGCCGCGCCGTACCGGAGCAGGCTCCGGCGGGACGTTGCTGGCGTGTCCATGTGACTCCCTAGAGGGGTTGGGAGGTGTGGGGTGACCCACATCCTGCTCCGTACTGAAAATTCAGTCAAGGCGTGAGTGGTCTCAAGTTGGCCAAGGGGTGGCCGGAGGGTGGATGCGGCCGGGTCCGGGCCAGGCTCGACCCGGGGGATGCCGGTTGAGCTGGGAAGTCTCTCCGTCGGCGCACGATCCGCTCTCCTGAAGAATCGATCAGGAAAATGCAGCAGGTAGCGCCGCCGGCGAGTAGAGTGACCGCTCGTGTCCGACCGTCGAACAGAGATACTCAGAGCCGCCACCCGCGTCATAGCGCGGCGGGGCGTACGCGGGCTGCGCGTGGGCGAGCTGGCAGCGGAGGCCGGGGTCTCCACCTCGCTGATCTACTACCACTTCACCGACCGGGCCGGCATCCTGCACCAGACGCTGCAGTTCATCAGCGACCGCGCCGACCGCTACACCGCCGAGCGGGAGCCCGGGGCGCCGCCGGACGACCCCCGGGCCGAGCTGGAGCAGATGCTGCTGCTGGAGCTCCAGGACACCGCCGAGGTGCGCGAGAACAGCACGGCCTGGGGCGAGTTGAGGGCCAGCGCGGTCTTCGAGCCCGAGCTGCGCGAGGAGTTGGCGATGGCCACCCACACCTGGGTGCACGAGATCGCCGAACTGCTCGGCCGGGCCCACCCGATGGGCACCGCCCCGGCCCACGCCGCGTCCGCCGAGCGCCTCACCGCACTGCTGGAGGGCCTCAGCGTCCGCTGGCTCAGCGGCTCGCTGCCGCTCGAACACGCCCGTGGACTGCTGAAGGGCGCGATCGCCGCCGAGCTCGGGCGCGGCTGAATCCGAACACTTAACCGTCGCATACGCCCCACCTGTCATGGTGAGTGATCGTCAGTTCACGAGCGATGCGTTGCGGGGGCAGGGCCGATGGCGGGAATCAGGCGTGGTCGACGGGTGGCGTTCGGGGCCGGGGCGGTGGTGGCCGTGCTGGCCGCGGTCGCGGTCGGCAGCGGGGGACCGAGCGGGGCCGGTCCGAGCGCCGCCCCGACCGGGTCGCCCGCGGCCGCGCCCGCGCCCGTGGTCCCGCTGCCGGTCCCCCCGGCCACCCCGAGCCCGAGCCCCAGTCCGAGCTGGGACGGGCAGACCCGGGTGATCGGCGACGGCTCCATGTCCGACACCGGCCCGCAGCCCGGCCGGCCGCCGGTGGAGAAGCTGGCGCCCGGTCAGAAGCCGCCGCAGTTCGTGGTGTTCTCCTGGGACGGCGCGCTGGAGAACGACGACCGCCTGTTCTCCCGCTTCCGCAAGGTGGCCCGGGAGAACAACGCCCACATGACCTTCTTCCTGACCAGCATCTACCTGGTCCCCAAGAGCAAACGCACGCTCTACCGCCCGCCGCAGCACGCTCCGGGCGAGGCCGCGATCTCCTTCCCCACCGACGGGCACATCAAGGACACCCTGCACGAGCTCGGCGAGGCCTGGCGGGAGGGCAACGAGATCGGCACCCACTTCAACGGGCACTTCTGCAACGCCAAGGGCGGCGGCGACTGGAGCGTCGAGGAGTGGCGCTCGGAGATCGACCAGGCCTACTCCTTCGTGGCCGACTGGAAGACCAACACCGGCCTCACCTCGCTGCCCCCGCTGCCCTTCGACTTCCGCAAGGAGCTGGTCGGCGGCCGCGCCCCCTGCCTGGAGGGGCAGAAGAACATGCTCGCCGCCGCCAAGGCCTACGGCTGGCGCTACGACGCCAGCTCCCCGGGCGAGTTCCAGGTCTGGCCGTCCCGGAGGGACGGCATCTGGAACTTCCCGCTCCAGCTGCTGCCCTACCCGGGGCGCTCGTCCCAGGTGCTGTCGATGGACTTCAACTTCCTGGCCAACCAGTCCGGCGACTCCACCGAGGGCGACCCGCGCAAGTACCCCGCCTGGCGGAAGGAGACCCGCGACGGCTACCTCAACGGCTTCGAGCGCGTCTACAACGGCAGCCGGGCACCCCTGTTCATCGGCAACCACTTCGAGACCTGGAACGGCGGCATCTACATGCAGGCGGTCGAGGACGTGGTGAAGTCGGTCTGCGGCCGTGAGGGCGTGCGCTGCGTCTCCTTCCGCGAGCTGGCGGACTGGATGGACGCCCAGGATCCGAAGGTGCTGGACCAGCTGCGGCAGCTGGACCCGGCCCAGGCCCCGGACTGGGCGACCCTGGTCAAGTAGCCGCCCGGGCGGCGCGGTTCAGTCCCGCGCCGCCGCGTACGCGGCCCAGATCGCGGCCGGATGGGCCCAGTCGGGGGCGGTGGACGCCGCCCCCGCCAGCCCCTCCAGCGCGAACAGCTCCATCGTCTTCGGGTCCATCCGGAACACCGTGACCGCCGTGGACACCCCGCCCGAGTAGCCGACGAACCAGCCGGCCGTACGGTCCGCGGCGGTACCGGTCTTGGCCGCCGCCTGCGGCCCCGCCACCCGGGCGGCACCGGCCGTACCGCTCTGGACCGCCCCCCGGAGCGCCTCGTCGACCTGGCGGGCGACCTCCGGGCGCAGCACCTGCGCGGCGGCCGGGAGCCGCAGCGCCAGCTGCGCCCCGTTGCGGGTGACCCGGCTGACCGAGTACGGATCCGTGCGGCGGCCGCCGTCGGCGAAGGCGGTGTAGGCGCCGGCCAGCCGGATCGTGCTCGGCCTGGAGTTGCCGAGCGAGAAGGCCGGCACCGCCTCGCCCAGGCTCGCTGGCAGCAGGCCGAGGTCGAGCGCGGTCCGGCGCACCCCCTCCAGGCCGACGTCCATGCCGAGTTGCAGCATCGGCCCGTTGACGGACTGTTCGACGGCCGTCCGCAGGCCGATCCGGCCGTAGGACCGCCTGCCGTCGTTGGCCACGGTCACGATCTTGCCGTTCCGGGCCCAGTACGGCCCCTCGGGCGTCATCACGTTGACGCCGTCGTCGCCGTCGTACGGCGTGCCGGGGGAGACCGGCGTGCGGGCGCCGCCCCGGCGGAGCTGCACGCCCTGGTCCAGTGCGGCGGCGTAGACGATCGGGGTGAAGGCCGAACCGGCGGGCACGTTCGAGGCGTTGGCGTTGTCGAAGCCCTGCTTGAGGTAGTCCGGGCCGCCGTAGAGCGCGAGGATCCGCCCGTCGGTGCCGACGCTGGCGGCGCCCACCCGGACGTTCTGGTCGGCCGGGCGGTGCTCGGGGTCCAGCTGCCGTCCCTGCTCCTCGACGGCCTTGGCGAGCGCGGCCGTCCTGGCCCGGTCGAAGGTGGTGTGGATCTGGTAGCCGCCGAGGTCGAGCTGAGCCGCCGTCAGGCCGCCGTTGCCCTCCACGTACGACCGGGCCAGCTCCACCAGGTAGCCGGTCTGGCCGCCCAGCCCGGTGTGCGGCGCCGGGCGCTTCGGCTCGGGGAACTCGGTGTACGCGGCCCGCTCGGCGGCGGACAGGTGGCCGGTCTGCACCATCCGGTCCAGGGTCCAGGCCCAGCGCTCGACCGCCCGCTTGCGGTTCTCTGGGCTGATCGCCGGGTCGTACAGGCCGGCGCCCCTGAGGGTGGAGGCCAGGAAGGCGCCCTCGCTGGGGCCGAGCTCCGAGGCGTGCTTGCCGTAGTAGGCCAGCGCGGCTCGCTCGATGCCGTAACTGCCGCGCCCGAACCAGCTGGTGTTCAGGTAGCCGGCCAGGATCTCGTCCTTGGACAGCCGCCGGTCGAGCTTCACGGCGATGACGGCCTCCTCGACCTTGCGGGAGAGGGTCTGGCGCTGCTGCAGGTAGATGTTCTTGACGTACTGCTGGGTGATGGTCGAACCGCCCTGGGTGGCGCCGCCGGTCCCGATCGTGAACACGGCCCGTCCGATGCCCTTGGCCGAGATCCCCGAGTCCGAGTAGAAGTCGGCGTTCTCGGCCGAGAGCACCGCCCACCGGACCGACTCGGGCACCGAGTCGAGCGGCACCTCCTGACGGTTCACCAGGCCGGTGCGGGCCATCTCGGTGCCGTCGGCCCAGAAGTAGACGTTGTTCTGCTGGGTGGCGAAGGAGTTGAGGTCGCGGGGGATCTCGGTGTGCAGGTAGATCCAGGCGGCGGTGCCGGTCAGTGCGACGGTGCCGAGCAGCGCGCCCCCGAGCAGCTGCCGCCAGGACGGCAGCCAGCGCCGCAGCCCCCGGCGGCCCCGGCGGGGGTAGTCGGGGCGGAGCCGGCTCCACCGCCGGCTCCGCCTGGTCGACTCCGGTAACTCGTTCGGCCTGCCCGGTCGGATGCGCACGGTCTGCCCCCGCATTGTGGCTCGTCACGTTTCCTCTTCTGGAGAAGAACGTGATCGGGGGGCGATCAGGTTTTCGAATCGGGCCGTGATCAGGGTCACATGGGCGTGATCAGCCCGGCTTGCCGGGCTGGTCGTGGGTGGAGCAGTGGATCCCGCCGCCGCCGGAGGCGATGCCGTCGATCTTCACCGGCACCACCTCCCGGCCGGGGAAGTGGTCGCGGAGGATCTGCTGGGCCCGGTCGTCCGCCCGGCTGTCGCCGAACTCCGGCAGGAACAGCGCCTTGTTGGCGACGTAGAAGTTGATGTACGAGGAGACGAAGGCGTCGCCCCGGCCGGTGATCCGGTCCGGGTCGGGCTGCGGCAGCTCGATCACCTGCAGCGGCTTCCCGTGCGCGTCCGTGGCGGTCCGCAGCACCTCCCGGGCCTGCGCGGCCGAGCGGGACCAGACGTCGGCGGGCGCGCCGGGGAACGGCTGGTCCAGCAGCACCACGCCGGGGGCGGCGAACCGGACCAGGCAGTCCACGTGCGCGTCGGTGATGTCCTGGTCGCGCACCCCGGCGAACCAGATCACCTTGGTGACGCCGAGCGCCTGCTTCAGCTCGGCCTCGATCAGGTCCCGGCTCTTCCCCGGGTTGCGGCGCTCGTTGACCACCGAGCTCTCGGTGACCATCAGGGTGCCCTGGCCGTCGGTCTCGAACGAGCCGCCCTCGCCGACCACCGGGGTCCGGACCCGCTCGATGCCGTACCTGCCGAGCACGGCGGCGGCCAGCGCGGTGTCGTTGCCGTGCTCCTTCTGCTTGTTGCCCCAGCCGCTGAAGTTGAAGTCCACGCCCTTGAGCACGCCCGAGTCCTCCACGAACACCGGCACGGTGTCGCGCGCCCACAGGTCGTCGACCGCCAGCGGGACCACCTCGACCGCCGAGCCGCAGGCGCGCTGGGCGGCGTCCACCTGCCCGGGGCGGGCCAGCATCACCACGGCCTCGAAGCCCCCGACCGCCTGCGCCAGCCGGGCGATGTCCGCACGCACCTCCGGCAGTTGGTCGCCCCAGATGCCGGTCGAGGCGGGCCAGGCCATGAAGGTGCGGGCGTGGCTCTCCCACTCGGCTCCGAACCTGCGCCCCGGTACGGCGTCCGGGGCGGGCGGCGGGGTGGCGCCGGGGGCGGCCGGTTCCTCCTCGTCGTCGAAGGGGGCGCAGGCGGCGGCCCCCAGGGTGAGCAGGCTCGCACCGGCGGCGGCGCGCAGCACGGAACGGCGGGACAACGGGAATTCAGGCACGGGAACACTCCGGCAGGAGGGAGGGGATGGACAGGACTGCGGCGGGCGGGGCCCGGCTACGGCAGCGGTTCCTGCATGGTCGAGCAGTGGATGCCGCCGCCGCCGGCCATCAGCCGGTCGACGTCGAGCTGGACGACCTCGCGGCCGGGGAAGGCGGCGGCCAGGGTCCGCAGCGCGGCGGCGTCCTTGACCGCGTCGCCGAACTGGGCGGAGATCACCGCGCCGTTGACGACGTGGAAGTTGAGGTAGGAGTCGACGAACTTCGAGTCCCTGGAGCGCACGGTGTCGGGGCCGTCGACCCGGATCACCTGGAGCCGCCGACCCCGGGCGTCGGTGGCGCGGGACAGGATGTCGAACTGCTCGCGGGCGTCCCTGGCCCAGACGTCGTTGCGGTCGGCCGGCGGCAGTTGCACCAGCACCACGCCCGGCCTGACGAACCGTGAGGTGACGTCGATGTGGTCGTCGGTGATGTCCCGGCCCTTGATGCCGGGGACCCAGATCATCCGGTCCGCGCCGTAGACGTCGAGGACGGCCTGCTCGATCTCGTCCCGGCTCATGCCGCGGTTGCGGTTCTTGTTGACCAGGCTGCTCTCGGTGGCCATCACGGTGCCGTCGCCGTCGGTCTCGACCGAGCCGCCCTCGCCGACGAAGTCGGCGTAGTGGAACGGGAGCCGGAGCCGGGCGGCGATGCCGGCGGCCACCTCGGCGTCGTCGCGGTGGGTCTGCTTGTGGCCCCAGCCGTTGAAGTTGAGGCCGACCGCGTCGAGCCCGCCGGTGCCGTCCCGGCGGAAGACCGGGGCGGTGTCGCGCATCCAGAGGTCGTCGGTGGGGATGGCGGCGGTCACCTCGACCGAGGGGCCGCAGGCGGCCCGGGCCTCGCGGACGCTGTACTCGTCGGGGGCGCACAGCACCACCGGCTCGTAGCGGGCGACGGTCCGGGCGATCAGCGCGATGTCCTGCTGGACCCCGGACAGCTGCCTGCCCCAGACGGACTTGCGGGACGGCCACGACATCCAGGTCCGCGCGTGCGGTACGTCGTCCCGGTCCACCCACCAGCGGGGAAGTTCCTCGTCCTGGTCCGGGACGGGGGGCACCGAGGCCGCGGCTCCGAAGAGCCGGCCGAACAGGGAACGGCTGGTGCCGTGGGGGTCGTTCATGGGTCTTCCCATCGAGTATCGCCCGCCCGAGCATTGTGCGCGCTGGTCCCTGCACTCTCGCATTGACTGAAAATTCAGTCAATGTGACGATGCCGACTCGGCCCGGCCATCCCGAGGGCGGCCGTCGGCAGGGGCGGCGTCAGCCGCGCAGGTGGGTCAGCTCGCTGTCGACCGCGCCGCCCAGCAGCTCACGGGCGTGCGCCAGCGGCAGGCTGCCGCTGAGCCAGCGGATGCTCAGGCCCTCGACCAGGGCGGTCAGCCGCTCGGCCGAGCCGGCCAGGGCCGCGGCGCCGCTCATCGGCTGCACCCGGCCGAGCAGCAGGGCGACCTCCTGGATCCAGACCAGGGTGGAGCGGGCCAGGTCCTCCCGGAGCTCCGGCTCGAACACCGCGCTGGCGCGCAGCTCGCCCCAGGCGGTGCTGTTCTCCCGCACCTCGGGAGTGTCCTGGAACTCCAGCAGCAGGGTCTGCTTCAGCTCGTCCAGGGCGGTCAGCGGCCCGGCGGCGTCGAGGTGGCCGGTGGTGTACCGCTCGGCCCGGTCGCTGATGAACTCCAGCGTGGCCCGCAGGATGCCGGTGCGGTCCTTGAAGTGGTAGTAGATCAGCGCCGTGGACACGCCCGCCTCGGCGGACAGCTCCTCCACGCGCAAGCCGCGGACACCGCGCCGGGCGATGACCCGCGCCGCCGCTTCCAGGATTGAAGTCTTCCGGTCTGCCACGGGCCACCACCCTACCGGGCGGCAGCCGGGGTGGCGGAGGGTGGTCCTGACTGAAATTACAGTCGGATAGGATCCGGTGCCATCCGGCTGCCGGGGCGGCCCCACCCGCCCGCGACCACCCGTTGGAGAGCCATCGTGACCACTTCGGACTTCCCCACACCCGCCACCTTCGAACCGCTGTCCGCCGACGACCCGCAGCAGGTGGGCGGGTACCGGCCGACCGCGCGGCTGGGCGCCGGCGGGATGGGCCGGGTCTACCTGGCCCACACGCCCGCCGGACGGCCGGTGGCGCTCAAGGTGGTGCGGCCCGAGCTGGCGCAGGACCCGGGCTTCCGGGAGCGCTTCGCCCAGGAGGTCGCCAGCGCCCGCCGCATCCACGGGCTCTACACCGCGCAGGTGGTCGACGCGGGCGTGGACGCGGCGCTGCCGTGGCTGGCGACCGCGTACGTGCCGGGGCCCTCGCTGCACCAGGTGGTGCACCGGCACGGGCCGCTGCCGGAGCGGACGGTCCTGCTGGTGATGGCCGGGGTCGCCGAGGCGCTGCAGGCCGTCCACGCGGCCGGGGTGGTGCACCGCGACCTCAAGCCCGGCAACGTGCTGCTCGCCGCCGACGGGCCGCGCGTGATCGACTTCGGCATCGCCCGGGCCGCCGACGCCGGGGCCCTCACCGGGACCGGCCTGCGGATCGGCTCACCCGGCTACATGGCGCCCGAGCAGGCCCTCGGCCGCCCGGCCGGACCGGCCACCGACGTGTTCGCGCTGGGGGCGCTGGCCGTCTGCATCAGCGGCGGCACCCCGCCGTTCGGCGACGGTCCCGAGTCGGTCGCGCTGTACCGCGCCGTGCACGAGCAGCCCGACCTGTCCCGGGTGCCGCCCGGCCTGCACCAGCTGCTGCTGCACTGCCTGGCCAAGGACCCGGCGCACCGGCCGAACCCCGCCCAGATCATCGACGCGGCCCGCCGACACCCTTTGATGGGCGGGCAGTTGAGCTTCAGCGAGGACTGGCTGCCGCACCCGGTCAGCACCGAGATCCGGCACCGGTCGGAACTGCCCACCGCCTTCGGCCCGGCCCCGACGGTGCTCGCCCCGGCTCCGGCACCGGCCGCCACCGCTCCGGCTGTGCCCGCACCGCGGCGCGGCGGGCACAGGCGGACGGCGCTGGCCGTGACGGCGGCCCTGCTGGTCGGCGCGGCCGGCGCCTTCGTCCTGCTGGACCCGGCGGACGACGAGGAGGCCGGCCCCGGCACCCTCGCGGCCGCTCCGGTCGCCACCCCCACGCCCACCGCCACCCCCACGCCCGCACCGTCCGCAGCGCCGACCGCGACCGGCTACACCGCCGTCCACACCGGGGTCGAACTGCTCGCACCGGACAGCTCGTACGAGTTCGACCTCAGGGCCGGCAAGGTGGTGCCGCAGGACGCCGTCTCCTGGTACCTGGGCCGGAGCAGCACCGAGTTCCTGGTCCCGGAGGACAGCGACAGCCACATCGCCCCCGGCGACCGGCTCACCCCGGGCGACTGCGTCCGGGGCATCGAGAGCCGACTCGCCACCGCCCTCCCGTTCGCCGGCCTCGGCCCCGGCCGCACCTTCTGCGTCCGCAGCCGCAGCACCCGCGACCTGGTCGTGGTGCGGGTGGTCGAGGCGTCACCGGGGGACGGGCCGGTCCGGGTCTCGATGGACTACTACCGGCACGACGGCTGAACCGCCGCCCCGGTCACAGGTGTTGGGCGATCGCGGGCATCAGGTCCTGGAAGGTGCGGCCGTCGGCGGGGGCGCCGATCGCGACCAGCTGCCAGCCGCTGCCGACCCGGTGCACCTTGGCCATGATGTGGGCGGTGCAGCGGGCGCCGCCGGTGAGGGTGTAGCGGGCCAGCTCCTGGCCGGTGGTCTCGTCGACCAGGCGGCAGAAGGCGTCCTGGACCTCGGCGAAGGTCTGGCCGGTGAAGGAGTTGACCGTGAAGACGATCTGGTCGACCTTGGCGGGGACCTTGGTGAGGTCGACCAGGATCGACTCGTCGTCGGCCCCGGTGCCCGCGCCGCCGGTCAGGTTGTCGCCGGTGTGCCGGACGGAGCCGTCGGTGCTGGTGAGCTTCTGGAAGAAGACCACGTCGACCGACTGCCCGCCGGCGAAGAGCACGGCCGAGGCGTCCAGGTCGATCTCCCGGGCCATCAGTTTGGCGAGGAAGCCCTTGCGGGGCGCGGCCCGCCAGCCCAGGCCCATCCGCACCACGGAGAGTGCGCCGCCGTCCGCCTTCTGCAGGCTGATCTGCTGACCCTTGGCCAGGTTGACGCTCATGCTCGTCTGCTCCTTCGGGAGGCCGGCCGGGTGCGCCGGGTCAGTGCGGCTGCGGGGTACGGCGGTGGTGGGCCGGCCGGGTGCGGCCGGCCCACCGGTGGAGCCGGTGTCAGAGAGCGACGCCGAAGTCCTGGGCGATGCCGGCCAGGCCGGAGGCGTAGCCCTGGCCGATGGCGCGGAACTTCCACTCGGCGCCGTTGCGGTAGAGCTCGCCGAAGACCATCGCGGTCTCGGTGGAGGCGTCCTCGGAGAGGTCGTAGCGGGCGATCTCGGCGCCGCCGGCCTGGTTCACCACTCGGATGAACGCGTTCCGGACCTGGCCGAAGTTCTGCTGCCGGTTCGGGCCGTCGTAGATGGAGACCGGGAAGGTGATCCGCTGGATGTCGGCGGGCACGCCGGCCAGGTTGACCTTGAGCTGCTCGTCGTCGCCCTCGCCCTCGCCGGTGCGGTTGTCGCCGGTGTGCTCGACCGAGCCGTCCGCGCTCTTCAGGTTGTTGAAGAAGACGAAGTCGCCGCTGGAACGCACCTTGCCCGACGCGTCGAGCAGCAGGGCGCTGGCGTCCAGGTCGAACTCGGCGCCGGTGGTGGTGCGCACGTCCCAGCCGAGACCGATGATGACGGCGGTCAGGCCGGGGGCCTCCTTGGTCAGGGAGACGTTGCCGCCCTTGCTGAGGCTGACGCCCATGGTTCTCCTTGAAGTCGTGTGGTGCTGACGGAGCATCGAATCTACAACAATGTAGAACTCGTTCGAAGGCTCCGCGGTTCCCGTGTTCGCGGTGGTCGGAACGGTTCGCCAACGGTCCAGCGGGCGCGCCGGGGACGGGCCGTTAGGATGGGCGGCCGCTGTCGCACGGGCGTGGCGAAGTCGTGTCAGGAGGGGCGCCGTGGCGCACAACGGGTCCGTTCCGGACCAGTCCGACCGGCCCCCGAGGCGGGCCCAGGGGGAGCTGGAGACCCAGGTCCTCCAGGTGCTGAACCGGGCCGGCGAGCCGGTGTCGGCGATGTGGGTGCAGGAGCAGTTCGAGGACCTGACCTACTCGACCGTGATCACCATCCTGACCCGGCTGCACGACAAGCTCGCCGTCACCCGGGTCAGGGACGGCCGGTCCTACCAGTGGTCGCCGACCGCCGACGGGGCCGGCCTGGCCGCGCTGCGGATGCGCCGGATGCTGGACGGCGAGCGGGACCGGCAGGCGGTGCTGGCCAGCTTCGTGACCGCGCTGTCGGCCGACGACGAGCAGCTGATCCGCGGCCTGCTGGGCGAAGGCGTCCCACAGCCCGGGGCCGGCGGCGGGGGCTGATCCGGGGATGGGCGTCTTCGTCTTCCTGCCGCTGGTCCTGCCGCTGACCGCGCTGCCGATCGCCAGGCTGGCCGAGCAGCACCTGCACCCGAGGGCCGCGACCCGGCTGCTGACCGTGATCGGCGCGATCCTCGGCCTCTCCAGCACGCTCTGCCTCGGCCTGCTGGGCGTGGTGGGCACCGCCCAGATCCCCGGCAACCCGCTCCCCGACGCCTGGGCCGACCCGGAGGTCCGGGCGGCCGTGCCGTACGACGAGGCGGTCGGCACCGGGGCGATCGTGGCCCTGGCGGTGGTGGTGACCGCCGCGCTCACCACGGCGTGGCGGCAGCTGCGGGTGCGGTCCGAGGCCCGGGCCGCGCTGGCCGCGGTGCCGTACGACTCGCACCGGCCGGACGTCGCGGTGCTGCCGGACCGGGAGGCGTACGCGTACGCGGTGCCGGGCCGCAGCGGGCGGATCGCGGTGTCCACGGGGATGCTGGCCTGCCTGGACGAGGGCGAGCGGCGGGCCCTGATCGCGCACGAGCGGGCCCACCTGAGCGCCCGTCACCACCGCTACCTGCTGACCGTCCGGCTGGCGGCGAGCGTGAACCCGTTCCTGCGGCCGCTGCGCGAGGCGGTCGCGTACGGGACCGAGCGGTGGGCGGACGAGGAGGCGGCCGGGGTGGTCGGCGACCGGCGGCTGACCGCGCGGGCGGTCGGCCGGGCCGCGCTGGCCGCGCCCCGCGCGGTGCCGGCGGGGCTGGCCGGCTTCGCCGCGCCCGGCCCGGTGCCCCGGCGGGTCGCCGCCCTGCTGGCACCGGGCCCGGACGCCCGGGCCTGGCCCCCGGCCGCCAGCCCGGCCGGACTGGCGGCGCTGGTGGCGGCGGCGGGCACCACGATCTCGGCGGTGTCCGCGCTGAACGCCTCGATGGCGCTGCTGCTGATCCTGCACGCGGCGGGGGCCGCGCCGACGAACGGGCTGCTCTGACCCTGCTGCTGACCTGGTGTCACCCCGGGCGGCCCGGCCGCGGCCGAATCTCTACAGTGCTGTAGATTCGCGACCTGCAAGGTCGGTCGCCGGGCGCTCGGAGCCCGGCCGTTCACCCCAGGAGGGACATCGTGGGAGTCTCGCTCGCCAAGGGCGGCAACGTCTCGCTCACCAAGGAGGCCCCCGGCCTGACCGCCGTACTGGTCGGCCTCGGCTGGGACACCCGCACCACCTCCGGTGCGGACTACGACCTGGACGCCAGTGCGCTGCTGTGCACCGAGAGCGGCCGGGTCCTGTCCGACCAGCACTTCGTCTTCTTCAACAACCTGAAGAGCCCCGAGGGTTCGGTCGAGCACACCGGCGACAACCTCACCGGCGGCGGTGACGGCGACGACGAGCAGATCAAGGTCGACCTGGCGGCCGTGCCCGCCAACGTGGCCAAGGTGGTCTTCCCGGTGGCGATCTACGACGCGGACAACCGCAAGCAGAGCTTCGGCCAGGTCCGGAACGCCTTCATCCGCCTGGTCAACCAGGCGAACGGCCAGGAGATCGCCCGCTACGACCTGTCCGAGGACGCCGCCGGTGAGACCGCGATGGTCTTCGGCGAGCTCTACCGGCACGGCGAGGACTGGAAGTTCCGCGCCATCGGCCAGGGCTACGCCTCCGGCCTGCGCGGGATCGCCCAGGACTACGGCGTCAACGTCTGACGGGGCTTCGGCACACCGGGGCCCGCCGTCGGGCGGGCCCCGGGCCCGAACTCCGGCCCGAACTCCGGCCCGAACTCCAGCCCGGGCAGCCGCTCGCGCGAGTCGCGGTCGAACAGCGTGACCGAGGCGGCCTCCGGGACGGCGGCCGCCCCGGTCGCGGCCAGCGCGTGCAGCAGCCGGTCCAGGCCCCGGTGGTGGCGGGCGAACACCCGGCGCGGGGCCCGGCGGCCGCGCGCGTGCTGTCCGGCCAGGGCGTCGGCGGCGCTGACGTCGAGCAGCACCAGGTGCAGCTCACGGCCCTGCCGCCGGAGCGAGCGGGACAGGCGGCGCCGGATCCACGGCCGGCTGCCGCAGTCGTGCACCAGCAGCGGCCGCCCGGTCCGGGCGGCCGCGCACAGCCAGTGGAAGTGCCGCAGCCGGGCCCACGGCCGGTAGACCGGGTACGGGAGCCAGCCGGGCATGACGCCCTCGCAGGCGACGTGGGTGACCCGGGGGTCGACCACCTCGGCGGCGGCGGACCAGCGGTTCAGCGCGGTGCTCTTCCCGCTGCCGGGGACGCCGGACACCACCAGCACCGCCCCCGGCGGGTAGCGCAGGATGCCGGGGACGGGCCCCGTTCCGCGCAGGTCGACCAGGCCGAGCGGGCTCAGCGAAACGGGCGGGGCCGGGGGTATGGCGGTGGGCAACGTGCGCTCTCTCCAGCGATTCCGGTGCGGTGGGCGGTACTGCGGCGGGTGGTGCTCAGGTCCCGCTCGACGGGAGCAGCACGATCCGGTCCGGGTCGAACGGGACCCACTGCGGGCCCGCGCCGCCCCGGACCGCCCGGACCCGGCACCAGGAGCGGCCGTCCGGCGCGTCCCACCAGCCGTTGATCCGGCCGATCTGCCAGCCGTCGTAGGGTTCGTCGCCGACCAGCAGCTCGACCGGCTGGTAGGCGGGGCGGACCTCCTCGGGCGGTGGCTCGAAGGCGGTGCCGGTGTGCTCCTGCTGGCCGCGTCCCATCGCTCCCCCTGGTCGCCGTGCGGTGCCGGGGTGGTGCCCGGCTCCTCGGCGCACGACTCTACAGGCCTGTAGAGAACGGGGTGCCCGTTCCCCGCACCGGCGCAGCCCGGCTGGGGCGAGGCTTTGCCATTCATTTACACTCCTGTAGACCAGCCCGCTGCCGGGCTGTCCGAACCCGTTCCAGAAGGAGCCGCAGTCCCCGCGATGGACGAACCTCCCAGTTCCCGCCGTGCCATGCCCGTCCTGACGCTCACTCAGCCAGGTGCGGGGGTGGCACGGTGACCGAGGTCCTGCTGCTCCTGCTGGCCCTGGCGCTGACCCTCGCCTGTGCGGTCTTCGTCGCCGCCGAGTTCTCGCTCACCACCGTCGAGCGCGGTGAGGTGGAACGGGCCGTCGAGGCCGGTGAGCGCGGCGCGCCCGGCGCGCTGCGCGCCGTGAAACGCCTCACCTTCCAGCTCTCCGGCGCCCAGCTGGGCATCACCGTCACCAGCCTGGTGATCGGCATGCTGGCGGAGCCGTCCGTCTCCGCGCTGCTGCGCGGACCGCTGGAGGCGACCGGCCTGTCGACCGGGGCGGCCGAGAGCGTCGCGCTGTTCCTGGGCGTGCTGCTGTCCACCGTGGTGCTGATGGTGGCGGGTGAGCTGGTGCCCAAGAACTGGGCCATCTCCCGGCCGCTGGCCGTCGCCAAGGTGGTCGCCACCCCGCAGTACCTGTTCTCGGCGGCGTTCTCCCCGCTGATCGGCCACCTGAACAACACCGCCAACCGCGTGGTGCGCCGGCTGGGCCTGGAGCCCGCCGAGGAGCTGGCCTCCGCCCGCACCCCGCAGGAGCTGATCGCGCTGGCCCGGCACTCCGCCCGGGAGGGCGCGATCGAGCCGGACACCGCCGACCTGTTCGTCCGGGCGCTGCGCCTGCGCGAGCTGACGGCGGAGAACGTGATGACCCCCCGGGTGGACGTCCAGGCCCTGGAGGAGCACGCCACCGCCGCCGACGTGGCCAACCTGACCCGGGCCACCGGGCTCTCCCGCTTCCCGGTCTACCGCGACACCATGGACCAGGTGGTCGGGGTGGTGCTGATCCGGCACGCCCTCGCCGTCCCCGCCGCCGAGCGGACCGTGCGCCGGGTCTCCGCCCTGATGACCGCGCCGCTGCTGGTGCCCGAGACCCTCACCGTCGACCGGCTGCTGGACCGCCTGCGCGGCGAGGAGAGCCTCGCCGTGGTGATCGACGAGTACGGCGGCACGGCCGGCATCGTCACCCTGGAGGACATCGTCGAGGAGGTGGTCGGCGAGGTCCGCGACGAGCACGACCCGACCGAGATCCCCGACCTGGTCTTCCTCGGCACCGGCCCCGACGGCCGCCGCCAGTGGGACGCGGACGGCATCACCCGCACCGACCAGCTGGACGCGATCGGCCTGACCGTGCCGGACGGCCCGTACGAGACGCTGGCCGGCCTGATCGCCCATCAGCTCGGCCAGATCCCGGTCCCCGGCGACAGCGTCGGGATCGACGGCTGGACGCTGCTGGTGGAGAGCGTGGACCACCACGTCGCCGAACGGGTGCGGATCACCGCGGCCGAGCCGCCGTCCGACCAGGACTCCGACGACCGCCATGGGGACGCCCGATGACCGCCCTTCAGCTCCTGCTCGGCCTGCTCACCCTGGTGACCAACGCCTTCTTCGTCGGCGGCGAGTTCGCGCTGATCTCGGTCCGGCGCAGCCAGATCGAGCCCCGGGCCGAGGCGGGCGACCGCCGGGCCCGGACCGTGATGTGGGGTCTCGAGCACGTCTCGGCCATGCTCGCCACCGCCCAACTCGGCATCACCGTCTCCTCGCTGGTGCTGGGCGCGGTGGCCGAACCGGCCATCGCGCACCTGCTGGAACCGCTGTTCCACAGCGTCGGGGTGCCGGTGGCGCTGACCCATGTGATCGCCTTCGCGATCGCGCTGACCGTGGCGACCTACCTGCACATGCTGCTGGGCGAGATGATCCCGAAGAACATCGCGCTGGCCGCCCCCGAGCGGGCCGCGTACCTGCTGGTGCCGCCGCTGGTCGCCACCACCCGGGCGCTGCGCCCGCTGGTCTTCTCGGTCAACGCCTTCGCCAACAGCCTGCTGCGGCTGCTGAAGGTCGAACCCAAGGACGAGATCGGCTCGGTGTTCACCGAGGACGAGCTGGCCCGGATGGTCAAGGACGCCTCGGACGCCGAGCTGCTCAGCGCCCGGGACACCGAGCTGCTGCAGGACGCCCTGGAGCTGGGCTCCCGCCCGGTCTCCGAGGTGGTCACCCCCAGCGCCGAGGTGGTCTTCGCGGACAGCACCACCACCCCGGCCGAGCTGGAGGACCTGGCCGCCCGGACCGGCTTCTCCCGCTTCCCGGTGCTGCGCGAGGACGGCCGGGTCTCGGGCTACCTGCACATCAAGGACGCCCTGGATCAGGACACCGACCGGGACCAGCCGTTCTCGGCCCGGGCCCTGCACCCGATCGCCCGGGTCACCGAGGACACGCCGCTGGACGACGTGCTCACCGCGATGCGCCGCTCCGGCACCCACCTGGCGGCGGCCGTCGCCGCCGACGGCAGCGCGACCGGCCTGGTCACGTTGGAGGACGTGCTCAAGGAGCTGGTCGGGCCGGCCCCGACGGCGGGCTGAGGCGGGCTCAGGCGGGCGGGGTCAGCCCGCCAGGTGCCGTTCGAGCGCGCCGACGACGAGTCGGTGGTCGTCGCCCTGGGGGAGCCCGGAGACGGCGACGGCCCCGACCACGCCGACCCCGGCGACGGTGACCGGGAAGGCCCCGCCGTGGGCCGCGTACCGGTCGGGGTCGAGCCGGGAGCTCTGCTCGAAGCTGCTGCCCCGGGCGGTGAACCGCAGGCCGACCAGGTAGGAGGAGCAGCCGTACCGCTCCACCGTGCGGGTCTTGCGCCGGAGCCAGGCGTCGTTGTCCGCGCTGGTGCCGGGCAGGGCGAAGTGGAACAGCTGCTGGGCGCCGCGCCGGATGTCGACGGTCACCGGCGCGGCCTGCTCCCGGGCCAGCTCCACCAGCGTGCCGCCCAGCCGCCAGGCGTCCTCGTTGGTGAAGTGCGGCAGCACCAGGCGGCGCTCCTGCTCCTCGATCAGGGCGACCAGCTCGGCGGCCTCGGCCGGGGTCATACCAGCACCTCCTCGGCGGCGGCGACCTCCACCGTGCGGCCGGTGGCGGCGGAGCGGCGGGCGGCCTCCAGCACGCCCAGCACGTACACCGCGTCCCTCGGGTCGACCGGGGCCGGGGTGCCCTCGTGCAGCGCGGCGGCCACGCCGGTGTAGAAGGCGGGGTAGGCGCCGGGCAGCGAGGGGTACGGCTGCGTCTGTTCCAGGGTGCCGAGGGTGCCCCAGTCGGCCTCGGCCACGGTGCCCCAGCCGGCCGCCGGGCGCCGGCCCGCGCGCAGCGCCGCCTCCTGCGGGTCGAGCTGCGGGGCGGTGTAGGCGGACCGGTCGCCGAGGACGCGCAGGCGCGGGCCCGGCTGTCCGGCCAGGGCGCTCATCCACAGGTGGGACCGCACGCCGCCGGTGTGGGTCAGCGCGACGAACGCGTCGTCGTCCACCCGGGCACCGGGGCGCCGGACGTCCACCTCGGCGTACACCGAGCCGACCGGGCCGAAGAGTTGGACGGCCTGGTCGACCAGGTGGCTGCCGAGGTCGAAGAGCGTCCCGCCGGTGCGGACGGCCTCGGGGTGCTGCCGCCAGTTGACGGCCACCTCGGTCCGCCAGCGCTCGAAGCGCGACTCGAACCGGTGCACGCTGCCCAGGCTGCCGTCGGCGATCAGCTGCCGGGCGGTGCGGAAGTCGGCGTCCCAGCGCCGGTTCTGGAACACCGTCAGCAGCAGGCCGAGCCGCTCCGCCTGCTCGACCAGTGCGAGCGCCTCGGCGGCGGAGCCGGCCAGCGGCTTGTCGACCACGACCGGCAGACCGGCCGCGAGCGCGGCCGCGGCGACCGGGACGTGGGTGTGGTCGGGGGAGGCGACCACCACCAGGTCCAGTGCGGCGGGGTCGGCGAGCAGGGCGTCGACGTCGTCCACGGCGAGGGCGTCCGGGTGGTCGCGGTGCAGCTCGGCCCGGCGCTCCGGGCTCGCGGTGACCACGGAGTGCAGCCGCAGCCCCGGGGTGGTGGCGATCAGCGGGGCGTGGAACGCGGCCCCGGCCAGGCCGTAGCCGACCAGTCCGACGCGCAGGGCAGTGGGGTCCGTGAGGTGGAGGCTCATGGCATCCAGTTAAGCAACGCTGTTGTCTAAGTGCAACCGGGGCAGCGGGGCAGAATGGCGGGCATGAGCGCAGCGCACGTCGGCACCAACCTCACCGGCCTCCGGGACCACAACACCGCCCTCGTGCTGCGCCTGCTCCGGGCCGCCCCCGACGGCAGCAGCCGGGTGCAGCTGGCCGAGGCCACCGGCCTCACCCCGCAGGCGATCAGCAAGATCGTGGCCCGGCTGCTGGCGACCACCCTGGTCGAGGAGGGCGGGCGGGGCGCCTCGACCGGCGGCAAGCCGCGTACGGTGCTCCGGCTGCGGGCGGACGCGGGCTTCGCGGTCGGCGTGGAGCTGGACCGCAGGGAGGCCACCGTGCTGCTGGTCGACCTGACCGGCGCGGTCCGCCACCAGGTCGTGATCGGCCGCGGCCTGGCCGACGAACTGCCGCGCGACCTGGTCGAGTTGATCGCGAACCGGATCCGCGAAGCGGCCCGGACCGTTCCGGTCGGCGGTGACCTGCTCGGCGTCGGGGTCGGCTGCCGGGGGCCGCTGGACCACGCCAACGGCGTGCTGCACCGCCCGGCCGGGCTGCCCGCCTGGGACAACTTCCCGCTCCGGTCAGCGCTGGCCGCCGAGTTGGACGGACTGCCGGTCCGACTGGACAAGGACACCAACGCCGCCGCGCTCGCCTGCGCCGCCCCGGGACACACCGCCTACCTCCACCTCGCCGACGGCCTCGGCGCCGGCCTGCTGCTGGACGGATCGCTCTACCGCGGCGCGCGGACCAACGCGGGCGAGTTCGGCCACCAGATCCTCCAGCTCGACGGCCCCCCGTGCAGCTGCGGCGCCC
The DNA here is from genome assembly GCF_040296785.1 of Kitasatospora sp. NPDC002040. NCBI lineage: Bacteria > Bacillati > Actinomycetota > Actinomycetes > Kitasatosporales > Streptomycetaceae > Kitasatospora > Kitasatospora sp. NPDC002040. Next base: position 69,778 of record NZ_JBEOXV010000006.1, on the reverse strand, counting down.
GCGGCTGCCTGGAGGCCCTGTGCCTGGCCGCCCTCGCCGCGGGCGACAGCGCGACGGCGGCCCGACTGCTGGCGGTGGGGGCGGGCAACCTGGTCCAACTCCTGGACGTGGACCGGATCGTGCTCGGCGGACGCACCGTCCACGCCGACCCCGGGCCCTACCTCCGGGCGGTCACCGCCGAGCTCGCCGACCGCTTCCCGGACCGCTCCTGGCAGCACACCTCGGTCCAGCTCACCCCCGCCGGCCCGGCGGGCGTGGCGATCGGCGCCGCCGAACTCGTCCTCGCCCCGCTCTTCGGCCGCGCGGTCACCGGCGTCGCGTGACCGGCGGCTTGACGACAGGCCCTAGGGTGGCGCCCATGCGTTTTTCCGTGCTCCCGCCTCCCGCCGTCTGACGCGGGTCGCCACTGAGGCCGGCGCGCCGGGCCCACGGGCCTGACGCGCGGGTCGGTCGTGCCCGCACACGCGAGACCACGACCGCCTCCCGCATCCGGAGAACGCACCAGTGTCCCGAACCGTGCTTGAACCCGCCCTGTCCGCCGCGACCCGCCGCCTGCCCGTGCGGCGCGGCCTCGCCTGCCTCGCCGCCGCCGGTGCCGCCTGGGGCACCACCGGAGCCGTCGCGGACCTCGTCCACCGGTCCGAAGGACCGGGCCCGACGGCCCTGTCCTTCTGGCGCCATGCCGGCGGCTTCGCCCTGCTGCTGGCCGTGCACCTGCTGCGCCGTTCCACCCGCTCCACCCGTCCCGTCCGCGCGGTGCGGCGGCCGCAGGCACCGCGCCGGCGGGTGCTGCTGCTGGCGGGGACGGGCACCATGCTGGCCGTGTTCCAGACCGCCTACTTCGGGGCGGTCGAGCAGACCGGGCTGGCCGTCGCCACCATCGTCACCCTCGGGGCCGGACCGGTGCTCACCGCCGTCGGCAGCCGGCTCCTGCTGGACGAGCGGACCGGCCGCCACGGTCTCCTGGCCGTGCTCGGAGCGCTGGCCGGGCTGGCGGTCCTGGTGCTCGGCAACGGGGACGGCGCGGTCCGACCCGGGGGCGTGGCACTGTCGTTGCTGTCCGCCACCGGGTACGCCGCGGCCACGCTGCTGGCCCGCTGGACCGGCCGCCACGGCGTCGGCGAAGCCCCGTTCGGTCTGACCATGTGGTCCTTCGCGATCGGCGCGGTGCTGCTGCTGCCGCTGGCCCGGCAGGAAGGGCTGCTGCCGCACACCGACCACCCGGTCCGGGTGCTGCTGTTGCTGACGTATCTCGCCGTCGTCACCACCGCGCTGGCCTATCCGCTCTACTTCGCCGGGGCGGCGGTGGTGCGGGCGACGACCGCGTCGGTGGTGATGCTGATCGAGCCGGTCAGTGCGACCGTCCTCGCGGTGACGCTGCTCGGTGAGCGGCTCACGGCCGCGACGATCGCGGGCACGCTGCTCCTGCTGTCGTCCGTGCTCGGCCTGGCGCTGGCGGAATCCCGGCTCGCACAGGCCTGATCAACCGTCACATCCGGCTGCCGCCCCGCTCCGTGAGCCGTCGCCGGCGGTTGACACGGCGTCGGGGCGGCACTAAAACTCACACTGTACAGATTGAGCTCGTGCCGCTGTTCTCCTGTCCTGCCCAGCCCGAGAAGAGGGCTTCTCAGCCATGACCGCAATCATTTCCCGACCGCCCGCGACCGCCTCCCGGCCCCGGCGCGGCTCCCGTTTCAGCTGGACCGTGATGCTGCTGCTGTCGGTGGCGATCACGGGATACTCCGTCGGCCAGTACGCGGCCGGCAGCCTCCAGGACCTCGCCGCCGACCGGGTCGGCCTCGCCACCACCTACGCGGACCGGCCGTTCGCGGTCCAGATCGCCTTCTACGTCCACATCACCACGGCCGGACTGGCCCTGGCCGTGGGCCCGTTCCAGTTCGTCCGGGCGATCCGGCGCCGCTTCCCCCGGGTGCACCGCTGGATCGGACGCGGCTACGTCACCGCCGTCGGGATCGGCTCGGTCGCGGCGCTGGTGATGTCGTTCTTCAACTCGGTGGCGTTCGCCGGGTTCTTCGGCTTCGGCACCCTCGCCGTGCTCTGGGGGTGGACCACCTGGCGCGGCTACCGGGCGGCCCGCGCGGGCGACTTCGCGAGCCACCAGGCCTGGATGATCCGCAGCTTCGCGCTGACCTTCGCCGCACCGACCCTGCGGCTCTGGTTCGGCGTGCTGATCCTGGTCCAGGTACTGGCGGGCGGGGCCGCCGGGGGCGACGTGGACCACCTGGTCCGGCAGGCGTACGCCGCGGTGCCGTTCCTGTGCTGGCTGCCCAACATCGTGGTGGCCGAACTCATGATCCGGCGCCGCGACCTCCCTGGCCTGCGGTTCGTCGCACCGGAGGCGGTCTGACCACTCGTGAGGGGCGGGCTGGCTGTGCGGGATCCGTTCGTGCCAGGATCCGTGCCATGACCCAGCAGAGCCGCCGCACCCGTACCAGCTACCACCACGGTGACCTCCGGGCGGCTCTGATCCGGGCAGGCATCGAACTGGCCCGCACCGGTGGGCCGGAGGCGGTCGTCCTGCGGGAGGTCACCCGGCTGGTCGGGGTCGCGCCCAACTCGGCGTACGGCCACTTCAAGACCCTGGCCGCGCTGAAGTCGGCGGTGGCCCGGCAGGCACTGGGCGAGCTGGGGGCGGCGATGGCGGCGCATGTCGCCGCCGTCGCGGAGCCCGCCGAGCCGCGGGCGGCGGCGGTGTTCCACCTGGGCGAAGTCGGCCGTGCGTACGTGCAGTTCGCGCTCGACGAGCCGGGGCTGTTCCGGACCGCGATGGACGGCAACCCGTCCGGGGTCGGTACGCCCGGGGCGCCGGGCCACCAAACCGGGGCCGAGTCGGAGGGCGGGGCGCACCCCGACGCGATCCTGCTCGCCGCGCTCACCCGGCTGAGCGCGGTGGGCTGCCTGCCGGCGGCGGAGACCGGGGCGGCGGTGATGGCCAGTTGGGCCACCGTGCACGGTCTGGCCACCATCCTGCTCAACCTGCAGCCGGACCTGTCGGCCGCCGAGCGGAACGAGGCCGTCGACAGCGGCCTGCGCGTCCTGCTGCTGGGGATCACCGCCCTGGGGGCCGCCCGACTCCCTTGACCGACAAGGGAGTTGGGCGGCCCCGACGGGTCAGGCCGCGGCGGGCACCCGGGCCGCTTCGGCGGCCGCCTCGCGGCGGCGGGTGGCCAGGCGGCCGGAGAAGCGGTAGCCGCCGACCATGACGGCGACCACGGCGACGGTCTCGGCGGTGCCCCAGGCCCAGGTCGAGGCGCCGACCTGCTTGGCCGGGAGCTTCGGCAGCTTCTTGGCCGGGATGTCGGTGGCGGACTGCTCGGCCACCTTGGCCTGGTAGGCCTGGTTGCGGGCGGAGCCGTGCAGGAACGGGGCGACGAACAGCAGCGCCAGGGCGAGCAGGACCTCGACGGCCACCACCGCGGGGAAGCGGCGGAGCAGCACGGTGGTCAGCGGCCGCTGGTCACCCTCCTCGCGCAGGGCCTCGATCCGGGGGTGCAGCCAGAACTGGTTGAAGGTGCCGAGCAGCAGCAGCCCGCCGAAGATCAGGATCTTCACGCCGAGGACCCGGCCGTACATGGTGGTGACCAGCTGCGTCAGCCCGTCCACGTGCGCCCAGTAGAGGAACAGCCCGGACAGGGTGATGGCCGCGACGCAGCCCATGGCGGCGACGGAGAAGCGCCGGATGGTGGCCGCCCAGAAGGCGCGCCGCTCGGTGGCGGGCACCGCCTGGGGGAGGGCGAGCAGCACCAGGCCGAGCAGGCCGCCGATCCAGACGCCGCCGCCCTGGAGGTGCAGCTGCCAGACGAGGGCATCGAAGCTGCCGCGCCCCCAGTCGGCGGGCGGCTTGGCGGGGAACTTGGTGGCTCCGAGCGCGACCGCGGCGGCCAGCAGGCCCGAGCCCAGCAGCCAGCCGCGGGCCCGGCCGGCCGCGACCGAACGGACCGTCAGGGGGGCGGCCAGCGCGGCCGCGAGCAGGGAGCCGACGACCTCGATCCCGGCCAGGCGGCCCGCGTTGGTGCCGTCGAAGAGCGCACCCCAGGCGGCCGAGTAGTCGTAGCCGTGGCTGCTGGAGGCGCCGTGGGCCGCGTCGGTGAGCAGGGCCGGGACGGCGAGCACCCCGAGCACCGCGCCGGCCAGGGCGAGCCGGGCGGTGACCACGGGCAGGGCGAGCGGTGCGGTGCGGGCGGCGGCGGGAACGGCGGCGAGCAGCGCGAGGGCGAGCAGGCCGACCGATCCCATCAGGGTGACCCAGACGGTCCAGGTCACGGCACTGTCGACGAAGGGGCCGAGCGGGGTCGAGGGCGCAGCCCCCGCCAGGGGCGTCAGGGCATGCGGAAGCAACAGCGGGGGCACGGGGGCCTGCCTCACTAGAAAGGGGGGAACGGGAGCCTTAGGTTAGCCATGCCTAAGTACTGCTGCAAGCCGTTGTGCAGCACCGGTTCGAGCCCCGACGGGATGGCCGGAAACCGGCGGATCCCACCCCCCCCCGCACCCCCGCTCAGTAGCGAGAACGCTCGTTCGTATGCCTGGCCGGCCCGCCCGTCGTACCGGCGGCGCGGGCGAGGTGTCCCAGGTCACGGGCACCGCACGGGTGCCTCGGATGCGAGCGGCCGCGAACGACGGTGGGGCGGCGACCGAAGTCGCCGCCCCACCGCTCACGTCATGACGCCGGATCAGGCCGCCGGGGCCGGGTAGGTCGGGTACTCCACGCCGGAGACGTGCTGGACCACCCGGATGACCTGGCACGAGTAGCCGAACTCGTTGTCGTACCACAGGTAGAGGATCGCGTTGTCGCCCTCGACCTTGGTGGCACCGGCATCGACGATCGAGGCGTGCCGCGAGCCGATGAAGTCGCTGGAGACCGCGTCGGGCGCGTTGGTGAAGTCGATCTGGCGCCGCAGCGGCGAGGTCAGCGACACCTCGCGGAGGTGGTCGAGGACCTCCTCGCGGGTGGTCTCCCGGGCGAGCTGCAGGTTGAGGATCGCGATCGAGACGTCCGGCACGGGCACCCGGATCGAGCTGCCGGTGATCTTGGCCTTGAGGTCCGGCAGCGCCTTGGCGACGGCCGAGGCCGCACCGGTCTCGGTGATCACCATGTTCAGCGCCGCCGAGCGGCCGCGGCGGTCCGAGCTGTGGTAGTTGTCCAGCAGGTTCTGGTCGTTGGTGTACGAGTGGACGGTCTCCACGTGGCCGCGCAGCACGCCGTACTCGTCCGCCATCGCCTTCAGCGGCGGGACGATCGCGTTGGTGGTGCAGGAGGCGCAGGAGATGATCTGCTCGTCCGGCTTGACGGTGTCGTGGTTGACGCCGTGCACGATGTTGGGCACGTCGCCCTTGCCGGGAGCGGTCAGGACCACCTTGGCGATACCGGGGCGCAGGTGCTTCGACAGGCCCTCGCGGTCACGCCACCGGCCGGTGTTGTCGATCAGGATGGCTTCCTTGATCCCGTACGCGGTGTAGTCCACCGTGGTCGGGTCGTCGGAGTAGATCACGGTGATCTCGTGGCCGTTGGCGACGATCCGGTTGTTCGCCTCGTCGACCGTGATGGTGCCGTGGAACTGGCCGTGGATCGAGTCGCGCCGCAGCAGCGAAGCACGCTTGACCAGGTCCTCGCCGCCGCTGTTGCGGACCACGATGGCCCGCAGCCGCAGGCCGTTGCCCGAGCCTGCCTTCTCGATCAGCAGGCGCGCGAGCAGGCGGCCGATCCGGCCGAAGCCGTACAGCACGACGTCGCGCGGCTCGCGGCGCTCCAGCTTGTCGGGACCCGTGGCGCCGGCCACCGCGCGGGCGGTGAACTCCTCGACCGAGAGCCCGTGGTCGTCGGCCGCGTAGGTCGCGGCCAGCATGCCGATGTCTATCTGGGAGGGGCCCAGGTCCAGCGTGGTGAGCGCGTGCAGGAAGGGCAGCGTCTCGGTGACCGAGAGCTCCTCACCGGCGATCTGACGGGCGAACCGGTGGGTCTTGAGGATGCTGACCACCGACTTGTTCACCAGGGAACGGCTGTGCAGCAGGACCGTGACGTCCCGCTCCCGGTGCAGTCTCCCGATGATCGGGATCATCGACTCCGCGATCTCCTCGCGGGTCTTCCAGTTCGTGAACACGTCCTCATTGACAGTCACAGGTCCATCTTTCGAGCTAGGAGGGTTGCCTCCATGTTAGCCAGGGTTCACCCCGAGCCTTGAGGCGGACCCCTGCTGACCAGTGCCGATGGACCGACCTCTGCCACCCGCCGGCGGGCAGGGATCCGACGGGACGCCGCTGTTGGACCTGCGCACCGCCGTGATCCTGGTGATCGGCCCGAGCGGCGACTCTCGGGGCAAGATCGCATACTGACTTCATGGCTGACAAAACGACTTCAGCGGGCCCGTCGACCGTGACCGTCCGGGGCAAGGACGTCCGGCTGCGCACGATCGGGATCGCCGTTCTGGCGGCGCTGGCGGTCTGGTTCATCGCCGTCAACACCGACTCGGTCGAGATCCGGCTCTGGATCTCGACCGTCACCCTGCCCCTCTGGCTGGTCCTGGCCGTCACGTTGGTGGTCGGCGCGGCGATCGGCTGGATGGTCGCCCGCCGCCGGGCCAAGGCGTAGTCACCCGGCAGGCCCGGGCGTACCGGGCTCGTCCTGCCGACCGGTCGGGTGCGGCTGGGAGAGGGCATCGGTCGGGGAGGTTGGGTCGCGGCGCCGGCGGAAGGCGTAGACGGCGGACGCCGTGTTCCGGCCGGTCACCGCGAGGCCGGCGGCGGCCGCGCCGAGCAGCAGACCCTGCCAGTCGCCCCCCAGCGCCTCCAGCACGGCTCCGGCCGCACTGACGATCAGGCAGGCCGGGGCGTATCGGATGCGGCGCCGGAACTCGACGTCGTGCGGGGCGGCTGCCGCACCGGTCAGGACGCCTGCGCAGCAGACCAGGCCGAGGGCCGCGACCAGGGCGGGCGGCGAGTCGGTGGCCTCCGCCAGGAGGTGGGCCGCCGCGAAGGCGGTGACGACCGTGGCGGCGGCGGTGACGATATGGGCGAGCAGCAGTCGAGGCCCGGTGACGGACGGGGCCTCGGTCCGTCTCCCCGGCTCCGGTGGGAGCAGCGGCAGTGGGCCGGGCGCCCGGTCCGGCCGCCGGCGCGGAAACGCCAGGAACGCGCCCCCGAGCACGCCCCCGAGCAGGGCGCCCCCGATCACCACGCCGCGGACGTACGGGGCGCTTCCGCCCGGGAGGGCCGTCGGGAACCAGGCGGCCGTGACGGACACTCCGTACGCACCCGCCCACCAGGACGCGGCCCGTGGTCCGCACAGGGCGTCGCAGGCGAGGCCGAACAGGGCGAGCGCCAGGACCGACAGGGCCGCTGTCAGTGCGAGGCCGAGCCCGGGCGAGTCGGTGAGCGGACTCCACCACATGGTGCGCAACTGCTCGTTCCGGCTCCCGTACGTCTGGCTCGGGTGGAGTGCGACCCCGGCGGACAACCCCGCGAACAGGCCCAGGGCGAGCAGCGCCAGCCGCCCCGTCACGGCGCGTCCACCGCGCGCACCGCGCCACGCGGTGACCGTGTGCCGGACGCCGGCCCCGAGGACCGCGCCGGTGGGCAGGAGCAGGGGGAGCGCCAGCCAGGTGTAGACCGGGCGCAGCGTGTCGACCTCCAGGAAGCCCAGGCGTCCGCCGGTCAGCATGATCTCGAAGCTGTCGCCGAGCAGCAGGTTCACGGCCAGCAGGGCGACACAGCCGGTCAACGCGGCGTCCCAGAAGCTGAGTTCCCCGGCGAGGGCGGGGTGGCGCAGGGCCGCCCGGCGGCGCCGGAGGGCGGGGTGGGTGCCGAACGGCAGACCGTCGCCGTCGCGTCCGGCGGCCAGGTCGACGAAGAAGGTGTCCAGGCTGCGCCGCCGTTCCTCCCCCTGACCCGTTCGGTCGGCGCTGCCCCGGACGGCGAACGCGTCCGCGTGCAGTTCCCTGGACTGGAGGAAGGCGTTCCGGGCCGCGTACAACAGGCAGGCCAGCATGGCCAGGTGGAACGAGAGCCGCCCCAGGTAGGTACCGTCCCCGGCGTCACCCGACACGGCGAAGCCGAAGGCGGCCACGAGCAGGACCAGGAAGGCGCCCCACAGTGCGGTGATGCCCTGGGTGGTGTCGAGGTCGCGGTGGCGGATGTGGCCGAGTTCATGGCGGACGACCACCTCGAAGCCGGCCCGGTCCTCGTCGAAGCGACGCTCCATGCCGGTGGCGAGCTCGATGTGCCGCCGCCGCCAGTGCCCGAAGGCCACGGCGTTCGAGGTGTAGTCGTTCGGGTTCAGCCACACCCCGTGGACGGAGACGCGGGCCTCGGCCGCCAACCGGAACACCGCCTCGGCGAGGTCGGGCCGGTAGCCGGTTCCCGGTCGCAGTCTCAGCAGGCGGTGGAAGAGGATCTGCCAGTACGGGCCGAGCCAGTACAGCACGAGGCCCCCCACTCCCAGGATCCCCAGCGCGAGGCCCACCCGGAACTCGCCCCGGGGCACCGGGGGCGTGGGGCAGTGCTGCGCCAGGTACCGCTGCAGGGCCGGTCCGTCCTCTCCCGCCACCTGTCGCGGGGGCCAGACCGGGACCTGGAGCAGGATCTCGCGCTCGATCGGGGACATCGGCAGGGTCAACTGGTACTGCCTGACCGCACCCGGCCAGCACATGCTGTACGCCATGCCGGCGGTGTCCTCCCGGCTGGTGGTGGCCGGGAAGGCGATCGTGACCGCCGCGGCCATCAGGGCGACACCGAAGAGGAGGGCCCGGACGAACACGTCAGCCCCCGTCCGCCGCCGGACCGCTCCCGTCTCCGGCCGGGTCCCCGGCCGGGCCGCCGCCTCCGCCCGGAGTGGGCTCATTGGGGCCGAGGGCCGCTACCTCCGAGGCACCTGCGGCCAGCACGCGGACCAGCTCGGCCAGGACGGAGTCGGCGATCTGTTCCGCCCGCTGGCGGTCGGACACGTGGCGCAGGGCGCCCGACAGGGCCGCCGCCCGCCAGCGGACCAGCTCCGCCGCGGTCGGTGCGGGCGCCGCTTCCGCCGGCGGCAGGGCCGGTGCGGCGGGCTCGGGCGGCTCCGCCTCGGCCTGCTGTCGACGCCGCGGCACCCGGTTCGCCAGGCGCGAGGCCAGCCGGCTCATCCACTGGGCCGACATCGTCCCGAACACTCCGGCCGCCGCCGACAGCGCTGCGGGTGTGACCACGTCGGTCGCCAGCCCCACGATGTCGATGGACAAGGGCCTGCGGCGCCGCAGCCGGGGACGGAAGTGGCTCCGGGCCCGCCGCTCGAACAGCGGCAGCTCCTGCGGGGCGACCTCGGCCACCACCAGCTCGGCCAGTGCCCGCGCGAGCCGGCGGCGTTCCGCGTCGGCCCGCCACTGCCCCATGAATCCGGCGCTTCCGGACGGTTCCGCAGTCGTCATGAGTGTGCGCCAACCCCCCGTTGCGGCATCAACCCCCGTTGCGACGCCGCGAATTCGGACGGATGCGTCGCCACGTGCCGTCAGTATGGACCCGTGCTCCCGCCCTGTCCGGTGATCGGCGTGAATCAGGCCGTTCGGTCCACCTCCGGATCGGCCGGCACGGTGCCCCCAGGGTCCGCTCGTTCTCGGCCGTCCTCGTCACAGGCCCACGATCAGCTGGATGCAGACGATCTTCACCAGGATCGCCAGGGCGAACAAGGTCGAGTAGCCCGTGTTCACCCGGGCGTCCGAGGAGCGGGTGTTGGCGTACGCGGTGATCGCCGGGTTCCCCACGTAGCCGGCCAGCAGGCCCATCGTCCGGGGCCGGCTCTGGCCCAGCAGGCGCGCCGCCAGGACCATCAACGCGTAGCTCAGCAGCGCGCTGATCAGCAGGACCACCAGCAGCTTCAGACCGAACAGCGAGAACGCGTTCTGCCGGAAGGCGTAGCCCGAGGTCAGGCCGACGCACGCCAGGAAGAGCAGCAGGCCGATCTGGCGCAGGGTCAGGTTCGCCCGGGTGGGCAGCGTCCACACCAGCGGCCCGGTGCGGCGCAGCCAGCCGAGGAACATCGCCATCAGCAGGGGCCCGGCCGCAGTTCCGAGCGAGAGGGTGGCCGAGCCGACGGTCAGGCTGGGGATCCCGATCAGGAAGCCCAGCGCGAGGCCGATGCCGACGCTGATGGCGTCGACCTCGCTGACCTTGGCCTCGGTGTCACCGAGGTACCGGCTGACCTCGTCGGAACGTTCGCGCGGCATCACCACCCGGACGCGGTCGTCGAGTTGGAGGCGCAGGTCGTTCTGCGCCAGCAGTTCCCGGTCGCCGCGCCGGACCCGCGAGACCAGCGCGCCGAAGCGGTCGGCCAGATCGAGGTCGGCCACCGTGCGTCCGGCCAGATCCGGGTTGGTGAGCAGCACCCGGCGGTAGTCGATCCGGTCGCGGCGGTCCAGCAGGTGCTCGTCGGCCAGGTCGCCGAGGGCGGCGACGGCGGCCCGTACCTGGTCGGGGCCGCCCACCACGACCACCCGGTCACCGGGCGCCAGCCGCCCCACCCCGGACGCCACCTCCGGCTGCCCGCCCGCCCGTTGCACGACGCTGGCCAGCACCCGGCCCTGGGCCGCGCCGGGTACGTCCGCCCAGTCGGCGCCGTTGCGGACGGCCACCGTCACGGTCTCCAGGCGGCGCGGCAGGTCCTCGCCCGGATCGCGCCGCCCCGGCCACGAGCGGACGGCGGCGAGCCCGGCGATGAACAGGATGGTGACCACCACCGCCAGCGGGTAGCCGATGGCGTACCCGACGGCCGGCTGCGCGGGGTCGGCGGAGGCCGCCTGCGCCGCCGCCAGCCCCGGGGTGGTGGTGCTGATCCCGGCGAAGCCGCCCGCCAGGTACGGTCCGCTGATCCCGAAGACCCGGTTCCCCAGCAGGCCGACCGCCACAGCGGTGACCACCAGGGAGACCACCGCCCCGGCCATGACCGCGAGTTCGGGTCTCAGCTCACGGAAGAACGCGGGCCCGGACTCCAGGCCCACGGTGTAGACGTACAGGGCGAGCCCGAGCACGGACACCCCGGCGGGCACGGCGGGGCCGATGTCCGGATCGAGCGCTCCGACCAGCAGGCCGACGAACAGCACACCGGCGGCGCCCAGCCGGATCGGACCGAGCCGGGCCAGGCCGAGCAGGGAACCTGCCGCGATCACCGCGAAGACCGTCACCCACGGGTGATCGGCGAAGAACTGCCACATGGCACCCACTCAGCCACGCAGGCGTGCCCCGGACCAAGCCCCTTGGGACATTCGGCGCAACCCCGTCGCCCGGACGGGGCACCGGCAGCACCGCCGTCGGCCGCCTGCCACCAGCGCACCCGCCCGGCGCCGCGCGCGTCAGTCGCCGGGGTGCGCCATGGCGTCGATCGCGATCGCGGCGGCCAGCACCGTGGCGTGGTCGGCGCCGGGCCCGATGTTCAGCCCGTAGGTGTCGCGCACCCGGAACCACTTCTTCGAGACCTCGGCGACCTTGATGCCGTCCCGTTCGATCGTGTACTCGTGGTCGACGATGTTGCCGTGCACCGAGAGGTCGCCGCCGTCCTCCTGCTTGATCCGCCAGCGGTCCCGCAGCGGGCCGATCAGGGCCTTCTTGACCAGCGCGATCCGCTTCCCGTCCGCGTCCTCGATCTCCATCGAGTCCTTGATCCGCAGCGGCCGGCCCTGCACCTTGGCGACCCGGTGGCCGTCGCGGTCCTCGATGGCGTACGTCCGGCGCATCCGCAGCGCCTTCCCGTTGACCTTGTAGACGTGCTCGCCCGCCTCGTCGTCGATCCAGTAGTCGTTGCCGATGGAGATCATCTTCTGCTGCATCCGGTAGCGGGTGACGCCTTCGCCGTTGTCGAAGGCGTCGTTGGCCCGATGACGGGCCCGTCGTTCGTCGAACATCGTCGGTGTCCTCTCCTCGGCGGTTCCCGCCTTCCTACCGCCGATCGGATCAGGCCGCGCGCTGTGCCGGCATCCGGGGTGCGCGCGGGTCAGTGCGGTACCGAGGGCTGTGGTGGTGACGGCGGCGCCCGGCTTTACTGGGGTGGCGTACTCACGGTCTGCCTGGGAAGGAGCTCCGCAGTGAACGGTGCCGGTCTGCTCGTCGATGCGTTCGGCCGGGTGCGGGAGGTCGTCCACGAGGCGGTGGCCGGGCTCGGGCCCGAGGAGCTGGTGGCGCGGCTCGACCCGCAGGCCAACTCGGTGGCCTGGCTGATCTGGCACCTGACCCGGATTCAGGACGACCACGTGGCCGACGTCGCGGGCACCGAGCAGCTGTGGACGGCCGGTGGCTGGCACGAGCGGTTCGGCCTGCCGTTCCCGGTCGGTGCCACCGGCTACGGGCACACCGCCCGTGACGTCGCCGCGGTCCGGGTGGAGTCCGGGCGGCTGCTCACGGGGTACTACGACGCCGTGCACGAGCACACCCTGGCGTACCTGCGCGGGCTCGGCGGCCCCGCGCTCGACCGGATCGTGGACGAGAGCTGGACGCCGCCGGTGTCGCTGGGCGTGCGGCTGGTCAGTGTGGTCTCCGACAGCCTCCAGCACGCCGGCCAGGCGGCCTTCGTCCGGGGTGTGCTGCGGCGGCGCTGAAACGTCCCGGGCTGTCCGATCACCCAGGGGACGGGGCTCCGGCTGGTGTGCGGGACCAATGCCCCGCCGGTGCGCCGCCGGGTTGAATCTCTTCCAGGGCCGCACCCGCAGATCCGTTCGAGATCCGCGGCGCGGCTCCGGGCGGTCCACTGCCGGACCGCCGGGAGCCGTACCCCTGCGGGGGTGCGGGAGCCCACGACCGGCCTGTGCCTCCTCAAGCGCGCCGGTCGGAGGCTCCCGCGCCCCACCCGCCGGAGGCAGCCCCGGTGGCGGCGCCGTGCTCCGCGCGGATCAGTCCAGTTCCAGCACGGCGACCGTCTGGCCTCCGCTCAGCTCGCCGGTCGGCCGGAAGCCGAGCCCGAGGTAGAAGCCCTCCGGGCCGTCGGGGCCGGGGTGCCAGGTGACCACCAGGCGGGTGCCGCCCCGGCGCCGGATCTCCTCGGCCACGGCCTGCACCGCGAAGCGGCCGTAGCCCCGGCCCTGTTCGCCGGCCGCGATGTTGAGGCGCCAGAGGCCGGAGCGGAAGTCGGTGCCCTTGCCGTCCCAGTCGATCTCCAGGAAGGCCATCAGGAACCCCACGGCCCGGTCGCCGTCCAGGATCAGCCGCGGCCACGCCACGCCCGGGTGCACGTAGGCCTCGGCGAGGGACTTCACCACCGGCTCGACCAGGTGCTCCTGGTCCGGACGGACCGTCAGGGCGACGGCGGCGTCGAGGTTGTCGGGGGTGATCTCGGCAAGGCGGAGGAGAGAGGGCATGGCTGCACCCTATGAACGCACCGCAACTGCTTTTCCGGCTCCGGCCCCGCTCGGCACCGGAGGGCTCAACGGCCGCCCGGCCCCGCCCCGCGGTGCCGGAGGTTGACAGCCGAAGCCCTGGCCAGGGCCACCGGGTTCAGGAACCGCAGCGGACCGATCAGGCGGGACGCGTACAGGTGCATGTGCCGCGCCATCGCCGCGTCGCGCGCCGCCGCCGCGAACATCAGCCGCTGCAAGGGGTTGAACGGACCGGCCTTGGCGTGGTCGGTGGCCAGCCGGTGGTGGCCGAGCAGCCGCCGGTGCCTGCGGGCGTACGCCGCAAGTGACCGGTCCAGGTCGCCCCGACCGGTCGCGGCCGGGGCGACCGCCTCCGCCAGCCACTGCGCGGACTGCAGCGCCCACCCGCATCCCACGCCCCACAGCGGGTCGCTGGTGAGGGCGGCGTCGCCGATGAGCGCGAGGCCCGGCGCGGTCGGCCTGCGGTTGTGCAGCGGGTAGTCGACCATCCCGATGATCTTCGAGACGCGCTCGGCGGAGTCGATCGGCGGTGCCTCGGGCAGGGCGCGGACGAACGCGAGGAAGCTGCCCTCCAGGTCCTCCCGGAAGGCCGGCAGCCACTTCTTCTCCGGGAGCACCGCCAGCACCGTCACCCCGTCGTCGTTCGGGAACGCGTACGCCATGTCGGGTTCGAGGAACCAGGCCCGGGCGACCCCGCCGGGCAGCGGAAGACCGCGGAAGTGCGCGAAGTAGCTGAACCGCCCGTTCCGGTCCTGCCGGGTGGGCACCCCGGCGTACTTCGCCACGGCCGAGTCCTTGCCGTCGGCGCCGACCACCAGGCGGGCCCGGAGCTCGCGCTCGCCGCCCGGGGTCGACGCACGCACGCCCACCGTCCGGCCGGCCTCCTGCACCAGCCCGGTCACCTGGTGGCCGAGCAGCAGATCGACGCCGGGAGTCTCCGCCGCCCGGGACCTGATCAACGGGTCGAGGGTGCTGCGCCGCACGTTGTACGCGTACGGCAGCTCGGGGCCGCCCGGCTCGGGCCGGGGCTCGATCCAGCCCCAACGGGTGTGCCAGCGGGCCCGGTTGAGCACGGCGCCGGCCTGTTCCAGGGCGGGGACGAGGCCGAGCTCGGCCAGCACCGGGTAGGCGTTGGCGGTGAGGGAGTGGGTGCAGAGCACCTTGTACGCCTCCGGGTCCGAGCGGCGCTCCAGCAGTGCGACGCGGGCGCCGCGCCGGGCGAGCAGGATCGCCGCGGCACTGCCGGCCAGGCTGGCTCCGCTGATGACGACGTCGTAACCGTCTCCCGCGCTCTCAGGCTTGGTCATGCGCTGATCGCCCCCTTCGGGCGTGCTGCCGGTTGGTGGGAGTGGTGCAGTGCTACTGCGTCAGCAATGTGACGAACTGTCAATAGTGGCGGTCCCGGGCCGGGGCCGGGACCTGGCCCGGATCTGCCAATGGTCCAGACCTATTGACGGGCCCGGCGGCCCCTCCTACGATCCGGTTCGGCACATCCCCACATGTCCCCACCTCACCCCAAGCCGGGCGTCACGCCCCCACGCGCCGGTCAACCCCATGGCGCTCGGCGGGAAATGGAGCACTTCATGTTCCGTCGAAGGCCGCACGACCAGCGCCCGCACCGGGCCACCGTGGAACGCGCACTGCACGCCGACCGGGCCCCGCACGGGCCGAGTGTCCTGCGCCGCTCCATCGCCGGGGTGAGCTTCGCCGCCGTCCTGGGCGCCGGCATCGTCGCCGTCGGCTCCGTCACGGCCGGGGCCGCCGCGCCCAACCTGGTGGCCAACCCCGGCTTCGAGAGCGGACTCTCCGGCTGGACCTGTTCCGGTGGATCCGGTGCGGCCGTCAGCAGCCCGGTCCACGCGGGCACCGGTGCGCTCAAGGCCACGCCGGCCGGCTCGGACAACGCGCAGTGCACCCAGACCATCAGCGTGCAGCCCAACTCCCAGTACACGCTGAGCGCTTACGTCCAGGGCAGCTACGTCTACCTGGGTGCCACCGGCACCGGCCTCTCCGGCGCCCAGTCCACCTGGACGCCGAACAGCGCGTCGTACAGCCAGCTCAGCGTCGGGTTCACCACCGGGGCGAGCACCACCTCGGTGACCGTCTACCTGCACGGCTGGTACGGGCAGCCCGCGTACTACGCGGACGACGTCTCGCTCACCGGCCCGGGCGGCAGCAGCCCCTCGCCGTCCACCAGCGCGTCGCCGTCGCCGTCGACCTCGGTGAGCCCGTCCCCGTCCGCGAGCCCGTCGGTGAGCCCCTCGCCGTCCGCGAGCCCGTCGAGCAGCCCGTCGACCAGCCCCTCGGCCAGCCCCTCCCCGTCGACCACCTCGCCGGGTGACACCTGCGCCACCAAGCCCAAGCCGTCCGGCAAGGTCCTGCAGGGCTACTGGGAGAACTGGGACGGCGCCTCCAACGGCGTGCACCCGGGCATGGGCTGGGTCCCGATCACGGACAGCCGGATCGCCGCGCACGGCTACAACGTCATCAACGCCGCCTTCCCGGTGATCCTCTCCGACGGCACCGTCCTGTGGCAGGACGGCATGGACGCCGGCGTCAAGGTCTCCACCCCCGCCGAGATGTGCCAGGCCAAGGCCGCCGGCGCGACGCTGCTGATGTCGATCGGCGGCGCCGCCGCGGGCATCGACCTGAGCTCCAGCACCGTCGCCGACAAGTTCGTGGCCACCGTCGTGCCGATCCTGAAGAAGTACAACTTCGACGGCATCGACATCGACATCGAGACCGGCCTGTCCGGCAGCGGCAGCATCACCACGCTGTCCGCCTCCCAGTCCAACCTGATCCGCATCATCGACGGCGTGCTGGCCCAGATGCCTGCGGGCTTCGGTCTGACCATGGCCCCCGAGACCGCGTACGTCACCGGCGGCAGCGTCACCTACGGCTCGATCTGGGGCTCCTACCTCCCGATCATCAAGAAGTACGTCGACAACGGCCGCCTGTGGTGGCTGAACATGCAGTACTACAACGGCAGCATGTACGGCTGCTCCGGCGACTCCTACCAGGCCGGCACCGTCCAGGGCTTCACCGCCCAGACCACCTGCCTGAACAACGGCCTGACCATCCAGGGCACCACCATCAAGGTCCCCTACGACAAGCAGGTGCCCGGCCTCCCGGCCCAGACCGGCGCGGGCGGCGGCTACATGGCGCCGAGCCTGGTCAGCCAGGCCTACAACTCCTTCAGCGGCCAGCTGAAGGGCCTGATGACCTGGTCGATCAACTGGGACGGCTCCAAGGGCTGGTCCTTCGGCGACAACGTCAAGGCCCTCCAGGGCCGTTGATCACCCGCTGAACCGATGAGGACCGAGGGCCCCGGGAGCGTTCGACGCTCCCGGGGCCCTCGGCCGCGTCACTGCCGGGGCTGCCGCTGCGCGAGGGCGGCGACCACGCTGTGCTGGAACTTCTCGACGGCGGCGTCGACGCTGCGGATGAAGCCGGACTCGGCGTTGCCGCGGGTGCTGCCGACGCTCTTCGACAGCGAGAGTCGGAAGCCGGTCACCTTGGAGGCGTCCTTCGGCAGCAGGTCGCCGGGCTCGGGACGGAGCTTCTCCAGCGTGCCGCGCGGTCCGGGAGCGGTGCCGTCCGTCAGCGTCTCGACGTGCAGGTCGGCCGGAGCGTCGGCGAGTTGGCGGACCAGGCGCTTGGCCCAGCTCAACGGGTACCCCTGCTCCGGGGCCGGGATCTCGATCGAGGTGCGCAGCCTCCCGACCCGGAGGTCGGCCACGACGGAGATGTTCCCCGGAGCCTGGTCGGCCCGGATCTCCGCGTGCAGCCGTCCGTCCGAGCACAGGCCGTCGGCCAGTGCGGACCGGCGGGCCCGCGGGTCCTCGCCCCGCCGGGTCCGCTGGACCGGCAGCACCTTGGTGCCCAGCTCGCCGCCGAGGCGGAGGCAGACCTGCCGGATCAGCCGCTCCCAGCTCTCCACCACCTGGACGGCGCGCTCGTCGCCCGGGGAGAGGGTCTCGTCGTCTATCCCGTTCCGGACCGGGACCCAGGCGGGGCCCATGTTCTGGAAGCCGTGGCAGCCGGAGTTGTCGTGCTGGAGGTAGTGCAGCAGCTCCTGCAGCAGCCAGGCGTGGGCCGGGTTGACCACACCCTCGTGGCTGATCAACATCTGTGCCTGGTAGGCGACTTCGGCCCAGGAGAGGTGGCAGAGCGCGACCTTGTGCTTGCGCCGGCCGTCGATCTTCACCGGCACCAGCGGGCTGCCCTCCAGGGCGACGTCGTTGGAGAGGGTGATGACCGCCTCGTACCCGCGGCGGGCGGCGATGTCCATGTACGCCTGGACCTGGTCGGCCTTGAGCGGGTTGCCGTTCGTCTTGCTCTCCAGCAGCGCCGTCCACAGCCGGCCCGCCCGCTCCACCCGGATCACCCCGTCGGGGCGGCGCGGGGAGTCGCCGTGCGGGAGCGAGACCTCGGTGAAGGTCTCCATCCGGCCGGCCGGGGCCCCGAACGCGGCGGTGAGCCGACGGCCGAACTCCGGCACCTGCGCCATCACCGAGAGCAGAACCGAGGTGGCCCTGACCTCCCGCTCCCGGTCGCTCTTCAGCGTGCCGGCCGGGAAGAGCCGGGCCGAGCTCCAACTCTCGTTCTCCGCCAGCGACTTCTTCGGCTCCTTGGGGAGCGTGACCTTCTTCTTGGCGGTGCGCAGCCGCCGCTCCGGGGCTGCTGCCCCGGTCGGCTCCGCTGCGGCGGCGGGCTCCGGGGCGGCAGCCGGCTCGGCGGCGGGTGCATCGACGGCCGACGCATCCGCGGCCGGCTCCTCGGCGGTCGGCTCGTCGAGGGCGGAGGCGGTCCCGGCGCTGTCCTCGGACTCCTCGATCTCGATGCCGAAGTCGGTGGCCAGCCCGGCCAGTCCGGTGTCGTAGCCCTGTCCGACGGCTCGGAACTTCCACTCCTGGTTCCGCCGGTAGAGCTCGCCGAAGACGAAGGCGCTCTCCGTGCTCGCGTCCGTGATCGTGAAGCTGAGCAGCTGCTCGCCGGTCCGGTCGGACAGCCCCAGCCGGAGGTCGTCCAACTGGCCGAAGGCGGCCCGTTCGTGCCGGCTCGCGGCGATCACCACCCGCGCGACGTCGGTGGGGACGGCGGCCAGGTCGAGCTGGATCCGGTCCTCGCTGCCGGTCTGGGCCGGCACCTGGCCCAGCAGCTGCACGCTGCCGTCCTCGGCGGTCGGGTTGTTGTAGAAGAAGAAGTCCGCGTTGCTCCGGACCTTGCCCTCCTCGGTGAGCAGCAGCACCGAGACGTCGGCGTCGCCGTCGCCGGTGGGGCTGCTCCAGCCCAGGCTCACGATGAGGGAGTCGATGTCCTCGTCCAGCGCGGCCAACCCGACGTTGGCGCCCTTGACCATTTCGTGCACTTGATGTCCCCCACCGGCAGGGCAGCCCGCAGCAGCAGGGCAGCCGTCTCACTGATCGTCAGTCCTCCGCCATCGGCCCGGGGCCGTGCGGCTGGGGGGAGCCTAGCCCGGCGTCAGGGAATGTGCCGCTGGTATGGAGGGATTGTACGCACGCAACCGGATCGTGATCCTCCGTCAGTGCGGCGGCCCCGGGGAGACCGCTGGTGCCGGTGTGGCTGCCGGTGCCGGGATAAAGGCCTGCGATCAAGACAGAGCAGGGCGTATGGTCATGAACCCCCTGAAGGTGGAAGGAGGTTCGCCGGACATGGGAATGTTCAAGGACGCACCGCCCCGGGAGCACCCGGACTACACCCAGCTGCGTTTCATGGCGGCCGGTTCTCCCTCGTGGTGGAAGAGCAACCGCCACAAGGTCCTCGCCGTCACCGGTCTGCTGGCCGGCTTCTGGCTGGCCGGCCACCACGACTCCACGCCCGCCACCTGCCCCGCGCCCCCACCGGCCGCTGCCACCCACTGACCCGCCCCGGGCTCGGTGGTCCACCCCGTCCCGGGGGTGGACCACCGGGCCCGTACGGGGGCAGGCGGGCAGGCTCAGGCCCAGGGGTCGAAGGCGATTCCCGCGGGCTTGGACGCGTTGAGGAGGTTGCGGAAGCGGTCGTCCTTGTCGGTGGTCTTGATGGTGGCCGAGCCAAAGTCGGCGTTGTTGAGGCGGTCACGGAGGGCGGTGGTCGGCCAGCCGTTCCAGTCCACGATCGGGGGCCGGCGCCAGGAGTGGTAGTGGTTCTCCGGCGGCTCGTCGTTGCTGTTGGCGAGGCGGAACAGGTGGGTCAGGGCCGGGAGCCCGTCCTTGTGGTAGACCACCTTGGGGTGGTCGCCGTCGAACCGCACGGCGGAGCGCGGGTAGGTGGTCTGGCCGCTGTGCTGGGTGACCGTCAGGTACTCGACCCGGTTGGACGCCTGGTCCACCCAGGAGATGACGTGCTCCCAGTCGTGGCGGTGGCCGCAGCAGCCGCTCACCGTCTGGTCCTTCTCGAAGTAGCTGGCGTAGACGATCGCGCACCAGCCGTTGTTGCACTTCGAGCGGGCGTAGGTCTGCGACCGGTCCAGGTCGGACTGGTCGTGGCAACTCCCGTTCACCGCACCGCTGGTCTTGAGCCCGGGGTTGAGCGTGCCGTCGGGTGCGATGGCGGAGACCGCGTAGCAGCCGTCCGTGTCGTAGTCGTACGCGGGTGAGAACGAGGTCTCGTAACCCCCGGCCTGCTGCGGCAGGTTGGGCAGCGAGTCGGCGTGGGCGAGGGATCCGGGGAGGGCCAGGACCAGCACGCCGGTGCCGAGGAGCGTGCCGAGCCGCCGGCCGAGGCGGGGGGCCTTGCGGTGCTGCGCGGGTATCGCCATGCCGGGCTCCTTTTGTCGTGGACACTGTCGAAGGAGCTTAGGGGCGCGGCCCGCCCGGCAGGTGAAGTCCGGCGGACGGGCCGGCGTCGGTCATGGATCAGTCCCCTTAGGAGCCGGGGGAGTTGGGGTGTCGTGGGCGGAAGGCCGTGGCGTCCGGAGCCGCCGGCCCGCCCTCGGTGGTGACATCCGTCATGACGATGTCGTCACCGGCGGCACTGCCGGACGCCGGCCCGGTCGCGGGATTCTCGATGAGGCAGCAGGGAGCCGCCGGGGAATCATCGGACAGGGGATACAGCGATGGCACTCATCACCAACACCAAGGCCCGGACCAGCAACCCGCAGAGTGGCCACCGCGCCGCCGCCGTGGACCCGCGGGTCGCCGCTCTCGTCCCGCTGGCCGTGGACGTGGCGCTGCCGCTGGCGGTGTACTTCGCGGCGCACTCGGTGCTCGGGCTGGGGCTGGTCGCCTCGCTGGGGCTGGGCAGTGCGGTACCGGTCGTGCGGACGGTGACCGGCCTGCTGCGGCGGCGTCCGGCGAACTCGCTCGCCCTGCTGATGCTCACCGTCAACGTGGTGGGGATCGCGCTGTCGGCGGTGGCGGGCGACGCCCGGCTGATGATCGCGAAGGACGGTGCGGTCTCCAGCGTCATCGGCGGCGCGGTCCTGGTCTCGGCGCTGCTCGGTCGGCCGGTGATGAGCGCCGGACTGCGGCCGTTCCTGGTCAAGGGCAGCGCGGTCCGGTTGGCGGCCTGGCAGCGGCTCTCCGCCACCGACGCGGGCTTCCGCCGCAACGAGCGCACCTTCTCGCTCGTCTGGGGTACGGCACTGCTCGCCGAGTGCGCGGCCAAGGTCGCCGGCGCCTACACCCTCCCGGTCGAGACCATGGTCTGGCTCGGCCCGGTGATGCTCGCCGCCGCCATCACCTGCGGCATCGCCGTCGGCAATGTCTTCGCCGGACGGATGGCCGAGCGGATCGGCACCGAGGCCGCCTGAGCCCGGCGTCGCCCGCACACCGCATCCAGCCGGTCGTCTCCCCGCCAACGTGACGGGAGAGACGACCGGCTCCCTGCCGTGGCCCGGCTCGACGCCGTGCATCGTGAGATCCCTCGATGCGCCCTTGCCCGAGCCGGGCGATCAGCGGACTGTCGGACCATCAGATCGACCGCAGGGCGACCACTTGGGGGATCCGTATGTCCGGCCAACGCTTTGCCAGCCCGTGGGCGCGCACCGTCTTCGGCCCGGTCGCCACGGACGTCGCGGCGATCGTGCCCGCCTGCCTGGTCCGAGCCCACGAGCGGGCCCAGGGCGGCCACGAGGGCGTCCGCACCCAGACGCTCGAAGCGTACGGACACGGGCTCTACGCCGCGCAGTACGAGGAGCTCTCGGCCGGTCTCTCGCAGCTGCCCGGTGTCGAGCTGGTCCGGCTCCAGGCGAGAACGGTCGCCGTGCTGGCCGGGCACGTCATCTATCCGATCCGCTACGCGAAGAAGGACGTGCCCGTGACGACGGCCAGACTCCGCAGCCGGTCGGGTCTCCGCGCCGATCTCATCCGCAGGCACGGTCCCGACTCCCGGCAGGGAGAGCTGGACCTCGGCATCGAGCTCCCGGACGAGCCCGAACCGCACGCGGACCTGGCCCGCCTCGCCCGGGACGCCAGGCTCGTCCTGGTCGCCTACGCGTGCTCGCTGGCGGACGGGGTGGTCCGACTGGAGTGGGGCTCCGCCGAGCTCCGCCGGGAGGACCGGTCACTCGTCTGGCACCACCACGAGGCGCTGCCGATCCCGAAGCAGCGCTGACAGCGGCGTCAGTGCCGGAACCGGTGGGGCCTGGACCGGATGATCCGCCAGGCCGTCTGCTGCACCAGCAGGGTGAGCACCCCGGCGATCGCGATGCCGAGCAGGTTGAGGAGCAGTTGGACAGCGGATCCCGCCGCCTGGCCGTAGTCCCGGTAGCCGAGCGCCACGGCCGCGTTGGCGGCGGCCGGGACGGTGGTGACGGAGATCGCCACGCCGACCAGGGCTCCGGCCCTGGCCGAGGTGAGCGAGAGCAGGCCCGCAACTCCGGCCAGGAACGCAACCACGAAGGACATCGCGTCGGGCTGCCAGATGAACGAGGTGTTCGGGCGGGCGGCCTCGAACCGGGCCTGGCTGAACTGGCCCAGGACGTCCATCAGCAGTGAGAACCCGACTGTGATCAGCATCGCGGCGGCGAAGCCGACCAGCAGGGCGTTGAGCGAGCGCAGGGCCGGGCGCGGCCTGCGCTGGACGAGTGCCACACAGAATCCGGCCAGTGGGCCGAACTCCGGACCGACCACCATCGCGCCGACGACCAGGATCGCGCTGTCCAGCACCGCCCCGCAGGCGGCCAGCATGGTGGCCACGGCCATGAACGCCAGGTAGACCCCGGTGAGGGTGGACTCCTCGTGGGTGATCTCGGAGACCGCCTCCCAGACCAGCGCGTCCGCCCCTTCGCCGGGAGCCTGCTCCTCGGCCCGGTCGGCCGCCGCGGAGATGGTGAGCTCCAGCTGCTGCACGTCGATCGCCCCGTGCTCGGCCAGCCCGGTCTCGCGCAGCCCGGCCAGCACCTCGTCGGCCGCCTCCCGCGCCACATCGCACAGCACCACGTCCCCGGTCGGCCGCACGGCTGCACCGGGCAGGACCACCACGTGCGTGACACCGACCCACTTGTCGAGTGCGGTGAGGACGGTGTCGCGGAGGTCGGTCGGGACGATCAGTCGTAGATGCAGCATCCCGTCACCCTAACGACGCACGGCCCGAAGTATCGGTGCGGCCGTAGCGTCAACGAAGTGTCAGAACACCCCCGGGGGACGACAAGGCGGCATCAGGGGAGTCCGTGGCGGACGCGTCCACGACCTAGGGTCGAGACCGAGCAGACGGCCCGCCTCCGTGGGGGGAGGCGGGCCGTTGCCACACCGGTGGAGACGTCGCCCGCTCGGAGCCGACATCGCCCGGACGGGGCGTCAGGGTGCCGGCTCGGCGTCTCCCGGCACCACCAGCCCCGACTCGTAGGCCGCGATCACCAGCTGCGCCCGGTCGCGCACCCCCAACTTGCCCATGATCCGGCTGACATGGGTCTTCGCGGTGAAGGGGCTCAGGGCCAGGTCCTCGGCGATCTCGGTGTTGTTGAGGCCGCGGGCCACCAGGGTGAGGACCTGCCGTTCCCGGGCCGAGAGCGAGTCGAGGGCGGGTGGGGCGACGGGGGGCGGTGCGGTGGTGCCCGGGGTGCGCAGGACCCGGGCGATCAGACTGGCCGTCGGGCCCGGGGAGAGGAGTGCCTCACCGCCGGCCACCGTGCGGATGGCGGCGAGGAGTTCGGCCGGCCGGGTGTCCTTGACCAGGAAGCCGGAGGCACCGGACCGGAGTGCCTCGACCACGTTCTCGTCGGTGTCGTACGTGGTCAGGACCAGCACCTTCACCCCGGCCAGGTCCTGGTCGGAGGCGATCAGCCGGGTCGCCTCGATACCGTCGGTGCCCGGCATCCTGATGTCCATGACCACCACGTCGGCCCTTTCGGCGCGGGCCAGTTCGACGGCTTCCCGTCCGGTGCCGGCCTGTCCGACGACCGTCATGTCGGGGGCCGTCCCGACGAGCATCGCGAAGGCGGCCCGGACGAGTGCCTGGTCGTCGGCGAGCAGCACCCGGATGGCGCGGCCCCGACCGTTGGTCGGAGTGGTCATGCGTCGGCCTCCGTTTCCGGGGAGCGGGGTGGGAGCGGCAGGGTCGCCGCGACTTCGAAACCGCCGCCGGGGCGGGGGCCGGTCCGTACGGTGCCCCCGACGCTGCGGGCCCGCTCGCCCATGCCGACGATGCCGAAGCCCATGGTCCCGGAGCCGACAATGCCGGAGCCCGGTCCCCACCCGTCGTCGCTGACGGTCAGTCGGAGCGCGCCGTCCGCCGCAGCGACCCGGACCCGGACGGTGGCGCCCGGGCCCGCGTGGCGGACCGCGTTGGTGAGCGACTCCTGGACGATCCGGTAGGCGGCGGCCCCCACGGCGGGCGGGACCCGGGCTCCGCCGGTGTCCAGGGTCAGTTCCGCCTCGGCGGTCCGGACCAGGTCGGGCAGCCCCGCGAGGTCCGGCAGCGGCCCGTGCTGGTCGGCCCGGAGCACGGTCAGGGTGGTGCGCAGCTCCGCCCTGGCCTCGCGGCAGGTGTCGGCGATGGAGTCCAGCGCCTCGGCGATCGCCGCCCGGTCGAGCCGGTCCGGATCCACCGTCAGGACGTGGGCGGCGACCGAGGTGCGGACACCGATCAGGGTGATGCTGTGGGCCAGCAGGTCGTGCAGGTCGCGGGCGATCCGCAGCCGCTCCTCCGCGATCCTGCGGTCACCGTCCTGGCCGAGCCGGGTCCGCTCCTCGGCCAGGTACTTGCGGTAGTTGCGGACCGCGACCCCGAGCACGAGGGCCGCCACCAGCCAGCCCGAGGTGCGCAGCACGTCCAGGGCGCGGTGGACGCCGTTGAACGACATGGCGGTCACCGCGAAGCCGACCACGCACACGCCGACCGTCACCGTCCGGCGCACGCTGCCGGTGGCCGCCACGGTGTACAGGGCGAGCATGCCGGCCGGCACGGGGGCGGCGTGGGCGTTGTCGAGCAGTTGGTACGGGGCGATGCAGGCGACGACCGCCGCCATCACCCCGAGCGGGTGGCGCCGCCGCCAGGCCAGCAGCAGGGACGTGCAGGTGAGCAGGGCCCACCCGGCGGCGTCCGGGCGCATCGCGGTGTCGGCCCAGGCGAGCGCCCCGCCGAGCAGGGCGACGCCGGCCGCGATCACCGCGTCGGTCCGCACCGGGTGCGCGGCTGCCAGCGGGTCCTGGTGCAGCGCGCGTAGGACGCGCTCGGCCGGATTCTGGGGGTCGGTCACTTCTGCCACCCGCACATGGTCACCCTCGGCGCCGGTCGCCGACCAGTTCCGGCGCGGGTCCGGCCACCGGACCGGGGGCGGCGGCGGGCCGGGCCGGCCACCACACCCGGCCGCCCAGCAGCACGCTCGCGCTGGTCACCAGGTAGGTGCGGACCAGGAAGGTGTCCAGGATCACCCCCACCGCCACCACCGTGCCCAGCTCCACGAACATCACCAGCGGCAGCGAGGCGAGCACCGCGAAGGTCGCCGCCAGCACGATCCCGGCCGAGGCGATGACTCCGCCGGTGGTGCGCAGCGCGGTCAGCGCCGCCTGGGTCGGCCCGGCGCCGCGCCGGGTCTCCTCGCGGGTGCGGTGCATCAGGAAGATGCCGTAGTCGACGCCGAGGGCGACCAGGAAGACGAAGGTCAGCAGGGGCAGCCCCGGGTCCACGCCGGTGAAGCCGAACAGCGGGCCGAAGAGCAGCCCGCCGATCCCCAGCGCCGCGCCCCACACCAGTACGACGGCGGAGACCAGCAGCAGCGGGGCGACCAGGCTGCGCAGCAGCAGGACGAGCACGAGCAGCACCGAGACGAGCACCAGTGGCACCACGACCAGGCGGTCGTGGGCGTTGGTGGCGGCCAGGTCGAGCTGCTGGGCACTTGCGCCGCCGACGTGCGCGCCGTCGAGCCGGGTCCGCAGCCGTTCGATCACGGCGGTCTCCGCGGCGGATTCCGGTGCGGCCTTCGCGGTGACGGCGATCTCGGTCCAGCCTCCGCCGCTGCGGCCGGTCTCGGCGCTCGCGACGCCTTCGACGGATCGGGCGTCGGCGAGGATCCGGTCGGCGGCCGCGGTGGGTGCCATCACCTCGATCGGCCTGCTGCTGCGCTCGGGGAAGGCCTTGGCCAGGGTGGCCATGGCGACGACCGATTCGGGCCGGTCGGTGAAGCTGTCCTCCCGCTTGAGCGCGCCCGGCAGGTTGAACACGCCGAGCGCCAGCGCGCCGAGCAGCACAACTCCCGTCGCCAGCACGGCGACCGGCCGTCGACCGGCCGAACTCCCCATCGCGGCGAAGATGTTGAGCCTGCGCTGTCCGGGCTCGCTGCCGTACACGGGGATCAGCGGCCAGAACACCCGCCGCCCGAGCAGCACCAGCACCGCCGGCAGCAGCGTCAGCATCGCGACCAGTGCGCACAGGACACCCACCGCGCCGACCGGGCCGAGGCCGCGGATGTTGGTGAGGTCGGCGGCGAGCAGACAGGCCAGCCCGGCCACGACCGTCCCGCAGGAGGCCAGCACCGCGGGCCCGCAGCCGCGCAGCGCGGTGCGCATCGCGTCGTACGGGACGGGGGTGCGGCGCAGTTCGTCCCGGAAACGGGCGACGAGCAGCAGTGCGTAGTCGGTGCCCGCGCCGAAGACCAGCACCGTCATGATGCCGGCGCTCTGGCTGGTCACGGTGAGCCCGAAGCCCGAGGCGAGCCCGTACACGGCGGCCCGCGCGCAGATCGCACCCGCGCCGACCACCAGCAGCGGCACCAGCCACAGGACCGGGCTCCGGTAGGTGAGGATCAGCAGCAGCGCCACCACCAGGCCGGTGGCCAGCATCAGTGTCCCGTCGATGGAGCCGAACACCTCCTTGGCGTCGACCTCGGCGGCGCCGTCGCCGCCGACCGACACGCTCAGCCCGTCGCCGCCGCGTGCGTGCGCCCGGACTCCCTCGACGAAGGCCTTCTTCGCGTCGTCGTCCGTCCCGGGCGCGGCCGTGGCCAGCGCGTACCGGAGCGTGCTGCCGTCCGCGGACACGGCGCCGGGCCCGCGGACGGTCGCGGCGAAGTCCCGGGGGTCCGTCGAGGCGGCCAGCAGCGCGGCGGGCCTGGCGCCGGGTCCGCCGCCCGCCGTGGTGGTCGGGACCGTGACCGCCGCGACCTGCCGCTCGGCGGTCTCCCGGTCGGCTGCGGTCAGGCCGCCGTCGCGGTGGTACACCAGCAGCAGGCCGGTCACCTCGCCGCCCGGCAGCTCCTCCTGGAGCCGGGCCACCTGAGTGGAGTCGGCCCCCGACGGCAGGTAGTCCGCCGTCCGGTCGCGCTGGACGTCCGCGAGCCTGCCCGCGAACGACCCGGCGACGGCGATCGCGACCACCCACAGCAGCACCACACCCCAGGGAACCACCCTGCGGTACCTGCCCGTTCGCCCTGTCTGCTCGCTCAAGGTCCCCTCCACGCGGACTCGGCCGGGCAGCCCCTGCTGGACCGTCCGGCTGCCTCCAGCGTCCCGTCCCCGACACGCCGTTCCCTCCCGCCGGCGCAGGAGATCGCCCGTACTCCCACGGGTGTCCCGGCCGCTCCCGTACTCCCCCGGGAGTAGTGCCGCTCCCGGGCCCGGCCCGGCTGCCGGCGTCCTCGACCGGTGACCGTTGCTGTGACGGTACGAACATCCGTCAGGGTCAGGGGAGTTAATCCGCGCGGTGGGGGCAGGCGCAGAACCTCTGCGCCAGGGCTCGCCGTTCGGTACAGCCTGAGCGCCCGTCACCTAGGGGGAGCAATTGGACAGCGCGAAGTCTGTCGCCCACCGTCTGGCCGTCCGGGTGCTGAGCAGTGCCCACCCGGAGCTGGTGCTCGAGGGCGGCCTGGTGTTCGAGTCCGGCCTGCCCTACGCCGTGCACCTCCAGGTCGTCGAACTCCGTTCCGGCTCGGGGGAGGAGCCGGCGGTGTGCTGGACCTTCTCCCGGGAACTCCTGGACGAAGGCCGTCGGGCGCCGTCCGGCGTGGGCGACGTGCGGGTGGCTCCCGGTCCGCGCGGCACGCTCCTGATCGAGCTGCGCGGACCGTCCGGTGTCGCCGTGCTGGGGATTCCGGGCGGGCAGGTGGAGCGCTTCCTGGAGGACGCGTTCGACCTGGTTCCGTCGGGGGAGGAGGGCCGACACCTCGATCTGGAAGGCTGCCTGGCCCGGCTGCTGGACTGAAGTCGGCCCCGGTCCGGTCCGGTTGTGCATCGCAGCGGCCGACCAGGGTAGACGGGCAGCACCGACACGAGCGGAGGTCGACAGCATGGGTGAACAGTCGATGAGGGCCACGGGCTGGGCCCGCGCCTTTCCGATCAGCGGTGGGATCCGGGCGGGGCGGGCCTGGACCCGCGACCACCTCGACACGATCGGGTGGACCACCCGGGTGCCCGAGACGGCCGACGACGTCCTGCTGACCGTGTCCGAGCTCATCACCAATGCGCACTTCCACGCGCACAGCAACGCCATCCTCGTACTGACCTGGGACAACCACTGCCTCCACGTCAGCGTCCACGACTCCTCCCCGGTCCTGCCGGTCCCGCGCGCCCCTGACGCCACCGCCACCGGCGGGCGCGGCATCGGCATCGTCGACGCCCTCTCCGACGGCTGGCACGCCCGCCCGCAGACGGACGGCAAGACCGTCACCGCCTGCTTCCGCCCGTCCGGCACATCCGATCCGCACACCGACCGGGGCCACGGCGGTCGGCCGCTCGGCGGCCGCTGAGGCCGACTGTCTTCACCTGTCCCACCGATAACGTCACAGACCCTTCACAGGGGGAAGTGGCATGGACGCCGAAGTCGCGGGTACCCGACTGACGGACCGTACCGCCGAGGGGAAGGATCGACATGGCTGTGACCAGTGACGAAATCCTGATGCACGCACCTGCACGCCCGAACGGACCGGCACGGCTCGCAGCACCCGGCGGACCCCGGCAGTTCGCGCCGGTACTGGACCGGGACGAGGACCTGAGCGAGGTCGCCCCGACGGACGCCCGCGACCTGACCCGCGTCCTCCTGGTCCGTCTCGCGACGCTGGAGGAAGGCACGCGCGAGTACTCGTACGTGCGCTCCTCCCTGGTCGAGCTCAACCTGTCGCTGGTCCGGTTCGTGCTGCGCCGGTTCAACTCGCACCGGGAGGGCTCGGAGGACCTGATGCAGGTCGGCGCGGTCGGCCTGATCAAGGCCATCGACCGCTTCGACCCCGACCGGGGCGTGGAGTTCACCACCTTCGCCATCCCCACCGTCCTGGGCGAGCTCCGCCGCCACTTCCGCGACACCACCTGGGCCGTGCACGTGCCCCGGCGTCTGCAGGAGATGCGCCTGGCACTGGCCAAGGCGCAGGACGTGCTCTCCCACACGCTGGACCGGGCACCGACCGTGGCCGAGCTCGCCGCCCACCTGGAGCTGTCCCAGGCAGAGGTGATCGAGGGCCTCAGCGCCGCCAACGCCCACAGCACGGACTCCCTCGACCTGTCCGCCGGCGACGAGGACGGCCCGGGCGTGCTCGCGGCCCGCCTCGGCGGCCGGGACGAACGCCTCGACCTGGTCGACGACCTGGTCTCGCTCAAGCCCCTGGTCGCCGCCCTGCCGGAACGCGACCGCCTCATCCTGTCGATGCGCTTCACCCAGGACCTGACCCAGTCCGAGATCGGAGCCCGGCTCGGGCTCTCCCAGATGCACGTCTCCCGCCTGCTCGGCCGCACCCTCAAGCAGCTGCGCTCCGGCCTGGACGCGGCCTGACACGTCATCGGCCGGAGCCGTCGGTACGGGCAACGCGCCTGTACTCCGGCTCCGGCCGATGACGTGTCGGCACAGGGTGAGTACAGTCACGAGGCACATCTGTGGAGGGGGATGAGGATGCCGGTGCAGGACGACGTCGCACCAACGGGGGCCGGCCCCGTCACGCTGCGGTCGGGTGCAGACCTCGGTTGCACCCTGGTCTGCTGTCTGACGGGTGATCTGGACATCGAATCGCTGTCGCCCGCGCAGCAGGCCCTGGACGAGGCGATCCGCACCGGGCCGCGGATCCTGGTGGTCGATCTGGAACAGGTCGGGTTCTGTGACTCCTCGGGCCTCAACCTGCTGCTCAAGGTTCGCGCGGCCGCACTGGAGGCGGACATCGGGCTGCGGCTCGCGGCCGCGTCACCGCCGGTGCTGCGCCTGCTCGAAATCACCTGTACCCAGACCCTGTTCGAGCTGCACCCCACGGTCCGGGCCGCGCTCGCGGAGGCACCGTGACCACGGGCCGGGCTCCGCGCGACCGCCGGACCCGGGACGGGGTAACGGGCTCGGCTGCATCACCCGCGTCACCCGCGTTTCCCGTAGTGGCGCGGGACGCGAGCTGTGCGAAGACCACCGATCCGAATGGTTGAGACTGGATGAACGACTCCGGGGAGACGCTGAGTGCCCGTCGGACGGCAGCGCACTTCCTGCCGCCGGGCGGGCAGCGACGTCTGCTGGTGCTGGCCGGCCGGCCCAAACCCGTCGCCCGGGCAAGGGAGTTCACGCTGAGCGCCCTGGTCGACTGGTCGTGGCCCGATGCCGACGACGTCGTCCTCCTGGTGGCCGAGCTGGTCGCCAACGCGATGCTGCACGCAGGCGGTCCGCTGGAGCTGGTCCTCGACGTCTCCGACACCCGCCTGCGGATCGAAGTCAGTGACTCGTCGCCCGCGCTGCCCGCGCCGAAGGAGCCGCACCGTCCCAGCCAGCCCGGTGGCCACGGCCTGTACATCGTGCGGCAGACGTCCGACCGCTGGGGCGCGACGCCCCGTCCGGACGGCAAGACCGTCTGGGCCGAGATCGACACCCGGTGACGGCCCGGGTTCGCGGAGACTGGTCCCTCGGAGGACGGCCCCCGGAGGGTGGCGCCGGTGTCGGCGCCACCCTCCTCGACGGGCATCGTTACCAGCGGTACCACCGGTTGCGGCTGCCCGAAGCGCCGGTGCCGCGCGCGACGAAGCCCAGCAGCCACACCACCAGGACGATTATCGCGACCCACCAGAGGATCTTGAGTGCGAAGCCCGCGCCGAAGAGCAGCAGGACCAGCAGTAGGACAAGGAGAAGGGGAACCATCGAAGCCTCCGTCATCTAGGTCACCGTCGCGTAGCCGGCGGTGTCGTCAGCGCCTGGAGCCGTGATCCCGGCCGTCCTGACCGGGGTGGGCCCGACGCCGGATCAGATGAAGGGCCCGCTCCCGTAGAACGGGCCGTAGTAGCCGGCGTACCGCTCCTGGTAGCCGGTGTCCGCGTCGTGCTTGTCCCGGTTGAACTCCGGGCCGGCCTTGATCTCGTCCTTGGTCCGGTCGACGTAGACCTTCTTGTCCTCGACGTCGACCTTCACCACCGTGCCGGCGGGCAGCAGGACGAACGCGCCGAAGATCCACGGGCCGGTGTCGACCACCAGGTAGCTGGAGTCGACCTCCTCCGACAGCTTGTCGATCTTCCCGATGTGCCCGTCGGTCGCCTCCACCCGGAAGCCCACCAGATCGGTGCCCGTTCCATGCCCGGCGTCGGCCCGGAAAGCCCAGATGTTCATGTCGCCCATGTCTTCAGCTCCTCTAGCCGTCGCGCCGCGATCGTTCCTCGCGGCTCGAACCCCGCCTGCCCGGCCTGCCGAAGTTCACTCCCCACGGATTCGCCGCGATCTCCCGGCAGCCGTTTCTATGGTGGGCAATGGCGCTGACGGATGGCCAGAATCGGTGCGGTGACGTCCGAGCTGCCGGCCTGACACCTTCGACGGGCCGGTCGAGGCAGCGAGGACGGCATGCACCGGCGCCATCTCATGGCCATGGTCCACAGGACCGTGATGCTGGCGACGAATCGCTCAGGTGGTACGTCGGGCGGGGTCGGGGCCGTCGGGCGGTCGAGCTGCCGGGCCGCTGCGTCGAGGCTGATTCGCAAGTTCCTTGCCTGGTCGCCGAGTTCGGCCCGGGCCTCCTCGGGGGTGCGCCCCTGGTCGATGAGGACTCCGATCGCCTGGTCGAGCCCGGCGGCCGGTCCGGTGAGGTCCGAGGTCCTGCCGGGCGGGGTCCGGTGCCGGTCCAGCACGACGGCGGCCGGCTCCAGCCCGAGGGCGAAGCCCAGGTCGGCGGCGAAGTCGACGAAGGCTCCCGGGGTGCCGGCGTAGAACACGATCGAGCCGCTCTGCCCGGCGGTACCGGCGAGGGCGAGCGGCAGCCGAGCCGAGCCGGCGACCGGGCCGGCCGGCACACCGTCGTCCAGCACGGTGAGCACCAGCGGCGGCCCGTCGCGGACGAGGGTCATCGTGAAGCCGAGCCAGGACGGCACCGCACGGCGCATGCTGTCCGTCAACTCGCTTACGGAGCAAGCCAGGTCGACGTCGGGGCGGCCGAGGGCGGCGGTGAGGATCCTGAGGTCGCGGGCGAGCGGGCCGGAGATGTCCACGAGCGTGCTCCGGGCGCCCCGAACACCCGGCCGAACTGCCCGGTCCGCCCGCGGCGGGACGCGGCGCGCGGTGGTCGGAGGCCGACGGTGGTCGGGGCCTGCCGTCTGGCGGCCTCCGTACTCCTGACGCTACGCCGGATCGGCGGTCGACGGGGGATCGCTCCCCTGGAGGTCAGTCGCTGCCGTGGCGGGCCCTGGCCCGCGCCACGGCCTCGTCGAGGAGCTGCTGCGCGACCACGGCGGCCTTCCGGTTCTGGGCCTGACTCATCACCCGGAGCTTGTCGAAGGCCTCGGCCGGGGTGCAGCCGCTGCGGCTCATCAGGATGCCCAACGCCTGGTCGATCACGGCGCGGTGGGTCAGCGCGGACTGCAGCTGGGCGGCCAGCCGCTGGGCCCGGGCGAGGGCTTGGGCGTTCTGGACGGAGATCGCGGCCGGGACCGCGAACAGCTCACCGAGTTCGACGGCCCGTGTGTCGAAGGCGTTCTCGGCCCGGGCATAGACGTTCATCGCCCCCAGCACCCCCTCGCCGGTCAGCAGCGGCAGCGACACCACGCTGTGCACACCCAGCCGGTGGACCTGCGGTCCGAACCGCGGCCACGCGGGGTCCCTGCCCAGCGAGTGGGAACGCACCGTACGCCGTTCGGCCGCCGCGGTGATGCACGGCCCCTCGCCGAGGCCGTACTGAATCGCGTCCACCTCCCGGACGAACCCGGTGCTCGCCACGATCGTGTCGGCCCGGCCCTCCTCCAGCAGGGTCAGACCGGCGCCGTCCGCACCCGGGATGGCGCGCACGGCGAACTCGGCGACGTGGGTCAACAGGGCTCGCAGGTCCAACCGGGCGCTGGCCAGCCGGGACAGGCCGGCCAGACTCTCCCGCAGGTCCTCGTCGTCGGACGGTCGGCCGGCGGGACGGCCCGGAACCGACGCGTCCCCGCGCTCCGGAGAGACCGGCCCCATGTGCGTCATGGCGTGCTCCTTCCTCCTCGGCCGCAGCCGATCCGACCCGCCGCCGGTGCGACGCGGGTGGTCGGATTCTCGACTGTGCAGCCCATTGTCCGCCCGGCCGGGCCGTGAACAGGCCCTTCGACACCGGGCGTGGTGCGCGAGTACTGTCGGAGGTGGTTGAGCCAGCAGCCAGCCCGGAGACGACGGTCGGCCTCACGCCCACCCCAGGAGCGATCAGCTCACAGCCGGGCACCTCCGGTGACCTCCCCCCGTCGAGGATCACCATGTCAGCGCAGCTGACCGCCACTAACCTCCGCCGACGGCCCGGACCACGAACGGACCGTCACTTCGCGCTGCCCGTACGGCATTTCCCCGATCACCGCGCACAGCGGTGTGCGCTCGGCCGCCCGCAGGCTCCACCACAACTGAACAGAGGGACATCATGAAGACCCTGGTCGTCGTCCTCATCATTCTCGCGCTGGTCCTCCTGGTGGCGTTCGCGCTGTCCGTGAAGATCGTCCGGCAGTACGAGGAGGGCGTGCTGTTCCGGCTCGGCCGGATCCGCGCCCCGAGGAAGCCCGGCTTCACCATGATCATCCCGCTCGTGGACGTCCTGCACCGGATCTCGCTGCGGATCGTCACGATGCCGATCCAGTCCCAGGGCATCATCACCCGTGACAACGTCAGCGTCGACGTCTCCGCCGTCGCCTACTTCCGGGTGGTCGACGCGGTGAGGTCGGTCGTCGCGATCGAGAACGTGGACGCCGCGATCAACCAGATCGCCCAGACCACGCTGCGCAAGGTGGTCGGCCGGCACACCCTGGACGAGACGCTCTCCGAGACCGACACCCTCAACGTGGACATCCGCGAGATCCTCGACGTCGCCACCGTCGAGTGGGGCGTGCAGGTGACCCTGGTCGAGCTCAAGGACATCCAGCTGCCGGAGGGCATGAAGCGCGCGATGGCCCGCCAGGCCGAAGCCGAGCGGGAGAAGAGGGCGAAGATCATCAACGCTGAGGGCGAATCCCTCGCCGCCGCCGCCCTGGGCGACGCCTCGGACACCATGATGGCTCACCCGCTCGCACTCCAACTGCGCAACCTGCAGAGCCTGGTGGAGATCGGCGTGGACAAGAACACCACCGTCGTCTTCCCCGCTCCGCTGATGAGCACCATCGGCGAACTCGGCTCCTTCCTCGCCCGGGAGACCGCCGCGGCCACTCTGCACCACACGAAGGAGCCCGATCTGCCGGCGGCCACCCCCGCGCTGCCGCTCGTCCCGCAGCCCGCGCCGCCGGTCCAGGAGACGACTGTCAACGGCGGCCGGGCCGTCCCGCAGCGGTAGCCGCCGATGACGTCCCTCGGGGCGGCCCTCTTCCGCACCTGAACCGAACCCGGCCCCTGCGAGGAGCACACCGTGAACCGCCTCGACTCCAGTACCGCACGCACCACGCCCCCGTCGGACCAGGGCGTCCTCGCCCGCCGGGTCGCCGACCGGCAGCACCACCTGGACCTCACCGACGAAGCACTCGCCCGACGGGCAGGTATGACACCGGCCTACCTCCGGCTCCTCATGACGGCAGGAGCCGGATTCGACCCCGCGGGCCTCCTGCGGCTCGGCGCCGCCATGGATCTGACCTACCGGGAGCTGACCGAAGGCCCCGACGACCCGCCCCCGGGCCAGGGTCCGCCCGTCGTGCACCCCGTCCTGATCCACCTCACCGCTCAGGAGTGCTGGGACCGCCTCGGGAGCGGAGGAGTCGGCCGGATCGCCCTGGCGGCAGAGCCGGGACCGACCGTCCTGCCCGTCAACTACACCGTCCGTTCGGGCTCCGTCCTCTACCGAACCGCCCCGCACGGCGCCGCCGCACCGAGACCCGGCACCGTGGTGTCCTTCCAGGTCGACCGGATCGACGACTCGACGAGCACCGGATGGAGCGTGCTGCTCACCGGCCCGGCCCGGCCGGTCGAGGACCCGGCCGAGATCCAGGACCTGGAGTCGCAACCCGGTGCCGAACCGTGGGCCGGCGGCAACCGGCCGCAGTGGGTCCGCATCCGACCGGACACGCTCACCGGCCGCCGCATCGGTACCGTCACCCCCGGCGATCACCTGCACTGACCCGTGGCCGACCGGACCGGCCGTCCGGTCGGCCACGGCCGCCCCCCCGGCGCCGAATTGGCCCGGGCCCGGTCGGCGAATCCGAGGGGGGCGAACGGCCCACCGAACCGGCACCGGGAGTCCTGCCCACGGAAGTCGGGCCGATCGTCCTGGACATCTCCAGCGAGCCGTACGACCAGGACACCCTCTGGGCGCCGCTGACGCCCGAGGAAGCACGGTTGCCGGCCGGAATCCTGCGCCGGCAGGCTGCCGCCGTCGAGAACCCGCCGGCCTTCGCCCGGTCGGACGGAGGCGGTGGAGGCTCGCGGTGATGTCCATGCCGCCATGATCGGCGGCCACCTGCCCCGGAGGGGGCGGGTCTGTTCCGCCGTACCGGTGTCGACAAGGCCCTGCGCGCGAGCCCCGATCTCGGGATACACGGACCGGCCTGAGCGACTCCGCCGAGGCTGCGCCGCCCGACGTACGGCCGCAAAACCTCGGCGTTGAGCTGCCGTGCGCCTCCGTCCCCGAGCTCCGCGTCCTCCGCCTCAGCCGCGGTGCGGCCGGCCCGGAACGCGTCGTGTCACCTGCTGTGGAGCGGTGCTGCGGTCTTTGGCGGCTACAGCGTCGCGCACTGGCGGGTGCGCGGGCCGGTGACGGTGTTGGGAATGCCCGCGTTGGTCGGCGGGGGAGTGTTGCCGGTGCAGTGGAGCGGGCCGGCGATGGTGTTGCCTGCGATCTCCGTGGTGCCCCGGTTGCCGGTCAGCACCGTCTGGCCGTCGATCCGGTTGGCGGCGCAGCCCTGCTCGGGCGCGCCGACCAGGACCGGACCGGTGGTGCCGGCGATTCGCAGGCCGCCGTCGACCGTGTTCCCGCACAGCTCGACGACGGACGCGTCCTGGGAGTTCAGGCCGCCGTCGATCGTCGAGTCGGCGGCGAACAGGGCCGCGCCGGGTGCCACCTGGACCACTCCGGTGCGGGCGCCGACCAGGCAGGTGCTCGGGCCGGTGGCGAGGACGGGGCCGGTCACGCCGGTGATCGTCCGGTCGCAGGCCACCCGGTGTTCCAGCGTCTCCAGCGGGCCGGGCAGGTAGATGCTGTCGCCGGAGTAGCGGGCGGTGACGGTGTGCATGCCGGGCCGTGGCCGGTTCCAGCCGAGCTGTGCCTGTGCGCAGCCGGAGCCGCCGCCCGGGGCGAGGGCGGCGCTGCCCAACTCCCGGTCGCCGTCGGCGAAACTGACGGTGCCGGTGGGCACCGGCCCGGCGGCGACCGGGCAGACGGTGTCGGTCAGGGCGACCGGGCTGCCGTACGTCGAGGGGTTCGGTGCGGAGGCGAGGGTGGTGGTGACCGGAGCCCGATGCGTGTTCAGCAGGACCGAAACGGTGTCGTCCAGGCCGTGGCTGACGGCCACGTCGAGCCGGCCGCTGCCGGTGAACCGGCCGACCGCGACCGCGTCCGGGCTGGAGAAGTGGCCGTTCCCGGTGGGGTAGAAGTCCGGGGGTTGGAAGGTGCCGTCGCCGTTGCCACGCAGCAGCGCGAGGGCGTTGGCACCGTTGGCCACGACCAGGTCGAGCCGGCCGCTGCCGGTGAAGTCGCCGACCGCGACCGATCCGGGAAGCCGGCCCGCGGGGTAGAAGACGTTCGGCTGGAAGGTTCCGTCCCCGTTGCCGAGCAGTACCCGGACCCCGTCCTCGTCGTCGGTGGCCACCAGGTCGGGCCGGCCGTCGCCGTTGAAGTCGCCGACCGCGAGCGAGTACGGCACGCCGCCAACCCGGAAGTCGGTGCGCGGGCCGAGGGTGCCGTCCCCGTTGCCGAGGAAGACCGAGACCGAGCTGATGCCGTCATCGGCGACCGCCAGGTCGAGTCGCCCGTCGCCGTTGAAGTCGGACAGGCCGATCGAGACCGGGTTGGAGTCGGTGCCCGTCGGGTAGCCGGCCGGGGGCCGGAAGGTGCCGTCGCCATTGCCGAGCAGCAGGTCGACCCGCTGCTCACCGAGGACGCCGACGGCCAGGTCCGGCCGGCCGTCGCCGTTGAAGTCGCCCACGGCCACCGCGTCCGGATGGGTCCCAGTGGGGAAGCTGCGCGGGGCTTGGAAGCTGCCGTCGCCGTTGCCGCGGAGCACGGAGACGCCGCTCGTGCCCTGGTTGGTGGTCACCAGGTCCGGCCGGCCGTCGCCGTCGAGGTCGGCCACCGCGATCGCCGTCGGGCCCGGGCCGGTCGGGAAGGCGGCCTGCTGGGCGAAGGTTCCATCGCCGTTGCCGAGCAGGACCGAGACGGTGTCCGCCTCGCCGTTGGGCACCGCCAGGCCGAGCCGGCCGCTCCCGGTGAAGTCGCCCACCGCGACGCCGCGCGGGCTGCGCCCGACCGAGTGGACCACCTGCGGCGCGAAGACGTCGCCGGCCGCCGCCGCGCTGCCAGGCAGGGCCAGCACCGTGCTCGTCGCCACCAGTCCGGCCGCCAGGACCGTCCGTGCCACCCTCAGCCCGCGCATCCGCATCACTCCTCATCCCCGGAGCACCGCCCGTCGCCGCTCGCCGAGCCGATGGTCACCCGGCTTCGGGCGGCGCCCGGGCAGCGACACCCCGGGGTCGCCTGATCGAGTGGCTGCCTGCCCGTGCCCAGCCGTCCCGGACGGCTGTACCAAGCGCGCGGCCCGCACTTGTGCCCGGGTCAAGGGATCAGCACACCTCACCGGGGGTTTCGGGGGAGTGGTGGTCGGATTGTGGTCGTGCTCCTCGTGAGCCAGGGCGGAGTTGCCGCTCACCGGACCGCTGCCCGAGGGTGACCGTCATGGGTGCCCACCTCGCGGTGGGACGTGTCTACCGCCGCTGTGGCTGCAGTACGTCCTCAACCACTTCCACCAACCCTTGACGTCATCGCCCACGCCCTCAAACGCGAAGAACGACGCCGCAACCGCCGAAGGAGGGGCAAAGGAGCACCGATCCGGCAACCGACGGAGCATCAGACCAGATGCGGGCGAGCGGATTGAAGGCCCATCAGAATCCCATCGAGCACTGGGGGCCCAAGGAACGGCCACCAACGCGAACGGCCGCCCTCGAAAGCACGAGTTCTGCGCTGTGCGGCGACGCCAACCTGGGCGCGGGCCCTCCCAGCCGTGGTGGTGGTGACAGCGTTCATGGTGAGCAAGACCACCGTCGAGCCGGCGGATCCAAGGTGACGACCTGTTCCAATTCCGTTGTCCGATCGGCACATTCGTACTCGACGAATGTGCAAGGCTGCCTGAACCGGTACGTGACTGCCACCAGTTGGGGGAACAGAGTGAGTGGGACGCGCCTCGAGGTCGGGCTTGCCTTTTCCGACCACGACGAGTTGGCCGCCGAACGGGGCATGGGCTTCCTCCTGGAGGAGTTGCGTGGCATCGGCGCTACCGGGCTCACCAACCCCACGAGCGGCGAAGCACCCGGCGGTACCCGGGCCGGTGACGTCGTCTCGTACACATCGGTGCTGGTCGGGCTCGCCGGTGGAGCCGCCACGCTCCGGGCGCTCATCGCGCTCGCCCAGGACTGGCTTGCCCGGCGCAACTCCGGCACGATCGAGCTCAGGATCGGCGATGACGAGCTGATACTCACCTCGGCGTCACGCTCCGATCAGCGCGCGGCGATCGAGGCGTTCGTCACGAGGGGGCACGAGACCCCGGATGTCTAGGCGCGCCCTCATCCTCGCCAACCAGTACTACCGCGAGGGGTTCAGCGAGCTTCCGGGGGCCAGGGCCGACGCTGTGGAACTCGAGCAGGTGCTCTCGGACCCGAGCATCGCGGACTTCGAGGTCACGATCGTGCAGGACGGCACCGCCGTCGAATGCCGCAGAGCGATCCAGCAGTTCTACCAGAGCGCGTCCCGGGACGACCTGCTGCTGCTCCACCTGTCCTGTCACGGCCGCAAGGACCGGCGCAACCGTCTGCACTTCGTCGCGTCCGACACCGAGCCCGCTCTGATCGAAGCGACCGCGGTCAGTGCGGAGTTCCTGGCGGATCAGATGGAGGACAGCCTCAGCAACCGCATCGTGGTGTTCCTCGACTGCTGCTACAGCGGGGCCTTCACCAAGGGAATGCGCACCCGGGGCGAAGTACCCACTGTTGACGTCGGCGCCCACTTCCTCGGCAGGGCCCAGCACATCATCACGTCATCGACCTCCTTGCAGTTCAGCCACGAGAGCGACCTCCAGAGCCGTGCGGAGGCCCAGCCCTCGGTCTTCACGGCAGCCGTGATCGAAGGACTGCGTGGCGGTGCCGGTGGCCGTGGCCATGACGGTTTCATCAGCGTCGACGACCTCTTCGACTACGTGGTGGCCCGGGTCGGTGCGCAGCTCCCGGACCAGACACCCACGCGCTCGGTCAACGCAATCGGCACTCCGATCATCCTCGCCAGGAGCCAGCCGCTCGCCTACCTCTCCTTCGTCTCGGAGGACCGGGCCTGGGCCGACTGGATCGCCGCCGTGGTGGAGAGCGCCGGCTTCCGGGTGGTGCCCCGGGAGATCGGAGCCGGTACGGATGCCCGGCTGGGGACCGAGCGTGGCATCGACGCCGCCCACGGGATTGTCGCGGTGCTCTCGGCCGGTTACCTGAGCGACCCTCAGGCCCGGGCACTGTGGGATTCGATGGGCGGTTTGGACGCTGCCGGGTCGCGCCGTCAGATCGTCCCGGTCCGGGTCGGCGACGTCCGTCTGACCGCGCCGTTCAGCGGGCACAACCCGATCGACCTGGTCGGCCGCGAGGAGAGCCTGGCCGCCGCGATCCTGCTGCGCGCCCTCGGCCGGGTCGGGACCGAGGTTGACCCGGAGGCGGTGATCCCGCGCTTCCCCGGCACCAAGCCGGCTTACTGGTCGGTGCCCGGGCGCAACCCCTCCTTCACCGGCCGGGACTTGGTGCTGGAGGAGTTGAGGGAGAGTCTGGTCGGCGGGCCGACAGTGGTGCTGCCGAGCCCGCAGACGCTGTACGGGCTCGGCGGTGTCGGCAAGACCCAGCTGGCGCTGGAGTATGCGCACCGCTACATGTTCCACTACGACCTGGTGTGGTGGATCGACGCGGAGCAGACCGAGCTGATCCCGACCGCACTGGCCGAGCTGGCCAACCGGCTGGGTCTGCAGGTCGGCGACAGCGTCAACGAGGCCGCCGAGGGCGCCCGGGAGGCGCTGCGCAAGGGAACCCCCACTCCGCGCTGGCTGCTGATCTTCGACAACGCGGACGAGCCGTCCGAGATCCGCCGGTTCTTCCCCGGCGGCTCGGGCCACATCCTGGTCACCTCGCGGAACCAGGCCTGGTCCGGCCAGGCCGGCGTGCTCGGCGTGGACGTGTTCAGCCGCGGCGAGAGCGTCGAGCACCTGTGCCGGCGCACCCGGGGCCTGTCCCGGGCGGATGCGGACCGGGTGGCCGAGGCGGTCGGCGACCTGCCGCTGGCGGTCGAGGTGGCCGCCGCCTGGCTGGACACCACCCGCACCCCGGTGGACACCTACGTCCAGCAGCTCCAGCAGGAGGCGACCCGGGCGCTCGCGGTCGGCCGCCCGGCCGACTACCCGACGCCCGTCGGGGCGACCTGGAACGTCTCGATCGCCCGGCTGCGCGAGCAGTCCCCGGCGGCGGTAAGGCTGTTGCAGCTCTGCGCTTTCATGGCCCCCGAGCCGATCTCGATGGACCTGTTCTACAGCGACCAGATGATCAAGTCCCTGGTGAAGTACGACGAGGACCTCAGCGACACCTTCATGCTCGGCAAGGTGATCCAGGCGGTCGGCCGGTACGCGCTGGCCAAGGTGGACGCGGGGAGCAACAGCTTCCAGGTGCACCGGCTGGTGCAGGCCGTGGTCCGTTCCGAGATGGACGAGTCCGCCCAGGAGGCCGCGATGCACGAGGTGCACCGCATCCTGGTCGGCGCCCGCCCGACTCTCGGCGACACCGACAACCCGGCCAACTGGCCCCGGTTCGAGAAGATCTGGCCGCACCTGGTCCCCTCCCGTGCCCAGGACTGCGGCGACCATGAGACCCGAGAGCTGCTGATCGACCGGGTCCGCTACCTGTGGAAGCGCTCCGACCTGGACCGCGCCCGCGCCCTGGCCGAACAGCTCGACACCACCTGGAACAACCGGCTGACCGGCGAGGTCAACGAAGCCGAGTACCGGCACCTGCACCGCCAGGTGCTCAGCCTCAACTTCCAACTCGCCAACGTGGTCCGCGTGCAGGGCAACTTCGCCGAGGCCCGGGCGCTGGACGAGCGGACCCTGGCCGGGCAGAAGGAGCTGCTCGGCGAGCACAGCCCGTACTCCCTGATGACGGCCGGCTCGCTCGGCGCCGACCTGCGGGCGCTCGGCCGGTTCCAGGACGCCCTGGAACTGGACCTGGAGACGTACGGTCAGTTCCGCGAGCTGTTCGGCGAGGACCACGCCCGCACGCTCTCGATCGCCAACAACCTGGCGATCGACTACCGCCTGGTCGGTGACAGCGAGGCCGCCCGCGACCTCGACCAGGACACCTACGGCCGCCGGCAGGCCGTACTCGGCCCCCGCCATCCCTACACCCTCTCCAGCAAGGCCAACCTTGCCCGCGATCTGCGCGAGATCGGCAACTACAAGGACTCCATCGAACTGCTCCGGGAGGTCACTGAGGAGCTCGCCGACGTGCTCCAGGCCGACCTGCCGGAGATCCTGCGCAACGCCAAGTCCCTCGCGGTGTCGCTGCGCCGGGAAGGCCACCTGCGGGAGGCCAGGCAGCTCACTCAGCAGACCTACGAGCGCTACCTGGACCGCTACGGCCCTGAGGGTGCCGACACGCTGGCCTGCGCGCTCAACCTGGCCGCCGACCACAGCGCCTCCGGCGACAAGGAGGCCGCCCGGGACCTGGCCACCACGGTCTACGAGGGCCACCAGCGGCTGTTCGGCGACGAGCACCCTTTCACGCTGGCCTGCGAGAACAACCTCGGCATCTACCTGTGCGGCAGCGGCGACGTCGAATCCGCCATCCGCTACGGCAGCCACACTGTCGACGCGCTGCGCTCCGTGCTCGGCCCCGACCACCACTACACCCTGAACGCGATGATCAACCTGGCCAACGCCTACAGCGACGCCGGCCAGCCCGGCAAGGCCGAGGAACTCGAACGCGCCGCCCACGCCGGCCTGGTGAACCGCTACGGTCCCGGCCACCCCGACGCCATCGCCTGCGAGTCCAACCTGGCGGTCACCCTCCGCAAGTCCAACCCGGCCCAGGCGGTGGAGCTGCGCAAGCACGCCATGACCGAACTGCTCCGCCTCTTCGGGGAGGAGCACCCCAACACCATCGCCTGCCGGGGTTGGCAGCGCATCAGCCGCGACCTCGAACCCCAGCCCTTCTAGGAGCCGTCCGGACGGGCGTGTAAGGGCGAAGAAATCGGAGAGCCGAAAGGGGCGTGGGTCTGGTAGACCATCGGCCGATGGGCATCAAGGAACGCGAACGCAAGGTGCACCAGCCGCTACGGCGCGCTGGTCTCCAGGTCATACCCGATGCCGTACCGGAGGGCATGATGCCCTTCGTCCTTGGATGGGGCACCGAAGACTTGATCGACGGCTTCTCCCATCGGTACGACACCCCGCACCTTGTCGAGCGGCTCAATGCGGACTGGTACGACCTTGCCGTCTCCTCGGGCCTGTTCGACGAGCGGCGCGAGTTCCTCGTGCAGCTTCCCCAGGGCACCCGGTCGCACCGCGCCGCTGTGCAGCGTCTGAACGGCTACCACGCACCGGCGCTCTGGACTCGCGTCCGGCTCCTGGAACGTTGGGACATCATGGGCCGAGGAGCTGCATCGGCGTTCCTCGGCATCCACTCAGGCCACCCGGGCTTCGGCATGATGGCCCTGGACGGCAGTGTGTACGTCTGTGCTTCGACCGGCGAGACCGGCGTCGATGTGTACGCCGTGGGCCGCCCGGACCGCTCGGGGAACATCCTGCGACACCTAGATTGGGTGGCCCACCGCGACAGTCGCTATGGCAATCGTGAGGTGAGCCAACGCATCGCCACCTGGCTTGCCGGCCGTTCAGAGCGTCCCTCCGGTCACTGACGACATCCCGTTCAGCGGTCATCCGGTGCGGAGCGGAATGACGAGGGCAGACGCAGTGACAGTCTTCTTCGGAGCTTTGACGTGGCCGCAGATGCGGCCGACCCGGGTCGTCCGGGTGATGCCGGGCCTGCACCGCGCTGCTCGATGCCGTCGCACGCCGCCACCAAGCTCACCTGCTCACCGCCGTCGTCGAGCGCGGCGGTGAGCTGGAGCTTTCGGGGACGGGTTCGTCCCAGCGGGCCGTGCGGTCAGCGCCGGCCGCCGCCGATGCGGCGGTCGTCGGCCAGTGCGGTCAGCGGGCCGTACTCGCAGGCCAGCTCGGTCCAAGTCAGAACCTCGCCACAGCGGGCCGGGAAGTCCTTCGGGTTGAACTCGGGCATGGTCCAGGTGCCGGTGCCCCGGTCCCGCAGCCACAGGTCCCCGTCACCGTCGACCACGGTCGGCGGGACCGGTACGGGCTCGGCCTGATCGATGGGCTCCCAGGTGACCCGGCCCGGGTGGGAAGCGCGGCGCAGCTCGGTGGTCGCCAGCCGCGCGGCCAAGTCACGGGTGGACTCTTCGGCGTCCTTGACCGACGCGAGTCGGAATGCGTCGTCAAGTACAGGCAGGGCTGGATTCTTGCTGCGCTTTGAACTCATACGCTGACTACCTCCGGTGGGGGGCGGCACATCCGTTGTGGCACCCCGTAGAGAACACGGTATCCGAGACGGGAGCCCGGCCGACCACGACCGCTGCCCAGGTGGAGGCGTTGGAGGAAGCCGGGCGGACAGAGCGTCGGCGGTCGATCGTCCCCGCAGCCCCGGCCTGTGCCTGCGGGTCGGTCGTGAAGCCACCGGGGGCGGTTTCGCGGCAAGCAGGGCGGGCATCCGGTCGAG
Source organism: Kitasatospora sp. NPDC002040 (assembly GCF_040296785.1). Taxonomy (NCBI): domain Bacteria; kingdom Bacillati; phylum Actinomycetota; class Actinomycetes; order Kitasatosporales; family Streptomycetaceae; genus Kitasatospora; species Kitasatospora sp. NPDC002040. The sequence continues at coordinate 25,670 of NZ_JBEOXV010000006.1, read as the reverse complement.
GCGGCCGGTCGGGCGCGCTCGGTGTGCTCGGCGGGTGGGGGTGGTGTGCGGTGGCTCGGTCCTCGGGCGGCGGCGGCGGACGGTGGTGGCGGGCGCTGCGGCGCACGCCGCAGACGATGTGGGACGACGACGTCACCGACGTCGCCGCAGCCCTGACGTACTACGCGATCCTGGCGGTCCTGCCGGCGCTGCTGGCCACGGTGGTGGGCTTCGCACTGGTCAGCCCCGCGGCGGCCCGGGACGCGGTGGCGCACTTGGCGGGGTTGGTTCCCGGCCAGGCCGGTACGGAGCTGGACGGCGTACTGACCCAGGCACTGGGTGGCGGTTCGGCCGGGTGGACGCTGCTGGCGGCGGGCGCCGGCAGCGCGCTGTGGTCGTGCTGCAGCTACCTGGCGGTGTTCCGGCGCGCGCTGCACCGGATGCACGGCACCACCGACCGGCGCTCCCCGCTGCGCCAGGCCCCGCGGATCGTGGCGACAGCGGCGGTGCTGCTGGTGCTGCTGGCGGTGAGCGCGCTGGCGTTGGTCCTCAGTGGTCCCGTCGCCGAGGGCGCGGGCCGGGCGCTGCACCTGGGCGGGACGGCCCCGCTGGTGTGGTCGGTGGTCCGCTGGCCCGTACTGCTCGTGGTGGTGGCGATGCTGGTGCTGATCGTCTTCCGGACCGGCCCCGAACCGGCGTGGCGACGGCGCGCCAGCCTCCCCGGCGGTGCTCTGGCGGCAGCGCTCTGGCTGGCCTTCTCGGCCGGCTTCACGCTGTACACCAGCGCCCTGGGCACCTACAGCCGCCTGTACGGCTCGCTCGCGGGGGCTGTGGTGTTCCTGATCTGGCTCTGGCTCTCCAACCTCGCGCTGCTGACGGGCGCGCAGTTCGCAGCGGAACTGCGCCGTGCCGCTGCGGAGCAACCCGGCCCGGCCGAGCTCGCTGCTCGGCCGCCCTCCACCGGCCCACGCCCGGTGGAGGGTTGAGGGCCGATCCGCACGGCCGGGCCGGGGCGGAACCGCCTCTGGGGTCCTATGCGGTGAGCAGGCCGATGGCGTGGCCGTCGTGGTCGATGACCGGCCAGGCGTCGAGGCCACGGGCGCGCATGGCGGCGACCGCGAGGGCCGCGGGCATGTCGGGGGTGGCGAACGGGGCCCGGTCGTGGAGGATGTCGCGGACGGGGGTGCGCTCGGTGTACCAGGAGCGGGCCTGGAACGGTGCCAGGTGCAGGCGGGTCAGCAGTCCGGCGCAGCGGCCGTCCTCGTCGCGGACCAGGAGGTGCTCCGCGCCGGAGCTGAGCAGGACGTCCATCGCGGTGTCGGCCATGATGTCGTCGCTGATCTGCAGCTCGGTGCGGTTCATGACGTCGCCGACGGTGGCGGTGGCGGCGGTGGTGGCGGTCGGGCGTTCCAGGGCGATGGTCATGGGCGGGTTCCTTGCTGTCTGTCCTGCCGGTGACGGCGGAGTTTCGAGCCGCAGGCAGCAGCCCGGTGGCGTCCGGTGGGTGCGGGCGGCAGCGCCTGGGTGCGGGTGCGGTCGCCAGGGGGTCGTGGTGCTCGCTGTGCGGGTGTGGGCGTGCCCCGCTCCGCGCGGCGGAGCGGGGCACGGCCGGCTCGCCTACGCGGCGAGGACGACGGGCGCTGCCTGACGGCTGCTCAGGCTCTGGGTGCGGCGGCCGGTCGAGGGGCGGCCACGGCGGTTGCGGTTGCGGCTGGTGGAGGCGCTGCGGCTGCTCCGCTCGACGACGGGGGCGGCGATCACGGTGGGGATCCCGGTGGGCACCCGGGCGCCGGTGATGCGGGCCAGTTCCTCGTCGGTGGAGTGGATCCGGGTGGATGCGGGGGTGATGGCGGCGGTGGTCATCATCCGGGCCATCTCCCGACGCTGGTTGGGCAGCACCAGGGTGACGACGGTGCCGGACTCACCCGCGCGGGCGGTGCGGCCGGCCCGGTGCAGGTAGTCCTTGTGGTCGGCCGGCGGCGCCAGGTTGACCACCAGGTCCAGGCCGTCGACGTGGATGCCGCGGGCGGCCACGTTGGTGGCGATCAGCGCCGTCACCGCTCCGGTGCGGAACTGCTCCAGGGTGCGGGTGCGCTCCGGCTGGGACTTGCCACCGTGCAGGGCTGCTGCCTTCACCCCGATCGCGAGCAGGTCCTGCACCAGGCGGTCCGCGCCGTGCTTGGTGTCGATGAACATGATCACCCCGCCGTCGCGGGAGGCGATGCGGGCGATCGTGGCGTGCTTGTCACTGCTCTGCACGTGCAGCAGGTGGTGCTCCATCGTGCTGACCGCCCCGGCGGACGGGTCGACCGAGTGCGTGACCGGGTCCTTGAGGAAGGTGCGCACCAGGCGGTCGACGTTGCGGTCCAGGGTGGCCGAGAAGAGCATCGTCTGGCAGCCCTCGGCGACCTGCTGGAGGAGCTCGGTGACCTGCGGCAGGAAGCCCATGTCGGCCATCTGGTCGGCCTCGTCCAGGACGGTCACGCCGACGCCGTCCAGCTGGCAGTCGCCGCGCTGGATCAGGTCCTTGAGCCGACCGGGGGTGGCGACCACGATCTCCGCACCGCGGTTGAGTGCCTGGGCCTGGCGGCCGATCGACATCCCGCCCACCACGGTCGCCATCCGCAGGCGCACGGCGTGGGCGTAGGGGGTGAGGGCCTCGGTGACCTGCTGCGCGAGCTCGCGGGTGGGGACCAGGATCAGGGCCAGCGGGCGGCGGGGTTCGGCCTTCTGCCCGGCGGTGCGGGCCAGCACGGCGAGGCCGAACGCGATGGTCTTGCCGGAGCCGGTGCGGCCCCGGCCCAGGACGTCACGGCCGGCCAGCGAGTTGGGCAGCGTGGCGGCCTGGATCGGGAACGGCGAGGTGACGCCCTGTCGGGTCAGCACCGACAGGAGCGCGTTCGGCAGGCCCAGTTCCTCGAAGGACTCGACGGCGGGCAGCGCCGGGGTGGTGCTCACCGGCATCGCGAACTCGCCCTGCGGGCCTGAGCGCTGACGGCTGCTCCGGCCGCCGGACGGCCGGTCGCCGTAGAAGGAGTTGCCGCCGGAGCGGGAGCCGGAGCGGGTGCTGCCGCCGGAGCGGGAGGCGGCGGCGGAGCGGGAGCTGGAGCTCTGGTACGAGGAGCGGCTGGAGCGGTTCATGGGCGACCTTCCTGGGCAGCACGCCATGACGCGGCTCCGCAGCGCGAGGCGCCGGCGGAGCCCGCGGGGAAGCGGGCCGAAAAGTATGACGGGGTGGAGCGTGGACGGTAGAACCGTGCGGCACGTCACCTCAGGTCGGCGCTCACCGCAGTGGGCGGGAGCGCAGATCCTCGAACCGTGGAATGTCACGGCGGGGCACCGATCCGGACGCGGCGCTGTGCGACTCGCGTGGGGACGGCTGCCGGTGGCGGAGCCAAGGGGGCCTCAACGGCCGGGGGTGGAGCGATGCCGAGAGGCCCGCACCGGGCGTGTACGCGGTGCGGGCCCCTCGCTGCCAAGCGGGTGCCTCAACAGAAAAACTACAGCGGACGAATGTTCTCGGCCTGCGGGCCCTTCTGGCCCTGCGTGACGTCGAACTCGACCTTCTGGCCCTCGAGCAGCTCACGGAAGCCGTTGGCGTTGATGTTCGAGTAGTGGGCGAACACGTCAGGACCGCCGCCCTCCTGCTCGATGAAGCCGAAGCCCTTTTCCGCGTTGAACCACTTCACAGTGCCATTAGCCATAAAGAAATCTCCTTCAAGGGGCTGTCCGGAGCCCGCACAGTGCGGAATCCGAGTCGCCGCGATGAGTACCCACCCGGAAAGAGCCGGGAAACAACAAATGCACCTGCGAGACATCAGCAGGTGTACGCAAAGTTCATGGGAACCACTACTGCAACTAATGGAGACTCTAGCAGGCCGCAGCTCACAGTGGTGGGAAATACCGCCCCGGAGATGCCGGAGCTCCACGCCAAGGGCAAGGTGCCGGCCGCACACATGGGGCGAAGTGGTCAGCCTGGCAAGGTAGTTGGAGCTTCTGAGCTCGCCCCTGCCAGTGGGAGGGGGTGGTTCGACCGACCTGGCCCCGGCGTCACCCTGTGCACACGCAGGGCGACGACCCCGAGCCGGAGACCGCAAGGACGCTCGCCATTTCGGGGTCGGCCGAATTCGGGCTTCCGGGTGGGGTCGATCTGTGTCTTTCGCTGCATACTGAAAAAGATGACGAAATCAGTAGTCCGGCGCCACCTGCCCACCAGCCCCTTCAAAGTCCAGGTCGAAGCACCGCGCAAGCGGTTCGCGGCAGGGGACCGGGTCTCGCACGACCGGCACGGCCTCGGCCGGGTCGTCAGCGTCGAGGCCGACAGCGACATCGCGGTCCTCGTCGACTTCGGCCCACAGCAGAGGCGGATCACCCAGCCGTACGCCGCACTGTTCAAACTCTGACCACGGTCCGTGCCTCCTGGCCGGTCAGGACCGCGCCAGGGCGATGAGGCCTGCGGCCGCAGCCGCGATCGCCCAACTGCCCGCGAGGCTGAGCACGAGGTCCTTCGTGTTGGGGTTCATGGTGCGCCAGGTGCGGGGTCTGATCCAGATGGCGGGCTGTCCGGCCCGCTCGCGCCGGAGTCGGCGCCGACGTCGGCGCCAGGGATACAGCCGCGAGTTCAGGATGTGCTCCAGGTAGTGGCGCGTCAGGAGACCGGCCGCCAGGCCCACGAGCGCCCACACCAGCACGGGACCCGGGGCCACCCGCACCAGAACGATCGCGAAAGGCGCAGCCGAGAGCAGCCACGCCCCGAGAGTCACGATGAGCTTCCGACCCAGGTCGTCGAGGAACACTCCGCTGCCCCGTTCATCCGGAACGCCCACCGACCCCACGAATACCCACCCCCACCCCCGGGGGACCTCCCGCCCGGGCCGTGGCCAGCCACCGTCCGAGACCCGTGAGCGGCCTTCGCGTGATCCTCAACTCGGCCGAGCTTGCGCTTTGGTTTCTGGTGCTCAAGTTTCGGTGGATCCAGGGGAGTTGGGCTTTCAGTGTGCAGTGTGACCGGCACTTCGGCGGGGGCTGACCGCGGCTGACGCTCTGAAAGTTCGTAGGCTGAGCTGACTCCGGTCGCCAACGTGGTGGAGGCCGGAGAAAGCAGGAGTGAGACCTCTGGGGGAACGGCTGCGCCCGTCCCGAACGGTGGTCTCCCAGCACCCGCACGACCTCGAACCGGTCCCGCCGATCGTCGAGTTCGACCCGAGCCGGTTCAAGCTCGCGGCGGACACCACCGTGGTGGGCGCGCTCGGTGGCTGGCCGGACCTGCGGCTCTGCTGCTGGAGCATCTGGGTATCGTCACCCTGATCGGCCTGCCGAAGATCCCGCCCGGCCGGCAGCAGGTGGACCTTGCCTGGTGATCCATCGGGGCTGCTGGGATCACCGGTCCTGGATCAGGCGACGGTCAAGCGGGATTCATCGTGTCACCACGCGAATCCCTGGCCTCGGCAGGGATGGCCGAGTGTGCTTCGCGCGCCGACCGGTGGTCTGATCGTTTCGCGAACGTGCGGCCCTGGCGGCCTTGTCTGCGAAGGGAGTTGCCGGTGGTGTGGGAGGGCGGGTTGCCAGAGGGTTCTGCGGGTCACTGACTGAGGCCGTCGCGCAGCTCGGGGAGTCCCTGGGCGATCACGCCGGCCGGGGCGAGGCAGTCGTGGCGGGTCCGTGCGGACGAGGGGTTATCCGCACAGCCGAGGCCGCAATAGGTCCGGGCCGCGGCTGTGATCTTTTGTGCGGCCGAGGACAGCGTGCCGAAGCTGTCCTCGGCCGAGGCCAGGGACAGGGACAGGGCCAGTTGCGCGTCACGGAGTGTGGCATCCGTGGCCCGGTAGCACTTCTGAGTGAGCATGAGAGCCGATGACGTCGAGCACGGGGAGCCGGTGCCGGAGCCGAGTGGGTCCTCGTCCTCGGTGAGCCGGTTGCCGAGGACGTCGTGGATCCGGTCCGCGTCCTGGGCCCGGGACGCGGATTGCGGCGTGGCCTGGGCGGACGGTCGAGCGGGCTTGAGCGCGATCCCGGAAACGGACCCGGCGCCACCGGTCCCGTGGATCACGACGAGGGCCGTGCCTGTGATGAGCCCCAGGGCCAGGCGGACCGCCGGGCCGGGCAGGGCCCGTGACCCTGGTCTGCGCCCGCGCCGGGCCGGGGCCGGGCATTCGGATCCGTTCTTCACCACTTCACTCCGTTCATCCGCTCGGCCGCCGATCGTGCCGTGTCGCTGGCCCCGTGCCGTCGACCCCCAAGCGGGCTGCCTCAGTCGCGGTCCGCAAGGACGGTGTCGGCGGCCCTGAGGGTGCGCTCGGTCGCGTCGCGCATCGCCGTGAGGGGGCCGAGGTTGCGGGCGATCATCCGGTTCTGGAGCGCGGTCTCCACCCCGGACCAGGTCTCGACCAGTCCCGTCCGCCGCTTGCAGGCGACGTCGTCCTGCGCCTGCCTGATCTCGGCGGGCCCGGCCACGGCCGAGGCCGCCTCGAACGGCTCCAGCGGGCTCGCGACGCCGTGCCCCTTGTCTTTCATGCAGCCGAACCATACGTCGAGGCCGCCACGACCTTCGGATTCTGCAAGGACTGCCGGTAGCTGTCCGCGTTGACGGACTCGGCCAGTGCCTCGTCGCGACCCGGGCCCAGCGCGTCCTGGGCCCTACCCGCGCAGCCGTCCTGGGGCGGTCAGAGGAGGGCGATGGTGCTGTGGGCGCCGGCGGGCCGGATGACGTGGGTGTCGTGGTCCGGGCCGATGCCGCGGTAGGTGGCGGCGTAGCCGGTGAGCAGGTCACCGGCCAGGGCCAGGGCGGAGGGGGTGGCGTTGCAGGAGGCGTTGCCGTCGTCGTCGGCGCGGGCGGTGCACAGGACGGTGCCGTCGGCGGAGGTGAAGGTGATGTCGGCCCAGCGGGCGATGCCTCCGCCGGCGTCGAAGCGGGCGTTGATCTTCGTTAGTCCGAGCGGGAGCAGGGTCAGGCGGGCGGGGCCGGCGGTGAGGGTGGTGGCCCGGCCCTCGGCGGCCAGGGCGGGTTCGGTGCAGGTGAGGACGGACAGGCCCCACCACAGGTCCTCGGGGCAGTCAAAGCGGTAGGCGACGCCGTTGGAGCACTCCCAGAACTGGGCGGATTGTTGGGCTCGGTGTAGTACTGCCGGTCACCGGGGCAGGGTCGGGTCTGCGAGGCGGCATGCGCGGGGCTTGCGCCGAGGAGGGTCAGGAACAGGGCGGCGGTCGAGGGCGGCCAGGCCGATCCGACGCACCGCAGCTATGGCATGACCACGCACACGCCGCCGATGACGAAGACACATCCGACCACCGCCAGCACTGCTCCCAACGCCCGTTGAACGGAAGGGCCTGTGGGGGGAGGGGCTAGCCGGCGAAGCGGCGATGGCAGGTTCTCCCTCTCCGCCATCTGACGGTGATACAGGCGGGTGACCATCGTTCGGAAGTCGGCAGCCCACAAGGACCCGACCCCTAGGGCCAAGAGCCCGAGCAGCACGAGCGCGACAGCTTCACCAAGGTGCCGGGACCCACCCGGAGACGGGTTTCCGCTTGCTGTGAGGGCGATGTGATGTCCGTACGCGTCATGGACCAGCGTGAGCTCGCATACCAACGTCAAGCGGATCACTAGCCTTTTCCGTCATCAGCCGAGCAGCACGGCAGGCCGTACCGTCGGGGTAGGAGGTTGCTTGGCCTGGCTCGTGCATGCCGACGGATCGCTATGGGGCCGTTACAGCAAACGACTCAGCCGGCCATGGGGGCCGTACTGGACGGCGGGCATGCGCCCGCGCGGCGCTGCCGAAATTTCTCTCAGCTCCGCCTGGGCCAACACGAGCTTGTGCGGTTTCGAATCTGGATGGTTCACGGGCCAACCGGGCCTGTCAGCGAGTGGGCGAGAGCCAGCCTCGGCGCACGGCATTGGCACCAGCTTCGAAGCGGCTACGGGCTTCCAGGCGCTCCATGAGAACGGCGGTGAGACGGCGAGCAGTCCGGGATGAGATACCGAGGCGCTTGGCGATCGCCTCGTCGGTGAAGCCAGTGTCGAGGAGGCGAAGAATCTCGGCCTCCTGGTTGCTCAGGCCATGCTGGTCGGTGGTTGGGGCCTCGCCCAGGGGTATGGCGGTGGCCCACACACTCTCGAAGAGGGCGCAGAGAGCGGTAACGACTCCCTCGCTTTTGAGCAGCATTGCTCCCGTACGGGCATCCGAGGTAGTGAGGGGTAGGACCACCTGGTGGCGGTCGATGATGACCATGCGGACCGGCAGGGTAGCCGCAGTGCGGACCTGCCCACCGCGGGCGCTGAGCCAGCTCACGTGGTCCAGCGTCGGGGAGTGATTGCGGACGCTGTCGAGGTAGATGGTCCTCATTCGGATGCCACGGTCGAGCAGGGCGGCGTTTGGCGGGCGGCTGGCTTCCAGGTCGGCGGCGGGATGGCCGCCGCCCGGGGCGAAAGTCATGACCTCGTGCTCAGCCCGCGTGGCTAGGACGGCCAGCCGCTCGCGGATGCCGTCTGGGCCGACGAGCCGCTCCGCGTCGCCGCCTGCAAGTGTCGCACCGATCGTCATGGCCGAACATTCAGCGATGAGTTGGGCTGCGGCCGCGCGCGAGGTGTCGATCCGGAGCTGATGGGCCGTAAGTTCTGCTTGCTGGCGGGCGATCAGCGCCTCCATGGCCATATCAGGGCTGACCGCGCGGTAGCCGGTTCCCTCCTGGAGAGTAGGCCGAACAAGTGCAAGCGCGCTGAGCTCGTGCAGGGCCCGGTGGATGTCCTTCTCGTCCATCCTGAGACGGGTCGACAGTTCGGTAAAGTCCTCGTCCGGATGGGCCAGCATGGACTTGTAGAGCTGTTCTGCCGTGGAGTCCAAGCCGAGTGGCTCGAGCACCGCTTCCTCCTGCACCGCCGACGTTCTGCTTTGTAGACGATCATAGCGGGATTCCCCAGCCTTCAGGTTTAGGCAATGGCATAAAGCGTCCAATCTGAGGGGTTTTGGGGCGTTTGGTAGAGGTGTAACTCTGGCCACATGTATTTGGTTCATGCCCAGCTAGCCGCACGAACCGGCGTTCGGCTGCCCAACGAAGCGCCGAGCCTTTTCCTCAGGTGCGCGACCCCGACTGAGTCCCTCCAGTACGTGGTTGCGCACCCAGACGCTCCAGGCGGCCCAGTCATCGGCCTCTTCATGCTGGCTCCCTCTCTGGAGGATGCAGAGGCGGCTGCGACGGAGGTGTGTGGGCGGGCGCTCGCGTTGCATCTGGAGCTGAGCGGCTTCCTGTTGCTCAGTTGCGACGTACGGCTGGTCGCCGCCTACTTTGATCGACTGCTCGACCCGGAGCTCCCTGGACGGCTTATGCCAAGGCCGGATCATGACAGCTCCAACCCCTTCCTAGGCTTCTGAGCTGCGGACACACTGATGGACATCAAGATCCACCCGGAAGGAGGGGCGGGGACCCCGACCCCTCCTTCCGAAACCAGGAAACGAAGGTCATGTTCAAGAAGCGTCTTGCGAAGGTTGCCACCACGGTTCTTCTGGCTGTCGGCTCAGGACTGCTTGTGTCGGCCGCACCGGCGGCCGCTGCTGGTGTCGTTCCGACTTCGAGCCCGGCGCTGCTCAGCTCCGCCCAGGCGCCGGTTGCCTACGCGGCCAAGGTGCAGATGCCGGCCGACGTGACCTGGGGCTCGTGATTCTCGCCAGATTTTGACGTGCGCGGTGGCAGCGCGGAATTTGAGCCAGAGGATGGGATTCTCTTCCGGGGGAATCCCATCCTGGCAGCCATGATCGGTGCGTGACTTCTTACGTCTCGGTTCGGGGTCGGAGATTCTTGTCCGGCTCCTCCGAATCTTTAATCATTTGGTGATCTTCGAATTCTGCGATGAGTACCCAGCAGGATTTTCGAGGCGAGGTCTCGGTGAGTGGATGTCCTCGCTGATTGTCCGGCACGGGCGTCTGCGGTCAGCTGCTGAGTGCGCCGGACAAGTGTCTGCGGCATCAGAGCTACGTGGCCTGTTTCCCGCCGGCCCGGCTGATCGGCAAGTCCATTCGCCGTGCTCTGCAGAGTGGTGAGCCCGACTACTGGGGACAGCTGTGCCCTGCTGTCGGGACGCGAGGCCCGGGTCAACGAATGTGCGCCGAGTAGACGGGCTGGCGCAGAGCACAGCACTGTGCAGGCCATGCAGTTCCGGTGGTTCCCGCGCCAAATCCAAGGGGCAGAAAAACAAGGAGTGTCGGATGCTTGACGCCGAACAATACCGACGCGAACTGGTGCAGTTGGGTCTGCATAAGGCCGCGCACCAAGAGGAGACGCTGCTGGACCACATGTTCCGGGCATGCGGCATCCTTCAGGACATGAAGGCCGACGATCACGTTTGCCTTGCCGGACTGTTCCACGGTGCCTACGGGACAGAAGGGCTGCACAACGACAACGTTGACTCGATCCCCGACGAGAAGCGTGTCGAGCTCCGAGCGGTCGTCGGATCAGTGGTGGAGCAGCTGATCTTCAACTTCTCCGTAATGAGCTACGCGTCATTGGGCAAGAGCTTCCGCAATATGATGCGCCCGAACGGGAAGCCGGAGATGAAGGACCGGCGGACCGGTGAGGACATTCCGTTGAGCCGGGATGGATTCGAGGAACTCCTGCGTATGAAGCTGGGCGACGTCCTGGCGCACATGCCGCCGCAGGCCAGTCACGCCCACCTCAACGTGCCGGCCGAGTATGCCGAGTTCTGGAAGCTCGCCGCCGACTACCTCGGCCCGAATGAAATCAACACATGGAACAAGTTCACGGGGGGGAGACTATGGATCGACACGGAGCAGAACTGATGACCCAGAACTGGGAAGGCTTCCGCCTGTCCAGGCAGCAGGAGCATGTCCTCGGTCTCGCGGCCGGCGGATCGGCGACCCGGACGGTCGCCGGGGTGAGCCTCGCGGCCCCGGTAGACCGCGAGGTGTTGGAGCTCGCGCTCAATGACGTGGTGCTGGTACACGAGAGCCTCCGCACGGCGTACCGCGAGGTCCTCGGTGAGAACAGCACCGTACTGATGGTGATCGAGGACGAGCCCCGGATCCAGGTGTCGGAGCGGTCCGGCGACGACGCGGCGCTGACCGCGCTCATGCGCGAGGAGCTGTACACACACCTCGACGAGGGTGACGAGCAGGCGCTGCGCTTGACCCTCTTCACCACCGCGGGTGAGCAGCAGGTACTTGTCCTGGCGGTCCCCCGGGTCAATATGGACGAAGCCTCGGTCGAGGTCTTCTTCCAGGACCTGCGTCGTGCGTACGCCTCACGGCTGAACGCCACTGCCTGGCACCGGGAGGATGTCCTCCAGTATGCCGACTACGCCCAGTGGCAGTACGAAGAAGGCACGGCTCTGGGGCGGGAGAGGGAGCTTGCGGCCGACCGCGAAATGCAGCTGGCGGCCCTGCCCGCGCTGCACCTGCCGCTGGAGCTGCACTCCGAGGAATCGGCTCGGGACGGGCTGATTTGGACGGTCCCGGCGCCCTTGGCACACAGGCTTCGGAGCCTCGGTGACAGGCTCGACGGCGGTCTGCGCAGCGTGCTGCTGACCGGTTGGATCGTCGCCCTCTGGCATGCCGCTGGACGGCCGGATCGCCTGGCGGTCAACACGGCGTTCACGCGCAGGCCGTTCCAGGAGATGCTCACCTCGATCGGCCAATTCGAAACCCCGATGCCAATCTTCGCCTCGGTGTCCGATGAGACCACGCTGGACGATCTTCTGCGGTCTGTGGACCTGGAACTCGACCTGTTCGAGCGCGCGGACGAGAGTTCCATGGACCCGGCCCGGCAGCACGGCCGCGGTATGCCGGGCTTCAGGTTCAGCGACGTCGCGGAGTTCACCTCGCAGGAAGTACCCGCTTTCTCCGACCTGTGGATCGAACCATCCGATGACGCCGGGAAAGTCCATCTCTCGGCGCAGGGTGTGGACGGCGAAGTCCGCCTGAAGCTGGGTTACCGGGCCCTGGGAATGGCCGAGGGCGGCGCCGAGGCGCTGTTCGTCTGTCTGCGGGCCGCCGTTTCGGCACTGGGCGGAGACCTCTCCGTCGCCGTTCAGGCGCTCGCCATGCTGGATCAGGACGCCGCAGGGCACCTCCTGGCAGCCACGAATCCCGCAGCGTTGCCGGGCCGCCCCGCAGAGCACTGGCACCGGCAGGTCGAACAGACCGCGCGGCGGGCGCCCGGCGGCCAGGCAATCAGGACAGGCTCACGCGTCTGGAGCTACCGTGAGCTCGACCAGGCCGCCAACCGCCTGGCCAACGAGCTGGTCGAGCGCGGTGTGGGAGCCGGAACACTGGTGGGCCTCTGCCTCGAGCGCTCTGACCTGGCCATTGTCGCGATGCTGGCGGCGGCCAAGGCGGGAGCGGGCTATGTCCCGGTCGACCCGAATCTGCCCGCCAAGCGTCGAACCGCCATCAGCGCCGCAGTTGGCTTCACTCACGTGGTGGCGACCGCCGAAACGTGCTCGGACCTGCCGCCGGACTGCGACATCGTCCTCCTTGACGCGGACCTTACGGTGTGCGCCCACCGCAGCAGTGAGCGACCCGACGTGGTGACAGCCGATGACGACCCCGCCTATGTGCTCTTCACTTCGGGTTCCACCGGTACGCCGAAGGGCGTGGTGGTCGGACACAGGCAACTTGTGGCTTACCTGGACGGCGTCGTTGACCGCCTGCAGCTCACCGGCAAGATCGACTCGGTCGCGCTGAGCTCGCTGGGCACCGACCTGGGCAACACAGCACTGTTCCCCCCGCTCGTCAGCGGCGGGTCGCTCCTGGTCGTCGCTCCGGACGTCTCCGCAGACTCGCAGGCGCTCGCCGAGCTGCTGGCACGGGAGAGCTACGATCTCCTCAAGATCACGCCGTCCCACCTGGGTGCCCTGATCACCCTGGCCGAGGCGCCAGAGAAGCTGATGCCTCGAACGGCCCTGGTCGTGGGCGGAGAGCCATTTGCCTGGGGTTGGTACAACCTGTTCCAACGCTTCCTCGGCGGCTGCGAGCTCTTCAACCACTATGGCCCGACCGAGACGACTGTCGGCGTGCTGTGCGGGCAGGCCACCTCCAACGATCAGGCTGCTCTGGCCTCCAGCGTGCCGGTCGGTGTACCGCTGAGGCACGCGCGTGCCTACATCCTGGATCCTCAGCGCCGGCCTCTGCCCGCGGGTCTTGCGGGGGAGCTCTGGATCGGCGGGTCGTCCGTTTCCCAGGGCTACCTCGCCGGAACGGTGGAGCAGCAGGAGCGATTCGTCGACGACCCCTTCAACTCTGCTCCGGCGGCACGGATGTATCGCACGGGTGACAAGGCGCGCTTCCTTCCCAACCGCAGCATCGAGATCCTCGGCCGCATCGATCGTCAGATCAAGGTCCGCGGCTTCAGGGTGGAACTGGGGGAGATCGAGGCGGTCATGCGCCGACACCCGCGGGTGAAGGACAGCCTGGTGGTAGAGGCCGGTGAGGGTACGACCGCGCACCTCGTGGGATACCTGCTCGATGCGGAGGGTGGCCGCGGGTCTGCGGAGTGGGTCCGCGAGTTCATGGCCGAGTGGCTTCCCGACTTCATGATGCCCGCCCACCTGGTGGCGTTGGACGCCTTCCCGCTGACGAGCACCGGGAAGATCGACGCATCGATGCTTCCTGAACCCGGCTTCTACAGCCAAGGCTCCGCGTCGTACACCGAACCTCGGACTCCGACCGAGAAGAAGGTCGCCGACATCATGGCGAAGCTCCTACTGCTGAACCGCACCGGAGCCGACGACGACTTCTTCGAGATCGGCGGCCATTCGCTGCTGGCGACCCAGTTGATCGCAAAGCTGCGCGAGGAGTTCACGGTGAACGTCAAGCTGCGCAGTCTCTTCGAGCACCCCATCGTGTCCGAGCTTGCCGGGTTCATCGACGAGCTCCTTGAGAAGAAGGCGGGGAAGGCATGACGCCCTCGGAGACCGAGGTGAGCCCCACGGGACGCTTCGGGAGAGCGCGGAAGTCCATCTCGGTCAGTAACGCGGCGCTGGTTCGAGTCGCCCCGCTGGTCGACGGATCGCGAGCGGTGGCGTGTATGCCGACCGTTGCTCGGCTCGACGCGCGGGAGTGGCTGTCCAGCTCGGAGAACACGCTGGCGCGGCTACGTGATGAGCACGGGGCCGTCCTGCTGCGGGGTTTCACCCCGCTCGACGCCGAGGGGTTGGCCGAGCTGGCCACAGGTCTCGCTGGCGAACTGCGCGACTATGACAATCGCTCGACTCCGCGGCAGCGGGTCAAGGGCAGAGTCTTCACGTCGACGGAGTACCCGTCTGATCAGACCATCCCCCAGCACAACGAGATGTCCTACACGGACTCATGGCCGTCCACACTCTTTCTCGGCTGTGTGGTGCCGGCGCCTGAAGGCGGGGAGACGCCCATCGCCGACAGCGCCCGCGTTGCTGCCCGGGTGCCGACGTCCACACATGAGCGCTTTGAGCGGCACGGTGTCATGTATGTCCGGAACTTCGGTCTCGGCATGGACCTGAGCTGGCAGGAGGTCTTCCAAACCCGAGACCGCGGGGAGGTCGACGCGTACTGCGCGAAGCACAGCATCCAGGCGGAGTGGCTGGGAGGGGAGAGGCTCCGTACCCGGCACGTAGTGCAGGCCACCGTCAAGTCACGGGCCACCGGCGAGAAGGTCTGGTTCAACCAGGCCCACCTGTTCCACGTGAGTTCGCTTCCCGCGAGCGTTGAACGCGAGCTGCGCGATAGCTTCTCCGAGGACGAGCTGCCCCGCAACGCCATGTACGGCGACGGTACCCCGCTCGACCCAGCCGATCTGGCCCACATCCGGGCCGCCTACGCGGCGGAGGAGATCTCTCTCCCCTGGCAGACAGGCGACATCATGGTCGTCGATAACGAGCAATTCGCACATGGTAGGAAGCCGTATACCGGGGACCGTTCGATCCTGGTGGCCATGGCATGACTGACGCGACCACGTTCGAGGCCGTGCAGGAAGAGATCGCCTACGCGTTCAACAGCACCGTCTTCTTCCGCGACCACATGGAGGCCAGCGGCCTCCAGCCCACGGATATCCGGGACAGGGCGGACTTCCTGCGGCTTCCACCCACCTCGAAGTCACACTACCGGCGAAACTTCCCCGCAGGGGTGCTTGCCAAGGGCTACACCCTCAACTCGCCCCATGTCATGCGTTTCCAGAGCTCCGGGACGTCCGGCGACCGTCTCAACAGCGCCATCCTGGCGTACGACCTCGCCCGGCGGCAGGCGGCCGCGCTGGGCGTGAACCGTCGCTTCGACGGGCTCTGGCGTCCTGGCAGCAGGCCCAGAATCTGCCGGTTCGCTCCGCCGAACTGCTCGGACGTCGAGTGCGCGACAGGATTCGCGTCCATGGAGGACCGAACGCTGCCGGACGGCACTCTGGTACTGACCGTCGCCCACGACCTCCTCACCACGCCGGAGTGGCAGGTCATCAAGGCACTCGACGAGATCGATCTCTACCAACCCGACCTGCTGGTTGTGGACCCGACACACTTCGCCTTCCTAGCGAGGTGGGCGCGGCGGCTCGGCAGACAGATCACTTCACCGCGCCCCTTGCACATCGTGTGCGGGTACACCCTCATGACGCGTGTGGCGCGGCGCCAGATCGAAGACTTCATGGGACCGGACGTTCCGATCGGCGACATGATCGGAATGTCAGAGCTGGGCTATCTCGGCTTCGAATGCCACCACGGGCAGCGGCACATCAACGACAGGGACTTCTACGTCGAGTTCATTCGGGATGACAAGCCGGTGGAGGACGGTGAAATGGGCGAGCTGTACGTCACCACAGTGGATGACGGGCTGATCCCGCGCATTCGCTACGCCACCGGTGATTACTTCACACCGCTGGGCGGCTCGTGTGACTGCGGAAGTGACATGCCAATGGTTCGGATCGAGGGCCGGGCCACGCAGGCGGTGCGGCTGCGGGACGGCCGCGTCGTCACGCCAGGTGCTGCCGATGCGCTGGTCGGAGATGCCCCCAGTATCGATCTCTACCAGCTGGAGCAGGACCAGAACGGTGCATGCACCTTCCGGTACGTCCCCAGCGCCGACGTGCGCTCGGGCGACATCACCGCCCTGGAGGCGCGTCTGACGGAGGCTCTGGGGCCGGACCTCGTGCGCGTCGAGCGAGTGGACTACATCGCGGGCGAGCGCAGCGGCAAGTTCCAGCCGTGCGTCTCCCGCCTTTCCGGGACTAGGTGACCATGTCCGGTCTGAATACCCACCGGGACGATTTCCCTGCGCTGCTGCGGGAGATCGATGAGAAGAAGATCTCGTACCTGGACAACGCAGCCACGACCCTGAAGCCGCGGTCGGTCATCCGGGCGATCACTGAGTACTACGAGTCCAACGGCGCGAACATCCACAGAGGGAAGCACCGGCTGTCCGAGGAGGCCTCGGATGCCTACGAGGCCTCCCGCGTGGAAATCGCGCGCCACATCGGCGCCGCAGCGAACGAAGTGGTCCTAGTCCGGAACACGAGCGAGGCACTGAACCTGGTCGCCAGCGGTCTGGGCCTGGACTCGGACGCGTACATTGTGGGCTGTCTGGACGCGCACCACTCCCAACTGCTGCCGTGGCGGAGGGTCGGGCACCTCGACCTGGTGCGGGTGGATTCCCACGGCCGGCTCGATCTGGACCACTTCCGGGCGCTTCTGCGTGGTCGGCCGAAGGTGGTCGCGCTCACCCATTGCTCCAACGCCACGGGCGTGGTCCACCCTGTGGCGCAACTGATAGCCGAGGTCCGCGCAGCCTGCGACGCCACGATCGTCCTGGACGCCGCGCAGTCCATGCCTCACCAGCGCGTCAACGTCCGAGAGCTGGATGTCGACTTCATGGCGTTCTCGATGCACAAAATGCTGGGCCCCACGGGGGTCGGCTGTCTCTACGGCCGCAGCGAGATGCTCGCGGGGCTGCGCCCTTTGACGGTGGGTGGCGGGATGGTCGACTGGGTCGACCTCGACGGCAGTGTCGATCGGCGTATCCCCTTCAAGTTCGAAACGGGTACACCGGCCATCGCCTCCGTAATCGGCTGCACCGCAGCGATCCAGTACCTCGAAGCGTTGGATGCTCCGAAGCGCCACCAGCACGAACGCGAGCTCTGTGCTTCGCTGGTCGGAGGGGCGCTCGCTCGCCCCGAGGTGAGCCTGATCGGCCCGCCGGACGAGACCGATCGGATCGCACTCGCGAGCTTGCGCCTGCCGGAGGGCATTTCCGCCGGTGAGGTCGCCCGCCTGTTGAGCGACTCCTACGGCTACATGGTGCGCAGCGGTCACCTGTGTGCGCAGCCCCTGATATCCGACCTAGCTGGCGGTGAAGTCCTCCGGGTTTCGGCGTACTTGTATAACGAGGTCTCGGAGATTGAGGGATTCTACCAGGCGCTGGACGAACTGCTGGGCTGGATGGGGCCGGTCGCGGGCGGTGCGCGCCGATGAAGAAGCAGCTACCGATTGCCGCTGGACGGTCGGATTTCCGCAAGCTCTGGGTCGCGCAGACCCTCTCGCTCGGCGGTTCGCAGATCAGCCTGATCGCCTTCCCGCTCATAGCGATCTCATCCCTCGAAGCCGAGACGTGGCAGCTCGGTGTCCTGACCGCAGTAGAGAGGGCACCCTTCCTGATATTCGGGTTGGTCGCCGGTGTTCTTGTCGACCGCTGGTACCTACCACGTGTCCTGATGGTCGCGGACTGGGTCCGTGCGGCGGCGGTGGGGCTGGTCCCGGTCGCCGCATCGGCCGGGTTCCTCACCATCGAGTGGCTCTGTGCCGTCGCTGTCGTGGTGGGCACTTGTACGGTCTTCTTCGACGTCGCCCACCAGAGCGTCCTTCCCGCCATCGTCAATCGAAATGACCTGCTGGGCGCCAATCGACGCCTCGAAAGCAGCCGGTCCGTGGTGGAGATGGCGGGACCGGGAGTTGCGGCAGCACTTCTCAAGGTGCTGTCGGCGCCGTTCACTCTTGTGGTGGATGCGGTCTCATTCGCACTGTCGGCCATGATTCTGCGTTCGATCCGATCGGTCGATCCGGCTCCTTCACGGTCGCACGATCCGAAGCCGCTGCGGGCAGAGCTTCGAGCGGGGCTTCGATTCATCCGCAGATCTCCCTTCCTCCGGTGGAACGCCATCATCGCGGCGACCTGGAACCTGCTGCTACAGGCCCTTCTTGCAATCTTCTTCGTCTATCTTGCGCGAGATCTTCAACTGGGTTCGACGAAGATCGCGATTGTCGTGATCGAGGGTAGCCTGGGCGCCATTCTTGGCGTCGCGGCAGTGGGGCGGATCAACAGGGTGTGCGGTCTGGGGCTAGGCATCGTTTTCGCCACATGCTTGAGCGGCGCAGGCGGCATGCTCCTGGCCACAGCGAACGGGGCATCGCTTTGGAACCTTGCTGTAGTCGGCTTCGGCTTCATGCTCATTTGTTTCGGAACAACCCTTTTCAACGTCAACGTCATCAGCATTCGACAGGCGATCACCCCGAGCCACCTCATGGGACGAACGACTGCGGCCATGCGATTCATCGCCTGGGGGTCGATGCCGATCGGCGCACTGCTGGGCGGCCTGCTGGGCCAGGCGTTCGGAATTCGATCTACGATCGCGGCCGTCGGTGCCATGCTCCTACTGCCGGCGGCCCTCACGCTGGTCTCGCCTATCCGACGGATTCGGGGAATATCCGATGCCGCTGTCAAGGGCGTTGATTCCTCAGAAGCGATCGCAGCACAGGTCGACTGAGGTTTCAGATCCTCCCCGTCGCCGCGTTGGCTGAAACAGTGATGGGCTAACGTTGGAAAATTTGATCAAGGAGTCGCATTATCTCTAATCCATTTGATGACCCAGATGCGATGTATCTAGTCCTGGTAAATTCAGAGAATCAGCATTCGCTCTGGCCGGAGTTTGTGGAAGTCCCGGCTGGATGGGATCCAGTGCACGGGCCGTCCGGCCGTGAATCGTGCCTTGAGTACGTCAATGCCAACTGGGTTGACATGCGCCGCCAGAGCCTTGTCAAGCATGCTGCGGAGCTCGCGGGCTGAGCCCGCAGTACGTATTCGGTGCCAGCGTTCCGACATGTGGAACCGCATGTCAGGGGAGAAGATTCCTGTCTGTTGATGCAGGCAGGGGGAGGAAAGAAATGACCTACATCCTGGGGCTCAACCTCAGTCATGACCGCTCTGCTGCCATCATCAAGGACGGTGAGGTCCTGGTCGCGATCGAGGAAGAGCGCCTCGACCGGATCAAGCACACTGAGGGATTTCTGATTCAGGGCTATTTCGATCGTCTCACCAAGACGATTCCGATGCGGTCCGTGACCTACTGCCTGGAATCCGTGGGAATCGGAATCGACGATATCGGCCTGGTCGTCGGCAACCGTCCGATCGGCGACGGCGCGGCGCAGCGCATCGCCAACGAGCTGCCGATCAAGGACAAGAGTAAGATCCACCAGCTGCCGATGCCGTCGCATCACCTTGCGCACGCTGCGGTGGCTTACCACACCTCGCCGTTTGACGATGCCGCGGTGCTCATCGTCGACCAGGCCGGCAGCAGGTTCCCGGGGACGAAGAACATTGAGAAGCACACCGTCCTGGTCGGTGAGGGTACGGAGCTGCGGAGCATCGCCGCGACGACATACTCCGCTCCCGAGTACCCCGTCGAGTACGACGACATGGGCCTTGGCCTGTTCTATGACTTCTTCACCGCGAAGCTGAACTTCATCACCCGGTGGGGAGCGCCGGACTTCGGCGTCTTCAAGTCCGGCGGGTACCCGGAGGGCGGGAAGACCATGGGCCTGGCGCCGTACGGCCGGCCCCGGCCGGAGTGGGGCGACTGGCTCACGTTCGACGGTCTGGACGTCACCTGCAAGCCGAAGGACCTTGAGGCGATCTGGACCGATCTGATGGCTTCGGAGGGCGTCGACTACGATCCTCGCCACAACGGCTCGTGGCAGCACCAGCTGGCCAAGGACGTCGCGTACAAGGTGCAGGACGAGCTTGAGAAGGCCATGCTCTACCTGGCGGGCCAGGTCCACGAGCTGACGGGCAAGAAGTACCTCTGCCTCGGTGGTGGCGTCGCGCTGAACTCGGTTGCGAACCAGCGAGTGCGCGCCGAGGGCCCGTTCGAGGACATCTTCATCCCGGCACCGGCCGGCGACGCCGGGTGTGCCATCGGCGCGGCGCTGTGGGGATACCACAATCTTCTCGACGGGAAGGTCAGGACTCCGATGCGCTCCGCGTCGTTGGGTCGCACCTATAGCCGCGAGAATGTCCTTGAGGCGCTCAAGCCGTATGAGGGAAAGCTGACTTGGCGCGAGTCCACGCCTGGCGAGGTGGCTGGTCTGCTCGCCGAGCATCACGTGGTCGGGTGGGTCGCGGGCGGATCGGAGATGGGTCCGCGAGCCCTGGGCAATCGCAGCATTCTCGCCGACCCAAGGCATCCGGCCACGCGGGACTTCCTCAACGAGGTCGTCAAGCACCGCGAGGTTTTCCGTCCATACGCGCCATCGGTTCTCGTCGAGCATGCGTCGGACTGGTTCGACAGCGAGGGCGAGAGCCCTTTCATGCTCCTTGTGCCGGCCGTCAAGGAGGACAAGCGCGAACTCGTTCCGGCTATCACACACGTCGACGGAACGGCGCGGGTCCAGACGGTGCGACCGGACGTCAACGGCCTTTACCACCAGCTGATCAGCGCTTTCCATCGGCGCACTGGGGTTCCGCTCCTGATGAACACGTCCTTCAACGACAACGGTGAGCCGATCGTTGAGACGCCTGCCGACGCACTGCGGACGTTCTACCGGACAGAGATGGACTACCTGTACCTGGAGGGCCTGCTGGTTTCTAAGCCGGATCACGTGCAGCACGAGCGACACCCCCACCGCACTCGGCTGACCGAGAGCTGAGCCATCGCTTCGCGCGGGGCACACCAGACCGATTATCCAGATGGATGGAGAAAGAGAACACGTGATTACGAATCGTCGATACGAACTCGATCGTTCCGATGTCGTCAGTGCAGCGGGCCTGCTCGAGCTTGTCGAGAATTCCTTTGAAGAGCCGGCGCTGCGCTGGTACATCAGCGAGGCCAATCAAGCCAGGATCATCGTGGAGAGCACCGAATATGGCGGCGTACTCCCCGAGCCGGCTCCCGAGCCGGATTCCAGGCGATCCGGGCTGGACGTCGTCGTGAGCCTTGTTCCTACTGGAATCGGGTGCTCGATCGGTGGATACGCCGGGGATGCGGCGCCCGTCACTGCCCTCCTGGCGGAGGTTGCTGACCTTGTTGTGACCAATCCGAACGCCGTGAACGCGTCGAACTTCATCCGCTCCGGCGAACGAGTCCTCTACACGGAGGGCTCGTGCATCGATGCCTTCAGCCGAGGGGACATCAACCTCCACCGCTCACGCGGCAATCGGGTGGGGCTGATCATCGAGCGGTCGGACGAGGCGGCGATCGAGCACATTCTCAACGTGACGAACGCAGTTCGCGCCGTGCACGGCGTCAACCTCATCGACTATGTCATTACGGATCAGCCCATCGGTTCACGGTGCGTTCGCAACGCATCTGGAGCGTACGTCGGCTCCGTCGATGCCCCCGACGTGCTACTGAAGGCGGCACAGCAGCTTATCGAGCGCGGCGCCACCAGCATCGCGGTCACGACGAACGTGCAGGACCTCGTCGCCGATGATTACTCGGCACATTTCAGCGGTCGCGAGGCCAATCCGGTGGGTGGCGTAGAGGCGATCATCTCCCACCTGATCGTGCGCACGCTGGGAGTGCCCGCCGCCCACGCGCCCATGATCAATTTTAAGGAGCTGAGCCTCGACCACGCCGTGGTGGACGCTCGTTCGGCCGGCGAGATCGTCTCGACTAGCGGGCTCGCGTGTGTGTTGATCGGGCTTGCAAGCGCTCCCCAGATGCAGGCCGTCCGCGGGTCCCGCCTGACCGACGAGATCACGTTCGACGATGTGGTCGCGGTGGTGGTACCGGCCGGTGCCCTCGGCGGCATTCCCGTACTTGAGGCACTCAGCCGCCGCATTCCCGTCATCGCGGTGCGCGGAAACACCACCATCCTTGAGGTCACGGCCGCCGAACTCGGTCTACCCGGCGTCATCGAGGTATCCAACTATGCCGAGGCCGCCGGGCTGATCGCCGCACTGCGTGGCGGCATCGACCCCGAGTCCATTGCCAGGCCGATGCGCACGCTCGGCAGGTCCGTCTAAACGGCCAGGCTCCGTCGCGCCGGTGGCGCGGTCCCGGAGAGCCGGCCTTCCGGGAGCACCCGCACCTCTCTTGTCCCCGAAGCACCAGCTGGAGAAGCTCACATGATCAGGTCGTCGTTCGCGCAGCAGCGGTTGTGGTTCTTCAACCAGTTCGAGGGTGGTGGGGCGACCTACAACCTGCCTTACGCGGTGAGGCTGCGGGGGGTGGTGGATCGGGCTGCGCTGGGTGCGGCGTTGGTCGACACGGTGGTGCGGCACGAGAGTCTGCGGACGGTCTTTGTTGATGAGGGGGGTGTTCCCTGGCAGCGGGTGGTGGAGCTGGGGGAGGTCGAGGTTCCGCTGAGTGTGGTGGTGGTGGCGGAGTCGGATCTGGCTGGGGAGCTGGCGGCTGCGGCTGGCCAAGGTTTCGATCTTGCCGCGGAACTTCCTTTGCGGGCCTGGCTGTTCGAGCTGGGTCCGGAGGATCGCGTGCTGCTGTTGGTGATGCATCACATTGCGGTGGACGGTTGGTCGCTGGCGCCGTTGTGCCGTGATCTGTCGGTTGCCTACGGTGCGCGTGTCGCGGGACTGGCTCCGGTGTGGGCGCCTCTTCCGGCCCAGTACGCGGATTATGCGGTGTGGCAGCGTGAGTTGCTGGGGGACGATTGTGATGAGGGCAGCGTTGCCAGTGCGCAGTCGCGGTACTGGCGTGAGGCTCTCGCGGGGATTCCGGAGGAGCTTGCCCTTCCGTTCGACCGTCCGCGTCCTGTGGTGAACTCTTATCGGGGTGACCGGGTTCCGGTCGTTCTGGACGCGGAGTTGCACCGGTCGCTGGCGGGGCTCGCGCGGCAGACCGGTACGAGTGTGTTCATGGTTATCCAGGCCGGGTTGGCGGTGCTGCTGACGCGTCTCGGGGCTGGGCATGACATCGTGGTCGGTGCTCCGACGGCCGGCCGCACCGATGAGGCGTTGCACGATCTGGTGGGGTTCTTCGTCAACACCTTGGTGTTGCGGGTGGACACTTCGGGTGACCCTTCGTTCCGGGCGTTGCTTGAGCGGGTCCGGGAGGCGGATCTGGATGCCTTCAGTCATCAGGACCTGCCCTTCGAGCGACTGGTCGAGTTGCTGAACCCGCCCCGTTCGATGTCCCGGCACCCGTTGTTCCAGGTGATGCTGACACTGGAGGAGAACACCGGTGACGGTCTGCAACTCCCCGGTCTGCACAGCACGGAGTGTCCCGTCGACCTCCCCATCGCCAAGTTCGACCTGAACCTGACCCTTGCCGAGGTGCCAGGGGCGGGCCTTCGCGGCGGGGGAATGATCGGGCACCTTGAGTACGCCACCGACCTGTTCGACCGCGGCACCATCGAGGCCTTGGTAGAGGGGCTGGTAAGCATCCTCGCGGCGGCCGTCGTCCAGCCAGATGGGGGGATCGGGGCGGTGACGGCCCTCCCGGTGCTCGGGCACCGGATCCGGCAGACGGAGGAGGGGTGTGTCACCGCACGCCAGGTGCTTCTGGCGGAGTCGACGGATGCGCAGGGCCCGCACACCCCGAGTACGGTCGTCATGGCTGACGAGTATCCCGTAGCGGAGGGCGGTAGGGGCGATCAGCGAGTGCTGTCGGTACAGGATGGCGCCGCCTCCGAGAGCCGTAGGCCGGAGCGAATTCTCGTCTCCGAGAAGGAGCGCGTTCTCTGCGGGTTGTTCGCCGATGCCCTCGGCCTGGAACAGGTCGGCCTGCACGACAACTTCTTCACGTTGGGCGGTCACTCCCTCCTCGCACTGAAGTTGATCAACAGTGTGCGTTCCGTGTTCTCCGTGGAAGTGCCGCTCAAGGCCCTGTTCCAGGCGCAGACCGTTTCCTCACTGATGAGGGTGATCGACGGTGGCGAAGTGACCCGCCCTCCGGTGGTCCGGCAAAAGCGGGCCGGACAGGTCAGGTCGTCGTTCGCGCAGCAGCGGTTGTGGTTCTTCAACCAGTTCGAGGGTGGTGGGGCGACCTACAACCTGCCTTACGCGGTGAGGCTGCGGGGGGTGGTGGATCGGGCTGCGCTGGGTGCGGCGTTGGTCGACACGGTGGTGCGGCACGAGAGTCTGCGGACGGTCTTTGTTGATGAGGGGGGTGTTCCCTGGCAGCGGGTGGTGGAGCTGGGGGAGGTCGAGGTTCCGCTGAGTGTGGTGGTGGTGGCGGAGTCGGATCTGGCTGGGGAGCTGGCGGCTGCGGCTGGCCAAGGTTTCGATCTTGCCGCGGAACTTCCTTTGCGGGCCTGGCTGTTCGAGCTGGGTCCGGAGGATCGCGTGCTGCTGTTGGTGATGCATCACATTGCGGTGGACGGTTGGTCGCTGGCGCCGTTGTGCCGTGATCTGTCGGTTGCCTACGGTGCGCGTGTCGCGGGACTGGCTCCGGTGTGGGCGCCTCTTCCGGCCCAGTACGCGGATTATGCGGTGTGGCAGCGTGAGTTGCTGGGGGACGATTGTGATGAGGGCAGCGTTGCCAGTGCGCAGTCGCGGTACTGGCGTGAGGCTCTCGCGGGGATTCCGGAGGAGCTTGCCCTTCCGTTCGACCGTCCGCGTCCTGTGGTGAACTCTTATCGGGGTGACCGGGTTCCGGTCGTTCTGGACGCGGAGTTGCACCGGTCGCTGGCGGGGCTCGCGCGGCAGACCGGTACGAGTGTGTTCATGGTTATCCAGGCCGGGTTGGCGGTGCTGCTGACGCGTCTCGGGGCTGGGCATGACATCGTGGTCGGTGCTCCGACGGCCGGCCGCACCGATGAGGCGTTGCACGATCTGGTGGGGTTCTTCGTCAACACCTTGGTGTTGCGGGTGGACACTTCGGGTGACCCTTCGTTCCGGGCGTTGCTTGAGCGGGTCCGGGAGGCGGATCTGGATGCCTTCAGTCATCAGGACCTGCCCTTCGAGCGACTGGTCGAGTTGCTGAACCCGCCCCGTTCGATGTCCCGGCACCCGTTGTTCCAGGTGATGCTGACACTGAACGAGTTCGGCAGCGGTCTGCAACTCCCCGGTTTGCACAGCACGGAGCGTCCCGTTGACCTCCCCATCGCGCGCTTCGATCTCTGGCTGGGCCTTGCTGAGGCGAAGTCCGCCGAAGGGGAATGTGAGGGGGTCCGTGGGGAGCTTCGCTACAACTCCGATCTCTTCAACTGCTCTACAGTGCAAGGGTTTGCGGACCTTTACGTCGCACTGCTGCGCGATTTCGCGGCCGATGCGACGTCACCGGTGATGCCCGTGGCCTCATCCCGCAGGCCTACGCAATCTCAGCGAAAGCCGTTTGTGCACCCGGCTGTTCCCATGTCCTGAGTCAACGATCTCGACACCGCCTGACAAGGCACCTGAACCAAGACTGGAAGGAAGATGTGCTGATGAGTGCGGAGTTGGCGGTTGACCGTCGTCTTGCACCGGTTGGGCGGGGTGTTGGGGGGTGTTTGCCGGGGTTGTTTGAGGAGCAGGTGCGGCGGGCTCCTGGTGCGGTGGCTGTGGTGTGTGGGGATGTGGTGC